>NZ_JBAOJM010000002.1:0-701951 GCF_037083425.1 Agrobacterium sp. CCNWLW32
ACCCGCCACCAGACAAACCCACAAACCAAAACCAGATGGCCTTCCAATGGCCGCAAATTTAAACCGGACAGTAGTGGGCTTGTCCCGAGGATCTAATCACGCATGCTAAAACTACCGACGGCAGATCCTCGGGACAAGCCCGAGGATGACGACGGAGAGGGCTAATGCTCCCCGGAACGTCTCGGATTTTCAACCTGCACACCGAATATTTACTGAACCATCATCACCGGCTGCGCATCCGCCGCCACGCTCCCATGTAACAGGTCGTGGATGAACTCCATCTTCGCCACCACCGGCGGCGTCAGCACGAAGGGATAAAGGTCCGCCTCCCCCATGCTACGCTGGATGGAATTGATGGCGACGCTGAGCGGGATCCAGGCTTTCACCAGCTGCGCGGCGCTGCGGGCCTTATAGGGATCGAACGTCACTTCCGCCGCCATTTCCTCGTGCCCATCAGGATCGATCGCCACACCGAAGGCGCGCGCGGTTTCGAGCGTATCGACGATATGCAGATAATGGGCGAAACATTCGGCGAAATCCTCCCAGGGGTGGACCGAGGCATAGGAACTGATGAAATTCTCCTGCCAGTCGCGGCGCGGCCCGCCATCATAATTGCGTTGCAGGGCGGCGCCATAATCCTCGCGCTCGTCACCAAAGACGGCGCGGCAGGCCTCCAGCCGGTTTTCGTCCCGCACCAGCTTGTTCCAGATGAAGTGCCCGACCTCGTGGCGGAAGTGGCCAAGCATGGTGCGGTATGGCTCGTTCATGTTGGCGCGCACCTGTTCGCGCGTCGCGTCATCGGCCTCGGCCGCGCGGATGGCGATCAGGCCTTCGTCGTGGCCGGTCATGGCGGGAATGACGGAACCATCGAGCGCCACCTCATCCACCAGAAAGTCGAAGACGAGGCCGCCTGCGGGGTCAGCATCACGATTGGGATGCGGCAGGCCAAGCCGCAGGATCGAATAAAACAGGTGCCGCTGCGCCTGACTGATGCGGTGCCATTGTTCAATCCCCTGCTCTGTGGCCATATCAGGCACCAGGCGATTGTGGCTGCAGGCCGGGCAAAAGGCATTGGCGCTTTCCGCCGGCACAGACCAGTTGCAGATATCATTCACCTCATTGGCGCAAAACCGCACCTGCTTTTCCGGCTGGGCGACGATCTGCCAGTTCGGTTCACCCGCAGGCGCCAGCGCTTCCATGGAAAGCCGTTCCGGCACGAAAGCCAGACGATGGCCGCAGGAGACACAGAAGCGATTGTCGAAATGGACAGGCTGGCCGCAGGATGCGCAGGAGAAAAGCTTCATGTATGAAACCCTTGGATGGGACGGGTGAAAGAAAAGCAGAGATAAGATGTGAAGGCGCAGGCGTAGCGGCCCGGTCGTCATGGCCCTCACATGACAAGAGCGCATGTGCGATAACACATGCGCTGCATGCGCCGCATCGTGGGAGAGGCGCAATGTTTCATGCAGAATTACATGCGGTCGACGGCGCCCTTGACGGCGTCCTTCGCCTTGCCGACGGAGCTCTGAACCTTGCCCTTGGTTTCCTGGGCGGCACCCTTGGCGCGCAATTCATTATTGCCCGTCGCTTCGCCGACGCTCTTCTTCACCTTGCCAGCAACTTCATTGGCTTTACCGGCGATCTTGTCAGATGTGCTACCCATATTACTGCTCCCTAGTTTAGCCGTACTGTCTGTCCGGCTTTCCGGGTGGGTAACGTCAGGGGTCAGGATTTGGTTCCAGCCGAAAGGGGCAGGAATTCTGCTGGGGCTCAGGCGTGCCCGGCATCCGTGGAGAGCATGCGCGCATCGACGCCCATCAGGGCCAGCGCCCGCTCGTATTTATTGTCCAGTCCACGGTCGAAGATCAGCTCTTCCGCAGCGGGGCAATTCAGCCAGCCATTATTGGCGATCTCGTTTTCCAGCTGGCCCGGACCCCAGCCGGCATAACCGAGCATCATGGTCGCCCTTTGCGGGCCGCGGCCGTTGGAAATGGCGCGGACGATATCAAGCGTTGCGGTGAGCGAAATGTCATCGCTGACCGGAATGCTTGATTCGCTGAGGTAATCATCCGAATGCAGCACGAACCCCCGGCCGGATTCAACCGGGCCGCCGCACTGGATCGGAAATTCGCGGGTGCGGTTGGGCAGCATGATGGCGTCGTTGCTATCCACCAGCTTCAGATGCAGCAGAATATCCGTAAACGTGATCTGCTGCGGCCGGTTGATGATGAAGCCCATGGCCCCGACATCCGAGTGGGCGCAGATATAGATCACCGCACGGGCAAAATTGCCGTCGTCCAGCCCCGGCATCGCGATGAGGAACTGGCCATCGAGAAAGCCACGTTCGCGTTTGTCCATCAGGGTTGAAAAGCTCACCGGCGCCTCCAGCAGACCGAATTCCGTCGCTCAACGGAAAACGGCGTTCGCACTTCGACAGAGGACAGGATGCGGCATCGCGCCCGATCAATCAACCGAAAATGATGAACCGCACGAATTCGTAACTGGTCCGTCGGGCGATGTTGGGTTAGACGGGAAGCATGAGCGTCAGGATATTCTTTCGATTTTCACATCTTCGTCTCGCGGCCGCATTTGCCGCCCTCCTCGGCGGCATGCAAGCCGCCCAGGCCGAAATTACCGACTGGGCCAGAAGCGAGGGCGGCCTGATGCGCGTGGCAAGCCTTGCCATGGATGCGGACGGCGTGGTGCGCGGCGTGCTGCAGATCGAGCCGAAGGACGGCTGGATCACCTATTGGCGCGAACCGGGCGAAGCAGGCATACCGCCGCAGATAACGCCCGATCCGGCAAGCGGCGTGGCGCTTACCACCATGGCCTATCCGGTTCCGAAGCTGATCGAAAACGGCGACATCACCGATATCGGCTATGACCACGCCGTCAGCCTTCCGTTTCAGCTGAAAGCCGCCGACCCGGCAGCAAGCGGGAAGATAGACCTCACCGCCTTTATCGGCGTGTGCCAGAATATCTGCATTCCCTTCGAAGCGAAGTTTTCCATCGACCGCGGCAATGCGGGTGATGATGACAGCGAGGAACGCCGTCTTCTCGAAGAGGCGCGCGAAACGCTGCCCGAGGCGGCCTCCGACGATTTCAAGGTGATCGATTTCCACATCACGCCCGACAAGACCATGCTCGGCGTGCAGCTGCAGCTTCCGGAAAACGCACCCAAGGAGACCGAAATATTCATCGCGGGTCCCTCCGGTTTTGCCTATTACGAGCCGCAGAACCTGGTGCGCGACAAGCGCAAGCTCTCCTTTTACATGAACATCAAGGGCCTGCCGAAAACCTATCAGGTGCAGGGCAACAGCTGGCCCATTCTGGTCAAGTCAGGCGACCGGGCCATGGAGACCATGCTGAATTTCCCGAAGCCGTAAGCGGTGTTTCTGCGGGGGAAATTATCTCGAAAACCGCATGACAGCTTTCATTTTCGTGCTCTATAGTCGCGCGAACCGAACGGCTACAGGAGCACGGACATGACCATAAAGATCGGCGAAAAACTGCCTTCCGCAACCTTCAAGGAAAAGACGGCCGACGGCCCGGTGGAAACCACCACGGACGCACTTTTCGGCGGCAAGAAGGTGGTTCTCTTTGCCGTTCCCGGCGCTTTCACCCCCACCTGCTCGCTGAACCACCTGCCGGGTTATCTCGAAAACCGTGACGCCATTCTTTCCAAGGGCGTGGACGATATCGCCGTCGTCGCCGTCAATGACTGGCACGTCATGGGCGCATGGGCGCAATCGTCTGGTGGTCAGGGCAAGATTCATTTCCTCGCCGACTGGGATGCGTCCTTCACCAAGGCGCTCGGCCTCGATGCCGATCTGTCCGGCGGCGGCCTTGGCGTGCGCTCCAAGCGTTATTCGATGCTGGTGGAAGACGGCGTGGTGAAGTCGCTCAACGTTGAAGAGAACCCCGGCCAGGCAACGGTCTCTGCCGCTGCGGCGATGATCGAGCAGCTTTGAGGGCGAGCTTGGTCTCTCCTTGTAAATGTAAAGGCTCCAACTTTCCGTCATGCCGGACTTGATCCGGCATCCAGCCACGGCGCGTCTGCGCCGTGAGAAAAGTCTTTCGCGATCAAGGACTTGACCGCACTGGACCCCGGATCAAGTCCGGGGTGACGGCACACTTAGTGATACGATCTCACTACAGGCATTCGCATTGAAGAATAAAGGGCGGCTCGGCCGCCCTCTCAAACATTCATATCGAACACCAGAAGCCCGGCGAGACCGCCGTCGGTGAGCGACACGAGACGCTCCCCCACTTCCATGTGCTGCGGATGGGCGAGATAGTCGTCGCGGGCCTCGGGGCTTTCCAGCGTCACGATGAAACCATCAACAAAACCGCCATTCAGCCCTTCGGGCGAGACATTCTGGCCGTATTTCACATCAATGATGCCGGGGATGACATCTTTCAGGGCAGCGATCGCCTCGAATATTGCCTGTTTTTCAGAAGACGCCGTTGCGGCCTTGAAGCGTAAAAATACACAATGCAGGATCATCCGGATTTCTCTCCTCCGTTGGGCGCCACTGGAGCACCCCCTTGACGACAAGATAGGTCGGGTTTCGGTTTTCACAACCCCGGATAATGGGGCCCGAGATCAAGTCGGCTCTATTTTCGCCGACCCAAGATAGAGCAGGCTTCCATTACCGCCGTTTGAAGGGCTCCATGCCCTTTCGCGCCAGTTCATCGGCGCGCTCGTTTTCAGGATGGCCGGCATGGCCCTTGACCCAGTGCAGGGTGACCTTGTGACGTTGCTGTGCCGCCTCCAGCGCCTGCCATAGCTCGACATTCTTGACCGGCTTGTTATCAGCCGTCTTCCAGCCTTTCTTTTTCCAGCCGAAAATCCACTTGGTGATGCCGTCCTTGACATAGGCGCTGTCGGTATAAAGATCGACCTCGCAGGGGCTCTTCAGCGCATTGAGCGCCGAAATCGCCGCCATCAATTCCATGCGGTTATTGGTGGTCTCGGCCTCGCCGCCGCAGAGTTCCTTCTCCACCTCGCCGTAACGCAGCACGGCGCCCCATCCGCCCGGACCGGGATTGCCGGAGCAGGCGCCATCGGTGAAAATATCGACATGTTTCATTCGCCCGCCAGCCCGTATTCGGCGACATTGGCGATGGAACGGTGGAACCGCAGTTTGCGCAGATATTCCAGCGGGTCCTTCTTCACCACCAGCGCGCCCTCGGGCGTCGTCAGCCAGTCGTAAAGCCGCGTCAGGAAGAAGCGCAGCGCCGAACCGCGCGCCAGAAGCGGCAGCGCTTCCAGCTCCGCTTCGCTCAGCGGACGCACCGACTGGTAGCCTTCCAGCAGCGCCTTGCCCTTGGTGACGTTGTAAGCGCCGTCCTTTTCGAAGCACCAGGCATTGAGGCAGATCGAGACGTCATAAGCGAGCAGGTCGTTGCAGGCGAAATAAAAGTCGATCAGGCCGGAAAGTTCGTCGCCGAGGAAAAACACATTGTCCTGAAACAGATCGGCATGGATGACGCCGGCCGGCAAATCTTTCGGCCAATGGGCGGCGAGATAATCGATCTCAGGGCGAATCTCGTCTTTCAGGCCCTTCTCCACCTCATCAGCGCGCGCTTCGGACTTGTCCCAAAGCACCTTCCAGCCTTCGACGGAGAGCGCATTCGGCCGCTTGATCTCGAAGCCTTCACCGGCCAGATGCATGGCAGCGAGTGCCTTGCCGACTTCCCGGCAATGTTTCGCCTCCGGCTTTCTCAGCCACATGCCTTCAAGAAAGGAAATCAGCGCCGCCGGCCGGCCCGACAATTCTCCCAGCAATTCGCCATCCTTGCGCGGCAGCGGCAAGGGGCAGGACAGGCCCTTGGCTGCCAGATGCTGCATGAGGCCGAGGAAGAAGGGCAGATCGTTTTTCTCCACGCGCTTTTCATAAAGCGTCAGGATCAGCGGGTCCTTGGTGGTATGCAGCAGGAAATTGGAGTTTTCGACGCCCTCGGCAATGCCCTTGTAAGAGGTGAGGCTGCCGACGTCGTACTGCGTGAGGAAATTCCTCAGATCATCTTCGGTGATATCAGTATAAACTGCCAATTTCAAATCTCTTGATGAAGGACGGAGTGGAAATCTCGATGGATGACGCCTGTGAGACGGAAACCGCTCACAGGCAGCATCATCCAGCTTTAAATGCCGGCGGCGGTTTTCGGCGGCAGCGCATTGCTGGCATTGCCGTTGACGAAGGCCATATCATCCGTCGTCAGCTCGATGCTGCGCAGCTCGCGATTGACGAGGAAATGTTCCGTTTCCTCAACCGTTACGGCAAGATCGAGCGTGGTGTCGAAACGCGCCTTGAAGGCCTCGATGATCTCGTCAACGATAACCTCAGGTGCGGAAGCACCGGCCGAGAGGCCGACGGTGCTGATATCGCCGATTTCATCCCAGTCGATTTCCGAGGCCCGCTGCACCAGCACGGAGCGCTTGGCCCCGGCGCGCAGCGCCACTTCCACCAGCCGCTTGGAATTGGAGGAATTGGGCGCACCGACAACGATGAACAGGTCACAGCCGGGGGCTGCCTGCTTCACCGCATCCTGACGATTGGTGGTTGCGTAACAGATGCTGTCGGCGGCGGGCGCCTGAATGGCCGGGAAACGTTCCTGCAGCCTGGCGATAACGCCGGCGGTGTCATCAACCGACAATGTCGTCTGGGTAACGAAGCCGAGATTTTCACGGTCCAGCGGTTCATAACGGCCGGCATCCTCCACCGTCTCGATCAGCGAGACGGTACCTTCGGGAAGCTGGCCCATGGTGCCGATGACCTCGGGGTGGCCGGCATGGCCGATCAGCACCACATGGCGGCCAAGCCGCTGGTGGCGCATGGCCTGCTTGTGGACCTTGGAGACCAGCGGGCAAGTGGCATCGAGATAAAACAGGTTACGCGCCTGTGCGTCCTCAGGCACTGATTTCGGCACGCCATGGGCGGAGAAAACCACCGGCTGCTCGCGATGCTCGGTGGGGATTTCGTGCAGCTCCTCGACGAAGACCGCACCCTTGGCTTCCAGCCCCTCCACCACATAGCGGTTATGCACGATTTCGTGACGGACATAGACCGGCGCGCCATAGGCTTTCAGCGCCAGCACGACGATCTGGATCGCCCGGTCCACGCCCGCGCAAAAGCCGCGCGGTCCGCACAGCCTTATCGTCAAAGGGGGTTTGGAAACGGCGATGTTCATTCCAGCTCCTTGGCCAGCTCCTTGGCCGGCACCGTGGTCTTGCCCGATCAACTGCCCTACCGGACGCGGCGCGCTTTATTCACCCTGCGCCTTGCCGTTCCGGAAATAGGCAAAACCGGCGACGATGACAAGGGCAGCCGCCAAGCCATACCACGTTATCGCATATTGCAGGTGATTGTTGGGCAAATCTATCAGCGTCACGCCGCCTTCAGGCCAGCCACCCGGATTGGGCGTGGCATCGGCATCCACGAAGAGATTGACCAACCGCTCGGACGGAATTTCGGCGCTGGAAGCCATGGCCGCCAGATCTTTCCAGTAGAAGATATTCTTGGCGATATCATTGTCAGGCAGCAGCGATGATGGCTTTGCCACGAGCGGCGCGCGCGCCAACCCCGTTATTGTCACTTCGCCGGTTACCTGCCCGTCGGGCCGTTTGGCGGGCTCTTTCATCTCGAAAGGCACGAAGCCGCGATTGACGAAGAGAATGCGGCCGTCCGCAAGCGTCAGCGGCGTATAGATGTAATAACCGGTCCGGCCCTGATGGGTGGCGAAGAAATGCCGCTCATGGGCATGATCGAAGGTGCCGGAAAGGCTGACCCTGCGATATTCGATATCGCCGCCGCTTTTTGCGATCGCCTCGATATCGGCAAGCGTCACCGGATTTGCACTCCGCCGCTCCTCGATATCGGCCATCAACGCCTCTTTCCAGTAGAGCCGCTTCACCTGCCAGGTGCCAAGCCCGAGAAGGATGGCAAGCGCCAGCAGCACCAGCGGCGCGGCGAACCAGACGCGCCTTTCCGCGGCCTTCATGTGGGAAACGTCATTCACGATCAAGCCTGCCTTCGCTTGCATTGTTCTTGTATTGCAGCGCAATCATGATCCCCTTCAGTTTGCGCAGCAGCACCAGGGAGACAATTACCGTAAACGGCAACCACAGCATGACATGCACCCAGACGGGCGGCGCAAAACGCTGATCGACCCAGAGCGCCAGCCCGACGACCAGAAAACCGACGATCAGCATGACAAAGACGGCCGGGCCATCGCCCGCATCGGCAAAACCGTAATCCAGCCCGCAGGCGCTGCAGGTGGGCTTTATGGTCAGAAAACCATCGAACAGCCTGCCGTTGCCGCAACGCGGGCAGCAGCCTTTGAGCCCGACCTTGATGGGATCTACCGGCGCGAAATTGCCGTTTCCGGGTTCTGACATATGACCTCCCGCTTCCGCCTGCAAACCACCCCTCTGGAGAGGGGCTCAGGCACGAGGGCAGCAACCGCTGCCCGTGAAGTGTCGACGGAGGCTCCCTCCTCCGTCATCCCCGGGCGTGACCCGAGGATTTGCACACCACCGATCTGAATTCTCGGGTCGAACCCGAGAATGGCGCCGGGCGTGCGGGAAACTCGCCCCGGACATCAGGGCGGCGATTGCCGCCCCTCCATTATCGGTGCGATCAGCCGTGCACCGGCGCGCCCCAGCCACCCCAGATATAGATGGCGAAGAACAGGAACAGCCAGACGACGTCAACGAAATGCCAGTACCAGGCGGCCGCTTCGAAACCGAAATGCTGCTTGGGCGTGAAACCGCCGGCAATGGCGCGGAACAGGCAGACAAGCAGGAAGACCGTGCCGACGAAGACGTGGAAACCGTGGAAACCGGTGGCCATGAAGAAGGTCGCGCCATAGATCGAATTCTTGAAGTCGAACGGCGCATGCATGTATTCGTAAACCTGCACGGTGGAGAACAGGATGCCGAGCGCAACGGTGAGCACCAGACCGGTGATCAGGCCCTTGCGGTCATTGTGCAGCAGGGAATGGTGGGCCCAGGTGACGCAGGTGCCCGACAGAAGCAGGATGACGGTGTTGTAGAGCGGCAGATGCCAGGGATCGATGACCTCGATGCCCTTTGGCGGCCATTGCCCGCCGGTATATTCGAGGCGGGACGCCTGAATGGCCTCGTGCGGGAAGAGGCTGGCATCGAAATAGGCCCAGAACCACGCGACGAAGAACATCACTTCTGAGGCGATGAACATGATCATGCCGTAGCGCAGGTGAAGCGAAACGACGCGGGTGTGGCTGCCCTCATTGGCTTCCTTGATCGTATCCGCCCACCACGCATACATGGTGTAGAGCACGATAACGAGACCGATATAGAAAAGCCAGGGATTGGCGAGTTCCGCACCGAACAGCTTGAAGGAGCCGCCCGACAGGTAACGCATGTAGCAGACGCCGCCAAATGTCAGGATGAAGGCGCCGATCGAGGCCAGAAGCGGCCAGGGGCTTGGATCGATGATGTGGTAATCGTGGTTCTTCTGATGCGTATCTGCCATTGCGACAATCCCCTGGTATCTCTTCCCTGATCCGGCCTTAAACAAAAGGCCGGATCTCCTCTCACAATTTGCTTTCGCCAGATTCAGTTTTTACCGGCAAGGACGCAACCGGTTTTTCGGTTTTGGCCGGATAAAACGTATAGGACAGCGTTAAAGTATGAATGCTCTTGGTCTCGCGCGCCGTGGCGATGTCAGGATCGACAAAAAATACCACCGGCATTTCCAGCGTTTCACCCGGCTGCAGCGTCGTTTCGGTGAAGCAGAAACATTCCACCTTGTTGAAATAGGCCCCTGCTTCCATCGGCGTGACGTTGAAGACCGCCGTGCCCGTGGTCGCCACGGGTGAACGGTTCGTCGCCTTGAAAGTCACCTGCACCGTTTCGCCGATCTTCGGCGTGACCTTCCTGTCGACCGGCTGGAAATCCCAGTTGAGGCCGTTCGACGTATTCGCGTCGAAGGTGACGTTGATGGTCTTGTCGAGAATGACGTCGGAATATTGCTCGACGCGCTGGGTCGTGCCGTTATAGCCGGTGACGCGGCAGAACAGGGTGTAGAGCGGTACGGCGGCATAGGCCATGCCGATCATGGCGCAGAAAAACACCAGACAGAGCACGAGAATGGAGCGATTGCTCACCTTCTGCCTGCCGGTCGCTGCCGTCTGCGTTTCCATATTTGCCATCTCCTCCTCCTCCTCTCCCCTCAATCAGCCCGTCAGTGCGAGCCGATCTTGATGATGGTGATGACGTAGAACAGCACCACCAGGCCGGCGAGCAAAACGCCGAGCGCAATGTTGCGCCCGCGTCTCGATTTTTTCTGAGCCGCGCTCAGTTCCACCGTTTCCATCACAGGACTCCCGACATGACGGCCTTGAGGGCCGGCGCGAAATGATCGGCCAGAAGGCCGGAGAAGATGGCGAAGAGATAAAGCACCGAATAGGCGAACATCTTCTTGGCCGGCAGCATTTTCTCGTCGCCCTCAGGCATGCGCCGGACATCGAACGAACAGTAGACGAAGATTGCGCTCAGCACGGCTGCGAAAATGCCGTAACCGGCGCTCGCCAGACCCGTGAAATAAGGCGCAACAGCCGCAGCCGCGGTCAGCACCGCATAAACGATCATCTGGTTCTTGGTAGAGCGTTCGCCCGCCACATTCGGCATCATCGGAATGCCGACGGCGCCGTAATCACGCATCTTGAAGAGCGCCAGCGCCCAGAAATGCGCCGGTGTCCACAGGAAGATGATGAGGAACAGGATGATGCTATCAAGCGAAACGCCGCCGGTGACGCAGGCCCAGCCGAGCATGGGCGGGAAAGCGCCGGCGGCACCGCCGATGACGATGTTCTGCGGCGTCGAGCGCTTCAGCCACATCGTATAGACGACGGCGTAAAAGAAGATGGTGAAGGCAAGCAGGCCGGCCGAGAACCAGTTGACCGCAAGACCGAGAATGACCACCGAAAAGGCCGACAGCGTCAAACCGAAGGCCAAGGCCTCGCGCGGCGCGATACGACCCGACGGGATCGGCCGCTTTGCGGTGCGGCTCATCACGGCGTCGATATCGGCATCATACCACATGTTGAGTGCGCCGGACGCGCCGGCGCCGACAGCGATGCAGAGAATGGCGATGATGCCGAGCACCGGGTTGATTTCGCCCGGCGCCAGCACGAGGCCCGCAAAGGCCGTGAAGACGACGAGCGACATGACGCGCGGCTTCAGCAACTCGAAATAATCGCGCGCGCCGGCTTCCGAAAGTTCGGAGCCCTTCACGCCCAGCATGTCGCGATTGTCGATAATGCTCATTTCCTGTCCTGTTTTCCTTCAGGCGCCGCCTGTCGCGACATCCCCTGCACCGGCCCGAAAACGAATGTGATTTCCGGCATGCGCGATGCGTCAATTCATTGGTCCGAACGTTCCGGCATGGGCGGCATCCGGAAGAACCGATACCATTTGCCCGGCCCTGTGACCGCGCCCATCCCGCCATTCGTCTGCGCTGCTCATTCATAAAGGCCAGACTTGGCATTTATCACGTCCGGGGCATGTATCATGTCGGACGATATGCTTCGCTTGGACAAAATGTCACGCGGCAACGGGCATTCCCGCCTCAAGGAAACGGCGCTGACCAAGGCCGTACCGTCCCTTGTTTTTGAGCGTCCGGAATTTGCGAGTCCTGCCCGCGCCTTCCGGGGCCGCGCATCAGCGAATGCGCGGCAGCTGTTCCCACTGGTGGTAAGGCGGCGGCGAAGACAGCTGCCATTCGAGCGTGGTCGCACCCTCACCCCAGGGATTGTTGCCGGCGATCCGCTTCTTGGCGAAGGCTTCCCAGACGCCGAAGAGGAAGATACCCACGGCAACGGCCGAGATATACGAACCGTAAGAAGACACCAGGTTCCAGCCGGCATAGGCATCGGGATAATCGATATAGCGGCGCGGCATGCCGGCGAGACCAAGGAAGTGCTGCGGGAAGAAGATCAGGTTCACGCCGACGAACATGACCCAGAAATGCAGCTTGCCGATGAACTCGCTGTACATGTAGCCGGTGATCTTCGGGAACCAGTAATACCAGCCGGCGAAGATCGCGAAGACCGCACCGAGCGACAGCACGTAGTGGAAGTGGGCGACGACGTAATAGGTGTCGTGCAGCGAACGGTCGAGACCGGCATTGGCGAGCTGCACGCCGGTGACGCCACCGACGGTGAACAGGAAGATGAAGCCGATCGCCCAGACCATCGGGGTCGAGAAGGTCAGCGAACCGCCCCACATGGTCGCGATCCACGAGAAGATCTTGATACCCGTCGGCACCGCGATGACCATGGTGGCGAAGACGAAATAACGTTGCGCTTCGAGCGACAGGCCGACCGTATACATGTGGTGGGCCCAGACGATGAAGCCGACTGCGCCGATGGCCACCATGGCATAGGCCATGCCGAGATAACCGAAGACCGGCTTCTTGGAGAAGGTGGACACGATGTGGCTGATGATGCCGAAGCCGGGCAGGATCAGGATATACACTTCCGGATGGCCGAAGAACCAGAACAGGTGCTGGTAGAGGATCGGATCACCGCCGCCTTCCGGCGAGAAGAATGCCGTGCCGAAGTTGCGATCGGTCAGAAGCATGGTGATGCCACCCGCCAGAACCGGCAGGGAAAGCAGCAGCAGGAATGCGGTGACCAGAACCGACCAGGCAAACAGCGGCATCTTGTGCAGCGTCATGCCCGGAGCGCGCATGTTCAGGATGGTGGTGATGAAGTTGATCGCGCCGAGGATCGAGGATGCGCCGGCAACGTGCAGCGAGAAGATCGCAAGATCCACCGCCGGTCCGGGCATGCCGCTGGTCGATAGCGGCGGATACATGGTCCAGCCGCCGCCGACGCCGTAAGCACCCGCCGGACCTTCGACGAAGAGCGACAGGAGCAGCAGGATGAAGGCCGGGACGATCAGCCAGAAGGAAATATTGTTGAGGCGCGGGAAAGCCATGTCAGGAGCGCCGATCATGATCGGGATCATCCAGTTGGCGAAACCGCCGATCATCGCCGGCATGACCATGAAGAAGATCATGATGAGCGCGTGCGCTGTCGTGAACACGTTGAACATGTGCTTGCCGCCGTCGATGGCAGCGTCGCCCTCGAAGCCGTAAACCATGGAGGCCAGACCGTGGAAGATCTGGATGCCCGGCTCCTGCAGTTCCATGCGCATGACGACCGACAGACCGCCGCCGATGATACCCGCCATGATGGCGAAGATCAGGTAGAGCGTGCCGATGTCCTTATGGTTGGTGGACAGGAACCAGCGGGCGAAAAAGCCCGGCGTATGGGAATGATGCGCATCATGCGAATGATCGTCATGTGCGGATTGACCATGCGAGTGATGATCGTCGTGTGCGGAAGGTCCAGCCATTGTCGTCACTCCAGGTCTCAGTTGGCTTCGTTGGCGGCAACGTCAACGGTGCGCGGAGCGCCGTCGACGGAGGCCATCAGCGCCCGGTTCGCGCCGTTCAGGTCTGAAGCGGCGGCGGCGTGCCAGGCGTTGTACTGCTGTTCGGAAACCACCCGAATGGCGATCGGCATGAAGGCGTGGTCCTTGCCGCAAAGCTCGGAACATTGGCCATAATAGAGGCCTTCCTTCTCCGGCTTGAACCATGTTTCGTTGAGGCGGCCCGGAACGGCGTCGATCTTGACGCCGAAAGCGGGCATGGCGAAGGCGTGGATGACATCCGTCGGAGCCGCCGTCACCAGAAGGCGAACGGTCTTGCCGACAGGAACGACCATTTCATTGTCTACCGCAAGAAGACGCGGATAGCGGGCCTTGTCCTCCTTGCCCGCAGCAGCGCGATCCTGCTCTTTCAGCAGATAGCTGTCGAAGGAGAGCGGCTCGGCGCCCTCGGCGGCGGCATATTCATAGCTCCACAGCCATTGCGTGGCGGTCGCCTTCAGCGTCAGGTCCGGGTTTTCCGGCTGCGTCAGCTGCGCGTTCAGAAGATTGAACGAGGGGAAAGCGAGGAACAGGAGAATGAGAACCGGCGCCAGCGTCCAGACAACCTCGATCGCCGTGTTATGGCTGGTCTTGGAAGCCACCGGATTTTTCGCGGCGCGGAATTTCAAGGCAACGATGATGAGCAGCGCAAGAACGAAAAGCGTAACCGGAACAATGAACCACAGTGTATATTGTTCAAACCAGCGTATTTCGTGCATGATCGGCGTGGCGGCCTCCTGCATGCCCATTTGCCAATGCACCGGCTGATCGGCGTGGGCGCCGACAGCCGTGAGCAGACAGGTCATCCCCGCCAGTGCTGCGTAAATCCTATTCCTCACGGTACCCTCTCCCTCACGCGTCTGATCTAGATCAATCACAGACGCAGAATCCATGCTAATGGTACTAACTTCAAACCACAGTTTGTCCTCTGCCGCAATATGCGTCGGGACACGGATATGCCCCAATTTTGCCATTGGTCAATCCACGGGCGACTTTCCCGCACCCTGTGTCTGAGCTGCCCCGCCGAACGCGATTTCGAACAGCCCAAATGCGACAAAGCCCCGACTTCCAGTCGGTTCCACCGCCGGATAACGAATGACGTGCCGGGCAAATCAGACGCCCATACAGGCGGTCAGGTCCTATTTCCGCCCAACTCCGCTGGAATTGAAGCCCTGAGGCTTTTTTTTCCGGATTATGGCGTCAAAATAGCCGCACTGATTCGAATCCCAGAGGTATCCATGCGTCTTTCCCCGCTCGCGCGCACTTTTCTTGCCGCCGCCGGTCTTGCCATCATCGCCCCCGCTGCCGCAGCGCTGGCGCAACAGCAGCCGCCCGGCACGCCGAAGTCGACGCATGGCGCATGGTCTGTCATCTGCGACAAGCCGGCGGGTGCATCCGAAGAACAATGCGCCCTCATGCAGAACGTGATTGCCGATGACCGCCCGGAAGTCGGCCTTTCGGTGGTGGTGCTGAAAACCGCCGACCGCAAGTCGCGAATCCTGCGCATCCTCGCGCCGCTCGGCGTGCTTTTGAAGGATGGCATGGAGCTCTATATCGACAATAATAATATCGGCCGCGCCTATTTCACCCGCTGCTTCTCCGAAGGCTGCTACGTGGAAGTGGATATTGACGACGAGCTCTTGAAGGTTCTGCGCGCCGGCAAGAATGCGGTTTTTGCGCTGCGCGAAGCCGTTGATCAGGATCGCGTGGGTATTCCGATCGAGCTTTCGGGCTTTGCCGAGGGCTACGACGCGCTTCCCTGACGCCTGCCATTACGGGACAGCCTTGCGTCCGTCGGCTCCAGTGCCTAAATCGGTCATGAACGATAATGACTGGAGCCTCCCATGACCGACGATCTTGTAAAACTCTTCGATTGCGACGAAACGCAATTGCGCAAGCTCGTCGGCGAGGCGCTCGCCGGCGCTGACGATGGCGAACTCTTCATCGAACATGCCCAAGCCGAATCGCTGACCTTCGACAATGGCCGGCTGAAGGGCGGCTCCTTCAACACCGATCAGGGTTTTGGCCTGCGCGCCGTTGCCGGTGAAACGGTGGGCTATGCCCATGCGGGCGAGCTTTCGCAAAGCGCACTGAAACGCGCTTCGGATGCGGTGGGTGCGGTTACCAGAGGTTATTCCGGTTCTTATGCCGCAGCACCGCAGCGCACCAACAAGAAGCTCTATGGCGACGAGAACCCGATCGGCAGCCCGAGCTTCGAGGAGAAGGTGAAGCTTCTCACCGATATCGACGCCTATCTGCGCGACAAGGACCCGAATGTCCGGCAGGTGACGGCAACCATTTCCGCGAGCTGGCAGGTGGTGGACATCCTGCGCGCCGACGGACATCGCGTCAGCGATATCAGGCCGATGACCCGCATCAACATCTCCGTTGTGGCGGGCGAAGGCGACCGGCAGGAAAGCGGCTCCTACGGCATTGGCGGCCGTGTCGGCTTCGGCGATTTCATCACCACGGAAAACTGGCAGCGCGGTGCGGATGAGGCGCTGCGTCAGGCGCTCGTCAATCTCACCGCCATCGATGCGCCGGCGGGCACCATGGATGTGGTGCTGGGTTCCGGCTGGCCGGGCGTGATGCTGCATGAAGCGGTGGGCCATGGCCTCGAGGGCGACTTCAACCGCAAGAAGACCTCCGCCTTTGCCGGCCTGATGGGCGAAATGGTGGCCGCCCCCGGTGTGACCGTGGTGGATGACGGCACCATCGACAGCCGCCGCGGCTCGTTGACGATCGATGACGAAGGCACGCCATCGGGATATAATGTGTTGATCGAGAACGGCAGGCTGGTCGGCTACATGCAGGACCGGCAGAACGCCCGGCTCATGGGTGCGACGCCCACCGGCAACGGCCGCCGGCAGGGTTATGCCTATGTGCCGATGCCGCGCATGACCAATACCTACATGCTGTCAGGCGACAAAACGCCGGAAGAAATCATCGCCTCCGTCAAGAAGGGCATCTATGCTGTCTCCTTCGGCGGCGGCCAGGTGGATATTACCTCAGGCAAATTCGTGTTCGGCTGCACCGAGGCCTATCTCATCGAGAACGGCAGGATCGGCGCGCCGGTGAAGGGCGCGATGCTGATCGGCAATGGGCCGGACGCCATGAAGCGCGTCTCGATGATCGGCAATGATTCCAAACTCGATACCGGCATCGGCAATTGCGGCAAGGCCGGTCAATGGGTGCCTGTTGGCGTCGGTCAACCGCATCTGCGCATGGATCAGATCACCGTCGGCGGTACGAAGGCGTAAATCTCACGACCTGCCTGTAACGACGCTCAATGCGTATCTGTAGCGCGGGAAAAGTGATGTAGCGGTGCCATCCCCACATCCGTCACTCCGGTCGACGCGCATCCGCGCGGCAAGAGGGTCTTTTCAGCCCAAGGACTTGGGCTGACTGGATTCCTGTGACAGGCACAGGAATGACGGGAGGAAAATTGCGGGACACCAGAGGCTGAACCTGCCGCGACAATCTCAGCCCGCAGCCTCACACATGGCTGCCATGATGAGGTTTCCTCTGGCGTGCAGCCGGGAAGACGGTAAGATCAGCCCGTGCCGCAGGCCATCTCCCATCCCGGGCCTGCGCGGCAAAGGAGACCATGACCATCATACGAAATGCCCTCGTTCCTGAAATCGCCGTCAGCGACTGGCAGAAAAGCCGCGCCTTTTATTGCGACCTGATCGGTTTTCATGTGGTCTATGAGCGCCCCGAAGAGGGCTTTACCTATCTGGCGCTGGGGGATGCCCAGCTGATGATCGACCAGATCGGCGCAACCCGGACATTCGTGACTGAAAATGCCGCGCTTGAATTTCCGCTCGGCCGCGGCATGAACCTGCAGCTCGCCGTTCCCTCCCTGCAACCCATTCTTTTCCGGCTGGAGCGATCCTCGATCGACCTCGTGATGCCGCTGGAGGAAAAATGGTACAGGCGCGGCACGGTCGAAGTGGGCAACCGGCAATTCATCGTCGCCGATCCCGATGGTTACCTGATCCGCCCTTTCGAGAGCCTCGGCGAACGCCCTTTCCGGTTCGGTTAAGCCATGTTGCCCTTTCTTCCGCAGGCCGTGGTGTTCGACATGGACGGATTGCTGATCGAGAGCGAGAGGCTTTATCGCGATTCATTTCTGGCGGCCTCGGATGAAGGCGGCCATGGCATGAAGGTCGAAACCTACCAGAAGGTGTGCGGCAGCCCGTGGGATGTCATTACCGGCACCATCTTTGCCGATTATGGCGCGGATTTTCCGATCGACAGCTTCCGCGACGCCTGGCTCCGGCACCTTGGTGTGATGATGGCTGATGGCGTGGCGCTGAAACCGGGCGTCATCGACATTCTCGATCTTCTCGACCGGCTCGATATCCGCCGCGCCATCGCCACCTCGTCGCAGCACGATTCGGTGACGCGCCATCTCGGCCCCCACGATCTTCTCAGACGTTTCGATACCATCGTCGCACGCGGCGACTATACCGAACCCAAACCCGCGCCCATGCCCTATCTGACCGCAGCCCGACGGCTTTCCCTTGATCCGGGCCGTTGCCTTGCGCTGGAGGATTCCTATTCAGGCGTACGCTCGGCCACATCCGCGGGCATGTTGACGATCATGGTGCCCGATGTCGCGCCGCCGACCGAGGAAATGCGGGAAAAGTGCGTTGCCGTTGCAAGCGACCTTCACGCCGTGGCAAGCCTTCTGCAAAAGGCAAAGGCCTGATTGAGATGAGAATCGGGTGGGCCGAAAGCGCGGGCGGCCGTCACATGTCCTTAGCCGTTTGGCGTCATGATGAAGCATGTGTCGGCTTGAACGCCGCTATAGGTCGAGCGCCTTCGTCGGCGTATTCATAACCGGGGTGATCATGCCGCCTGTTGCCGTGTCGCTCGCGACGCTGATACTGCTGGTTCTGTGCGTATTCCAGATCGCGCTTGCAGCCGGCGCGCCCTTCGGTCGCCTTGCCTGGGGCGGCGCGCACCGGCTATTGCCGGTCCGGCAAAGAATTGCCAGCGCGGCGGCTCCACTCATTTATGCCTTTTTCGCGTCCTTTCCGCTGCAAAAGACGGGCTATGTGGACGTCTGGCCATCCGGCTGGATCGAACCCGGCATCTGGATCATCGCCTGTTATCTGGCAGTGAGCGTTGGATTAAACGCCATGTCGAAAAGCCGCCCGGAGCGGCTGGTGATGACGCCTGTGGCTGCGGCTCTTGCGATCCTGTTCTTTATCGTCGCTTTCTCCTAGCTGTATCAAAGCGGTGAGATACCCGAAGGATCAAGCCGCCGTTCGGCCGGTCGTCAGGCTCCCGGCTTGAAACGCCACTTACGCTCGATCGATCCCTCGATATCGAGACCGTTATAATAGGCCAGCAACAGCACATGGCCGAGGAGATCGGCGGTTTCGTCGGCCAGATCCCGCTTCATCTCCTCTTTGCTCCTGCCCTTGATGCGCGCCCGTCCTGTCAGCCGATTCCAGGCCTGTGTCATCTCGCCAACCTCTTCCTGAAGCTTCAGCATGTACCAGTCCGGATCGCGGAATATTCCGTTTTCAGCGGCATATTTTTGCGAAGCCTCGTCAAACCGACGCATCATGTCAGTAAACATTTGTTCATCCTTTGTTCACGCACTACAACTCTAACCATGATTCTCTGACCGCGTCGACCCGTCAGTGCGTCATGCAGCCATGAACGGAAATTTCCGGGACATGCGCATGCAAGCGAGATAGAGAAAAGATATTCGAACAAACGTGCCATCACCCATGTCCCATCTCGACTTCCTGTCGTCACTCGTCACCGCGCATAGTCCGACGCTGCTCGCCATGTTTGCGGGCGCCGCGTTTCTTGCCGGCCTCGCCCGCGGCTTTTCCGGCTTCGGCGCAGCGCTGATTTTCATCCCGCTTGCCAGCGCCATCGTCGGGCCGCGCGTCGCCTCGGCGGTACTGCTGGTGGTGGACGGCGTCCTGACGCTCGGCATGATACCGCCCGCCTTTCGCATGGCGGACCGGCGCGAGGTTTTCATCATGGCGGCCGGCGCCTTTGTCGGCGTACCGGTTGGAACCCTGCTGCTTTCCAAGGGTGATCCATTGACCCTGCGCTGGCTCATCTCCGGCGTGGTCGTGGTGCTGCTCTTATTTCTGGTGTCCGGCTGGCGTTACAGCGGCCGGCCGAAAACGCCGCTCACCCTCTTCACCGGGCTTCTGGCCGGGCTGTTTTCGGGCGCTGCGCAACTGGGCGGTCCGCCCGTCGTCGCCTATTGGCTGGGCGGAGCGCTGAAAGGCGCTTTCGTGCGCGCCAATGTCATTCTTTATTTCGCGGTTTCCACGGTGTTTTCCATCGCCAGCTATTTTGTCGGCGGCCTGTTCACCGTTGATGTCTTCGTGTTTTTCCTGCTGGCATTGCCTTTTTACGGCGCGGGTCTTTATGCCGGGGCGCGGCTGCACGGGCTTGCCGACGAAGCGTCGTTCCGGCGCATCTGCTATGGGCTGATCGCCATTTCCGCGATCATCGGCCTGCCGCTGTTTGATTCGCTGCTGAAATAGGCAGGCCGCGATGGCCTGCCCCGAGGGCGATTACGGATACATGCGGACCTTGGACCATGCACCATCAGGCGTCTCGCGACGGAATTCGATGCGGTCGTGCAGGCGGAACTTGCGGTCGTGCCAGAATTCGATGCTGAGCGGGCGAATGCGGAAACCGGACCAATGGGACGGGCGCGGAATCTCGCCGATGGCATATCTGGCGGTATATTCGGCGACCGCCTTCTCCAGCGCGAAACGGCCCTCCAGCGGCCGAGACTGTTTGGAAGCCCAGGCGCCGATGCGGCTGCCGCGCGGGCGCGAGGCGTAGTAGACATCCGCCTCCTCATCACTCACGATCTCCACCTCGCCGCGCAGGCGCACCTGCCGGCGGAGACTTTTCCAGTGGAAACACATGGCCGCTTTTTTCTGACCAAGGATCTCACGGCCCTTCTGGCTTTCGAAATTCGTGTAGAAAACAAAGCCGCGATCATCGACGCCTTTCAGCAGCACCATGCGCACATTCGGCAGGCCATTTTCGTCCACGGTGGCAAGCGCCACCGCGTTCGGATCGTTGATTTCGGAAGCCGTTGCGTCCTTCAGCCATTCGGCAAAAAGCGTGAACGGTTCATTTTCTTCCGTGAAGTCACTGGATGTTAACCCCGTTTCCGACATATTGACTAAAATGCTCCCGAGCTGATTTGGACCCCAGAGATGATCTCTGGTGAAAGATGGTGACCGTCATAGCAAAGTCGAACAGTCGAACAAAGGGCCTCCTTTCGTCGGTAGCGGAAGTTTCCGCCGTCGTGTCAATGCTCGTGGTGCTGAGCGGCTGCGTCAGCCTCGATCTGTTCGGCGGCGACAAGGTCGACCGCTCGCTTTCCACGGCCTCCGTTCCCAACCAGCCGAACAATGCGCCGCAGACGGACGATGCGACGATCCGCAATGCGGTAACCTCGGCCGATCTCGCCAAGCTCGCCGACCAGCCGCTGCCCTGGGCCAATGCGGCCACCGGCAGCGCCGGCGTCGTCACCGCCATTCACGAAGACAAATCGAGCGGTTTCGTCTGCCGCGATTTCAAAACGACGCGTCACTCCTTCGAGGGTGTTGCGAGCTATGCCGGACAGGCCTGCCTGTCGGAAACCGGCGAATGGCTGCTGACCCGCTTCGAGCAGAAATAATCTGTTTACCCTTCCACAGGGAATAGAGCCGGCCTCGGTGCAGCGCGCTTCCTCCGTAAAGGAGTGATTAGCAACTTATTGCAACAGTCGACGTTGATTAGACAGAGGGCGTGCAGGCGAATGATCGCGGGCAGCCCTTTTCGGAGGGGTTAGTTTCAGGATTGCGCCATGAAGGGCGGCAGCGCCTGAGCCAACGTAAACTGGTGTTTCGCATGCGCGATCCGTATTCGATCCTCGGCGTAAAACGTGACGCCCGCCACGAGGAAATCAAGGCCGCCTGGCGCACGAAGGCGAAAACCGTCCATCCGGACGCCAATCGCGACGATCCCGATGCCTCGGCGCGATTCGCCGAGATCGGCCAGGCCTATGATCTTCTCAAAGACCCCAAAAAGCGCGATCTCTACGATCAGGCCCGCAGGGCGGCCGAGAAGAAGCAGCGCGGCGAAACCATCATGCAGCAGCGGGAAGCCGCGCGCGAGGCCGCCGAGCGCGCCAAGGCGGCTGAAAAGCTGATGGAGGAACTGGCCCGCGCCGACGCCCGCAACCGGGCGCAGACCGGCCAGAAAACCGACGCCAAGGCGGAAACCGCCGAAGACATCGTCGAGCGGATTTTTGGCGCCGAGGCGCAGAACGATCCCAAGGTGCAGCAGGCTGCGGAAGCGGCAAAGGCTGCCGCGAGCGCCGCAAAAGGCGATATGCCTGCGGCCGGCGAGACCACGCCCGGCGCTGGCGATGACCGGACCGCGCCCGCCTCACTTGCCGTCAATCTCTTCAATGCTCTCGTGCGCCGGTTCCGCACCCCGCAGCCGGCCCCCGAAAAGGCGCCTGATATTACCGCGGAAGCCACCGTCACGGTCGCCGATCTGCTGGAGCACAAGTGGATTACCGTGCCGCTTGCCGACGAACGCGACGTTCGCTTCCAGCTCGAAGCCGGCATGACGGACGGGCATGTGGTGCGGCTGAAGGGACAGGGGCTGAAGCTTCCCAACATGGCCCGCGGCGATCTTGCCGTGACATTGCTGACCGCACGCGAGGACGCGTTTTCCCTTCGTGGTTTCGATATTCACACAACGCTGCCGATATCGCTCAGCGACGCGGTTCTGGGTTGTGAAACGAACGTCGCGACACCGCTCGGCGAGGAAAACATCACCATTCCTGCCTGGTCCGGTTCGGACCGCGTGCTGCGCCTCGCCGGCAAGGGCCTTGCCGACGGCAAGGGTGGACAGGGCGATCTCGTCATCGAATTGCGCATCGTCCTGCTCGAAAAGCCGGATGAGAAAGTGACCGACCTGATGCGGCACATGCGCGAAGGCCTTTATTTGTGAAAGTTTTGCGAATAGCCGGGACAACGCACCCTTTGTTACGCTCCCTAACAGTTGATGATCTTTGGCAATCTTGAACAGGATTGCAGCCTATGCCATAGGCAGGACCGATCAAAAGTATTAGGGAGCACAAAATGGCTCAGGCATCCGGTCTTATGGCTGGCAAACGCGGCCTCATCATGGGTGTCGCCAATAATCGTTCCATCGCTTGGGGCATTGCCAAGGCTTGCGCAGACGCAGGCGCGGAAATCGCACTCACCTGGCAGGGCGACGCATTGAAGAAGCGCGTCGAGCCGCTGGCGCAGGAACTTGGCGCCTTCATGGCCGGGCACTGTGACGTGACCGATCTCGAGACGATCGATGCGGTTTTTGCCGGGCTGGAAAAGCACTGGGGCAAGATCGACTTCGTCGTGCACGCCATCGCCTTTTCCGACAAGGACGAGCTGACCGGCCGTTACCTCGATACCAGCCGCGACAACTTCAACCGCACCATGGACATTTCCGTCTTCTCGCTGGCGGCTGTGGCCAAGCGCGCGGAACCGATCATGAATGATGGCGGCTCGATCATCACGCTGACCTATTACGGCGCCGAGAAGGTCATGCCGAATTACAACGTGATGGGCGTGGCCAAGGCTGCCCTTGAGGCCAGCGTGCGTTATCTCGCTGTCGACCTCGGCAACCGCGGCATCCGCGTCAACGCCGTTTCCGCCGGCCCGATCAAGACGCTTGCGGCTTCCGGCATCGGCGATTTCCGCTATATTCTGAAGTGGAACGAATATAATGCGCCGCTGAAGCGCACCGTTTCCATCGAGGAAGTCGGCAAGTCGGCGCTTTACCTGCTGTCCGACCTTTCCACCGGCGTGACCGGCGAAATCCACCATGTCGATTCCGGTTACCACACCATCGGCATGAAGGCCGTGGATGCGCCTGACATCTCGGTGGTGAAGGACTAAGCCTGCGAAGTTTGAAAACGGGGTATCGCCTTGCTCGTCTATGTGATCCGGCACGGACAAACGGACTGGAATGCGATACGCCGGCTTCAGGGCCAGAAAGACATTCCGCTCAACGATTTCGGCCGCCAGCAGGCGGTCGGTAACGGCAAACTCCTTGCGCATCTGCTGGGAGAACAGGCCACGGACTTCGATTATGTGGCAAGCCCGCTCGGGCGCACACGCGAAACCATGGAACTGATGCGCGCCGCGATGGGCCTCGATCCGCTCGCCTATCGCACCGACGATCGCCTGATCGAAGTTTCCTTCGGCGACTGGGAGGGCCAGACCCTGCCGGAGCTGAAAAAAGAATTCCCGGACCGGGTGAAGGCGCGCAAGGCCAACAAGTGGGATTTCATTCCCCCCGGCCAGGATGCCGAAAGTTATGAAATCCTCTCCTGGCGCATCGGCGCATGGCTTTCCTCCGTTGAGGTTCCAACGATCTGCGTCTGCCATGGCGGCGTGATCCGCTCGATCTTCCGGCTGGTATCAGGCATGGACAAGGATGAGGCGTCGCGAACGCAGATTCCGCAGGACCGGATTTTGAAGGTCGAGATCAACAGGAACAGCGCGGAGTGGATTTCGTGAGGGGCATGGGTCAACCCCTCTCCCGTCATTCCGGCCTTAAGCCGAAATCCAGCCAGCCCAAGTCCTTGGGCTGAAAAGATTCATCCCGCCGCGCAGATACGCGTCGGCTGGATGCCGGATCAAGTCCGGCATGACGGAAATGTTGGTGCTTCCCGAACAAGTTTACAGAGGTTCGCCCCGTCACAGGCAAAGCCGCAACCGCAGCCTTACTCAACGACCTGAAGATCGTCGACCACGCGTTTGCCATCCACTTCCGTGTAGAAAACCACGACCTTCACGCCCGCTTTCAGACCTTCGAAATTGAACTCTTCCGGTACGCGATAGGTCTTGCCGTCGTTGAGCGTAATGCTCAGCCCATTCGCATCGATCTTGCTGATCGTGCCTTCCACATCGACGCTCTGCGCGAAGCTGTTGATGGGCATCAAAAGGTTGGTGGCGGCCAGAAGGGCGGCAATCATCATACGCATCGATCTAGCTTTCGTGGATTTGCGTGAAAACCTTACATGCATGAAGAATTGCCTTTCGAATGTGGCGGAAATTGCCCGCAACCATGACATTTTCGGCCCAATTGATGAACGGATTTGGGATCGCGTTCAAGCCGTTAGTGATTTTTACACCGCATTTCCCGGCAATATTGGAAAACTCGGGATTAGCGTGGAAAACGACGGCGCTTTTACATTTTCGTCATCCCGGAAAAACCTCGTCTTCCCGCGAATCAATCAGGCGATACGATCCATTTATTGATGAAACACGCCGTTCCGGCCCCGGCCGCGCCGCTGTGGACGGTGCGTCACCTCCTTATCGGGCTTGCCGTGAAAGAAAGGCTTTTGCCTTGCCCGGATTTTCCACTAAGACAAATCCGCTTGTTTCAAACGGCGCTGTCCACAGGCGCCCTGTTTTCCGGTTTTGAGAACTATGTCGCATAACAGTTTCGGTCATCTTTTCCGTGTTACCACCTGGGGAGAAAGCCATGGGCCGGCACTTGGCTGCGTGGTGGATGGCTGCCCGCCCGGCATCCGCTTCACCCTTGCCGAGGTGCAGCACTGGATGGACAAGCGCAAACCCGGCCAGAGCCGCTTCGTGACCCAGCGGCGCGAAGATGACATCGTCAAGGTTCTCTCCGGCGTGATGCTGGATGAGGACGGCGAGACGATGATAACAACAGGCACGCCGATTTCGATGCTGATCGAGAATACCGACCAGCGTTCCAAGGATTACGGCGAGATCGCCAAGCGTTTCCGTCCCGGCCATGCCGACTTCACCTATGACCTGAAATACGGCATTCGCGATTATCGCGGCGGTGGACGCTCCTCCGCCCGCGAAACGGCGGCGCGTGTCGCCGCCGGCGCAATCGCCCGCAAGGTGGTGCCGAGCCTCAATGTGCGCGGCGCGCTGGTGCAGATCGGCAAGCACAGGATCAACCGCGACAACTGGGATTGGGATCAGGTCGATCAGAACCCGTTCTTCTGCCCGGATGCAGCCATGGTGCCGGTGTGGGAAGACTATCTCGACGGCATCCGCAAGGCCGGCTCCTCCATCGGGGCCGTTGTCGAAGTGGTGGCGGAGGGCGTTCCGGCCGGTATTGGCGCCCCCATTTATGCCAAGCTCGACCAGGATATCGCCTCAAACCTGATGTCGATCAACGCCGTCAAGGGTGTAGAGATCGGCGAAGGTTTCGCCTCCGCCGAGCTTTCCGGCGAGGAAAATGCCGATGAGATGCGCATGGGCAATGACGGCAAGCCGATCTTCCTCTCCAACCACGCCGGCGGCATTCTGGGCGGCATCGCGACCGGTGAACCTGTCATCGCGCGCTTTGCCATCAAGCCCACCTCCTCCATTCTGACGGAGCGCCTGTCCATCGATACCGACGGCAATAATGTCGATGTGCGCACCAAGGGGCGCCATGACCCCTGCGTCGGCATCCGCGCCGTGCCGATCGGCGAAGCGATGATCGCCTGCACCGTTGCCGACCATTATCTGCGAGACCGCGGCCAGACCGGCCGGCTGAAATAAGGGGGACCGCCATGGCCTATGACCAGAAACGCGTTGTCGACGCCATTCGCGCTTTCGAAGCAGGCGAAATCGTCGTCGTGACCGATGATGACGACCGAGAGAATGAAGGCGATCTGATCATTTCGGCGGTGCATTGCACGGCGGAAAAGATGGCTTTCATCGTGCGCCACACCTCCGGCATCGTCTGCGCGCCCATGCCGCGCGAAGAAGCCAAGCGGCTGAACCTCAACGCCATGGTGGCGGAAAATGATAGCGCGCACACGACGGCCTTCACCGTCAGCGTCGATTTCAAGCACGGCACCACGACGGGCATTTCCGCCGATGACCGGACGCTAACCGTGCGCAATCTCGCCAATCCCAATGTCGGGGCTGCCGATTTTACCCGGCCGGGCCACATCTTCCCGCTGATTGCCCGTGAAGGTGGCGTCCTGATGCGCTCCGGCCATACCGAAGCGGCGGTCGATCTCTGCAAGCTTGCGGGCCTGCCGCCCATCGGTGTCATCTGCGAACTCGTCAATGATGACGGCACCGTGACGCGCGGACCGCAGGTCACCGCCTTTGCGGAAAAACACAAGCTGAAGCAGGTTTCCGTCGCCGACCTCATCGCCTATCGCCAGCGCAAGGAAACGCTGGTGGAGATGGAATCCTCCTTCACCATCGAAACGCCGTTCGGACCGGCCAAGGCGCAAACCTATTCCCTGCCCTGGGACCGGATGCAGCATATGGCGGTGATTTTCGGCGATATCAGAGACGGTGTCGACATTCCCGTTCGCCTGCACCCGGAAAATGTCGCCGACGACGTGTTCGGCGACCGCCAGCCGGTGCAGCACTATATGCAGAAGATTGCCGAGGAAGGCCGCGGCGTCATCGTCTATCTGCGTGAGGGCTCCGTCGGCGTCGGCCAGGTGGCCGGCCGTCGCAAGGCGCGTGATCCCGACGAGGCGCATGCGCAGGCCCGCTCACGTGAAAACGAATGGCTGGAAATCGGTCTCGGTGCGCAGATCCTCAAAGACCTCGGCATCAGCTCGATCAAGCTGATGACGACACGCGAGCGTCATTATGTCGGCCTGGAAGGCTTTGGCATCAAAATTTCGGCGACGGATATCGGGTGATTTAGGGGCTTCGCGAGAGCGCTTCGGCTTGGCGCGCTCTTCGCCCGTTCGGCGTCATCCTCGGCCTTGTGCCGAGGATCCATCCCGCAGTTCCCGACGTGACATGCTTGAGATGTTCCGGACACGTGAAGTCATGATCCCGGAAGCCATTGTCTCCGCGGCTTGTGGATCCTCGCCTCAAGGGCGAGTGTGGCGGCGCTCGCCACTACATTCAGGCACCGCGAAAAGACACCTTCATTTGTCCTCCCGCCAGCCCTCCAGATAATTCACGCTCTCAACCCCGGTAAACTTCGCAAGCCGCGATAGTTCCGCGTCGAGCTTTTCAAGCCGTCCTGCTGAGGCGCGCACGCCAGGCTCCAGCCACAGGCGGCGCACATCCAGCGTGCCGCGCTTGCGATCCGCCTTCATGTCGATGCGGCCAATCATCCGGTCGCCCTCCAGAAGCGGGAAGACATAATAGCCATATTGCCGTTTCGGCTCGGGCACGAAGACCTCGATGCGGTAATAAAAGCCGAACAGCCGTTCCGTGCGGTTTCGGTCGCGCAACAGCGGGTCGAAGGGGCTGAGGACACGGACGCGGGCGGAGGGTTCCGGTACATCCGTCAGGTCGGCGGTGAAATCGGCAAAGGCAAAAGACGGGCGGGCGGTGTCTCCGTCGCTGGAGAGAAGCGAGACCTCGCAGAGTTCATCGCGATGGCTCTTGACC
Source organism: Agrobacterium sp. CCNWLW32 (assembly GCF_037083425.1). NCBI lineage: Bacteria > Pseudomonadati > Pseudomonadota > Alphaproteobacteria > Hyphomicrobiales > Rhizobiaceae > Agrobacterium > Agrobacterium sp. CCNWLW32. The sequence continues at coordinate 27,898 of NZ_JBAOJM010000002.1, forward strand.
CAGTCCCTCGCCTCCTGCGGGGTGACGAGATCGAAAAAGGCGGCGATTTCGCCATGGGTGGCGAAACCCAGCCGCTTCAGCGCTTCGCGGCAGGCCCAGTCGACAAATTCGGCGTGCTCCACCTCGGTTTCGTGGTGCTCGCCGGGAATGACACGCTCGGCGAGATCATAGACCTTCTGGAAATTCACGCGGCCGGATATGGCGAGCTTGCCGGTGTGCCATAAATATTCGAGCGCCGTCTTGGAGGGATGCCAGTTCCACCAGCCGCCGGACTGATGCCCCTCCTCCTTCAGCTCCCGCGCCAGAACCGGGCCGGTGGCGGCGATGCGCTCCAGCGTTTCGCCGAAAGCGGCATCGAAGCCCTCTCCATGCCATTTGCGCCAGCGCTCCTGAATGATCGGCTCGCGGCGGCGGAAGCGGTGTTTCCAATAGGGGTAAAACTCCGTCGGTACGATGGAAGCGTCATGCGTCCAGTGCTCGAAAAGCGCGCGGTCCTTTTCCAGCAGCGTGGTCAGATGGTCACGCCTGTAGGTCTGGTTGCGTGAGAAGATAATCTGGTGGTGGGCGCGCTCCACGGTGCCGATGCTGTCCACCTGCACAAAACCGATATCGGTGATGAGCTGCAGCAGGCCATCCTTGGAAAGCGCCTTGCCGGGCGGGGAGCAAAGCCCCTGCCGCGCCAGAAAAATCCGCCTTGCCGCTTCGTTCGAAACCTTGATCGTCATGGCGCAAAAGGTATGACGGCTTTTTCAGGATTGCAATGTTCTTTTTTTGTTCCTTGTTTCACTTCTGTTGATGACGGGGTATAGAACCGGAAAACGAGCGCGAGGATGTAAGCTTGGAAATCCGTTTCGATGCCGCCGGTGTCGCTTTCGAGGGCCGGCAGGCCCTGCAGCCGCTGTCTGTGACATTGACGGAACGGCGCATCGGCGTGATCGGCCTCAATGGTTCCGGCAAGACCACCTTTGCCCGGCTGATCAACGGGCTGAACAAGCCGAGTGCGGGCAAGGTTTCGGTAAACGGTCTCGACACCGTGAGCGACGCCAAAGCGGTATTGCAGACGGTCGGCTTCATCTTCCAGAATCCGCAGAACCAGATCATCCTGCCGATCGTGCGCGACGATGTCGCCTTCGGCCTCAAGCGGCTCGGCATCGGCAGGGCGGAAACCGAAAACCGGGTGAAGGCCGTTCTTGCGCGGCTCGGCATTCCCCATCTGGAAGAGCGGCGCGCGCATGAGCTTTCCGGCGGAGAACTGCAGCTTGCAGCGCTTGCCGCCCTTCTGGTCACCGATCCGCAAATCCTAATTCTCGATGAACCGACCAACCAGCTTGATCTGAAAAACCGTACTATCGTTGAAAAAACCATGGCGGCGCTGTCGCAGGCGCTTGTTGTCATCACCCATGACCTGTCGCTGGTTGCAGGCTTCGACCGCGTGCTGGTTTTCCATGAAGGCGCGCTGGTTGCCGATGCCGGCCCCGAAGAGGCGGTTGCGCATTATCTGGAGGTGGCATCGCGATGAAATCGCTGCATGTCGAAGGCACCGGCTGGCTCTACCGCGTCTCGCCGCCCGTCAAGCTCCTGACGCTTATGGGCTTCAGCATCGCGCTGTTCCTCACCCGCGATCTGCCGCTTCTGGGATGCGCCGTGGTTCTCGCCGCCGCCATCCTGCGCGAGACACGCCTGCCCTTCCACGAGATCGGCCTGCGGCTGCGGCCGGTGATGCTGACCATCTTCCTCGTCGCCGGTTTCAGCTATCTCCTGCTTCCAGCCCATGATGCGAGTGTCAATCTTCTGCGGCTGACGGCGCTCGCGCTGCTTGCCACCGCCGTCACCATCACCGTCAGCATTTCGCAATTCATGGACGAGATTACGCGTGCCGCGGCCCCCCTGGAACGGCTGGGGCTGGTCAAGGCCGCCGATATCGGACTTGCCGTCGGTCTGGTGGTGCGGTTCGTGCCTGAGATCGTCAACCGCTACCATGCGGTGCGCGATGCGCACCGGGCGCGCGGCCTGCCGGTGCGCATGGCCACCACCATCGTGCCGCTCGTCATTATGACGTTGAAGGATGCCGATGCCATCGCCGACGCCATTGACGCGCGCGGTTTCAGAGGCCAAAGCTTGCGGCCAGATAACCATCCGGAGTTTTGAGCGTCATGACGACCCGCGACCTTGTGCTGATTTCGCTGTTTTCCGCCATCATCATCGCACTCGGGCTTCTGCCGCCGATCACGCTCGGTTTCATTCCGGTGCCGATCACCGCGCAGTCGCTCGGCGTCATGCTGGCAGGCGTCGTCCTCGGCGCAAAGCGCGGTACGCTCGCGGTTCTCCTGACAATCCTGATTGCCGCCATCGGCCTGCCGGTGCTTTCGGGCGGACGCGGCGGCCTTTCCATCTTCACCACGCCGACGACGGGCTTCCTGATCGGCTGGATCGCGGCGGTTTTCGTCACCGGCACGCTCTCGGAAAAACTCGTCAATCGCAGCCAGTCTGCCCTGACACAGGGCATCGGCTTTTTCATCGCCAGCCTGATCGGCGGCGTGATCGTGCTTTATGCTTTCGGCATCACCTATCTGGCGCTGGTCGTCGGTCTTGGTTTCGAAAAGGCCTTCATGGGTTCGCTCGCCTTCATTCCGGGCGATGCGCTGAAGGCTGTGCTTGCAGCGCTGGCCGGCCGCGCCGTGATGGCGGGTTATCCGCTTCTGCCGCAGCGCGCCTGAACACACTTTCTTCGGGAGGAAAAGAATGGCGACGCGTTTATACGAACATCCGATCTTCCTGGAGCATATCACGCCCGAAGGCCACCCCGAGCGGCCGGATCGCCTGCGATCTCTGAACATCGCGCTCGAACATCCGAATTTCGAGCGCCTGATCCGCAGAGAAGCGCCTCAGGCCAATGAAGACGCGGTGTTGCTGGCGCATCCGGAGGAGCACCTGCTTGCCGTCATGCGGCAGATCCCTGAAGAGGATGGCGAGATCAACCGCGTCGAGGCCGACACTTATGTATCACGCAAAAGCCTGCAGGCGGCGCTGACCGGCATCGGTGCGGCGATGGCGGCGGTGGACGACGTGTTTACCGGCGCTGCCGACAATGTCTTCGTCGCGGCCCGCCCGCCCGGCCACCACGCCGAAACAGCCAAGGCCATGGGTTTCTGTCTTTTCAACAATGTGGCAATTGCCGCCCGCCATGCGCAGAAGGCGCACGGGGCAGAGCGCGTCGCCATCATCGACTGGGACGTGCATCACGGCAACGGTACGCAGGATATTTTCTGGAACGACACATCAGTGCTGTTCTGTTCCACCCACCAGATGCCGCTTTATCCGTGGAGCGGCGACAAAAACGAAACCGGCGTGAAGAACAACGTCGTCAACGCCCCGCTTTCGCCCAATACCGGCAGCGAATATTTTCGCGAGGCGTTCAAATCCCGCGTCCTGCCGGCCATTGCCGATTTTTCGCCTGACCTCATCCTCATCTCCGCTGGTTTCGACGCGCATCACCGCGATCCTCTGGCGCAGATCAATCTGGTGGGTGAGGATTTCGACTGGGCGACGGGCCGGCTTCTGGAAATGGCCGATAAATACGCATCGAACCGGGTCGTCAGCCTGCTTGAAGGCGGTTATGATCTGGAAGGGCTGGCGGAATCGGCAGCCATGCACATATTGAGAATGATGAAGGGTTGAACATGACGGAAAATGCCAACACAGCCGATGTCAGCGGTTATTCCTTCGAAAAAGCCGTCGCCGAGCTGGAAAGCATTGTCGCACGCCTGGAGCGCGGAGACGTGGCGCTGGACGAATCCATCGCCATCTACGAGCGTGGCGAAGCCCTGAAGAAGCACTGCGAAACGCTGTTGAACGCTGCGGAAAAGCGAATCGAGAAAATCCGTCTCGATCGCGCCGGAAAACCGCAGGGCGTCGAGCCTCTCGACGGCGAGTAAACACGTCCTGTTGAACGGTGTGACGCTGCGTTCACCATTACGGCGCTCCCACCCCGTTCCGTTCGTGCTAAGCTTTCGTGTAACGATACGAGGAGCTTGCGATGTCCTTTTTTCCCGGTAACGATCCCGACGCGGGTGATGCCTTTGCCTGCGACGCCATCGAAAACCTCATCATTCCGCGCACCAGCGATATTGGCGGCTTTGCGGTGCGCCGCGCCTTGCCGACCCGGCAGCGTCGTCTCGTCGGCCCCTTCATCTTTTTTGACCGCATGGGACCGGCGATCCTGAAGGCTGGTGATGCGCTGGACGTCAAGCCGCATCCGCATATCGGGCTTTCCACCGTCACCTATCTGTTCGACGGCGAAATCAAGCATCGCGACAGTCTCGGCACCGAACTCGTCATTCGCCCCGGAGACATTAACCTGATGACCGCCGGGCGCGGCATCGTGCATTCGGAACGCACGCCGGAAAACCTGCGCGGCCATCCGCTTTCCATGTCCGGCCTGCAGACCTGGCTTGCCCTGCCCGACCATATGGAAGAAATCGCCCCGGCCTTTGCCCATACCGCCAAGGAAGACATGCCGCTGATCGATATCAAAGGCGCTTCCGGTAGGGTGGTGATCGGCGAATTCGAGGGCCTTACCTCCCCCGTTTCGGCCTTTACCGATACGCTTTATGTCGATCTGACGCTGGAGCCGGGAGTGAAGTTTCCCTTTTCCGCCGATCATGAGGAGCGGGCGATCTATATTCTCTCCGGTTCGCTCGATGTGGCAGGCGATATCTTCGCCGCCAACCAGTTGCTCGTCTTCAGGCCGGGTGACGACATCACGCTTCAGGCCGGCAGCAATGGCTGTCACATCATGATCTTTGGTGGGGCCGCGCTCAATCAGCGCCGCTACATCTGGTGGAACTTCGTTTCGTCATCAAAAGAACGCATAGAACAGGCCAAACAGGAGTGGAGAACCGGACGCTTCGATATCGTTCCCGGCGACGAAGAAGAGTTTGTCCCTTTGCCGGAAGGTTGAAATTCTATAGAAGTGTACGACATGCAGGAATGGACCGTCGGCTTTCCCTATGAAAGACGCTCTGGCGCCCCCCGCTGACCACGAGAAAAGGCCGAACGATTGACCGGAATGCCCCAGACCCCATTGCTCGACCGGGTGAATTTTCCCTCCGATCTCAAGGAGATCGACGATCGCGACCTGCCGGAACTGGCACGGGAACTGCGCGACGAGATGATTGACGCCGTGTCGAAGACCGGTGGCCATCTGGGTGCCGGCCTTGGCGTGGTGGAATTGACGATTGCCATCCACAAGGTCTTCAACACGCCCGAGGACCGGCTGATCTTCGATGTCGGCCACCAATGTTACCCGCACAAAATCCTGACCGGCCGTCGCGAGCGCATCCGCACGCTGCGCCAGGAAGGCGGCCTTTCCGGTTTCACCCGGCGGGCCGAAAGCGAATATGACGATTTCGGCGCCGGCCATTCCTCCACCTCCATTTCCGCCGGTCTCGGCATGGCGGTGGCGGCGGGTCTCGACGAAAGCGACCGCAAGGTGATCGCCGTCATCGGCGACGGTTCCATGTCTGCCGGCATGGCGTTCGAGGCGCTCAACAATGCAGGCGCGCTCGACGCGCGGCTGATCGTCATCCTCAACGACAACGACATGTCGATTGCACCGCCGACGGGCGCGATGAGCGCTTATCTCGCCCGCCTTGCCTCCGGCCGCACCTATATGGGCTTCCGTGATTTCGGCAAGAAGCTCACAGCCTATCTCGGCAAGACCATCGACCGCGCCATTACCCGCGCCGTGACCCATGCGCGTGGTTATGTGACCGGCGGTACGCTGTTCGAGGAGCTCGGTTTCTATCACATCGGCCCGATCGACGGCCATTCCTTCGACCACCTGCTACCGGTGCTGCGCAATGTGCGCGACAACCAGAAAGGCCCTGTCCTCATCCATGTGGTGACGCAGAAAGGCAAGGGTTATGCGCCGGCGGAAGCGGCTGCGGACAAATATCACGGCGTCAACAAGTTCGACGTCATCACCGGCGCACAGGCGAAAGCCAAACCGAATGCGCCGAGCTATACCAGCGTCTTTGCCGAAGCGCTGATCCAGGAAGCGACCCTCGACGACAAGATCATCGGCGTCACCGCCGCCATGCCGAATGGTACCGGCCTCGACAAGATGGCCGAGCTTTTCCCGTCCCGCACCTTCGATGTCGGAATTGCCGAACAGCACGCTGTCACCTTCGCGGCGGGGCTTGCGGCTGACGGCTACAAGCCGTTCTGCGCGCTTTATTCCACCTTCCTGCAGCGTGGTTACGACCAGCTGGTGCATGACGTGGCGATCCAGAGCCTGCCCGTACGTTTCCCGATCGACCGCGCCGGGTTCGTCGGCGCTGACGGACCGACCCATGCCGGCTCCTTCGACACCACTTTCCTCGCCACCCTGCCCGGTATGGTGGTGATGGCGGCGGCCGACGAGGCCGAACTGAAACATATGGTACGCACGGCGGCAGCCTATGACGAAGGCCCGATTTCCTTCCGTTACCCGCGCGGCGAAGGTGTGGGCGTCGAGATGCCCGCACGCGGTGAAATCCTTGAGATCGGCAAGGGCCGCATCATCAAGGAAGGCACCAAGGTTGCGCTGCTCTCCTTCGGTACCCGGCTTGCGGAATGCCTTGCAGCCGCCGAAGATCTTGATGCCGCCGGACTTTCGACGACCGTTGCCGATGCGCGCTTTGCCAAGCCGCTCGATCTCGATCTCATCCGCCAGCTTGCGGCCCATCACGAAGTGCTGGTGACGATCGAGGAAGGCTCAGTCGGCGGTTTTGGCGCGCATGTGCTGCATTTCATGGCAAGCGCCGGATTGCTCGACCACGGCCCCAAGGTCCGGACGCTGACCCTGCCCGACCAGTGGGTGGAGCAGGCCAAGCCCGAGACCATGTATGCCAATGCCGGCCTCGACCGGGCCGGCATCGTGTCCACCGTGTTCAATGCGCTCGGCCAGCGTCAGGCCGGCGTCGGTTTCGCCGGCTGACAAGATTGCCGGGACGGGAGGCGGGACTATCCCGCCTCTGCCTCAGGATGCCGCGCCATCGAGAAAACCGACGACGTTTTCGATCCTCCCCTCGGCATCACGGCTGACGACATCGGTACCGCCGGCCACATCGTCCCCGTCAGGCGAAATGAGACGCCATGAGAAACGGGTGAAGTCGCCGTGGCCATCCGGAGTGCCGGCAAGAACGAAACGATATCCCGGAAATTTCTGCCGCGCCGCCTCGATCATCGCGGCAATTCCCTGCTGCCCCTCGCCCTGCATCAGCGGATCGACGTAACGCGTATTTTCCGACCACGCCTGACCGACGAGATGCCTGCGGCGTTCATTGTCCTCCTCGTTCCAGACCGCGAGATAGGTTTCGGCGATTGCGAGATGCTGCGTCATGATTGCGCTCCTTGTGGTTGACGGCCCAAACATGACGGGTGTCGGGAAGCGGAACAATTACCTCGGAGGTAATCGCATTGCCGATATCTTCTGCTAGGCTGCGGGGCATGACGCATCATCGAGAACATGTCGGCCAAGTGCTGAAGGAATGGCGTGCCCGCCGCAGGTTGAGCCAGCTCGATCTGGCGATTGAGGCGGAAATATCGGCGCGCCATCTGAGCTTTGTGGAAAGTGGGCGATCATCCCCCAGCCGCGACATGCTCGCGAAACTGGCGGAGCAGCTTTCGATGCCCGCCCGCGCCGCCAACCGGCTGATGCTGGCAGCGGGTTATGCGCCTATCCATTCCGAACGGCCGATGGATGCGCCTGATATGACGGCGGCCCGGCAGGCCGTCGAAACCGTGGTGCATGGGCATATGCCCTTCCCCGCCCTTGCCGTCGACCGGCACTGGAACGTCGTTCTCGCCAATGGGGCGATCACATCGCTTCTGGCCGGTGTTTCCGAGGAACTGCTTCGCCCGCCGCTTAACGCCTTGAGGCTGAGCCTGCATCCGCAGGGTTTGAGTTCGCGCATCGTCAATCTCGCCGAGTGGCGTCATCACCTGCTGGAACGCCTGCGCCGTCAGGTCGAGGAAACGGGAGACGAGGTGCTTTCTCGGCTGCATGCGGAGCTCGCGGCCTATCCCGCGCCAAAGGCCTCGTCCCATGCCGGAGCCGATCCTCTGGCCATACCGCTCCAGCTCCGTGATCCCTCTTCGGGCAGCATATTGAGCTTCATTTCAACCACCACGGTTTTCGGAACGGCGACAGACGTCACACTGGCCGAACTCGTGCTGGAGTGTTTTTACCCCGCCGACGCGGCAACCCGCGAAGCACTGATGCAAGGCGCCAAGGAGTAACACCCGTGCACACCACCTATCTCATCGGATTTCAGGTCCGTCCCGGCCAGCGCGACCGCTTTCTCGAATTACTGAATGCGCTGCTTGATGCCATGCGGCACGAAAAGACCTTCGTGAACGCAACCCTGCACCGGGATGGTGAAAACGAGAACCGCTTCCTGCTGCATGAGACCTGGAGCGACCATCAGGATGTCATCGACGTTCAGATTCACCGGCCCTATCGGCAGGCATGGCACGACGCCCTGCCCGATCTTCTGGATGCCCCGCGCGATATTTCCGTCTGGCACCCCATGCGCGCGGATCATGCTCACAAATCCTAGACGAGTGAATGTCCTGCATTTGCCAGCAGCTCGCGCGCTTTCTCCAGATCCTTCGATTTCACCAGCAGGTGATCGCCATCGAAAGTCGAAACCACGAATATCCCTATGTCGTTGGTCGATAGCGGTTCGATCACCGAGAGAACGATGCCCGTCTCATCAAAGGCGAACGGACCCTGAAGTTTGAGACAGTTCCAGCCGGTATCGGCCTGAACATCATCAGGGATTCGCTCCTGGCGGCAGACGACGGAAAGCTCGTCATCGGTCCGGCTGATGCTGAGAAAACCTGCGCCATCGACCCAGGCTGGAATGGATGCATCGGCATGGAGCCGGGCCACGCCATAGGCGCCATCCAGAAGTCTTAACTTAACGCGAGGCGTCATCTGAAAACTGCCTTCCCGAAAGCCAGACACGGCTTTCTTTGGGTTAAAGGGAATGATTAAACGCTTCCCCCTGATGCAATGCCATCAGTTTCAAAGCCTGATGGCCGTTTCTTCTTTCGCCGTCTTGATAACGACCATGGTAAAAAAGCGCGCCACATTGTGCTGGTCGCGGAACAACCGGTCGCACAGGGCATCGAACTCTTCCATATCCCGCAGGCGCAGCATCAGCACGACATCGGATGCGCCGGTGACGGCATAGGCCTGCGACACGGCCTCTTCGGCGCTCGCAATATCCAGAAAGCGCCGCATATGCTGCTCGCCGTGCAATTTCAGCTCCACCGTCACCAGAGCCTTGATCACCCGCCCCGCCTTTGCGGGATTAAGGATCGCCACAATGCGATCGATCACGCCCGACTTGCGCAGCCGCTGCAGGCGGCGCAGGCAACTGGACGGGGACAGCCCGACCTCATCGGCTATATCCACATTGGTGCGCGAGGCGTCGCCCTGCAAGAGATTCAGAAGTTTCCTGTCAATCCTGTCCATGCCGGCAGCATATCGCCGACTGACACATTTGCAATAAAATTGCATGAAACTGCAATCTTTGACCACAAATGCGAACGGGCCGGGATTAGTGAATGGGAACAATCTTCAGGGAGCCTTCACATGTCACTTTTCCTGCCCGTCTGGCAAAAAACGCGGGAAACGCTAGCAATCTACTGGGTGCTTGTGCGGATCACGGTTCCAATCGCCATTCTGACCGAGCTATTGTCGAGGATGGGCGCGATCGAGGCGGTGGCGCCTGCCTTTGCGCCGGTCATGAACCTCATCGGCCTGCCGCCGGAACTCGGTCTTGCCTGGCTGACCGCAATGCTGGTCGGCATATGGGGTGCGGTGCCGCTCATCTTCACACTTGTACCCGCGTCGTCGCTCACCGTTGCTGATATCACCGTTTTTTCGGCGCTCATCCTGTTCGCCCATGGCCTGCCCATCGAACAGAAGATCATTGAAAAGGCGGGACCGGGCATGATTGTCACCACGGCGCTGCGCGTCGGCGGCGGATTGCTCTATGCCTTTCTCCTGCACCAGCTTCTGGAAGCGACGGGATGGTTGTCAGGCCCGGCAAACCCTGCCTGGATTGCGATGGGCGCCACGCCTGAATGGACCGCCTATTTCCTCGGTCTCGGTGAAACCATGGTCTGGATGCTCGTCATCCTGCTTGCCCTTTCCTTTTGCCTTGAAATCCTCAGGCTCACCGGCCTCCTGGCGCTGATGATGAAAGCGCTTTCGCCCCTGCTGCGTCTTGCGGGCATTCGCGGCGAGGCCGAACATCTCACCGCCATCGGATTGTTCCTGGGAATTTCCTACGGCGCCGGCTTCCTGATCCGCGAGGCGCAATCGGGGACGATATCACCGCGTCAGGTGTTTCTGTCCTGTGTGTTCATGGGTTTTGCCCATAGCGTGATTGAAGACACGCTCGTGGTGATGTCGCTGGGCGCCGATGTCTATGGCGTTCTGGCCGGACGCCTCGTTTTCGCTGTTGCCGCAACCGCCGTCATTGCCGCCCTGCTTCACCGCCTGTCGGATGAGCTGTTCTTTACGCGGATGTTCCGGCTACAGGGCACATAAGCGGCGTTACCCGCCTGAAAACGCCGATGCAAAAAGGGGGCCTTTCGGCCCCCAATTCATAGGTTCACTCTGAAAGCCAGGCTCAGAACTCCGTCCAGTCCTGATCCTTCGCGGCCGGTGCTTCGGCAGCGCCACCGAAGGCGCGGGCGAGGCTCTGGCCGAGCGCACGGGCCGGCGAAGCGACGGGCCTTGCGGTTGTGGAGGCCGATTTTACCGGAGCCTTGCGAACCGGCGCGGCCGGTGCTGACTGGAAGGCAGGCTTTGCCGAAGACTGGCGCGGCGCGGAATAGCCGCCGGCGCTCGCAACGGCAGCGCGCGCGCCACCCATCCTGAACTGGCCGAGCAGGCTGTTCAGCGCTTCCGCTTCGCGGGCCAGCGAATGGCTGGCGGCGGTCTGCTGTTCCACCATGGCGGCATTCTGCTGCGTGCCCTGATCCATGGTGTTCACGGCCGTGTTGATTTCCTGCAGGCCGGTTGCCTGTTCGCGGGAAGCAACGACGATGGCGCTGACATGAGCATTGATCTCTTCGACTTCCGCCACGATGAGTTCCAGCGCCTTGCCGGTTTCATCGACAAGATTGACGCCGTTTTCCACCTGCTGGCTGGAAGCGCCGATAAGCGTCTTGATTTCCTTGGCGGCATTGGCGGAACGCTGGGCGAGTTCGCGGACTTCCTGCGCAACCACCGCAAAACCCTTGCCGGCATCACCGGCGCGGGCGGCTTCCACGCCGGCGTTCAACGCCAGCAGGTTGGTCTGGAAGGCGATATCGTCGATGACACCGATGATGTTGCCGATTTCGCCTGAGGACTTCTCGATTTCGCGCATGGCGGCAACCGCCCTGCGGACCACGACGCCGGACTTTTCCGCACCGGCGCGGGCGCGCTGGACCAGATTACCGGCATCTTCCGCACCGCGGGCGCTATCGCGCACGGTGGTGGTGACTTCTTCCAGGGCTGCAGCGGTTTCCTCGATGGAGGCAGCCTGCTGCTCGGTGCGGCGCGACAGATCGTCGGCAGCGGAGAGCATTTCCGAAGCGCCGGAATTGATGGCGGCAGCGTTCTCGCCAACGGTTTTGAGCGCCTGCTGCAGCTTGTCGACAGCGCTGTTGAAATTGAGGCGCACCGGATCGATGGCAGGCACAAAAGGCGTTTCAATGCGATAGGAAAGATCGCCATCCGCAAGAGCGGCAAGGCCCTTGCCAAGCTCGGCGCTGGCGAAGGCGCTGGCGGCTTCGTCCCGCGCCTTTTCCTCCTCGTTGCGGCGACGTTCGGTCTCGGTGGCGGAGCGCATGCGCTCGGTCTCGCCGGCAAGGCGGGATTTTTCCAGCCCGGCTTCCTTGAAGACGAGAACGGCCTTCGCCATCTTGCCGACTTCGTCGCCACGATCCGTGGCAGGCACTTCCGTCGCCAGATCGCCATCGGCGAGACGGCTCATGGCCGCTGTCATGCCAACGATCGGCGTGACAATGGAGTGCGACAGAGCCCAGATGAGGGCAACGGCCAGAAGACCGGCAACCGCGCCGCCACCCAGAAGCGCATATTTAAGGTTCAATGCCGCTGCCTGCTGTTCCGCCGCGTAAGCGGTGGACAGGCCGTTCAGCTGTTCCTTGATCTTGGCGGCGGAGGTGCGGAAGCCATCGAGCTGGCCCTTCGCCTGATTGCGGCCGATCTCGATGATTTCGGAAATCGGCGCTTCCGTCGTCTTTCGCGCAGCGATCTGCGGTTCCGCCAGTTCCTTGAAGAACACGGTGGCGGATTTCTGCATGTCGTCGATGGATTTCAGGATGTCCGGGCGGCCGACGGCCAGCGTGCGGGCTTCATCGAGCTTCTTCAGCATCAGGTCGCGCTGGGCGAACACATCATTATAGGTGCTGTCGCTGCGGAACAGCAGGAAGCCGCGCTGGTTGACGGCCTGTTCCAGCATGGCGGCCGTCGCGCCATCCACTGCCTGGATGATATCCTTGGTGCGGTTGTTTTCGATCGTGACACGCTCGCTCCCCAGCGTCTGCCAGAATACGACCGCAGACGCGAGCAGACACACACTCATCAGGGCGCAGAAGGTGGCTATGAGCTTCAGGTTAATGGGGAGATTTTTCAGCGACATCGCAAACTCTCTCGGCGACCTGATGCCTCGAAGCAAGCGTCTGCGCTGCAACGGTCGCAATTTTGTGGATGGGAGGAGACGCCGTCATGGCAGGTTCCGGTGGCCGCACGGGCCTTGCGCACAAAGTGCTATACAAGCCTTTATATTGGATTAATCGAACATTCTGACTTTGCGGTGCAACATCGCCATTATGGCCGGCAGCGGGCATTGCCGGCCCGTCCCGGCGATAAATCGCTTGCATCGGCGGAGTTTGGCGGTCATTGACACGGAACCATGTCCAAAACATCTGAAAATGAACGGCTTGACCAGCTTCTTGTGTCGCTCGGCCACTTTGCCAGCCGCTCGCGTGCACGCGACGCGATTGCGCGCGGCACCGTGAGCGTCAACGGCAAGACCGTCACCAAACCGAGCCAGACCGTCGCCGGCAATGCCGAGATCGCCATCAGCGATCCCGCGCAGGCTTACGTCTCCCGCGCCGCCCTCAAGCTGACAGCCGCGCTCGATCATTTCCGGCTCGACCCGAAGGGCCATGACTGTCTTGATGTCGGCGCTTCGACTGGTGGTTTTACCGAGGTGCTGCTTCATCGTGGTGCTAAACACGTCACCGCCATCGATGTCGGGCACGGGCAGATGCATCCAAGGATCGAGAACGATCCGCGTGTGACCAATCTGGAAGGGCTGAATGCGCGCTACCTGACGGCAGAGGATATCGATGACCGGGCCATCGGTTTCATCGTCTCCGACGTGTCCTTCATTTCGCTGAAGCTCGCACTTGCCCCGGCACTTGAGCTTGCTGGATCGGGCGCTCTGGCTGTCCTGCTGGTGAAGCCGCAATTCGAGGCGGGCCGCGACGCCATCAGCAAGGCCGGGCTTTTGAAGGAGCCGGAAACCGCGCCTGCCGTGGCCGCCGAACTGGAACGCTGGCTGACGGAGGACATGGGCTGGAAAAGCCTTGGCCTCATTCCCTCGCCGATTTCCGGCGGTGACGGCAATATCGAATTTCTTCTCGGAGGCGAAAAGCCATGAGTACACAGACCGTCACCATCAAGAGCCTCGGCGCGCAGGGCGACGGCATCGCGCACTGTCCCGACGGCCCGGTCTATGTGCCCTTCGCGCTGCCCGGTGAAACGGTCGCCATCGCCAAGGTCAAGGATCACGGCACCGTCATGTCGATAACGGAAGCCTCGGCGCAGCGCCGTGAACCTGCCTGCCGCCACTTCGGTCCCGATGGCAAGAACGGCACCTGCGGCGGCTGTTCGCTGCAGCATCTTTCCGATCAGCCTTACCATGCCTACAAGCGGGAGCTGGTGGTTTCGGCGCTGAAATCGAAGGGCCTGACGCCTGATGTGGACGATCTTGTCATCTGTCGCCCCGGCGAACGCCGCCGCGCGGTGTTCGCCGCCCGCAAGACGGAAAAGGGCCTGCTGCTCGGCTTCAGCCAGGCAAACAGCCATCACATCGTCGCCATCGAGGAATGTCCCGTCACCTCGCCGGGCATCGTCTCGCGGCTGGACGCCATCCGCGCCATCGGCCTTTCCATGGTGGCGAACGCCGAGCCGTTCCGCATCACCGTTCTCGAAACGCTCTCCGGTCTCGATATTTCCGTCGAGGGCATCAAGTCGGTCAATGACAAGCAGCGGCGCACGCTCACGGAAACAGTGCTGGCCATGCGCGGCATTGCCCGCGTCTCGCTTGCCGGCGAAATCCTGATCGAACCGCAGAAGCCGATCATCGAATTCGGCGGTGTTCCCGTTTCGCCGCCGGCCGGCGGTTTCACGCAGGCGACGAAGCAGGCGGAAGACGCCATGGCCGAGCTGGTGCTTGCCCATATCGGCAAATCCAAACGCATTGCCGATCTGTTCTGCGGTTCCGGCACCTTTGCGCTGCGGCTTGCGCGCGTCGGCAGAGTTCATGCGGTGGAAGCGGAAGACAAGCCGTTGAAGGCACTGGATTTCGCCGCCCGCAACACGCAGGGCCTGAAGCCGGTCAGCGTCGAGAAACGCGATCTCTTCCGCCGGCCGCTGATGACAAGCGAATTGAAGAATTACGATGCTGTCGTATTCGATCCACCGCGCGCCGGTGCGGAATTCCAGTGCAAGGAACTGGCCCGCAGCACGGTGAAGAAGATCGTTGCCGTGAGCTGCAACCCGCTGACGCTTGCGCGCGATCTCGACATCCTGACCGAGGGCGGCTATCGCATCACCCGCGTCACGCCGGTTGACCAGTTCCTGTGGTCGCCGCATGTGGAAGCGGTGGCGACGCTGGAGAAATAAGCAATCCGGGCGCAGAGCCGCTTAGCGAAGCTGACGCAACGCTTCATATGCCTGCAATTCCAACGGCCCTCATTCCTTTGCTTGTCACAGGAATGAGGGCGGAGGGGTCACTCTTACCAGGCCGTATCGACCGTGCCGTTGCCGACCACGCCCGAGCAGCGGCAGGCACCGCCCACACGGCCGCGCTCCAGCGGGCAGATATAGGGCCGGCGGCGGTTGGCGCTGTCCGGCGGGGTGATGACGCAGACGAAACGCGCGCGGCGCTGGCGGTCGCGGTTATTGCCGGAATAGAAGTTCGGGCTATCGTCGTCCGTGGACTGCGCCAGAATGACGTCGTTGGTGGAAGCCGCTGGAGCGCGTGTTATCGCCGCCGCTTCGGCAATCGTCGCGGCGGATAGGAAGACAGTCAGGGCGAAAACGAAGTGACGCATGTGGGTGGCCTTCGGACAATGACGTTGCGTTATCTAACCCAAGCCATATTGCCCGGTTGCTTAACCGCAAGGAATTCCTGCCCGCACACTTAACGACGCATGAATGCCTCGAAGGCGGCTCGCGCTTCCGAACTTTGCAGCTGCGCGATGAAATGGCGGCCTTCCTCTTCGATGCGGGCGAGAATATCGGCCGGGTTGCCGCGAACCAGATCGCGGGCGATCTTCAGCGCCTGCTGTGGTTTGGCGGCAAGGCGGGTGGCAAGCGCCAGCGTTTCGGTTTCGACATGTTCGGGGGCGACGACTTTCCAGATCATCCCGGCCTGCAATGCCTGCTCGGCGGAAAAACCCTCGCCCATGGCAAGCAGCGCAAAGGCGCGCTGGTGGCCCATAAGCTTCGGCACAAGCAGGCTGGAGGCCGCTTCCGGCACCAGCGCCAGATCCACGAAGGGCGTCTTGAACAGGCTACGGCTGGAAGCGACCGTCAGGTCGCAATGCAGGTTCAGCGTCGTGCCGATGCCGATGGCGAGCCCGTCCACGCCTGATACCATTGGCTTGTCGAAGGCGACGAGCGCTTTCAAAAGTTCCAATGCGGCGAGTTTGCCCTTACCGCCCGACATGGCGAAGGCGAGAAAATCGGCCATGTCGTTACCGGCGGAAAAGCAGCCTTCCGTACCGAGAAACGCAACGACGCGGATGTCCGGATCCGCATTGGCGGCATGCAGGGCCTCGGCCATGCGCAGATACATGGCATCGGTGATGGCGTTTTTCTTGTCTGGCCGGTTGAAGCGGATGGTCAGAACCTCCGGCGCATGACCCACCCGCTCGACGAGAATATGATCGTTCGACATCTGAGCCTCCTCAAGCCAGTACGGTGCGGGCGGCAGCAAGGCTTGCCGCGCCTGATATAACGCGATCCTTCAGCGCCGCCGTTTCCGCCAGCAGGTTTTCCGCTGCGAAGCGGCAAAGTGCGGCGCGATGCCCACCCCTGCCATCATCGACAGAGACCAATGCGCCCTTGGCGAGATAGGCGCCTGTCAGCGCCAGACCGAAGAGGCGCTGATAGGGTGTCGCGCCGGCGAGTGCCGTTTCGGTTTCGCCCGCCTTGATGCGGTCCAGCAGCCAGTCGGTCGCCGTTTCCAGATCGTTGAGGCTGGCTTCAAGATAAGGGGCCGTCTCACCGAGATCATCGCGGTTCGATGCGGCTGTCCGGGCGGCGATCTCGCGCAGTTCTGCGATGAAACCGCGCACCTGCGCGCCCTCGGAGAGCGGCAGTTTGCGCAGCACCAGATCGATGGC
Organism: Agrobacterium sp. CCNWLW32; assembly: GCF_037083425.1. Classification (NCBI taxonomy): domain Bacteria; kingdom Pseudomonadati; phylum Pseudomonadota; class Alphaproteobacteria; order Hyphomicrobiales; family Rhizobiaceae; genus Agrobacterium; species Agrobacterium sp. CCNWLW32. The sequence continues at coordinate 44,611 of NZ_JBAOJM010000002.1, forward strand.
CTGAATGCCGTTTGTGCCTTCGTAGATCGGCGCGATGCGGGCATCACGCAGATAACGCGCCGCGCCGGTTTCCTCGATGAAGCCCATGCCGCCATGCACCTGAATGCCCATGGAGGCGACATCCACACCGGCATCGGTGGAGAAGGATTTTGCGATCGGGGTCAGAAGGGCAGCGCGCTCCTGCCAGTGAGCGCGCTGCCGGGCGTCTTCGCTCGCATGCGCCATATCGATGGCATGCGCGCAGCTGAAGGAAATCGCCCGCGACCCTTGAGTCAGCGCCTTCATCGTCAGAAGCGTTCTGGCGACATCAGGGTGTTCGATAATCGGGCTCATGCCGGAGCCCTGCCAGCCGGGCGCCTTGCCCTGCGTGCGCTCCCTGGCGTATTCGATCGCCTTCTGGGTCGCCGCTTCGCAGATCGCCACGCCCTGCATGCCGACGGCAAGGCGGGCGTTGTTCATCATGGTGAACATGCAGGCGAGGCCCTTGTTCTCTTCGCCGACCAGCCAGCCGAGAGCGCCCTTTTCATCTCCGAATTTCCCGTCGCCGAAGATCATCGTGCAGGTGGGCGAACCATGAATGCCGAGCTTGTGCTCCAGCGAATGGCAGAAAAGGTCGTTGCGGCCACCCGGCGCACCGTTTTCATCAGGCAGGAATTTCGGAACGAGGAACAGCGAGATGCCGCGCGTGCCGGCCGGCGCATCCGGAAGGCGGGCGAGAACGAGGTGGATGATGTTGTCAGCCGCGTCGTGTTCGCCCCAGGTGATGAAAATCTTCTGGCCGAAGATGCGGTAGGTGCCGTCGCCATTGCGCTCCGCACGGGTCTTCAACACGCCAAGGTCCGAACCCGCATGCGGCTCGGTCAGGTTCATGGTGCCGGTCCATTCGCCGGAAACGAGTTTCGGAAGATAGATGCGCTTGAGATCATTGCTGCCGTGGGCGACGATGGCTTCCACCGCGCCCATGGTCAGCGTCGGCGCCAGCGCGAAGGCCATGGAGCCGGAATTCCACATTTCGAGTGCAGCGACATTCAGCATATGCGGCAGGTTCTGGCCGCCGAACTCTTCCGGCGCGGTCAGGCTGTTCCAGCCCGCTTCCGCCCAGCGGCGGTAAAGATCGGCCCAACCGTCAGGCGTCGTCACCTTGCCGTCGGCGAGCTTCGCGCCCTGACGGTCGCCAATATCGGCGAGCGGTGCGACCTGTTCCGTGGCGAAACGGCCAGCTTCCTGCAGGATGGCATCCACGAGGTCTTCACCGAGATCGCCAAGCACACCCTTTGAAAGCGCGTCTCCAAGACCCGCTACATGTTTGAGTGTAAAGGCGATATCATCCACCGGCGCGCTATACATGCTGCCTCCTCCCGAAGCTCTGGCATCTTGCTACTGGCTTCGGGCTAAATGATTTTTACGTAAACGTCAATTTGAAAATTCCCGTCATTTCGACGGGATTGTTATAAAACTGTCATATGAATTTGCTCAGCATGCGCTGAAAGTCGCCCGACGACGCCGCTGCTCCCACACCGGAACGACGGGCGCCTCCCTCCTCCCATCCAGCCGGTCAGGACTGCCACGATGGATCTCATAACGCCAGTTATTCCAGGCCTTGTCTGGGCCTATCAATTCCACCCCGGCACAGCCCCGTGCCGCCGGCTTGCACCCGATGCGGGCTTTCACGAAATGGCCGAGTGCGAAGGCTTCTTCTGGCTGCATCTCAATCTCGCCGATCAGCGCGTAGCGGGTTTTCTCGAGACCATCGACGGTCTCGATCCGGCAGCGCGCGCAAGCCTCACCACCCATGAGACACATCCGTCCATCGTGGTCGATGAAAAATCGCTCTATGGCACGCTGGTCGATTTCCAGCGGGAATTCGACAAGGAAACGCGCGATTTCGGCTGGTTGCATTTTGCGGTAAGCGACCGCTTCATCATCACCACCCGCCTGCAGCCGCTGCATTCGGTGGACCGGCTGAAGGCGGCGGTCGACAAGAATTCCAACCGCTATCTCACACCGTCACATGTGTTCGAAGGCCTCGTCGCCGAATTCCAGCGCTCGCTCATCAATCTGGTGATGGAGACGACGGAGGAACTGAACGCCATCGAGGATCTGGTCTATGACAGCGAGACACGCGACGAACGGCGGCGGCTCGCCCCGCTGCGCCGCACGGTGGTTCGCCTGCACCGGCATCTGCGCACCGTGCTGACGCTGATGCGGCGGGCTTCGGCCGCCGATGATGACGAAATGCCTGACGGTTTCGAGGATGTCGCCTCACGCCTGATGGGCCGCCTTGAGGCTGTCGATCATGACGTCTATGCCCTGCAGGAGCGTGCAAGGCTGCTGCACGAAGAAATCGATTCCAAACTCTCGTCCGAAACCAACCGGCACCTTTATATCCTGTCGCTGATGACGGCATTCCTGCTGCCGCCATCGCTGGTGACCGGTTTCTTCGGCATGAATACGGATGAACTGCCGTTTACCGTCGGCACCGGCGGCACGCTGTCGGCCAGCATCTTCATCGTGATTTCGGTTGCACTCGCCTGGTTCGTGCTGAAGCGCGCACGAATCCTGTAACGTAAAAAGCCGCCCGGTCGTAACCGGACGGCTCTGTCAATTTCAGCCTGACATTCTATCAGCTGTAAGGCGAATAGCAGGGCTGACGCGGGCCATGGTAAGGCTGGAACGTGTTGCTATAGGCATCGTAGGAACGATAGCGGCCATAGCACCAGTTCACATGCGCCTGGCTCATACCGCCACGGCGGACCGGACGATATTCGCGATAGACCGGACGCGGACGATATTCGGGAACCGGACGGTAGACTTCACGCGGCTGCGACAGCGCGCCGCCGATGATCGCACCCGTCGCAAAGGCTGCGAGCGGGAACCAGTAACCGTCATGATGACGATAACCCGGGCGGTAATCACGATAGCCGCGATGGCCGCCATACCAGCCTCGACGTCCGCCATCCCAGTCGCGACGGTCGCGCCAGTACTGCACATTCACGATATTCTTGCTGGCGTCGTTGCCCACCGTCTCGACACTCTTCGGCGCCATTGGTAGTGGCATCGCTGCTTCTGCCGGAACAATCGCTCCTGCTACCACGATCGCAGAAAGACCGACAGCCAAGATATTCTTCATATAGTCTCTCATCTGACTTCCTCCATTCACGACGGTCGACAGGCCGTTGGACGTGAATAATAACACCTTTTTCTTCTTACTCAGCCAGTTTGTCGGTTCTGGCCGGAACATTACCGGTTGCAGGCTAGGCGTTTTCGTCTGAACCCAGCATTAACGATCCATTCACGCTTCGGTTACCCGGCCCGGCCGCCTGAAAGCAAAAGCCCGGATCAAAATCCGGGCTTTCGAAAACCACTATCAGCGGCTGTAAGGCGATACGCATATGCGGCGCGGACCGCTATTTGGCTGGTAGCTGTTGTCGTAAGCGCGATACGAGCGCCAGCGGTTCTGGCACCATTCGACATGGCTGCCGCCATAGGCCGGGCGCGGCTGCGACATGGCGCCGCCGATGATCGCGCCTGCGGCAAAGGCTGCAAGCGGGAACCAGTAACCGTTGTGATAACGGTAGCCCGGACGGCGATCGCGATAACCGCGGTGACCATTGTAATATCCATCACGCGGCGGGCGCGGGCGATACATGCGGTCGCCGTACCTGCGGTCGCCTCTGCGGTCCCATTCGCGGTACTGCACCGGCACAACATTATTGTCGGCCGTGATCGCCGGCTTCGGCATCGGCACGGGCGCCTGGAACGCCTGCGATGGCGTAAAGCTGGTGAGGAACACGACTATCGCCGTGGCGACACTCGTTGTCCGGAAATTCATCATGATCTTCCTCCGTTTGCTTCAGCGCGTTGGACCACGCCTTTTCACCCACTCGCTCTTGTCGGAGATATGGGACAGCCCCGTTCTACGCCCGAAAAGAATTCGATGACGTGCAAACGAGTTTAGAGAAATTTAGTTCCAAGACAACTATCCGGTGAAAGACGAATGAGATGAAACGCCTGCTCGTGTCAGGCTTCCACCTTCACGTCAGTCAGAGGCCGCGAGCAGCAGGCAAGAATATAGCCTTCCTCGATTTCCTCATCGAGAATGCCGCCATTGTGGTTCATCTCCACCTCACCCGAAAGCTTCAGCACCCGGCAGGTGCCGCAGATGCCGGATTCGCAGGCAGCGCCGATACGGACGCCGGCGGCACGCGCCGTCATCAGAACCGTCTGGCCGGGCTGGCAGGGCATTTCCTTGCCGGAAAGGGTGAAACCCACCATCGACAGTGCCTCGCCATCCGCACCGGTGAGGACGTTTTCACCAACGGTGACCGGGGCAGCCGGCGCGAAGCTTTCCTGATGGTAGCGACTCATATCGAAGCCGGATGCGTCGAGCATCGAGCGGACGGCGGCCATGAACGGCTCCGGCCCGCAACAGAAGACGGTGCGCTCCATGAAATCTGGCGCCAGAAGCGCGATCTTGGCCTTGTCGACCATGCCTTTCAGGCCAGACCACAGGTCGGTGCGACCGCATTTCTCGACAATGAAGCCGAGCGAGAGGTTCGGCATGAAACGGGCGAGATATTCCAGTTCGTGACGGAAGACGATATCGCCGGGTGTGCGCGAACAATTGACGAAGGCAATGTCGCTCTGCGGCGCGCGGTCACTCATGTCGCGCACCATTGACATCATCGGCGTGACGCCGGAGCCTGCCGAAATGAAGAGATATTTGTCGCCGGGATGCTTGACGTAGGAAAAGTCGCCGAGCGGCCCCAGCGCCCGGATTTTCATGCCGGGCTTCAGATTGTCGAACATCCAGCGCGTGCCGATGCTGTTGGCCTGCGCTTTGACCGTGACCGACAGCGCGTAGGGTCGCGACGGGCTGGAGGACAAGGTGTAGGTGCGGTAGAGCGGCTCCGCACCCACGGGCAATTCCAGCGTGACGAACTGGCCCGGCAGATAACGGAACCAGTTCTGGTCCTCGGAGCGGAACAGAAACGTCATGACGTCCGGGGTCTCGGGCGTCACTGAAATGCATTCCAGCAGCTGGAGCTTGTCGCTCCACGGCTTCATCTCGTCTATGTGCTTGTAGGTCACAACCATATTCATCTTCGCATCACGCTACAGCAGAGAGCCGGGCCTTATCGCCGGAGAGCCGGTCGACCATGAAATCGGAATACCAGTTGACGAACTGCATCACGCCGCCCTCATCCTCCATGGAATAGGGGCCGGGCTCATAGGCGGGCGAGCGAATGCCGAAGGCATTTTCCTCGACGATGCGGCGGTCCTGGTCATTGGTCTCGTTCCAGACGTGGGTGAGATCTTCAAGATCGTAGTCCACGCCTTCAACCGCATCCTTGTGCACCAGCCATTTGGTGGTGACCATGGTTTCCGTGGCGCTGAGCGGCAGCACGCGGAAGGAAATGGTGTGGTCGCCGAGGAAATGATTCCAGGTCGTCGGGTAATGGAACAGGAGCAGCGCGCCGATATGGCTGATGCTGACATCCTCCGAAAGCGGTCGGCGCACGGCGCGCTTGCCAGACATGGTGTAGCTTTCCGCTTCACCAATCAGCGGCATGCGGGCGACGCGGAACTGGCCCTTCGGGTCGATCTTGAAGCGGCTCGGCAGGCCGGCGGCCTCGCAGCGCGCCCAGTGGCCGCCGATTTCGGGGTCGCTGGCACCGCCATCCGTTCCCGTCACGCTCGGGTTTTCGGGATAGGTGCGGCAGAGTTCCGGGTGGTTGGCGGCGCAATGGTAGCACTCGCGGTTGTTTTCCCAGACGAGCTTCCAGTTGCCCTTTTCGATGATCGTGCTTTCATGCGCGACCTTCGCTTCCCAGATGCGGTGCGGAGCCATGTAGCTCTCGACTTCCTTGCGCATGGGCTCGAAATCCGCCGGCTGATCGGCAAGGCAGATGAAGACGTAACCGGCGACGGTTTCGCAGGCAACAGGCTTCAGGCCGAAATCGCCCTTGTCGAACTCTTCACCCATGTGACGTGCGAAGAGCAGCTTGCCGTCGAGATCGTAGGTCCACTGGTGGTAAGGACAGACAAGGCGCGCCGACTGGCCCTTCTGCGTGGTGCAGACGCGGGAGCCGCGGTGGCGACAGGAATTGTGGAAGGCGCGGATCTGCCCATCGCGACCGCGAACGATGACGACGGAATAGGCGCCGACCTGAACGGTGAAATAGCTGCCGGACTTCTGCACTTCGCAATCATGGCCGACAAACAGCCAGTCGCGATACCAGATCGTTTCCATATCCAGCTTGAAATAATCCGGGTCCGTGTAGAAGGGCTGTTCCAGGCTGAAGCCTTCGCGGCGGTTTTTCAGCTGGCGCAATACGGTATCACGCAATTCCATGGCCAAATCCTCGATCAAACCGCCCTGCCCGACACCATTTGCGGGGTTGCGGAAGCATGTACTCATCTAAACACCGGCGGTCATTTGCGGCAGCACAAACAGCGACATCGGCTTCCGCATTGGCGACAAATTGCGACATGCGCAATTCGCCGTCGCAGCCCATTCCGCTGGGAAATCCGACAGCTATTCAATGTCGGAAATCACGTCGCAATATGACGCATGATGTCGCGCGCTTTACTCCCCACCCGTTAAAAAACGGGAGGCGCGACGCAACGGAGTATTAACGCGCCCTAAACTATCTTGCCGGATCGACAGCAACGAGGGCGCTTCCGGTGGAGAAGGCGACACGCATACGCTATTTCGATGCGAGCAGGCATTCGGTCACACCGATAAGATCGAAGACCGCGCATTCGGATTTCCTGCGGACAGGGCGCATCAGCCGTTATGAAGAGCGCTGGTTGCCGAGGGAACGCGTCTATTACAGTCATGATGAAGTGGCTGCGCTGACCGGGCGAAAGCTGGAAGCCGCCGCCGATGCCACCCACAACCGTCTCAACGCCTTTCACCAGTCCATCCGTTTCCCGAAGATGGTTTTTCACCATCTGCTCAATGACCGGCCGCATCTCGGCTATTGTCACGTCACGGCGGCGAAAACGAGCTTCGATGCCGAGCGCCATGTGCTCTGGTCGTTCTATTTCGCGAATTTCTTCGCCGAGCTGAGCGGGGCCGGGAACTTCTTCGAAAATATCGATGCGCGCTATTCACGGATGTATTTCGCCGTCGCCATCAACGCGCTTCCGGATCAGGAAATCGCCGTCGACACCTCCATCCATCGCGGCGGCTTGCTGTTCCAGACCCATGATCCGCGCGTGGCGCTGAAAAATGTGCTCATGCTCGGCGCGCGGTCCGAGGAGATGCGCAAGGTCATCAAGGCGATATAGAAGCGATAGAGCGCCCCGGCGCTTTATCTTTATTTGTTTTATGCAAGTCGTTATCCCGAAACCGCGGACCACTTTCGGGCGACATGCATTAGCGCTTCCCACTCCGCCCTGAAATACGCTATTGACCGCCCTGAAAGGCAGCATCATGGCGCGTCATATCAATATAGACAACGAGCGGGAAACAGCCCTGCAGGCAGCAGCAACCGAGCTTGCCGCCGGCCAACCCATCGCCCTGCCGACGGAAACGGTCTACGGCCTTGCCGCCGACGCCACCAACCCGGCGGCGATTACCCGCATTTACGAGACGAAGGGCCGGCCGCAGTTCAACCCCTTGATCTGCCACATGGCCGATATCGCCATGGCCGAACGTTACGCCGTCTTCGATCCCATATCGCGGAAACTCGCGGAGGCCTTCTGGCCCGGCCCGCTGACACTGGTGCTACCGCTGAACCCGGCAAGCGATATTCATTCGCTGGCGACGGCCGGGCTCGATACGGTCGGCATTCGTGTGCCCCAGGGTTTTGCCGGCGATCTCATCCGCCGCTTCGGCAGGCCGCTCGCCGCCCCCAGCGCCAATAGTTCCGGCAAGATCAGCCCGACAAGTGCCGCCCATGTGGAAGCGGATCTCGGCCAGAAGATCAATCTCATTCTCGACGGCGGCGCAGCCTCCGTCGGCGTCGAATCCACCATCGTCAAGGTGGAAGAGGATGGCCGGGTGCGGCTGCTTCGTCCCGGCGGCATCGTCACCGAGGACATAGAACGTGTTGCGGGCAAAAGCCTCGAACGGCCCAAAAAAGCCGCCGCCGCCATTGAGGCGCCGGGAATGCTGGCCTCGCATTATGCGCCGGGCGCCGCCGTGCGCCTTCACGCCACCTCGGTTCTGCCGGGCGAAGCGCTAATCCGCTTCGGCGGCATCGCCATATCAGGCGAAGAGGCCGCGCGCACCGTTCTCGACCTTAGCCCCACCGGCGATCTTGCCGAGGCCGCCGCCAATCTGTTCGATTATCTGAAAGCCGCCGATGCGAGCGGTGCGGACACCATCGCCATCACCGCCATTCCCACCCATGGTCTCGGAGAGGCGATCAACGACCGCCTTTCCCGCGCCGCCGCGCCGCGAGGCTGACGGCACCCAATCCTTTCGCCCATGTTTCAAAAGACAGCGAGACGCCGCCCATGACGACCACCGCCATCCCCTCCTCCGACATCCTTGACCGCTTTGCCGCCATTGTCGGCGAAAAGAACGCGGTGCGTGACCCGGCGGAAATGGCGCCGCGGCTGGTGGAAAATCGCGGCCTTTATCGCGGCGCCTCGCCGTTGCTGCTCAAGCCGGGGTCGGTCGAAGAGGTCTCGGCCATTCTGCAGCTCGCCAGCGAGACCGGCACTGCCATCGTGCCGCAGACCGGCAATACCGGCCTTGTGGGCGGCCAGACGCCGCGTGCCGATGGCACCGACATCATCCTGTCGCTGGAACGCATGAACCGCATCCGCGATATCGATCCGGTCGCCAATATCATCGTCGCCGATGCCGGCTGCATTCTCGACGACATCCACAAGGCCGCCGACACGGTGGAGCGCATGTTCCCGCTGTCGCTCGGCTCTCAAGGGTCCTGCCGCATCGGCGGCAATCTCGCCACCAATGCCGGCGGCACGGCGGTTCTGGCCTATGGCAATATGCGCCAGCTGTGCCTCGGGCTCGAAGTGGTGCTGCCGACAGGCGAAATCTGGAACGGGCTGCGCCGGCTGAAGAAGGACAACACCGGTTACGATCTGCGTGATCTCTTCATCGGCTCGGAAGGCACGCTTGGCGTCATCACCGGCGCGGTGTTGAAGCTCTTCCCGAAGCCGCTCGGCCATCAGGTGGCCTTTGCGGGGCTGACCTCCACCGAAGATGCGCTGAAGCTGTTTGAAATGGCCTCCAACCTCTGCGGCACGGCGCTGACCGGCTTCGAACTCATGCCGCGAATCGGCGTCGAATTCACCGCCAGACATATTCCCGGCGTGCGCGATCCCCTGGAGCAACCGCACGACTGGTACGCGCTCATCGATATCTCCACCTCCGATTCGGCGGAGACGGCGGATAGCATGATGCAATCGCTGCTGGAGCGCGGTTTTGAGGCCGGGCTGGTTCAGGACGCCGTGCTCGCCGCATCGGAGGCGCAGCGACAGGCGCTCTGGCACATGCGCGAGAGCATGTCGGATGCGCAGAAGCCCGAAGGCGGGTCGATCAAGCACGATGTTTCCGTTCCGGTTTCAAAAATACCGGAATTCATGGCGACGGCGGAAAAGGCGGTTCTCGCTGCCATCCCGGGCGCGCGTGTCTGCGCCTTCGGCCATCTGGGTGACGGCAATATCCATTACAATATTTCCCAGCCTGTCGGTGCCGACAAGGCCGAATTCCTCGGCCGCTGGCGGGATATGAACGAGGTCGTGCATGGCATCGTGCTGTCGCTCGGCGGCTCCATTTCGGCCGAACACGGCATAGGGCAATTGAAGCGCGATGAACTGGCCGCCATTCGCCCCGGCATCGAAATGGAGCTGATGCGACGCATCAAACATGCTTTCGACCCCGCCGGCATCATGAATCCCGGCAAGGTTCTGGCCGGGTAAGACGCGCCCGTTAAGCCGAAGCCCGCAGCGCCCAGGCGGGTACTATTTCCGCATTCAGCCGGCGCGGTTTCTGCGCGCCGACAAATTGCGTCAGGCTCATGCCCGATCTGGCGATCGACAGGGCATGCTTCTTTGGCAGAAGATATCCGTGTTCCAATGGCGGAATACGGCGCAGCACGCGGCTGAAGACATTGCGCCGGTGATAGCGCGAGGGCGAGAAGCGGGCCGGCTGCGCGCAGATCGCCACATATTCGAGAATCTCGTCGATCCAGCCCGCCTGCGGGCGCGCGCCGGGCTCGATCAGAAGCAGCCAGCCGCCGCGCGCGGACTTCACGACATCCTCGATGTCCCATTGCCCATAAAAACGGCAACCGGCGGCATCGGCGACGCGCGACGACCCATCGCGCGAACCGTGATCAAGAATCACAACATCACTTACAAGCCCTTCCACGGCCCCGGTGACAAGCGCAGACAGCGTATGCGCCAGTTCCGGTTCGTGATCCCGGCATTCCATTATGACTGTCAACATCTGCATAGCTCTAACGCATCGCACAATAAATTGCCACTGTGCTGATCGCGGTAAAATCCGTGGCTGCTTATGCCGACCATCACGCGGCCTCCGCACGCGGTCAGGCATATCGCGGTCACGCCCCTGTCTGATGCGCGAGCTGAATCTGCAATTTTGTTCTTGTAATGTTCTCATTCCTGATGTAGGAATTTAATCATTCGGAAGGCGATAAAAGCCCGTCCGGACGGAAACGGTTTAGGGCGTTGAGCGTGCCTCGAAAGGCGTGCGGCGTCCTGGGAGCATCCAGATGAGAAACCATACGCTTTCGGGGCAGGCTGCCTTCCAGCCGAGCCATATGCCTGACATTGCCAATGCGCTGGCCGATGCATCTGGCCTGCGCATCGAGATCGACCGCCGTCGCGGCCGTGGCGCCGGGCTCAATCCGGATGGACGTTTCGAGACCTTGCAGCACGAGGTTTTCGACGATGGCTGGCAGACGCTCGAGGACATGCCGGAGTTCCGCACCGAGGTGCAGGTGGAGAAGCCACGCAGCATCATCACCCGCAATGAATCGCCCGACATCCCGTTCGACCGCTCCATCAATCCCTATCGCGGCTGCGAACATGGCTGTATCTATTGTTTCGCAAGGCCGACACACAGCTATATGGGACTTTCGGCCGGTCTGGATTTCGAATCGAAGCTCTTCGCCAAGCCGGATGCGGCAAAGCTGCTGGAAAGGGAACTGGCGAAACCGGGCTACAAGCCAAGGGTGATCGCCATTGGCACCAATACCGACCCTTATCAGCCGATTGAGCGCGAATGGCGCATCATGCGGCAGATACTGGAAGTGCTGGCCAAGGCCGATCATCCCGTCGCCATCGTCACCAAATCGGCGCTGATCAAGCGGGATATCGACATTCTGGCGCCCATGGCCAAAAAGGGGCTCGCCAAGGTCGGCATTTCCGTGACGACGCTGGACCGCAAGCTCGCGCGCAACATGGAGCCGCGCGCCGCCACGCCGGAGAAGCGGCTGGACGCGGTGAAGGCGCTGACCGAGGCGGGCATTCCCGTGGCCGTGATGATGGCGCCTGTCATTCCGGCACTCAACGATCATGAAATCGAGCGCATTCTCGAGGCCGGCAAGGCCGCCGGCGCCACCGAAGCATCTTATGTGCTTTTGCGCCTGCCGCTGGAGGTGAGCCCGCTGTTCCGCGACTGGCTGCTGCGCAACTATCCGGACCGTTACCGCCATGTCATGTCGCTGGTGCGCTCCATGCGTGACGGCAAGGATTATGACGCGGAATTCGGAAAACGCATGAAGGGCGCCGGCCCCTATGCCTGGCAGATCGGCAGGCGTTTCGAGATGGCCACGAAGCGGCTTGGCCTCATCCGCCGCGGCATCCACCTGCGTGACGATCTCTTCGTGCCGCCGGGCGGTGCAGGCGTGCAATTGTCGCTGCTTTGAGAAGTAAACGCTGAAAGTGACTGAGGTGATGGATGCCCGAACTGAACTCGACGTCATCCTCGGGCTTGACCCGAGGATATAAACCGAGCGCGATAGTGGATCCTCGGGTCAAGCCCGAGGATGACGTCGAGCATGAAGGATAACTCGCCAACAATCGGAGGCTCTGTGAGCCTATATTAAACGGAATTCAAAACGATAGGGAGCAACCTTCTCATCTTGTTGCTCCCCACGAAATGCCCGACGGGTTTTCCCTGGCCCGCCGGACATCGCCCCCGGAGCCGCCGCCTCGCGTGCGATCGTTTTTCCTCCGCCGCCCCGTTGGAGGATCAAAGGTCATGATGACCTTCGGGGCACGGTGAGCCACGCCCCTTGACCCCGGCTCACCATGCCTGTCATCGCCCGCTTCCGGGGGCTTGCAGGAGATCGGGTGTGTGTGCCAGTTTCGCCGCATGAAACGCACGGCCACACCCGATTCTCCTGCCCTTTTTGATCTTGCCGAAACCGGCCCTGACTTCTCCTTCGAGCTGGAGGCGAAAAAGAAGGGCCTCTGGCCCGTCGCCGGCACGGATGAGGCAGGCCGGGGGCCTTTGGCCGGACCCGTGGTTGCGGCAGCCGTCATTCTTGATCCGGACAATATTCCCAAGGGGATGGACGATTCCAAGAAGCTAACCAAGCAGAAGCGGGAAAGCCTGTTCGTACAGATCATGGAAACCTCGATCGTATCCGTCGCCTCCTCCGGCCCCGGCCTGATCGACAGCATGAATATCCTGCGCGCCAGCCTGGACGCCATGCGCCGCGCCGTGCTCGGTCTCGAAATCTCCCCTGCCCTCGTTCTCGCCGACGGCCGCGACCGGCCGCCGGGTATCACCTGCGAAGCCAAGGCCGTCATCAAGGGCGATTCCCGCTCCCTCTCCATCGCCGCAGCCTCGATCATCGCCAAGGTGACGCGCGACCGGATGATGGAACGCGCCGGTGTGGTGCACACATCCTACGGCTTCGAAGGCCATGCCGGCTACGGTACGCCCGCCCACCTGCGCGCCATCGAAAGCCACGGCCCCTGCCCGTTGCACAGGATGAGCTTTCGGCCGCTGAAGCGGGACTGATCGTGAATGAAGGTCCGGCAATCACTTCCGCGATAGGCCAAAGCGGACTCCGGGTTTCAAAATATCGACCGCCAGGCAATCCCAAGCGCTGCAGACAGGGCCAGCGTGACTATCACAGACAGCTTGAGCCGGAAAATGGCGAATGCCGCTAGCAATGTCAGGGCGAGCGACGGCAGCAGGAGTGATGAGAAGACTGGGACATCCAATGCCAGCGGGCCGAGGGCCACGGGTCGGACTTCCTCGAACAGCACGTGAAGTCCAAACCAGACCGCCAGGTTGAGGATCACCCCGACGACGGCCGCAGTGATGGCCGACATCGCCCCGCCAAGCGCCGCGTTACCGCGCATCTTCTCGATGAAGGGCGCACCAGCGAATATCCAAAGGAAACTCGGCAGGAAAGTTACCCAGGTCGTCAGGATCGCTCCGAGAGTTGCCGCCGCCAGCGGCGACAACGCCCCCGGATCGCGATAGCCCGCGAGAAAGCCGACGAACTGCGTTACCATAATGAGAGGACCGGGCGTCGTCTCGGCCATACCGAGACCATCAAGCATTTCTCCCGGACGAAGCCATCCATAGTTTTCCACCGCAGCCTGAGCGACGTAGGCGAGCACGGCATAGGCGCCGCCGAAGGTGACGACGGCCATCTGGCTAAAGAACAGACCCATCTTCGAGAACACATTGTCCCAACCGAGCACCAGGATCAGCGTCGCGACGGGAATGAGCCAGAGCGCTGCAAGAGTGCCAGAGGTTTTGAGCGACCAGGCAAGGTTGGGCCTGGCGTGAAGGGGAATGTCCTCGCCGAGGATGGAATCCCTGTCTTCGAGTATCTTGCCCGATCCCGACTTGTGTCCGCCGTTTGCCTTGAAAGCGTGAAGCCCTGTCCGCCCCCCGAAGCAGCCGATGATTGCGGCCGCGAGGATGATCAGTGGAAAGGGCACGTGAAGGAAGAAGATCGCGACGAAGGCGGCGGCCGCCATGGCGACCATCACATTGTTTTTCAGCGCCCTGCTGCCGATCCGAAAGACCGCCTGAACGACAACGGCGAGGACCGCGCATTTCAGCCCGAAGAACATGCCCTCGATCGCGGTGACGTCGCCGAAGATAACGTAGATGTAACTGAGCGCCAGGATGGATAGAAACCCCGGCAGGACGAACAGCAGGCCGGCGATCATGCCGCCCCTGGTCTTGTTCAGCAGCCAGCCGATATAGATGGCAAGCTGGTGAGCCTCCGGCCCCGGCAGCAGCATGCAGTAGTTGAGGGCATGCAGGAAACGGTGCTCACCCACCCAGCGCTTCTCGTCAACGACGATGCGGTGCATCACTGCTATCTGGCCTGCTGGGCCGCCGAAGCTGAGCGCTGCCACGCGCGCCCATACCTTCACGGCTTCGGAAAGCGGAACGATGTCGTCTTCGCCCGCATCCAGGCGGACACTGGTCTTTGCAAGGTCGGTCATGGTCTCATACCTTCCTCGGGTTGGGCCAGTTGTGGGTCTCCTCGGTTGCATCACGGCACCATCTGTAAAACGCATCGTAGAGCGTCATGCCGGCCGCGAGTTGTTCGAGGTCGTCGTTGAACATCCGGGATAAGCCGAGTGAGGCGGCAAGCAGTCCCGGCACTTCGGGGGCGAGGTCGGGTCTGGACGTATCTGCTCCCCGGACGATTGTCGCGAGGCGGAGCATGGGTTCCGTCGCAAGGCCGAATTCCTCGACCATGACGTCGAAGGTGCAAAGCTCGCCACGGTGGCTCCAGTAAACCTCTTCAATGTCGAAGGGCGTGGCGTTGAAGCGATCGGCGACCGCTGATACTTCCGCCGCCGCTACAAACAGGAAGACCGCCGAAGGATCGACGAAGCGCCGGATCAGCCACGGGCAGGCGATGCGGTCGATTTTCGGACGCGAGCGGGTTACCCAGACCGTCCGGCCACGGCTGTCGCGGGGCGGCAGCCTATCGTCGGGGACTAGGGCCGCTTTCGACGCACGCCAGGCTTCGAAGCCGCCTTCGAGAACCTCGGCGGCACTGCCAACCGCACGAAGGTGAGCGGCAACACCGTGACCGAGCTTCTGGCCTTTCTGACAGAGGACGACCAATGGCCCGGTAAGCCCTTCGGCCCAGTCCATCACTTGGCGGTAATCGCGCCGAATCGCTCCCGGTATGAGGCGGGGATCAGCAGCAAAGTCCTCGTCAGTGCGGACGTCGATAATCGTCGGCGCGTTGGGCGTGCCGATAATGCGATTGAGCTTTTCGGGTGTGATTTCAAGAAATGACGGCATCGCGCGTCCCTCCGTTTTTTCGGGTTCAAAGGACGCGATTCTTCGGCCGTGGCCTCATGGGGCGATCGCTACCCCATAGGTAAAAATTCGCACCGGAATTGGAATATGTCAAGCAGGTGACCGGGCGTCCTATCGGACCACACCAGCAAATGGCGCTTCTGTGCCTCGCTATCGAATAAGCCTTCCCGACGATAAGTTGGTTGCGTCAGAAAATGCACAGCATGTCCGCTGTTGGTGCAAAGCGGAAGAGCAATCCGATATCCGCCATTAAGAAGACTTTGGCCAAAGCGGGTCGATCACCCACCTTTGGCGCTATAACTCCAACCAGACTTGACAACAAAAAAACCCCTCGCAGCTCTCGCCGGAGGGGTTCTTATCAGTCCGAGATAAATCTCAGTTCAGCTTAGACTTCACTTCGCCAATCGTGGCGGTGAAAAGCTTGGCCTTAGTGGCAGCCGTGGTCTTTTCGGCCAGCAACTTCTCGGAAGCGGCAATGGCGATATCGACTGCGGCGGCGCGGACGGCGCCGATGGCGTCTTCTTCGGCCTGCTTGATCTTCTGTTCCGAAAGAGCCGTACGGCGGGCGACGAATTCTTCCGTCTTCTGCTTGGCTTCTTCGGTGAGCGCTGCGGCTTCACGCTCGGCGGCAGCAACGATGCCGGCGGCTTCAGCTTCGGCTTCCTTGCGCTTGCGCTGATATTCGGCCAGCAGGTGCTGGGCCTCTTCACGCAGGCGCTTGGCTTCGGCCAGCTCGTCCTGAATGTTCTGCGCGCGCTCGTCCAGAGACTTGGAGAGCATGCCCGGAACCTTGAGATAGGCGATCAGGACGAAAAAGAGAACAAGACCGACGAGAGCGAAAAATGATGCATCAAACGCCATATCAGGCTCCCTTCACAGTCGAAGCGGCTGCAATGGCGGCCTTGACGTCGGTATCCTTGACCTTAGTGCCGACCAGCTGGTCAACGATCGCGGTCGCGGTTTCCTCAGCAATGGCGCCGACATCGGCGAAAGCCTGTTCCTTGATACCAGCGATGCGCTTTTCGGCGGCGGCAAGCTTTTCAGCAAGTCCGGCCTCGATGGCGGCGCGATCGGCATCGGCCTTCGTTTTAGCGGCGTCACGTGCCGCGGCGCCGATAGAGCTTGCCTTGGCGCGGGCTGCCGCGAGTTCTTTTTCATAGGTTTCGACGGCAGCGTCGGCTTCGCTTTTCAGGCGTGCCGCTTCATCGAGATCCTGTGCGATGCGTCCATGACGGTTTTCGAGAATGCCGCCGACGCGCGGAACGATGACCTTCTGCATGAGCAGGTAGAAAAGGCCGAACGTAATCGCCAGCCAGAGAACCTGCGATGCATAAGTAGACTGGTCGAACGGCGGGAATACGCCGGAAGCACCGTGTTCAGCGCCGTGCGCCACACCGGTTTCCGTGTGCGTGGCTTCCGGTTGCGGCTGGCCGACAGCCGGAGTTTCCGTATGCGTTTCACCTACGGTCGGTGCTGACTGGGCATAAGCCTCGGTCACGAACATGCTCACCTCCAGGGGGACTGCAAATGCGAAGGATCACGGCACGCTATGTTGCGGGCCGTGATCCAGACCTGATGCTGATATTAAACAGCGAACAGGAGAAGGAGAGCAACGAGCAGCGAGAAGATGCCCAGAGCTTCCGTAACGGCAAAGCCGAATACCAGACGGCCGAACTGGCTGTCGGCAGCAGAGGGGTTGCGCAGTGCGCCGGACAGGTAATCACCGAAGATACGGCCGAGTGCGAGGGACGTACCAGCCATGCCGAGGCATGCGAGACCTGCGCCGATGTACTTTGCTGCTTCCGCTTCCATGTGAGACTCCTTGAGATATTGGTTGTTGCGGCTGTTTTTGACGCCCGTTGCCGGGGCCAGCGACTTTACTTCTCAGTGACCACCATGCACGGCGTCGTTCAGGTACATGCAAGTCAGTACCGCGAAGACGTAAGCCTGCAGGAAGGCAACGAGAAATTCGAGAGCGGTCATGGCGACCGTCATGATGAGCGGCAGAACTGCGCCACCGATGCCGAGCGCGCCAAGCGCACCCATGGAGGCAACGAAGCCTGCGAAAACCTTGAGCGTGATGTGGCCAGCCAGCATGTTCGCGAAAAGACGAACGGAAAGGCTGATCGGACGCGACAGGAACGAAATCATTTCAATTGACGCAACAAGCGGCAAAAGCGCCTTCGGCACGCCCGAGGGGGCGAAAATGCCGAAGAAGTGCAGGCCGTGCTTGTAAAAACCGTAAACGATGACCGTGCCGATAACGAGGCAGGCGAGCGCGAAGGTAACGATGATCTGGCTGGTGACCGTGAAGAAATACGGGAACATGCCAAGAAGGTTCGCCGTCAGCACGAACATGAACAGCGAGAACACGAATGGGAAGAACACCATGCCCTTCTTGCCGGCGCCTTCGCGCAGCATGGAGGCGATGAACTCGTAGGACATTTCAGCAACGGACTGCATGCGGGTCGGAATCAGACCGCGGTTCGACGTTGCGAAATAAAGGAAACCGGAAGCGGCAGCCACGGTCGCGACCATGAAGAGCGACGCATTGGTGAAGGAAAAATCGACGCCGCCAATTTCGATCGGAATGATCGGCTGCACCAAGAACTGATGGGTCGGATCGTTTGCCACCGGCTGCCCTCTTTACCTGTCGCCGCCTGTCGCGGCATCTCAACTGCAAGAAAAAACAGCTTAAACGCCGTCTTTTCCACCCTCGTCCTGTCTGTCCGCCTTTTCCAGCAGCGGCGGCTTGGCCACCGCGCCGGTCGAGCGCAACACATTCAATACGCCTGCGCAGAAACCGAGAAGAAGAAGAACGATCATCCCCCACGGCGTCGTGCCGGCAAAATAGTCCAGAAGATAACCCAGCATAGCGCCGACCACGATGGCCGAAATGAACTCCGATGAGAGCTTCACCGCCATCGCAAAACCTTTCCGGTTTTCCGCAGCGTTGGTCTCCGCCCTCACTTCCGCCTCATCCTCCGCCTTCACCTTTGCCAGTTCTTCGGCAAGGCGCTTGCGGCGCTCGTCCAGACTATCGTCACGGTTGCCAGTCATCTTAAAATCCCACCCATTTTCTCCGTTCCAGCCATGCCAGAACCCTTTGGAGTTGTAAACGGTGACGGATTAAGCCTGTTCCAGCCCGCTCTGAAGTCGCGCGCAACATAGTTTTAGGGGCTTCTCTAGTCAAGGCACTGCGAGCGGTTGTTTTGGCACAAATTAATCATGCAAAAACAATAGCTTGACATCAAATCGCGGTTTAGCGGCGATGTTTCCCCAGGGAATCGGCATTTTTGACACGCAAAATGCGACAAATTGGCGGTGTGATCAGCTCCAGCCGCCACCATAGGTACGGTAAAAGACGTGCAGGCCGATCCTGCCGACCTTCTTCATGGACTTGCCCCAGGCGGGACGCACATAAACGGCGTGATAATGGGTGGCGGAGCCCACTTCGTTCAACCAGATTTTGCCGGCGGTGGTGGCCATGGCCACTTCACGCGCCATCTTCCAGTGGCGTTCGGAGTTCACCCGGTCCTTGATATTGTCGCAGGCGAAAGAAAACTGGCAGCGGTTGCGCCAGTCCTTGTTCTGATAAACGACGCCGCAGATGGTTTTCGGATAAGCGGGGTTGCGCACGCGGTTGAGGATGACCTGCGCCACCGCCGCCTGTCCCTTCACCGATTCTCCGCGCGCCTCGAAATAGATGCCGGATGCCAGGCACTGCTGTTCGGCTGCGGAAAACACGGCGGCCGGCAGCGGGGTGGCTGCCCAGGCGTGATCGTCCTGGCTGATCTGCGGCACGAAACGACCGGCCTCGGGCTTTTTGAGGATGGCGTCGAAGGGCGACTCGCGAGCAAAATCCGGTTCGGCCGGCGCATAAGCCGTGGCAAGAATATCCGGCGTCCTGTTGGTGATGAGTTCGGCCAGCATCGGCGAGACGCTTTTGTCCGCCTTCTTTTCCTCACGACGGAAATAGAAGGAGGCGAGTTCCACGTCCTTGCCGCGCTTCGGCTTGACGAAAGCCGTGCGGTCCTTGCGCTTCAGCGGCTCGATATCCAGCATGCTGGTGCGCTGCAGGACGGAACCGGCGGTGAAGGCCTTGGGCGGCTGCATGATTTCGGTTGCGACGATGCGGCCCTTCTTGGCGGCGCGGTTGACGCGCTCGCTGTCCGGCGTCGTTGCCTCACCCTTCTTGTTGGTGACAAAGGCGACCTTGCTGCCATTGGGCAGGGTCATGCCGCCGCCATGCAATGCGGCCTCCCCTGCGGCATCATTGAAAGTCAGCGAGGCATTATGAACGGAGCCTGCCGGAGATGCCGTCAGCACCATGCGCCATTGCTCCCCGCCCTTGTCCAGCCCGGCCAGAAGCGAGGCCAGATCGGCACGGGCGGCGAGGGATGGAAAAACGAGCCAGGCGGCAAGGCCGAAGACGACGGGCGATGTCCATTTTGACGCCCACCCCTGAAGGGACACGGGGGACCGACGACGCATTACTCTTTTCGAACGCAAAACCAGCACTCCGAACACCGACAACCAAATTTGCTACAGGTGTTCGAGAATCTCTTATTAACCTTGATGCTTGGTTAACGCCGCGCCCGGACGCGCTTTCACGTTAATGTGTGAACATATTCTAATGCGCGTCGTGTTGCTTCAGATTCCATAATACCGCGCACAGCTTCATGCACAGCATCCCCACCGCGTCATTCCGGCCTTGAGCCGGAATGACGAAGGAAGGAGCGTCTCAGATTGCCGAGAGGCGTGCTCCCGTCATCAGACGACGACGTGGGAGCCGAGTTCCACCACACGGTTGGCCGGAAGGCGGAAATAATCGGACGGATCGGCGGCGGTTTCGGCAAGCGCTATGAACAGGCGGTTCTGCCAGCCCGGCATGCCCGATTTCGGATCCGGCACCAGCTTGCGGCGGCCGAGATAAAACGAGGTGGACATGATATCGAACTTGTAACCCGTACGGCGCAGATAGCCGAGCGCCTGGGTGACGTTCTGGGTTTCCATGAAGCCGAAATGCAGTTCGACCACGGCGAAACGATCACTCAGTTTCGTCAGCGTGTAACGATCCTCGGGGTGAACGCGCGGCTGGTCCTCAGTGCGGATCGTCAGGATGACATTCTTGTCGTGCAGGACGTGGTTATGCTTGAGATTGTGCAGCAATGCCGCCGGCGCAGCTTCCGGATCGCCGGTCAGGAAAATCGCGGTGCCGGGCACGCGCACCGGCGCATGGGCGCTTTCCTTTTCCACCGAAGCAACGAAAGCTTTCAGCGGCACATCGCCGCGGCGGGTCTTGGCGAAGAGGATTTTCGAGCCGCGCTGCCAGGTGGTCATGATGATGGTGAAGGCGATGGCCAGCAGCACCGGCACATAACCGCCATCGTGAATCTTCAGCAGGTTCGCGCCGAGGAAAATCAGTTCCAGCGTCAAGAGCGGGGCCAGCACCGCAACCGCGAGCCAGACCGACCATTGCCAGCGCTTGCGCACGAATTCGAAGAACATCAGGCTGGTGACGACCATCGCGCCGGTGACGGAAATACCGTAGGCGGTGGCCAGCGCATCCGAACTCTTGAAGGTGAGCACCAGCGCGACGACGCCGAACAGCAGGATGGTGTTGACGGCGGGCAGGTAGATCTGCCCCGTATTGGTTTCCGAGGTGAAGAGGATTTCCATGCGCGGCAGGTAGCCGAGATGGATCGCCTGACGCACGAGCGAAAACGCACCTGTTATGACCGCCTGGCTGGCGATGATGGTGGCGGCAGTCGCCAGAATGACGGCCGGCAGGATCGCCCATTGCGGGAACATCAGATAGAACGGATTGGACATCGCCGCCGGGTCTTTCAGCACCAGCGCGCCCTGACCGAGATAGTTCAGCGTCAATGCCGGGAAAACCAGACAGAACCACGCCCACTGGATGGGACGGCGACCGAAATGGCCGAGATCGGCGTAAAGCGCTTCCGCCCCTGTTATCGTCAGGAAGACCGCGCCCAGCACGACGATGCCGTAAAAACCTTCATTCGCCAGAAACTCGACCGCATGCCACGGGTTGAAGGCAAAGAGAATGCTGAAATCGTCGGCAATATGGATGAGGCCCGCAAGCCCCATGACGATGAACCAGACCGCGGTGATCGGCCCGAAGAACTTCGCCACCGTGCCCGTGCCGTGAGACTGAATGGCGAAGAGGCCAATGAGGATGCCGACGGAAATCGGAATGATGAATTCGTCCATCTCCGGCGTGACGAGTTTCAGGCCTTCCACCGCCGAAAGCACCGATAGTGCCGGGGTGATCATCGCATCGCCGAGAAACAGGGCAGCACCGATGAGGCCGAGCACGATGAGCACGCCGCGATGGGTGCCCGCCGTCTTCATCAGCAGCGCCAGCAGCGAAAGCGTGCCGCCTTCGCCGTCATTGTCGGCGCGCAGCAGCAGCGTGATATATTTGAAGGTGACGATGATCGTCAAAGACCAGATCATCAGTGATGTCAGGCCGATGACTTCTTCCTGAGTCACCCCGTCATAGGCGATGGGCCGCAGGGCTTCGCGAAAGGCATAGAGCGGGCTGGTGCCGATATCGCCATAGACGACGCCGATCGAACCAAGGATCGCGGCGTAAAGCCCCTTGTTCTTGTGCTCGTCATCGGCATCCGGTTTCTCGGCAACGTCCTTGTCAACGATCTGGGACATGATGATCCTGGCTCCTCAGAGCCAGCCCTTCCAACGAAAAAAGAGAAACGGGATGATTGCGGACATCAGCATGATAACAAGCGCCAGGGGATAACCGAACGTCCAGTTCAACTCCGGCATGAGTTGAAAGTTCATTCCGTAAACCGAGGCCACCAGCGTGGGCGGCAAAAACACCACCGAGGCAATCGAGAATATCTTGATGATGCCGTTCTGCTCGATGTTGATGATGCCGAGCGAGGCGTCAAGCAGGAAGGTCAGATTGCCGGAAACGAAGGAGGCATGTTCGTTCAGCGACTGAATATCGCGCCCGATCGACTTGCCCTGTTCCCTCGCTCCCTTGTCCTCGCGAGCCTGATCGCTGGTGGAGAGGAAGGTCTGCAGCCGCGCTAGCGATGCGAGGCTGACGCGGACCTTCGAGATCAGCCGGTGATAGGCGGCGATATTGGTCAGGCGGTCTTCGAGATAGCGCGGCGCCTTGCGTTTGGAACGGGCCTGGCTGCCGAGAATGTCGGCGGCGAGATTATCGATGCCAGTGACCGAGTTTTCGAGAATTTCCGCCGTGCGGTCGACGATTGTTTCGAGCAGTTTCAAAAGCAGCGCCGTGCCGCTGCGCATTTCGTGCGGCGCGCGGGTAATGGCGGCAATGAAAAGGTGGAATGATTTCGGCTCGGCATAACGGATTGTCACCAGACGCTTGCCAACCAGAACGAAGGCGACATCGGTGAGGCGCGGATCATCCGAATCCGCCTTCCACACCAGAGACGCGGTCATGAAGACATTGGCGTCTTCCATATAGAGACGACTGGAAGGCTCGATATCCTTCAGGTCTTCGCGCGTCGGCAGTTCCACGCCCAGCAGCTTTTCCACATGCTGCTCTTCCGCCCTGTCTGGATTGACGAGATCGATCCAGACGATGTCGTCGGGAATCGGTCCGGAGCCGTCGACTGCCGACAGGCTGATCGCCTCGCAATTGGCGCGATAGGCTTTTATCAATCCGCTTCTCCGCTCCACATCGCGGGCTTGCCGCAATGCTGCTTAACATATCCTGTTTGCCGTCGGCAAACCTTTGGACGACACTTCAGGGAGCGCCGGACCAGGCGGGATTTCACAATCTCGCCAGCCCGATGGACCAAGAGCCAAACGGCGCAGGCGTATGCGCCCAAAGCGAGATGCAATCAAGCAATATTTTTTCGCGACAGCATTGCAGGCGAAGCATCTCTGGAGTTCAAATCCGGAAATGCTACCAGATACTTTCGGTTAATCTTCTGTTTTCAAAGGATTATTCAAAGCGGGCAGATGCCTGCCCGCTTTGCGTCCGCGACTGGCGCATTATTCGAAAACGATCCTCGGCGCGGCTTTTTGCTCGCTCGCACCAATGCGCGCCCAGACTTTTTGCGCGATATCGCGGTAGATCGCGGCCTGCGGGCCATCGGGCTCGGCGGCGACAACAGGCGTTCCGGCATCCGACATTTCGCGGATGGAGATGGTGAGCGGCACTTCGCCGAGGAAAGGCACGCCGATCCGTTCCGCTTCCGCCTTCGCGCCGCCATGGCCGAAAATATCGTAACGCGCACCGGTATCGGGCGCGATGAAATAGCTCATATTCTCGATGACGCCGAGCAGCGGCACCTCCACCTTGCGGAACATGGTGATGCCCTTGCGCGCATCGATCAGCGCCAGATCCTGCGGTGTGGAGACGATGACGGCGCCGGCGAGCGGCACCTGCTGGGCGATGGTAAGCTGCGCATCGCCGGTGCCGGGCGGCATGTCCAGCACCAGCACATCCAACTCGCCCCAGGCCACTTCGCGCAGCATCTGCATCAGGGCGGACTGCACCATCGGCCCGCGCCAGATCATCGCCGCTTCCTCATCCACCAGAAAGCCCATGGACATGACCTTCAGTCCATAATTTTCCATCGGGAGGATGATGCGGTCTTCCTGCTGCTGCGGACGGCCGGAAATTTTCAGCAATCGCGGCAGCGAAGGGCCGTAAATATCGGCATCGAGCATGCCGACCTTGAGGCCGAGCGACTGGAGACCTAGCGCCAGATTGACCGCGGTCGTCGACTTGCCTACCCCGCCCTTGCCCGAGGCCACGGCGATGATGGCCCGCACGCCCGGTACGCCCACCTTTGACGAGCCGGGCTGTGTGGCCGGCCGGCCGGGTGCAGCGGCAGGGCGCGCCGGCGCCGGTTGCTGCTGGCCGGGCTTGCGATCGGCCGTCAGAGCGACGACCGCGCCGACGATACCCTCAACGCTTTTGGCCGCCTGTTCCGCGGCAAGCCGCAGCGGCTCCATCTCCGCAGCCTTGTCGGCCGGTACGGTGATCGAGAAATAGGCTTTCGCATCGGCGATGAAGATTTCCGAGACCATGCCGAGTGCGATGATGCTCTTACCGCTGCCGGGATAGATCACCGCTTCCAGCGCCTTTTCCACCTGGCTCTTGCTGACCTCTGCCATATTCCTGCTCCGCTATATCGTCCGACCGGGTATTGCGTGCCATCCATAGACAAGCCGGAGCGCTTCGCCAATGCCAAAGCGCGACAGTCAGGCATTCGCGACGATTTAACGCTGCCGTTTCAGATTTCGTCGTCCATCGCCAGCGTTTCCGGATCGAAAACATGGCCGTCGAAAAAACAGTCGGGGCCGAGCACCAGACCCGTGCGCGACGCGCCGACATGAACAGGCTCGCGCAACGTGCCTTCGAGTTTCAGATTGGCACCCGGCACCGGCACGAAAAGCGGCTTCATGGCCTTGCGGAAAATATCCGGCCGGTAGGCGTTGCGGGCGGCCTCCACCACGGCGGCATCGAGCCGGTAATCGGCGGAAACCTCGCCCCAGCGCAACATCTGGCTGAAGAACCACAGGGCCTGGCTCTGCCAAGGGAAATTGGCGGCCTTGGCACTCGTCACGAAAAACTCCTGAAACCGCTGCATGTCCCGCTGAGAGGTGGAAATATAGCCTGTCAGCGCCGGCAGCAGGAATTCGCCGTTCTCATCCAGATATTGAGGCGCGGCGAGGATGCCGGCCAGTTCCTCTATGTTGGCGGCGTTGGCGCACCATTCGCCGGCGCGATAAAGCGCCCGCAGCAGTCCTTCCAAAAGGGCGGCGTTTTCCTCTGCCCAGCGCGTCTTCACGGCCAGTATCTTTTCCGGCGCATTGTGCCAGATCAGCGCGCCCGTGGTGACGATACGGCCGGCGCCGCCCAGCACCACGGCGCTGCCCGCCGGTTCGGCGGTACAGAGCGCATCGACCTTGCCGCTTTCCAGCAGCGATGGCATCGCCTTCGGCAGGGCTTCGACGATTTCCATGTCCCGGCCGAGCAGCACGCCGCAGCTTCCGAGCAGATAACGCAGGGCATAAAATGGCGTGGAGACAATATCCTCGACCGCAAAGACCGGCGGGGTTCCACCTGCCGCCCGGCGCGCGGCGCAGACACGGGCCATGGCCCGCCCAAAAGCCGCCGGATCCGGCAGCTTCAGTCCTTCGCGATAAAGTTCGTCGTAAAATCCGTGCGAAACGGTCGTTGCCGATCCGCCAAGGGAGAGTGTGAAAACGCCGACAATATCGCCTGGCAGGTCATCCAGGCCAACAGCGGAACCAACGGGAACCGGGGCGGGCAGATGCGCGACATGAACGCCATCCTCGCCAAGCGCCGCAAGCACGGCGCGCGCGGACTGTTTTCGGAAAAGTTCGAGTTCTATGCCCTCATCGGCAGCAAAGCCTTTTTCGGCAGCGGCTATCAGCACGGCGCAGTCGATAGTCGGAGAAAATCCCGCTTTTACCCTATGCCGTTCCGGCAAACGATTTCTCCTTTCCGGTGATTCGAAAGGAGGATCGCCCAGGAAGCGCTTTATCACAATGATAAAATTACGGTTTCGCTATTTTATCAGGCCGACCCGCAGCGCTTTGGCGACAGCCTGGGTGCGGTTGACCGTGTCGAGTTTTTTCGTTGCGCGGTTCAGGTAATGATTGATGGTGTGTTCCGACAGCATCATGATTTCAGCAATTTCAGCGCTGGTCTTGCCGGCGGCGGTCCAGTTCAGACAGTCGATCTCCCGCTCGCTCAATGTTTCGGGAACCCTCAAATCGAGGCGTCGTATTTCAGATAGCCGGGCAAAGACATGGCTGGAAATGTAGAAAAGCTCGGCAAGCCGGCTGGCGGGCAGAGCCGTCTTGTTGCCGGAAAACGAGACCGCGCCGCGTCGCATGGTGATGTCATGAACGGGAAACCACACCGAATTGATCATCTCGAAACGTTCGAAAAGGTTGATCACGGTTTTCTTGGCGATTTCTCCGTCGCCTCTGACCAGAAAATCCATCGAGACGGAAAAGGGGACGGTCGATTTTTTCAACTGGGCCATCACCCGGCTGGTCTGCAGCATGCCCTCTTCATCGTAGCGCTGCAAAAGCTCGGCCGGCCAGCTGGTGATAACAGTATATTGCGACAGTTCGCTCGCCACTTCCGAGGACAGGTCGAGCACCATGAAAGCCCTGAATTCCCAGGCCTCCGTCAGCCGCTTCAGAAACCGGAATATATCGAATTGCGTGTTGAGATCAGCGATCTCGCGAACGCAATCAACACCAATCGACTGAACGGCGGCCGTCTCTGTTTTCTGCATCAAAGCTGTTCTTCGAGAATGAGAAAATGCCGCCGCAAAGGCCCGCCTTTGCCCGGAAATTGTTGCGGATGTTACTCACCAAAACGATTCATGCAAACAAAAGTTGAAAACTTAATTCAGAATAGTCGAAAATAATATCAAATGCACCTGAATGGACGCGTCCCCGCGCTTTCCATAAGGGAAAATCCACCGGCTAACGCCCCGTTTTTTCCTCAACCATCCGCAACCGGGGATAATCTGCAGGCAAGATCATCGGAAATTCTATCGGCAGTCTCGCGCACCAGAGGGGCCCATTTGCGTAGCTGTTCCACATCCACACGATAGGCCGGACCGGTGACGGAAATCGCCGCGCGAAAATTGCGGCCGGGCGCCCGGACCGGTGCTGCAACGCAGTGAATTCCGATCTCGTGTTCCTGAAGGTCGAAACCGTAGCCATTGTCGCGAATGGTCGCCACATCAGCCATCAGTGCTTCCGGGGTCGTGATCGTATTTTTCGTGAAGTGGTGAAAATCCAGTTCCGCAGCCAGTTCCGCCAGATCATCAGCTGATAACAGCGACAGCGCCGCCTTGCCCACCCCCGTGCAATAGACCGGTGAGGTTTTGCCCACCTGCGAATGCATGCGCAATGTGTGCTGCCCCTCCATCTTGTCGAGATAGGTCACCTGCCTGCCGTTCAACACGGCGAGATGCACGGATTCCTGCGTCATTTCCTGCAACGCTGCCAGATGCGGGGCCGCGACGCTGCGCAGGTCGTTGCCGCTCCAGGCTTTCGCTGCCAGTTGCAGCAGCCTCAACCCCACGGCATAGGTCTGATCGGCAGCGTGATCGATAAGGCCCTCGGCGACGAGATGGGCGAGCTGGCGGTGAACCGAGCCGCGCGGCTGACCGCAGGCTTCGACCACATCGGTAAAGCGCATCGGCTTGTCGGCAAAGGCGATCAACTCCAGCAGCGAGACGGCCTTGCCGAGCGTGCCCGTGTCACTCCCGGTTTTCCGTTGCACCATCGGAACCGCGTCAGGCTTTTGCCCATTGGGCTTTTTATTATCGGCCATGGCAACATCCACCGTCATCTGTCTTGACATAAGCGTGACGCCAAGAGAATAATTCCATTTAGTAAAATCTAGTTCCAAATAATGGAACAATCAAGCCTTTCAATGGATGAGATGACGCCGATGACGCAAGCCCAATTTCCGGACCTCAAGGATGCGGGCGTGCTCGTCACCGGCGGCGGTTCCGGCATCGGGGCATCGCTGGTGGAAGCCTTCGCGATGCAGGGAGCGAGGGTTTCGTTCATAGACATCGCCGAGGAGCCAAGCCTGGCGCTCGTAAAGCGGCTTGCGACAACGGCGCAGCATCCGGTCCACTTCTTCAAAACCGACCTTCGCAATATCGCGGCGATCGGAAAGACGGTGGAGGCGGCGGCCTTGGCCACCGGCGGTATTAAGGTACTCGTCAACAATGCCGCCTGGGACGACCGCCACGACATAGAAACGGTGACCGAAGCCTATTGGGACGCCAATCAGGCGGTCAATCTCAAGCAGATGTTCTTCTCGGTTCAGGCAGCCCTGCCCTACCTCCGGCAGGCGAAGGGCGCCTCTATCGTCAATTTTTCGTCCATCTCGTTTCTGCTCAACATGGGCGAGCTGCCATCCTATGCGGCGGCCAAGGCCGGCATTATCGGGTTGACGAAAAGCCTCGCCGGCCGGCTGGGCCCGGAAAACATCCGCGTCAACACGCTGCTGCCCGGCATGATCGTGACGGAGCGGCAGAAGGAACTATGGCTGACGGATGAGGGCATTACCGCCACCACGGCGCGGCAATGTCTGAAGCGCACGCTCGTCGCCGCCGACCTGGCGGGTCCGTGCCTGTTTCTCGCATCATCGGCATCGAGCGCCATCACGGCGCAATCCATAATCGTAGACGGAGGCCTTCTATAATGTCTGAACCCGCTTTCATCGCCGTCGACTGGGGTACAACCAGTTTCCGGCTCTGGCTCATGAGCCGATCGGGCGCGGTGCTGGCGGAGCGCAGAAGCACGGAAGGCATGACCACCGCCATGCGGACCGGTTTTGCCGAGGTGCTGCAATCGCATCTCGACGCTATCGGCGCACCGGAAGATCTGCCGGTTCTCGTCTGCGGCATGGCGGGAGCGCGGCAGGGCTGGGTCGAAGCGGGTTATATCGACGTGCCGGCATCGCTTTCGGCGGTTCTCGATGGCGCGGTTCGCGTGCCGGGCCAGGTGCGGGATGTGCGCATTCTGCCGGGACTGGCGCAGCGGGATAAAAACGCGCCCGACGTGATGCGCGGCGAAGAAACGCAATTGCTTGGCGCTCTCGCTTCTTCGGACGCCGGTGAAAAACTCGTCTGCATGCCCGGCACCCATTCCAAATGGGTGACCGTAAAGGATGGCGGCGTGACGGGTTTTGCCACTTTCATGACCGGCGAACTCTTCGAAGTCATCTCGAAGCAGACGATCCTTTCCCATGCGGTGGCAGAGGCCGAAGCCTTTACCGGCGAGCATGAGGCTTTCACGGCGGCCGTGCGCGATATTTACGCCCATCCCGCGCTTGCGACCAATCGCCTTTTCACCCTGCGCTCCGGGCAATTGCTGCACGGGCTTACCGCGACCGACGCCAAGGCCAAGCTCTCCGGCATCATGATCGGGCTGGAAATCGCCGGTGCGCATTCGACGGCACGGCGGGAGACGCCCGTGGTGCTGATCGGCTCCGGTGCGCTCGGCGCGCTTTACGAGGGTGCCTTCGCAGCCCTCGAGATTCAATATACGGTCATCGACGCCGACGAGGCCGTGCGGCGCGGATTGCTCGCCGCTGCAAATGCCATCTGGCCATAGGATAAAGAGACATCATGCGTATTCCCTTCCCTTCCATCAAATATCCGCTGATCGCCATCCTGCGCGGTCTGAAGCCCGAGGAAACCGAAGGCGTTGTCGGCGCGTTGATCGAGACCGGCTTCCGCGCCATCGAAATCCCGCTCAATTCGCCCGATCCGTTCCGCTCGATCGAGATCGCCGCAAAGATGGCGCCCGCCGATTGCCTGATCGGCGCCGGCACCGTGCTTAGCGTGGAAGAGGTGGAATCGCTGGATGCGGCCGGCGGCAAGCTGATGGTCAGCCCCAATGCCGATGCCGACGTTATCGTCGCCGCCCGCGTCAAGGGCATGGTGACGATGCCGGGCGTTCTCACCCCCACCGAGGCGCTGGTGGCCGCAAAGGCCGGGGCGACCGGGCTGAAGTTCTTTCCCGCCAGCATCATCGGCCCCGCGGGTATCAATGCGATCCGGACCATCCTGCCGAAGGATCTGGTCATCGCCGCCGTCGGCGGCGTCTCGGACAGGAACTTCGCGGAATATACCAACGCCGGCATTACGGCTTTCGGGCTTGGCACCAGCCTTTATAAGCCGGGCATGACGGCGGCGGAGGTGCGCGAACGCGCCACTGTCACACTTTCAGCCTATGATGCAGCCATCGGAGGATAAGAGCTTGGCGACTGTTTTTCCCTTTGCCGGACGTGTTCTGGACGAGACGCCGATGCTACTCGGCGAAGGCCCGACCTTCGACCCTGCGACCGGCACCGCCTGGTGGTTCAATATTCTCGAGCGGGAACTGCACGAGCTGCATCTCGCCTCCGGCCGCAAGACCGTGCATGCCCTGCCCTTCATGGGCAGTGCGCTCGCCAAGGTCAGCGACAGCAAACAGCTGATCGCCTCCGATGACGGACTTTTCCTGCGAGACACGGCAACCGGCGTGCTGACGCTGCATGCGGAGCTGGAAAAGGATTTGCCCGGCAACCGCTCCAATGACGGGCGCATGCACCCCTCCGGCGCGCTGTGGATCGGCACCATGGGTCGCAAGGCGGAGACAGGCGCGGGCAGCGTCTATCATGTTTCCAAAGGCACCGTGACGAAGCTGTTTGGCGAGATCAGCATTCCGAATTCGATCTGCTTCTCGCCCGATGGGGCGACGGGATATTACGTCGATACCAAGGTGAACAAGCTGATGCGGGTGCCGCTTGATGCCGAGACCGGCCTGCCCTCCGGCAAGGCTGAAGTCTTCATCGATTCCACGGGTATCAAAGGCGGCGTGGACGGATCCGTCTGCGATGCCGAAGGGCATATCTGGAACGCTCGCTGGGGTGAGGGTGCGGTGGATCGTTACGATACGGACGGCAATCACATCGCCCGATATGAGGTGCCCGGCAAACAGACGACCTGCCCGGCCTTCATCGGCCCCGACGCGTCGCGCCTTCTTGTCACCTCGGCGCGCGAACATCTAGACGACGACGCCATTGCCGCCAATCCGCAGCATGGGTTGACGTTCGAGCTCGGGGTTGACGTCAAGGGCCGGTTTGAGCCGCTTTACAGGCTCTGAGACGCGGCACGCACCGCACTCTCCTCATTCCTGTGCTTGTCACAGGAATCTAGCCAGCCCAAGTCCTTGGGCTGAAAGGACTCTCTTCGCCGCGCAGACGCGCGTCGGCTGGATTCCTGTGACAAGCACAGGAATGAGGGAAGTTGGAGATTGCGTCCGCCGCCTTGCAGCCGCCGCCAGACCGCTCTGTCTCAGGAAATATCCGACAATATCTCGCGGTAATTCTCGTGCAGATACCGCTGGGTCGCGGCGGCATCGGCGGGGCGGCCGTAGAAATAGCCCTGCCCCATGGCGCAACCGAGCGCGCGCAGCTTTTCCTCTTCCGCCCGTTCTTCTATCCCCTCGGCCACGACTTCGAGATCGAGCCCTTCGCACATGGCGACGATGGCCTTGATGATATGTTCGGAAGGACGATCGCTGCTGATGCGCGACACGAAGGCGCGGTCGATCTTTACCTTGTCGAAGGTGAAATCCCGCAGGCGGCCGAGGCTCGACTGGCCAGTGCCGAAATCGTCAAGCGAAATGCGAACGCCGGCGCTCTGCAATTCGCTGATGATGCGTTGCGCGGTATCGGCTGATGTCATGACAGCCGTTTCGGTGATCTCAAGTTCCAGCCGATGCGGATCGAGGCCGACACGCGAGAGAATGGACAGAATATTGTCCGCCGTGCTTGGGTCCATCAATTGCGCGGAAGAGAGATTGAAGGACAGGAAGAGTTCACGCGGCCAGAACAGGGCCGCTTCCGCCGCCTTTCTGAGCAGGGCTTCCGACAGCGCATCGATGAAACCGCGCTCTTCGGCGAGCGGCACAAAAACCGCAGGCGATACGAAACCGAGATCGGGATCGTTCCAGCGGGCCAGCGCCTCGAAACCAATGACCTTTGCCTCTTCCAGCCGGACGATGGGCTGGAAATGCACATCGATGGCATCGGTGATGATGGCGTTTCTAAGCGCCTGTTCCAGCTGCGTGGCGCGCTTCATCTCCTGCGCGATCTCACGCGAATAGACCGTGATCTGGCCGCGGCCACGTCTCTTGGACCGATAGAGCGCCGTCTCGGCGCTTTTCAGCAAATCCTCGAATTCATCGCCGGCGAAGGGATAGATGGCGAAACCGAAGGAGGAAGAAAGCCGGACGTTGCGGTCGCCGAGATCATAAGGGGCAGAAAGCACGTCCTTGATCATGTTGCCGATACGTTCGGCGCCAGTACGCTCGAACACCAGCGGCAGCACGAAAGCGAATTCGTCACCGTCATGGCGCGTCACGACCGCGCCATCGGGAATGCAGGCCTTCAGCCGGTGCGCGACCTGGCAGAGGATTTCATCGCCCGCCTGCACGCCGAAAAGATCGTTGATGGGTTTGAAGCCGTCTATATTGGCAATGCCGACCGTGAAGGGGGCGGGATCGCTGGAGCGCTCGCTGGCAAGCATCCGGATCTTGTCCCGCAAACGGTAGCGGTTGCCGAGCCCCGTCAGCGGGTCGCTGTAGGCCATCGCCTGCAACTCGTTCTGGCTGACCTGCAACGATTGCGGCTCTGCCCGTTTCATTCCTGCATCTCGTGAATCCTGTGTCGACCGCGCTCACAATGCAGGGCAAGTATTAAAAAAGCCATAGCCTCCCGGCAATGGCAATTTCAGGCCTGCAGCCGTAGGGCGTCCTTGCCGAAAAGCCGCAGGAAAACCGCCTCGACCATGTCAGGACTGACGGGTTTCAGCAGCATATCGTCCATGCCGGAGGCCCGGCACTTGTCGAGATCGCCCTCGAATGCGTGGGTGATGACACCGACGATGGGAATATGTTTCTCGCCGCCCAGGCCGCGCATGCGGCGGGCGACCTCGAAGCCGTCGATATCGCCCAGCGTCGTGTCGAGCAGGACGGCGGAAGGCGGCTGTTCCACAAAGAGACGCAAGGCTTCCTCGCCCGAGGTGGCGAGCCGCCAGGAAAGCCCCAGGCCTTCGAGTATCTGCGAGAAGACGATCTGGTTGACCCTGTTATCCTCGACGAGAAGTATCTCGCAGACGCCGCCGGTCTTGAGTATTTCGGGCAGATCCTCCGTCATGATCTCCCAGTCCTCGTCAGCGGTTTTCTCATTTGGGGAGGATTTCAACCCAGCGGCAAGATAATGCAGCAGGGAAGCATCTATTTCCTCCTCCTCGATGGTGACGACGGGCAGATCATGCGCGGCGGCAATATCGAGGCATGCGACGCTCATCTGGGCGTCGACAACGACCACATCGATGCTCACACCGGCGGAAGCCGCGACATCGATGAATGTGCGCTGCTCGTCCTCGCTCGTCACCGCCGCATGGTCCATGCCGCCCGCGGTCAGAAGACGACCGGCGGCTTCCGCAAAGCGCCCGTTTTCAGAGACGACCAACACCGCCTTGCTCTTTAAAACCCCGCCGCGATTGTCCGTTTCCTCGTCCCTGCCATAGATGGAGGCCACGAAAGGAACATGTTCGAGCGAGGGGATGACGGGCGTGCCATTGGCATCGATGGTGGCAAGAGCGGTCACGTCCTCCATCGTCGTCACTAGGAAATATCGGCCGGGCCGGCCCACACGCTGCTTGCGGGTGATTGTCAGCACCTCTTCGCCATTCAGGCGTCGCACCCTTTCGGGAATGACAGCCGGCGTACCGCTATCCAGCACCATACGATCGGCGGCATCGATCCGTCCGGCGACCTTGCGCGAGTGGAGATCGAAAACGGTACGGCCGAGAATGCTCTCGGGACTGGTTTCGACCAGGGCGCTGGCGGATTTGTTGAGGGCGACATAGGCCATGTTCCGATCCTTGACGAAGACGGGAAATGGCAGATTGTCGAGAATTTCCTCAACGAGCTGTACGCGCTCAAGGTCGATGCGCCATTGCTCTTCGCGTTTCTTCTGTTCGGAAATATCGGCAACCACGCTGATGCCGAGGCCGGACGGCAGGCGGTTCATGACGAAGCGCAGGAAGCGCTCTCCCTTCAGCCGTTCGGTTTTTTCCGATCTTTCCTTCCAGTGCAGCGCCAGCCGCTCGCCGATCCATTCCTCCCGGCCGAGCGGGCGGGCATTGGCGGAGAGGCTTTCCGCCTCGAGCAGATAACAATCATATAGCGCGCTCAGATAGTCGCGCAGCCGCGCGCCAGGGCCGATGACGGCCTCTTCCAGCGGAAAAAAGCTGAGGAGTTTCCGGCTTGCAAAAATAATGTGATCATTACGGTCGTAAACGACGATCGCCGCGCCAAGCGCGTCGCAAAGGGCATCAAGCATCACCGTATGAACGCCCGCGCCAGAGGACGCCAAATCACTCAACTGCAAACTCCCGCCTGTTTTTCAGGGGTCAGGCTTATGTTTCTAGTGGAATCGTCCAGGGCAAATGCCGGGATGAAACGAAAAATTCCGAAAAAGAGACATCAGGGTTTGCAACTTGAAGCAGTCTTGAGGGGAAGATGACGCTCACCCATAGTCGACGTCACACGCCGCCCGGCGAAGGCGGCCCCGTTCCTGCGGTCATTTCAAGCCGCCTCACCATAATCAAGGCCGATTAAAGGCGGATTAACGCTTAACGCCATGTTGACCGAAATGATCAAATGCCCAAGGGACCGTAAAACATGTGCAAATTTCCACAGCCCGAGTTTTTTGCTTTCGAAGCCGTAGCGAATCCGCGAAAATGACGATCATGGCCATCAAGCAGCTTTCAGAAACCCTTATCAACCAGATCGCCGCCGGCGAGGTCATCGAGAGACCCTCCAGCGCCACGAAGGAACTGGTGGAAAACGCCATCGACGCTGGCGCGACCAGGATCGAGATCGCCACGGCGGGCGGCGGCAAGGGGCTGGTGCGGATTACCGATAACGGTTCCGGCATGTCACCTGCCGATCTGGAGCTTGCGGTCAGGCGTCACTGCACCTCGAAAATTTCCGATACGCTGGATGATATCCGCACGCTCGGGTTTCGTGGCG
This sequence comes from Agrobacterium sp. CCNWLW32, assembly GCF_037083425.1. Classification (NCBI taxonomy): domain Bacteria; kingdom Pseudomonadati; phylum Pseudomonadota; class Alphaproteobacteria; order Hyphomicrobiales; family Rhizobiaceae; genus Agrobacterium; species Agrobacterium sp. CCNWLW32. The sequence goes on from NZ_JBAOJM010000002.1 coordinate 79,523, forward strand.
AGGCGCTGCCCTCCATCGGCTCGGTCGCCAAGCTGACGATTACCAGCCGCCAACAGGGCGCTGAACAGGGTTCGGTGATTTCCGTTACCGGCGGCAAGGTTTCCGATGTCCGGCCCGCCGCCTCGAATGCCGGCACAATCGTCGAGGTGCGCGACCTGTTTTTCGCCACCCCCGCGCGGCTGAAATTCCTGAAGACGGAACGGGCCGAGGCAGCCGCGATTACCGAAGTCGTCAAGCGCATGGCGATCGCCTTCCCGCATATCCGTTTCGTGCTATCAGGCACCGACCGTTCGACGCTCGAAATTCCTTCGACCGGCGACGATCATCTGGCCCGCATGGCGCAGATTCTGGGTGCCGAGTTCAAGGACAACGCCATCGAGATCGATGCCGGCCGCGAGGATGTGACGCTGACCGGTTTTGCCGGTGTTCCGACCTTCAATCGCGGCAACTCGGCGCATCAATATGTCTTCGTCAATGGCCGCCCGGTGCAGGACAAGCTGCTTTTATCCGCCATTCGCGGCGCTTATGCCGAAACCGTGCCGCATGGGCGATATCCGGTCGCGGTGCTGTCCATCACGCTTGACCCCGCCTTTGTGGATGTGAACGTGCATCCGGCGAAATCCGACGTGCGTTTTCGTGATCCCGGCCTCATTCGCGGGCTGATCGTCGGCGCGATCCGCCAGGCGCTGACGCGCGACGGCGACAGGGCCGCGACGACGGGCGCGAGCCAGATGATGAATGCGTTCCGCCCCGGCTATAGCCCGTCCGGCATCAGGCCCTCGCCTTCCATGGCAGCAGCCGCGCCGTGGTCCGCCGCCACCTCACCGTCGCGGCCGCTTGCGGTTTCTGGGGACATGCAATTTGCCGAGGCGGTGCAATCGCGCTTTTCCGACATCACCATGCCGACGGCGCGGGCCGAGCCTCGGGAGATTTACGAGACCGCCACGAGCCCCTCGCCGGAACCCGTGCTTTACCCGCTCGGCGCCGCGCGGGCGCAGCTGCACGAGAACTACATCATCGCCCAGACGGAGAACGGCCTTGTCATCGTCGACCAGCATGCCGCGCATGAGCGGCTGGTGTTTGAGGAAATGCGCAATGCACTGCATTCCCGGCGTCCCCCGTCGCAGGTGCTGCTCATCCCTGAAATCATCGACCTGCCGGAAGAGGATTGCGACCGGCTGATGGATCACGCCGCCGGGTTCGATGCACTGGGGCTCGTCATCGAACGTTTCGGGCCGGGCGCGGTCGCCGTCCGGGAAACACCTGCCATGCTGGGTGAGGTCAATGTGCAGGGGCTGGTGCGTCAGCTTGCCGACGAGATCGCCGAATGGGACGCCGCCTCCACGCTTGCCAACAAGCTGGAATATGTCGCGGCCACCATGGCCTGCCACGGCTCGGTGCGTTCCGGCCGGCGTATGCGGCCGGAAGAGATGAACGCGCTTCTGCGGCAGATGGAAAACACGCCGGGTTCCGGTCAATGCAATCATGGCCGACCGACCTATATCGAACTGAAACTTTCCGATATAGAACGGCTCTTCGGCCGCAGCTGACACCTTCATCCAGCCGCAAGCAGGCGGGGCTGGCCTTGCGCCGCGCCGGCCTATATAAATTCAGGATACTGGAGCATCCGGATTGTTCAGGAAAACGCTACGCCGTTTCGGACTGGGTGCCCTGACAGGACAGAGCAGGAGACGAAAACGGATGAACAGATTTGAAGGAGGCGGCAACCGCCTCGCCGTCATCGAATATCTCGACGGTGACTTCCGCATCGTCCAGACCGGCTCGCATGTCATCTGCGCCATGACAGGCAAGACAATCCCGGTTGATGAGCTGCGCTACTGGAGCGTGGCGAGGCAGGAAGCCTATGTGGATGCGGCGGCTTCGCTGGAGGCCGAAAAGAAGGCTGGTAATTTGCCCGCCTGATAAGGGCGCGGAAGCACGCCCATAAAGAGCCATGCGTGAGAACGCTTCTTTTCACGCTGAGACTGCTCAACTCTCCACCCTCATCCCTGTGCTCGTCACAGGGATCCAGCCAGCCCAAGTCCTTGGGCTGACAAGGCTCTTCCCGCCGCGCGGACGCGCGTCGACTGGATTCCTGTGACAAGCACAGGAATGAGGAGAAGTGGGTGCACAGCGGTTTATATTCTTCGGTACTCTAAATCGACGTCCGTGCATTTTCCCGCAGCAAACGCGCGCGGCAGTTTCTCACCGCCGTATCGATAATCGTCGCGGCGGCATTGGGGTCGTCGAACATCATGTCGATTTCGATCACCAGGCTGTTCCACAATAATTCTTCCGCCCGGCCGTGGTGGCCGTTGAGCCGCACCGCATCCTTGGCCGTCGTCACCAGCTGCAAATTTTGTTTGCCGGCGTCCTGCAGAAGATCGGCGATCTCGTCGTCGCTGAAGTGGTGATGATCCGGGAAAGAGCGCTGCAGCACGATCTCGCCGCCGAGCGCCTCGACGGTTCTGAAGAATTTGGCCGGGTCGGCAATGCCCGCATAGGTCAGCACGCGCCTTCCCCTGAAATCCTGCGGCTCCTGCGGCGTGATCGCCGCAACGAAGACGGGTTTGGCAGCCTTTGCCGCCTGCCTGACCAGCGCATCGGCCGCATGGCCGTTGCCGACCTTCAGGAGCCCGGTCATATGCCGCATCTGTTCGGCAAGCGGCGCTCTTACCGGACCGCCCGGCACGAGATGGCCGTTGCCGATGCCGCGCACCGTATCGATGACGACGAGCGCATAGTCCAGCGTCAGGCGCGCGCTCTGGAAACCGTCATCCATGATGATGAGATCGACGCCTTCCTTCACCAGCCGGTGTGCGCCTTCCACGCGCTTGCGGGAGATGACCGTGACGGCCTCGCGCGCCAGGAGCAGCGGCTCGTCTCCGACATCGGCGGATCGGTGCTGTCCGGGATCGACAAGGGTGGTAACGTCAAGCGTGCCGCCATAACCGCGGCTGAGAAATCCGGGTTTCAGGCCTTTTGCGACGGCGGCTCTCGCAATTGCCATCGCTGTCGGCGTCTTGCCGGCCCCACCCACGGTGAAGTTGCCGATGCAGATAACCGGAACGGGAACGCTTGCCCTTTTTGCCGTTCGCATCCGCCGGCCGGCAACCTTGCCGTAAAGAAGCGAGAAAGGTGACAGGAGCCACGCCTGCCAGCCCGCTTTCTGCCACCAGAACGGCGGCGCTTCAGAAACCATCTATTCCCGCTCCCGGCCGCGTCGCCCACGGCATTCCGTTCGCCTGTCACATGTCAGGAGGTTGTTTGCCAGAAAAAACCGTAAATTGCAAAAATGGATTAGACGGTTCCACGGGGCCATGCCGGGCCCGGCGGAAATCTAACCGGGTTCAGAGAGCCCGTTCCGGCAAAAGCGCTTCGAGAGCGGTAATGTCCTCGAAACAATAATCGGCATCCGCACCCAGGCTTTCGCGCGAGCCTGTTCCCGTCAGAACGGCGATACGCAGACCGGCTCCGGCATTTTTCGCCATGTGCAGATCGTGGTTATTGTCGCCGACAACGGCCACGCGTTCCGGCGGGAAGCCGATCGCCTCGCAGAAGCCCAGAACCATGCCGGGCTGCGGCTTGGTGCCGTAACCGCTGTCATATCCCGCGACGAAATCGACGTCGTTTTCGAAACCGAAGCGGATGGCCGTCTGTCGAATGGAGTTTTCATTGTCGCTGGAGGCAATGCCGAGCTTGTAGCCGCGCGCCTTCAGCCTTGCGAAAAATGCCTTGAGATCGGTCACCGGCACGGATTTATCCGCAGCCTCGGTGAACAGCCGGTCAAGGCGAGCAGTCAGTTCCCCGACATCGCAGGGCGAGCCCGCGGCAACCAGACCGGCGGCAATTTCCGCCGTGTTGCCGGCGGCCAGCAGGCTGTCCGGCACCACATGACCGGTAACGGGGTCCATGCCGCAGGCGGAGAGAAGCCGGTCGGCGAGAACGGGATCGCCCTTGGCCGCGATGGCCGCAAGTTCGCGGTTCACCGGTCCCCAGCTGGCGTCATAGCCTAAAAGCGTTCCGTCCTTGTCGAAAAGGACTGCGGCGATCAATTGCGCCGCGTTGAGTTCGATATCCGCTACCATGAACCGATGGCGCTCCGCGGTTGCAGCTTGGCGGAAACGGTGAGCGGGTTGATATAGGGCTCCAGCGCCTTGACGGTGGAAGAAAGAGCGCCGCGCATATCCTGAATGACCCGGTTGCCCGCATCGATCATCTTGTAACGCTCATTGTCGTTGACCAGGAGGTAATGCACCGCCTTGGCCAGCATCTCGACATCGCGGATGATACGCCCGCCGCCGGCGCGGATGAGCTTCTGATAGGCTTCGCGGAAATTCTGCACATGCGCGCCTGACAGGACGGCGCAGCCGAGCATCGCAGGCTCGAGCGGGTTCTGCCCACCTTCGGCCGTCAGCGAGCGGCCGACAAAGGCAAGTTCGGTCAGCCGCAGGTAAAGCCCCATTTCGCCGATGGAATCGCCGAGGAAAATATCGGTTTCCGGCGTTATCACGTCATTGCGGCTGCGACGCGCCACGGTGAGCCCCATGCCCTTCAGCATGGCTTCCACATCATCGCCGCGCTCGGGATGGCGCGGCACGATGATGGTCAACTGGCCATTGCGGGACTTGATCGCCGCATGCACGGTGGCGGCAGCCTTCTCCTCGCCGTCGAAAGTGGAGATGGCGGCCCATGTCTTGCGATTGCCGACCTGCTTGCGATAGTGCTCCAGAAGCGCCTCATCACAGGGCGGCGGGTCGGTGTCACCTTTGAGGTTACCCGAAATCACCACCGGCCAGGAGCCGAGATCACGGAAACGTTCGGCATCGAGATCGGACTGCGCAACCACCAGCGCCAGCTTTGAAAACAGCGATTCCGCAATATCATGCCGGGCTTTCCAGCGGTCGAAGGAACGGTCGGAGAGACGGGCATTGACCCGGATCTGCGGAATGTGCCGGCGCTCCAGCTCCATCATCGTCACCGGCCAGATTTCCGATTCCGCTGTGATGGCGGCATCCGGCGCCCAGTAGGTGAGGAAGCGATTGACCGCGATCTTGATGTCGAGCGGCACATATTGGTGGATCACGTCATCGCCGAGCCGGGTGCGGGTCAGTTCGGCCGAGGTGACCGTGCCGGTGGTCAGAAGCACGAAGATATCGCGCTTGCGGATTTCACGGATCAGCGGGATGAGGGCAAGCGTTTCGCCGACACTTGCGGCGTGGAACCAGACGAGCGGCCCGCGCGGGCGCTCGGCGCTCGCATAACCGAAACGTTCGAGCCGGCGGCGCTTGTCTTCCTTGCCCTTCGCGGCCCGATAGGAAAGATAGGGCTTGGCGAACGGGTACGCGGCGATACCGGCAATGCGGTAACCGGAAAGAGCGAAACGTGCGAGACGGCTGCTCATGACATTCTGCCCTTGATCATTCCGCGCAATGCCCTGCCCCTGTTCTGGTTGTTATCGCCGCCTACTTCTTCTCAAATTGCGTCATTTTTTGTCATCGGAAACGAAAGCGCGATCACATTTTCTCGCTCCGGCATTCCCGGCCTGCGCCGCTCGCGCAGGAATCACGGGAAAGCTCGCCTTCACCCAATAGTATTACAACGCAAGGGCAAAAGGACTCAAATTTTATCGTCCGGATTGAGAAGACGGTGCATATGCACGATAAAATAACGCATATGGGCGTTATCAACAGTCATTTGCGCCTTGGACTTCCATGCGGTGAGCGCGGAAGCATAGTCCGGATAGATGCCGACGATATCGAGCGCGTTCAAATCCCGGAACTGAACATCCTGAAGGTTTTCAAGTTCGCCGCCGAAGACGAGGTGCAGCAGCTGTTTCGGTTTGCCAGATTCCGTCATTTCTTAGTCTCTTTCTTAAACGCTGAGAGAGGCCTTCATCTGCGGGATTTCCCGGCAAACGTCAACTGTCAGACAGATGTGAAAACGCTTTCAAAAGTGCAGGCAGCGCATAATCTGCTGCAGCGCACAATGCGGGGTGGTTAACCTGCCGGCGATTATACATCAGAGGTTTTCCATCGAGCCCGACCAGACGACCGCCGGCCTTCTCCAGAATGAGGTCGGCGGCGGCCAGATCCCACTCATGCGAGTTGGCCTTGACCAGCGTTCCGTCGATGCGGCCATCCGCCACCATGGCCAGCCGGTAGGCGAGCGAGGGCACGTGTGGAATGCGTTTGACGGTGCTGCGCACCTCTTCCGGCAGATGCGTGATCACGTCTTCGGGCGCTGCCAGATGGAAGATGCCGGCATTTTCGCGCGCGGCAAAAACGGGTGACCCGTTCTTCAGAGCTTCACCACCTTCAAATGCGGTAAACTCCTCCGCAAGCGCCGGAGCGACAAGAGCCGCGACCACCGGTCGGCCTTCATGCACCACCGCGACGCTGACGCACCATGTATCCCGGCCGCCGATGAAGGCGCGGGTACCGTCAATGGGGTCGACGACGAAGACGGTGGAGCGGGAAAGCCTGTCGGTATCGTCATCCGTCTCTTCGGAAAGCCAGCCATAATCCGGCCGGGCGGAGCGCAGGATGGTTTCGAGGATTTCATTGGCGGCGTAATCGGCCGCGCTGACCGGCGAAAGCCCGCCATTTTTCCACCAGACCTCGGGATCCTTGCGGAAGAAACCGAGGGCCGTCTCACCCGCCTTGCGGGCGGCTTTAAGGACCAGCCGCAGATCGGAGGCCCAGCGGGCTTCAGCCATATCGTTCATTTTGCCGTCTTTTCCGCGCGCCTCAAACGGCGCGCCCGTTTTTCTCTTCGCACTTGCACATAAAGTGTCGGCGAAAACAACCCGCAGGCCGCCTCACTTGCCCGCGATCGTCATGCCTTCAATGGCGAGCGTCGGGGCCGCGACGCCGTATTTGCGATCGATATCATTGGCCGGCGTGACCCGCATGAACATGTCCTTCAGGTTCGAGGCAATGGTGACCTCGGAAACCGCGAAGGTCTTTTCGCCATTCTCGATCCAGAAACCGCTGGCGCCGCAGCTATATTCACCCGTGATCATGTTGGCGCCGTGGCCGATCAGCTCGGTGACGTAAAAGCCGGTTCCGACCTGCCTCAGCAAGTCCTCCGGCGAGAGATCGCCCGGCTCCAGCGCGAGATTGGTAGAGGCCGGCGAAACCGCCGTGCCGCCGCGCACGCCGCGCCCGTTGGTTTCAAGGCCAAGTTCCCGCGCCGCCGAAGTGGAAAGGAACCAGTGCTTCAAAACACCATCCTCGATCATCGTCATCTTCTCGCCCCTGACGCCCTCGCCATCAAAGGGACGCGAGGACGGGCCGCGCACGATCTGCGGGTCATCGGTGAGATAGAGGCCCTTTTTCAGAACCTGCTGACCCATCCTGTCGCGCAGGAAGCTGGTCTTGCGGGCAACCGAAGCGCCGTTGATCGCGCCGGCAATCGCACCGACGAAGCCGCGGGCGATGCGTGGATCGAAAACCACAGTGATGTTGCTGCCGGTATCGACCTGACGCGGGCCGACACGCCGCACGACTTTTTCACCGGCGCGGCGACCGATTTCCTCGGCCGCATCGAGATCGGCATAATAAAGGCGGCTGTCGAAATCGTAGTCGCGCTCCATCTTCGTGCCTTGGCCGGCGATGACGCTGACGGAGCGGCTGAAACGGCTGCCCATATAGCTGCCGGAAAAACCGTGTGACGTAGCGAGGACGAGACCACCCATGCCGCTCGATGCGCCGGCACCGGAGGAATTGCTGACGCCCTTGACGCCGAGTGCTGCTTCTTCAGAAGCAAGGGCTGCCTCACGCAGCTGATCGGCCGATACCTCAGTCGCATCGAAAAGCTCAAGATCGTCATAGGACGTCGCAAGCCGCTCCTTGTCCGCCAGGCAGGCAAAGGGATCTTCCGGCGAGACCTTGGCCATGGCGACGGCCCGTTCCGCCAGCGTCTTCAGATCGAAGCCGGGATTGGCGGACACGCTCGCCACCCGGCGGCCAACGAAGACGCGCAGGGAAAAATCGTCGCTTTCGGAGGATTCGGTGCTTTCCACCTTGCCGAGCCGCACGCCGACGGATTGCGAGCGGGAGCGGACCACAACGGCATCCGCCTCATCCGCACCGGCGGCACGGGCAAGATCGACAAGTTCGCTGGCACGATCGAGAAGTTTGGAAGAATCTATTTCTGAGGACATGAGTTGGCCTTTCATTCCTGTTCCATTTATTGTGCCAGCAACCCCGCATCAAGGGCGAAACGCCGCTTTCTCCATTCGGACGGTTTTGTCGCCACCCTATTCGAAAGTCCGCCCGCATGACCGAGCACGACGCTCTCTTTTCCGAACCATTGCTGCTTCTGGCCGGCGCAGTCATCGCGGCCTCCGTTTTCCGCAAGCTCGGGCTTGGCACCGTGCTCGGTTATCTGGTCGCCGGCATCATCATCGGCCCGTTCCTGCATCTGGTCACGGATGCGAAGGACATCTTCAACGTCTCGGAACTGGGCGTCGTTTTCCTGCTCTTCATCATCGGCCTTGAGCTCAAGCCTTCACGCATCTGGCAGATGCGGCGCGATATTTTAGGCCTGGGGTTGGCTCAGGTGCTGGTGACCGGCAGCGTGCTGGCGGCCATTGCATGGTGGGCGGGGCTGATCGACTGGCGGGGAAGCGTGGTTGCGGGTTTCGGTCTTGCGCTTTCCTCCACCGCCTTTGCGCTGCAAATCCTTGCCGATGACGGCGACATGAATACGCGGCATGGCAACCGGTCCTTCTCTATCCTGCTGTTTCAGGACCTTGCCATCGTGCCGCTTCTTGCCCTCGTCACCATTCTTTCCAACCGCCCGGATGTGCCGACGGATTCGATGGTGTCCGATCTCATCGCCTCCGTCGTTGCGGTGGCGGGCATGGTGCTGGCCGGGCGTTACCTGCTCACGCCGATGTTCCAGATCATCGCCCGCACGGGTGCGCGTGAAGTGATGATCGCGGCCGCCCTTTTTGTCGTCATCGGTGCTGCCGCCATCATGGAGATGGTCGGGCTTTCCATGGGCATGGGTGCGCTGCTGGCGGGGCTGATGCTGTCGGAATCTTCCTATCGCCATGAGCTGGAGGCCGATATCGAGCCGTTTCGCGGGCTGTTTCTGGCGCTGTTCTTCATGGCCGTCGGCATGTCACTGCACATCCATATCGTTTATGAGCACATCGTCCTCATCCTGATCGCCGTGCCGGCGATGATGGCGGTGAAGGCTGCCCTGATCTATGGCCTCTGCCGCATCGCGGGCTCCTCGCGTTATGCATCGAGCCGGATTGCGCTGCTTCTGGCGCAGGGCGGCGAATTCGGTTTCGTGCTTTTCACCACGGCGGCGGCCTCCGGGCTGTTTCCGCAGGCAACCGCCTCGATCCTCGTTGCCGTTGTCACGCTTTCCATGGCGCTGACGCCGCTTCTGGCCGTGATTTCGCGGCGGCTGACGGCGGAGGATGCGGAAGAGGACAAGCTGGAAGAGGATTTCGACGGGGCGGGCGCGGATGTGCTGATGATCGGCTTTTCCCGCTTCGGCCAGATTGCCTCGCAGATCCTTCTCGCCGGCGGGCGCGACGTGACCGTCATCGACAGTTCCGCCGACCGCGTGCGTCAGGCCGCCCGGTTCGGCTTTCGCATCTTTTTCGGTGACGGCACCCGCAAGGACGTGCTGATCGCCGCAGGCATAGAGCGGGCCGATCTCGTGGCGGTCTGCACCCATAAAAAGGAGGTCACCGACCGTATCATCGACATGATCCAGTCAGAATTTCCAAGCGTGCGCATCTATGCCCGCTCTTATGACCGCGTGCATTCCCTCGACCTCAGGAAAAGAGGCGTGGAATATGAAATCCGCGAAACGCTGGAATCCGGCCTGCTGTTCGGCAGGCGCATTCTGGAGGGACTCGACATGGACGGCGAAAGGGCGTTGGCGATTGCCGACGATATTCGCGAACGCGACGAGCAGCGGCTGGAGCTTCAGGCCGTCGAAGGCCTCGCCGCCGGCCGGCAGATGCTGCACAACAAGCCGGTGCGCGAGGTGAAGCCGGAACCGCTGATGAAGCCGAAGACCAAGGCGGAAAAGTGGGAGGAGGAAGAGGGTTCGGAGGAGAGCGAGACGGAAGTTTCGCTGTGATTCAAAGGCGATGGCTGGAAGAGCGCCATTTGTTTCCCAGCGAATATCCAGGACGTACCGCTCAAGCCTCCACACCCTGCCCGCGATGAAACAGCTCCACCTGCATGTCGATCTGCCGTTTCAGGTCGTCCTTGATGCTAGCCGACGCGTTCAGCACCTCCTCGGACTTCAGGAAATCCAGCACGCCGAAACGGTGCACCGGCGGGCGCAGGAAAATATGCGGCGGGCGTAACCTCAGTTTCAGGGCGATTGCCGCCTGCATCATCAGCTGGCTGGCGCCGAACAGGCTGTCCAGCCGGTTCGGCATGGTGGTGCCGTCGCCTTCGGGGCCGCCGACGACATCGACGCCGATGACGATATCGGCCCGATCCAGCAGATGTTCATAGGGCACGGGGTTGAAGATGCCGCCATCGATCATGATGCGGCCATCGATACGAACAGGCATGAACAGTGCCGGAATGGCCGCGGATGCCGCCAGCGCCTGGATGATCTCCCCGCGTTCCACCACCACTTCGGTCTGCGCGTAATAGTCTGTGGTTATCACTTTGAGCGGAATGGCAAGCTCCGAAAAATCCTTCGGCAGAGCCTGCGGCATCAGCGCGTGCAGAATGAGTTCGAGGTTGAACTGCCCAAGGCGAAAACCGTCCACCGCGTGGCGCATCGATGCCGGGCCGAGGCTCCAGAGCCGGTTGGCGACCGAGCCCTTTCGTCCCATGAGTTCAAGCGTGTATTCGCGGATTTCGCGGCCGGTCATGCCGGCTGCCATGCCCGCGCCGATGATGGAGCCGATGGAAGAACCGGAAATCGCGACGGGCCGGATGCCGAGTTCGTCCAGCGCCTCGATGACGTTGATGTGGCAGATGCCCCGCGCCCCGCCGCCGCCGAGCGCCAGTCCGAATGTCGGCTCGTGGCCACCCGCGCCGTCAACTTGGAGAACCTCTTCCCCGGCGCGGACGATCGTGATGCTTTCGTTTACACCCTGCTCCATGCGAACACCCAAATTCTTTCCGCGGCAAAGACTCTGCCTATTTGGCAAACAAGACAAGACCGTGGCGTGACGGGAGGCGTTCCTATTAGAGTGTTTTCGCTTTTCTTCGAATCGCGAAAACACTCTAACTCTTTGTTCTGTCGCATTTCCGGACGGAAAACCGGGCTCCACTTTTCCTGGAAAGGTTCTAGGGCTCGTAGCGGTAGAAATGCATTTTCGTGTCGCCGAAGATGCGGCTTTCGAGCGGCTTGAATACCGGATCGACCTTCACCGCCACATCGCCGCGCTCTTCCAGAATGGCAAGCGCGCCAGGTGTCAGCCAGCCGCCGCCATGGGCTGCAGAGAAAGCCTTCTCACCATGGCCATGGCCATAGGGCGGGTCGGCGAAGAGAAGATCGAAGGGCTCGATATTATTGACACCACCGAGCTTGGTGGCGTCACGCCGCAAAATGCGGGCGCGGCCATGCAGACCCAGCGCATCGATATTTTCCCAGAGCAGCCCCCTGCCCTCGACGCCGTTTTCGACGAAGAGCGCCACACGACAGCCGCGCGAAAGCGCCTCCAGACCAACCGCGCCCGTTCCGGCAAAAACGTCCAGAACGCGCGTGCCGTCCAGACTTTCCGGATAGGCGTGGCTTAAAATGTTGAAGAGGCTTTCCCGCGTCCTGTCGATGGTCGGACGAATGGAATTCGATTTCGGCGCGGCCAGTGTCCGGCCGCGGAACTCACCGCCTACGATCCGCATTACGTGTCATTCCCCTGCCTCCAGAAGGTTTGCCACCCGGGCCTTTGCCGCCCGGCTTGCCGCCGCCGGGACCACCGGGGCCTTTGCTCTTGCCTGAGAAACCCGAACGTTCGCCACGCTCGCCCGATTTTCCGAAGGACGGTTTGCCGAATCCGGGTTTACCGCCCGGCTTGCCGCCACGAGGCTTGTCTCCCGCCGGGCGCTCGCCGCGTGGGCGCTCACCGTCTTCACGGGGCCTGTCGCGGAACGGACGGTCACCGAAAGGTTTTTCACCGCGGGCGGTGCGATCACCGAAACTCTTTTCGCCGCGTGGACGGTCACTGCGCGGACGATCACCCTCTTCACGCGGCTTGTCACGGAACGGCCGGTCGCCGAAAGGTTTGCCGCCGCGCGCCGGGCGGTCACCGAAGCTCTTTTCGCCGCGCGGACGGTCGCCACGCGGGCGATCACCTTCTTCACGCGGCTTGTCGCGGAATGGCCGGTCGCCGAACGGCTTTCCGCCGCGGCCACCACGATCGCCAAAGCTCTTTTCGCCGCGCGGACGGTCGCCGCGTCCGCGGCCACCTTCTTCTTCGCGGGGGGAATCTGAGCGGATCCACTCGCCATCGGCATCCGCATGCCGCACAACGTTGCGGCGCGCCTCGTCCTGGGCGGAAGGCTTCTTGAAGAGGTTTTCGGCTTCCGCGCGGGCGGAAGACTTGCGCTCCTTGCCATCACGGGTGGGCCTTGCACCGGGCGCCATCCAGACATTGGCCGTGCGGCTGGTGCCGGCGGGCTGGCGTGGGCGGCGGTCGTCGCCATCATCCTCGCTGCGGCCCTTTGCGCCAAATTTCCCGGCGGGCTTGGAGCCGAACTTGCCAGCCGGCTTGTCGCCGCGCTTGGTATCCAGCCGTCCGAGCGCCTTTTCGCGACGGTCTTCCGGCTTGCCGGCAGCCTTGTCGAAACGCGGCTTGCCTTCCGGCGCATCGCTCTTTGCCCATTCGGACTTCACCGCCCGCTTCGGCGTGTTGTCTTCCTCGTCTTCAACGGGCGCATTATAGATCGGCGCGTCAAAATTGGCGCCGGCCTGTTCGATCAGACGCGGTCCGAGCTGGTCGCGCAGCATGCGGCCGCGCACTTCCAGCACCTTGCCTTCGGCGAGATCGCCGAGCTGGAACGGACCGTAGGAAACGCGGATCAGGCGGTTGACCTCGAGGCCGAGTGCGCCGAGCACGTTCTTGATCTCGCGGTTCTTGCCTTCACGCAGGCCCATGCTGATCCAGACGTTGTGACCCTGGGTACGGTCGAGCGTCGCGTCGATTGCGCCGTAGAGCACGCCATCGACGGCAATGCCTTCCTTCAGCTTGTCGAGCGCTGCCTGATCAACCTCGCCATGGGCGCGCACGCGGTAACGGCGCAGCCAGCCGGTGGTCGGCAGTTCCAGCACGCGGGAAAGACCGCCATCATTGGTGAGCAGCAGCAGGCCTTCGGTATTGATATCGAGGCGGCCGATGGACAGAACGCGCGGCAGTTCGCTCGGCAGATTGTCGAAAACGGTGGGGCGGCCTTCCGGGTCTGAGTTGGTCGTCACCAGACCGGCGGGCTTGTGATAGAGCCACAGGCGCGTGCGCTCGGCACCGCGAATCGGCATGCCGTCGACTTCGATCTTGTCGGACAGCGTGGCGTTGACCACCGGTGTATCCAGCTTGACGCCGTTCAGCGACACGCGGCCTTCCATGATCATGCGCTCGACATCGCGGCGCGAGGCCACACCTGCGCGCGCCATGATCTTGGAAATGCGCTCGGGCTTGGAGCCGCCAACGGTTTCCGGCGCCGGGGCGGCCTTTGCCTCGGTCGGTTTCTTTTCGCGCTCTGCGGCGGGCTTGCCGGGGCCTTTCGGCTTCTTGTCGCGGCTAATTGTCTTGCCGCCGTCACGCTTCGGCTTGTCTTTAAAAGTCATTTGCTGTTTGCCTGTTGTTTGGGCTGTCCTATCAGGTCCAAGCACAAGGGTTAAGAGGAAATTGAAACGCAATGGCCGAAAGGACGCATTTCATGGAACTGGCGCTGGCGGAAGCCCGTGCCGCCGGCGAGCGGCAGGAGGTTCCGATCGGCGCCGTACTGGTTCTGGACGGCCGCGTCATCGCCCGTTCCGGCAACCGGACCCGTGAATTGAATGATGTGACGGCGCACGCCGAAATCGCCGTGATCCGCATGGCCTGCGAAGCGCTGGAGCAGGAACGCCTGCCCGGCGCTGATCTCTACGTGACACTGGAGCCCTGCACCATGTGTGCTGCGGCGATTTCATTCGCCCGTATCCGCCGGCTCTATTATGGCGCGGAAGACCCGAAGGGCGGCGCGGTGCATAATGGCGTGCGCTTCTTCAGCCAGCCGACCTGCCACCACGCGCCGGATGTCTATTCCGGGCTGGCGGAAAGCGAAAGTGCCGACATCCTGCGGCAATTCTTTCGCGAGAAACGCCTCGACGATTGAGCGGCCGGCGGGAGGCTCATGCTTTCCCGCAGGCCATCAGCCATTCGTTTTTACTGGAAGGGGTTCCACCAGCTCTTGCCGGTGCCGGCGACAGCCGCTTCTTTCTTGCGGCGCTTTTCTTTTTTCTGCTCAGGCTCGCCGAGATCGGTCAACTGATCCTGCGGGACGCTGCGATATTCAGCCGGCGGGTCGGTGAGGAACTTGCGCTGGGCGTTGACGACCGAGCCGCCCTGGGCTTCGGCCTTCGCCTTGCGGAAGGCTTCCCATTTCTGGCTTTCGGTCATCTGGCCGGCAGTGCCGTTACCGGCGAGCAACGGCGAGCGGTAATGCGGGTTGTTCTTATTGGCATCCGCCTCGTCGCGCAGGCGCTCGCGGGTCTCTTCCGGCGATTCCACCCATTGCGGGTTGTTTTCGCGGCTTGCCATGTTCTGCTGCGGCGTGGCCAGCTGTTCGGCACGGGTCTGGGCGGGAACGACGAGACCCGGGCGGGGGCTGTATTTCAGGTTGCGCTTGCTCTGGTCACCGGTGATCGAGGTCGCGTTGCCAAGATCGTCGACAAGCTGTTCAGCCGCCGTCTTGCCCGTACCGTAGGTCGGGCTCGTGCAGGCGCCGAGCAACACGCCTATCGCCGTGATGCCAACAACCGTGCGAAACATGCCCAAACCCTGCGCATTACCCTGCATCGTCTTCATCGAAACCCTTCCAGCCGTCCGTCCCACTGCGCCAGACATCGTCTTTCGGCAGGCGGCAGCCCGCATTGCCGTGCAAATCCGGCCATTTTCAGGCAGGTGTACCGGATGAAGAGGCAAAGCGCAATTCATCCGGCCATTTTCATTATGCGAGGGCTGCAAGCTCGCGCAGCGCGGCCGCATCGCGGGCGGAAACCTCCGGATAGTCCGGATCGGAACCGACATCGGTGGTGATGCGCCAGGAGCGAGCGCATTTTACGCCCTCCGCCAGCTTCTGCTCGACCACGACCTTTGCCACTTCCGGCAGGCGGAAGCCATCGGCGGGGCCTTCGTCACCAACCACCGAGATGGCCGAGGTGATGCAGATTTCGGCGAAATCCTGCCCCTTCAGCGCCGCCAGAAGATCGGCGTCGGCAATGTGCACGACGGGCGCGGCTTCGAGCGAGGAGCCGATACGCTTTTCGCGGCGTTCGACTTCCAGCGCGCCTGTCACGACCGTGCGGACCTTGCGGATTTTCTCCCACTTCGCTTCCAGCGCGTCGTTCTTCCATTCCGCCGGGATTTCCGGGAACTGGGCAAGATGCACCGATTCCGCATCCGGATAACGCGATAGCCACGCTTCTTCGGTGGTGAAGGGCAGCATGGGCGCGAGCCAGGAAACAAGGCAATCGAACAGCTTGGCGATGACCGACAGCGATGCCCGGCGCTTCAGCGACGACGGCGCGTCGCAATAGAGCGTGTCCTTGCGGATATCGAAATAGAAGGCCGAAAGCTCGACATTGGCGAAATCCACCAGCGCGCGGGCGATCTTCTTGAACTCGAAGCCGTCATAACCCTCGCGCACGACCTTATCCAGATCGGACAGGCGATGCAGCACCAGCTTTTCCAGCTCCGGCAGATCGTCATAGGCGATCTCTTCGCCCTCATAATGAGCGAGCGTACCGAGCATCCAGCGGATGGTGTTACGCAGCTTGCGATAGGCATCGACATTGGTCTGGATGATGGCCTTGCCGAGACGCTGGTCTTCCCAGTAATCCGTCGTCATGACCCACAGGCGCAGGATATCGGCGCCGGCGTCCTTCATGACTTCCTGCGGCGAGACGACGTTGCCCTTGGACTTGGACATCTTCTCGCCCTTCTCATCCATGGTGAAACCATGGGTGACAACGGCGTTATAGGGCGCGCGGCCGCGCGTCGCGCAGCTTTCGAGCAGCGACGAATGGAACCAGCCGCGATGCTGGTCGGAACCTTCGAGATAGACATCCGCCGGCCACTTCATGTCCGGGCGGTCTTCAAGCGTGAAGGTGTGGGTGCAACCGCTGTCGAACCACACATCGAGGATGTCCATGACCTGCTGCCATTTGGCGTGGTCGTGGTCATTGCCGAGGAAACGTTCCTTGGCGCCTTCGGCAAACCAGGCATCCGCACCTTCAGCTTCGAAAGCCTCGATGATACGGGCGTTGACGGCCTCGTCGACCAGAACCTCACCATGCTCGTCTGCGAAAACGGCGATCGGCACGCCCCAGCTGCGCTGGCGCGACAGAACCCAGTCGGGACGGCCTTCGATCATGGCGCGCAGGCGGTTCTGGCCGGAGGCCGGAACGAAGCGGGTCTGATCGATGGCGTTCAAGGAGCGCGAACGCAGCGTCGTGCCGTCGCCCAGTTCCTTGTCCATATAGACGAACCATTGCGGCGTGTTGCGGAAGATGACCGGCTTCTTGGAGCGCCAGCTATGCGGATAGCTGTGCTTCAGACGGCCGCGGGCAAAGAGGTTATTGGTAGCGATCAGCGCCTTGATGACGCGGTCGTTGGCGTCGCCCTTCTTGCCGTTATCGTCCATGACGCGGGCAGCGCCGCCTTCGGCGGACGGGCCGAAACCGGGAGCGTCTTCGGTGTAGAAACCATCGTCACCGACCGGGAATGGGATGGCCGACGAAACGCCGCGCGCTTCCAGCTCGCGCTGATGCGCGGTCCAGACGTCAAAGTCCTCACGACCGTGGCTCGGCGCGGTGTGCACGAAGCCCGTACCGGCATCGTCGGTGACGTGATCGCCTTCGAGAAGCGGAACCGGGAAATCATAGCCAAGCGACGCCAAAGGATGGGCGCAGGTGATGGCGGCCAGTTCTTCGGTTTTCACGTCGCGAACGATCTTGAAGGTCAGCTTTGCCTTGGCTGCGGCCTCATCGGCGAGCTTCCTGGCGAAGATCAGCTTTTCACCCGGCTGCGGACCGAAATCATTCTGGGCGCTCTCGACTTCGAACAGGCCATATTCGACCCGCGAAGAAAACGCGATGGCGCGGTTGCCGGGGATGGTCCACGGTGTGGTCGTCCAGATGACGACGGAAACGCCGGCAAGCGCGGGCGCAGCGTCCTTTACCGGGAACTTCACCCAGATCATGTCACTCTCGACATCCGCATATTCGACTTCGGCTTCCGCCAGCGCCGTGCGCTCGACGACCGACCACATGATCGGCTTGGAGCCGCGATAGAGCTGGCCGGTGCGGGCGATCTTCAGGAGTTCGCCGGCGATGCGGGCTTCGGCGTGGAAGTTCATCGTCGTGTAGGGATTTTCGAAGTCGCCCTCGATGCCGAGACGCTTGAACTCTTCGGCCTGGACCTTGATCCAGCCGGCCGCGAAGTCACGGCATTCCTTACGGAATTCGTTGACCGGAACCTCGTCCTTGTTCTTGCCCTTGGCGCGATAGGCTTCCTCGATCTTCCATTCGATCGGCAGGCCGTGGCAATCCCAGCCCGGAACGTAATTGGCGTCGAAGCCGCGCATCTGGAAAGAGCGGGTGATGACGTCCTTCAGGATCTTGTTCAGTGCATGGCCGATATGGATGTTGCCGTTGGCATAGGGCGGGCCGTCATGCAGCACGAATTTCTCGCGGCCGGCGGCGGAGGCGCGCAGGCGCTTGTAGAGGCCCATCTCCTGCCAGCGCTTCACCGTTTCCGGTTCCTTCTGCGGCAGGCCAGCGCGCATCGGAAAATCCGTCTGCGGCAGATAGAGGGTGGAGGAGTAGTCCAGTTTTTCTGCGGTGTCGCTCATAATCGTACCGTTGTTGCGCGCCGTGTCGGTCGCGCCGTCTCAATTTCAAAGAGGGGCAAATACGGAAAGCGCCATGACAAATGCCATGACAAGCGCCAAAATCCCGGACCTTCCGGCTCGTCAGAGCGGGCGGAAGGCCGGGCCAATAATTCGGCCAATCTGAACTGTAAACTTCAACCGGTATTGGGACATGGCCGGTTGTTTATGCGGTTTTCCGGCAAAAAGGAAGAGAAAAGCGACGGCAATATAGCCCGGAATATGGGCTGACAGGTCTCATCAGATCAAAACGCAATCTTCGCATCCAACGCGCTGAGCGGGCGCACGCCCGATAACATCGCTCTCGCCTCTTCTTCATCGCGCCTGATCTGGGCGACGAGCGGATCGAGGCCATCGAATTTCAGTTCATCGCGCAGGTGACCGAAGAAGGAGACCGAACAGACCTCGCCGTACAGATCGCCGGAGAAATCGAAGACGAATGTTTCGAGCAGCGCCGCGCCGTTTTCGGTGACGGTCGGACGATAACCGAAGCTTGCCACGCCATCGTGGATAGAACCATCGGGGCGACGGAACCGCACGGCATAGATGCCGGCCTTCAGTTCCGTTTCCGGGGCGAGCGCCATGTTGGCGGTGGGATAACCCAGCGTGCGCCCCAGCTTCTGGCCGCCGATGACCTCGCTTTCCACCGTGAAGCGGTATCCGAGCAGGCCTGCGGCGCCTGCCACATCACCGTCGCACAGAAGCGAGCGGATACGGCTGGAGGAGACGACATCCGCACCCTCGTCGCGGAAGGCATCCACCAGCGTCACGTCAAAACCATGGCGTTTGCCGGCCTCCATCAGGAATGCCGGGCCGCCTTCGCGGCCCTTGCCGAAATGGAAATCGAAGCCGGTGACGACGGCGCTGGCATGAAGCCAGTCGACCAGGATGGATTGAACGAATTCCTCCGCCGAGCGCTGCGAAAATTCCCGGTCGAAGGGATATTCGATGACGGAGCGGAAACCGATGGCCTCAAGGATGCGCGCCTTCAAAGGCGCGGGCGTGAGGCGAAACACCGGCGTGTCGGGACGGAAGACGGAACGGGGATGCGGCTCGAAGGTCAGCACCAGCGCGGGAACGCCACGGGCTTCCGCCAGTTCCAGAGCACGATCCAGCACAGCCCGGTGGCCGCGATGCACGCCGTCGAAATTGCCGATGGCGATGACGCCGCCACGAAGAGCTTCCGGCAGCGGCTCCTTTTTTTCATTGCGGTGAAAGACGGTCATGGCAATCGATCCATTCCTGCGCCAGCTATTCCTCAGGCGAGATATCCTCAGGCGAGACGGGGCATCCACCAGCCGGGAGCAGCACCCTGCCCCTTGAGATAGGCGTTGAGAAGCGCCTCGTCCGTCTGGCCGTTCAGCGTATATTCGGCAGCGTGAATGCCGCCGCTGATATAGAGAAGGTTGAGACCGCTCGCAATCGCGCCCTTCACATCCGTCGGCATGCCGTCACCGATGGCGAGCACGCGATCCTTGGCGAAGGCGCCGCGCACTTCCCTGGCCGCAGCTAAGCAGGCTTCATAGATCGGCGCATGCGGCTTGCCGGCAATGCGGACTTCGCCGCCGAGCTGTTCGTAATAGGCGGCCATGGCGCCGGCGCAGGGAATGATGCGCTCGCCGCGTTCCACCACCAGATCGGGGTTGGCGCAGATCATCGGCACCTTGCGGGCAATGAAGCCCTTGAGCATTTCGGTATAGTCTTCGGGCGTCTCCGTCTCGTCGTCGAAGAAGCCGGTGCAGACCACGGATTCCGTTTCCGCCTCGCCGACACATTCGACATCGAGACCTTCCAGCAGCGGCATGTCCCGTTCCGGGCCGAGCAGGAAGACCTTTTTCGGGCCTTCCGCGATCAGACCACGGGTAACGTCGCCCGAGGTGATGATGCGGTCATAGGCCTCATCAGGCACGCCGAGAACGCGAAGCTGGGCGATGACGCCGGGGGCGGGACGCGGCGAATTGGTGATGAGCACCACCGTCTTGCCAGCCTTGCGCGCTTCCCGCAGCGCAACCGCCGCATCCGGAAAGGCGCTCACCCCATTGTGCAGCACGCCCCAGACATCCGAAAGAATAACGTCGAACCCATCAGTGATTTCGCCGAGAGTGAGAATGCGGTGGGCCATGAGATGCTTTCCGGATGCGAGAAGAGGGTGAGCGTCACATCGCAAAGCGGGACGCCGATGGCAAGGAAAAAAGCGGTGCGTGACCGGTCTTCGGCCCCGCCTGACGCAGCATGAACACAAATGTCCCGCAGATGGATGCGACGCGCATCGCGCGAAAAGAATGTCGTCATGGCGCGCATCCGCACATGGGAAATTTCTGTCATGGAACGCTGATAACCATAAGCCATGAAATTTTTCAGACAGGGCGTTCTTGACTCCGGCAGACGCCCTCCTTATCTCGGTTCCGCTGGCACTCGATAAAGGAGAGTGCTAACACCCATCAGGCGAGTTCCAAAAGCTCGCGCAGTCATTTGATCGAGGGATTAGGCAATGACAAGCACCAATTTCCGCCCGCTTCACGATCGCGTCGTGGTTCGTCGCGTTGAATCCGAAGCAAAGACCAAGGGCGGCATCATCATTCCCGATACCGCCAAGGAAAAGCCGCAGGAAGGCGAAATCGTCGCCGTCGGTTCCGGCGCTCGCGATGAGGCCGGCAAGGTCGTCGCTCTCGACGTCAAGGTTGGCGATCGCGTCCTGTTCGGCAAGTGGTCGGGCACCGAAGTCAAGCTCGACGGCGAAGACCTTCTGATCATGAAGGAAGCCGACATCATGGGTATCATCGGCTGATTTCGCCGAACCCATCGTTTCCTTAAATTTCAAGCCGGATCCATTCCGGCCGTTCGAAACCAGGAGTTTTGAAAATGGCAGCCAAAGAAGTCAAATTCGGCCGCTCAGCGCGCGAAAAGATGCTCAAGGGCGTCGACATTCTCGCTGATGCAGTGAAGGTCACCCTCGGCCCGAAGGGTCGTAACGTCGTTATCGACAAGTCCTTCGGCGCTCCGCGCATCACCAAGGACGGCGTTTCGGTCGCCAAGGAAATCGAACTGGAAGACAAGTTCGAGAACATGGGCGCACAGCTCGTTCGCGAAGTCGCTTCCAAGACCAACGACATCGCTGGTGACGGCACCACCACCGCGACCGTTCTGGCCCAGGCCATCGTTCGCGAAGGTGCAAAGGCAGTTGCTGCCGGCATGAACCCGATGGACCTCAAGCGCGGTATCGATCTGGCCGTTGCAGAAGTCGTCAAGGACCTTCAGGCCAAGGCCAAGAAGATCAACACTTCGGAAGAAGTTGCACAGGTCGGCACGATCTCTGCAAACGGCGAGCGTCAGATCGGTCTCGACATTGCTGAAGCAATGCAGCGCGTCGGCAACGAAGGCGTCATCACCGTTGAAGAAGCCAAGACCGCTGAAACCGAACTCGAAGTCGTCGAAGGCATGCAGTTCGACCGCGGCTACCTGTCGCCTTACTTCGTGACCAACCCGGAAAAGATGGTTGCGGACCTCGAAGACGCATACATCCTTCTGCACGAAAAGAAGCTTTCGAACCTCCAGGCTATGCTGCCGGTTCTCGAAGCTGTCGTTCAGACCGGCAAGCCGCTCGTCATCATCGCTGAAGACGTAGAAGGCGAAGCTCTTGCAACGCTCGTCGTCAACAAGCTGCGTGGCGGCCTCAAGATCGCTGCCGTCAAGGCTCCGGGCTTCGGCGACCGCCGCAAGGCCATGCTGGAAGACATCGCCATCCTGACCGGTGGTACCGTCATTTCCGAAGACCTCGGCATCAAGCTCGAAAGCGTTACCCTCGACATGCTCGGCAAGTCGAAGAAGGTTTCGATCTCCAAGGAAAACACCACGATCGTTGACGGCGCAGGCCAGAAGTCCGACATCGAAGGCCGCGTTGCCCAGATCAAGGCGCAGATCGAAGAAACCACTTCCGACTACGACCGCGAAAAGCTGCAGGAACGTCTTGCCAAGCTCGCTGGCGGCGTTGCCGTGATCCGCGTTGGCGGTTCGACGGAAGTTGAAGTGAAGGAAAAGAAGGACCGCATTGACGACGCTCTCAACGCGACGCGCGCTGCTGTTCAGGAAGGTATCGTACCGGGCGGCGGCGTTGCCCTGCTGCGTTCTTCCACGAAGATCACCGTCAAGGGTGCAAACGACGACCAGGAAGCCGGCATCAACATCGTGCGTAAGGCTCTGCAGTCTCTGGTTCGCCAGATCGCAGAAAACGCAGGTGACGAAGCTTCCATCGTTGTCGGCAAGATCCTCGACAAGAACGAAGACAACTACGGCTACAACGCCCAGACCGGCGAATATGGCGACCTGATCCAGCTCGGCATCGTCGACCCGGTCAAGGTTGTACGTACGGCTCTGCAGAACGCAGCTTCGGTTGCTTCGCTGCTGATCACCACCGAAGCCATGATCGCCGAGCTTCCGAAGAAGGAATCGGCAATGCCGCAGATGCCCGGTGGCGGCATGGGCGGCATGGACTTCTAATCAGTCCTGTCACTGGAATAAGAAAGGGCGGTCTTCGGACCGCCCTTTTTCTTTGCCGTCCCTGCACGTTTGACGAAAGGGGCGTCATCTTTGGGCCTGTCCCGGGGATCTGCAACCGATTGATTTCCCGCGACGTGATTAGATCCTCGGCACGAGGCCGAGGAGGACGTCGTCTCTCTTGCGAGAGATGCCTAATAAAATCAACCGGTTGCATAATTCTGAAGGCCGAAAGCGGAAGCGCTCAAATATTGTCCCGTTTTGGAACAGCCGTGATTTTATCCGGCTATTTTTTGCCATCCCATGCAATAATGCGGCAGCGCCATGAGCGAATCACCACCCCATACGGGCCTGATTTCCACTCGGACCGGCTTATAAGTGCGCTATTTAGTTGTGCTTTTTCGCAAATCTCGCGATTTTGAAGAAGAAATACATAATATTTTTGATTTTCTCACTGACTGGTTGTTGTAGGTAGGGGAAAATAAACTATAAGTCAGCCCCCGTAAGGGTTCCGCGACTGGGCGGCGAGCATTGAAGGGGTTTCGATGCTTGGCAAACACGTTCGACTGCGGGTGGCGGTAAAGGTTCAACCTGGCAGTGGCGCTAGAAATGGCGGCGCTGGCACGTGTTCATGCGGGGGCGCGATTTGTTTGAAATATCAAGACGCAACGATGCTCTGCCAACGGCGGTGACGACCACGCCCGATCCCCGGACCATGTCGCATTTCTTCATTTCGGAGGAGTGGAGCAGCGATCTTTCGAGCGGCGTCATCCGGCTCGGCGAACACGCATCATTCATGCACGGCCTGCCGCCGGGCGAGTGCGGGTTGCTGAGCCTTGTCCGCTGTTACGACCGCGCTGACCACGCCCGCGTGCTGGAACTTTTCGAGCAGGTTTCCACGGCGCCCTCACGTTTCTGTTTTTCAACCGGCCTCTCCATCTTGCCGGCAATGCGGCAGCCGGTCATCTGCATGGGTGAATCTTCCGGCTTCGAAGACGGCCAGCAAGGGCGCATATCAGGGCTTTTCCTGTTTCCGCGTCTTGAGGATATTCGCTTCGCCGCCTAAGGCTTTTTGCAGCGATGCCATCCACCGTTCACAAAATGAAGACAATTTGTCTTCTGTTGTTCATCTTTATGGATGAGTGATTTTCCGACATTGATGTCTCCAGACATTGCCCTGCAGATCAACCGGCAACACGCCGATCAATTACCGGAGATATCCATGTCCAGCAGCCAGAACGTTCTCGTTCTCATCGCCCGCATTCTGCTTTCCTTCATCTTCATTACTTCGGGCTTCAGCAAGCTCGTCGATCCGGCCGGCACGGCCGGCATGATCACCGGCGCCGGCCTGCCCGCCGCAACCGCGCTTGCCTATGTCGCAGGCCTGTTCGAACTCGTTGCCGGTCTTGCCATTCTCGCTGGTTTCCAGACCAAAATCGCCGCCTGGGCGCTTGCCGTCTTCTGCGTCTTCACCGGTCTGGTTTTCCACAGCGGCACCGTTGCCGTTCCCGGCTGGCCTGAGCCGGCTCTTGGCTGGATCAACACGCTGAACGGCATCATGATGGTGAAGAACATCACGCTTGCCGGCGCTTACATCCTGCTTGCCGCCTTCGGCGCTGGCGCCTACTCCGTCGACGCAAAGCGCGGCGCGGCTGTGGCCCACGCCTGAGCCAGATAGATCGACCAACAAAAAAGCCGCCGGATCGCTCCGGCGGCTTTTTTTGTCTGGCGTCAGACCGCCGCTCTTATGCGCGACGCGATCTCCTCAACCCTTGCATCGCCATCGTGCTCCGGCTTACGGGCGCGGACAAAGCAGGCCTCCGAACGGACAATGATGCCGTCGGAGAGGATTTTCAGATGATTGGCTTTCAGCGTCGAACCGGTTGAGGTGATATCGACGATGATATCCGCCTGCCCCGCCGCCGGCGCACCCTCGGTCGCGCCAAGGCTTTCAACGATACGGTAAAGCTGGATGCCGTGCTGGCGCGAAAAGAACTGCTGCGTCAGCCGCCAGTATTTGGTGGCGATCGCCAGCCTGCGGCCATGACGGGCGCGGAATTCCGAAGCGACATCGCCGAGATCGGCCATGCTGTCCACATCCAGCCAGATTTCCGGCACGGCGACCACGACGTCGGCATGACCGAAACCGAGGCGGGCGCAGAATTCCACCTGCGCATCGGCATTGGTCAGTCCCTCGCGCACAAGGTCCTCACCCGTCACGCCGAAATCCACCGTGCCCGCGCCGATCTCGCGGGCGATCTCGGAGGCCGACAGATAGGCGATCTCGATATCGTCCCGTCCTTCGATACGGCCGCGATAGGAGCGGTCGTTGCCGACTGCCGCGACCTTCAATCCGGCGCGTTCCAGAACGGCGGAAGCGTCTTCCTTCATACGGCCCTTGGAGGGCAATGCGATGGTGATCATGGCTTGTCGCTCCCCCGCACCGCTTCGATGCGATCCAGCCAGAGCGAAAAACCCACAGCCGGTATTTTTTCCTGTGCGCCGAGCAGCGTCAGCAGCCGGTCGAAACGGCCGCCACCGGCCAGAACGCTGTCTCCACCCGCTTCCACCACCTCGAAAACAAGGCCGGTATAATAATCGAGCGGACGGCCGAAGGCCGCGCCATAGGTGACGGTCTCAAGATCGACACCGGCATTGGCAAGGGCTGCGACACGTTTGTCGAAAGCGGAAAGCGCGCCGTCAAGTTTCAGCTTCGCCTTTGCGGCAAAATCAGCCAGAACCTGCGAAGCCTGCGGCAGGGGCGCTTTCAGGGCCAGAAACTGCTTGAGCAGCGCGAAGCTATCATCCGGCAGGCGGGTGGCCGCAAGCGCCAGTTTCTCCCGCAGACGGCGGGCGATTTCCTGCGGCGAACGGCTGGCATTGGTGGAATAGCCGGTCTCTTGCATCACCGTATCGAGATAATCGACCAGCACCGCCTCGTCGCCAGTCGCCAGCAGGCCCGCGACCCGGGCATCAAGACCGGTCATCGGCTTGGGATGCACGAGGCTTTCCAGCAGCGCGTCGAGCTGCGCCATATCGCCAAAGGCCTGCACCAGCCGCTTCTGCCAACCGAGCGGCAGTCCAAGGGCGGCAACCACCGCCTCGAACACCTGCTGATCACCCAGCGTGACGGCAAGCGCCCGGCCCGGCAGCAGGCGCTGCAGAATACCGGTCGCATCGATGACGGCACGGGCATCGGCAGCGGCAATATCGGTATCGCCAAGGTCTTCGATACCGGCCTGATAAAACTCGTTCGCACCCTCACGGCGCTGGCGGAAGACCTCGCCGAGATAGGAATAACGCTTCGGCGTGCCGGTCGCCGTCTCGATATGGCGCAGGCAAACCGGGATGGTAAATTCGGGGCGAAGGCAAAGACTCGTCCCCGTCTCGCTCTCCGTCATGAAGATACGGCGGCGCAAATCCTCGCCGGCCATATCCAGAAACGGTTCGGCGGGCTGGATGACGGGCGTGTTCACCCGGCTCGTGCGGCGCGCGGCGAATTCTTCCAGTAGCTCTCCGGAAAATTCCGGCATGTCGATCAGGGGCATGAAACGGTACTTTTCGTCACGGTTCGAGCGGTTGCATCAATTCGATACGGTTTCCGAAGGGATCATGGACATAAAACCGGTGATATCCTTCAAACGGCTCATCCTCAATCACATGGCAGCCCGCAGTTTCAAGTGTTTTTCGCAAGATCACCAGATCATCGACCAGAAAGGCCGGATGGGCTTTCCGCGCCGGCCGGAAATCCTGCTCAACGCCAAGATGCAGCTTTATCGGGCCGCAGGTAAACCAGCATCCGCCACGCGCGGCCAGATTAGCGGGTTTGACCTGCTCCGCAAAGCCAAGCAGGCCGCCATAAAAGGCACGCGCCTCATCTTCGCGGCCCGCCGGCATCGCCAGCTGAACATGGTCGAGCGCAAGGATCGCCATGGCTTCAGCGCCCTTCGGCGGCGCGGCGAACGTCCTCTGCCTGATGCTCCAGAATCTCGCGGACCTTCGCCACCAGTTCGGCCTCCGGCACGCTGACCTGCGCCACGCGCGCCTCGCGCCAGCTGGCATTGTCCTCGATTTCGCCGGAGAGGCGCTTGCCTTCGATCAGATCCTTGATCTGGACCACGCCTTCGGCACGCTCGTCACCGCCCTGGATGATGGCGATGGGGGAGCCGAGACGGTCGGCATATTTCAGCTGGTTGCCGAATTTCTTCCAGTTGCCCTGGTACATTTCAGCACGGATGCCCTCGGAGCGCAGCGCCTGCGTGAAGCGCTGGTAACGGCCCATGCTTTCCACATTGCCATCCATGACGGTGATCAGAACCGGTGCGAGCGGCTTGACCTGGCCGAGCTTGCCGAGGTTCTTCAACGCCGTCATCAGGCGCGAAACACCGATGGAGAAGCCCGTGGCCGGAACCGGCTGGCCCATGAAGCGCGAGACGAGACCGTCATAACGCCCGCCGCCGCCGACCGAGCCGAACACGACCTTTTCGCCCTTTTCATTGGTGACATCGAAGGACAGCTCGGCCTCATAGACCGGGCCGGTATAATATTCGAGGCCGCGAACGACGGAGGGGTCGATCTTGATGCGCGTCGCATCGTAACCGGCACCGGAGACCAGAGCGCCGATGATGTTCAGTTCATCAACGCCTTCCGCGCCTTTCGAGGTGCCCGCAACCAGTTTCGCCAGATCATCGGCGCTTGCCGTATAGTCCTTGATGCCGACGAAAAACAGGACCTTTTCGATCTGCTCCTCGCCAAGGCCCGCGCCCTTGGTGAAATCACCGGACTCGTCCTTGCGACCGGGACCGAGCAGCAACCTCACCCCTTCAGGACCGAACTTGTCGAGCTTGTCGATGGCGCGCAGCACATTCAGACGACGGCCGGCATTTTCCTCGCCGCCGAGGCCGATGGCTTCCATGACGCCATCAAGCACCTTGCGGTTGTTGACGCGAATGACGTAATCGCCGCGCTTGATTCCGAGCGCTTCCAGCGTATCGGCCATCATCATGCACATTTCGGCATCGGCCTGCACGCCGGCGGCGCCCACCGTATCGGCATCGAACTGCATGAACTGCCGGAAGCGGCCGGGGCCGGGCTTTTCATTGCGGAACACGTAGCCAGCGCGATAGGTGCGGTATGGCAGCTGGATTTCGTTGAAGTTTTCCGCGACATGACGGGCGAGCGGCGCGGTCAGATCGTAGCGCAGGCTCATCCACTGATCGTCGTCATCCTGCAGCGAAAACACGCCTTCGTTCGGACGGTCGCTATCGGGCAGGAATTTGCCGAGCGCATCGGTATATTCGAACAGCGGGGTTTCCACCGGATCGAAGCCGTAGAGCTCATAGACCTTGCGGATCTTCTCGATCATCTCATTCACGGCATGAATATCGGCAGCCGTTCGATCCACGAAGCCGCGCGGCAGGCGGGCTTTCAGTTTCTGAGGCTTTTTTGCTTTTTCGCTCATGGGGCCGATCCGATATTTTCCTGAAATTATGCCGGTGTATTAGAGGATGAAGCCCGGTGCGGCAAGCCGCAAAGGCTCCGGTTTTGCTGGCTCACGCAGCCAGGCGGTGCTATATGGGATACATGTATCCCAATTCGGATCGGGAAGGACGCGACCCATGAGCAAACAGACGGCCATCCGCCTGCCTGATGAGACCTATGAGCGGCTGAAGGCGCTTTCCGAGCGCACCGGCCGCACATCCGCCTATTACATCCGCGAGGCGATCGAGAAACATATCGAGGATATGGAAGATCTTTATCTTGCGGAGGAGGCGACGCGGCAGCGCATCGCCAATAAAGAACGCACCTATACTCTGGAAGAAGTGATGCGTGATCTTGATCTGGAAAATTGAGTTTCAGCGCGCTGCCGTCAAGCAACTGGGCGCTTTGACGAAAAGCGATGCCAATCGCATCGTTTCTTTTCTGACGGACCGCATTGCCAGAGATGGCAACCCTCGAAGGACCGGCGCCGCCCTTCAAGGCTCCGAACTCGGAAATTTCTGGCGCTACCGGGTGGGCGATTACCGCATCATCTGCGATATACAGGATCACAAGCTCGTCGTGCTGGTGGTCGAAATCGGCCATCGCCGTGAAATCTACCGATAGGCATTCATGATCCTCGAAGCCCTGCAATATGCCGCCACACGCGCGGTCACGCCGAAAGAATTCCGGCCGCATATACGCTATTCCGTCAACCTCTGGGCGCGCGCCAACCGCTGCGCCAACGCCTGGGCAGAGCATGAAAACAACAGCCGGCAATTCGTGCTGCAATCGGCCGGAAAGCTGAAGCAGCGGCGAACGGCGGTGGTGCTGGGCTCGGGCCTGTTGCGCGATGTGCCCTATGATGCGCTGGTGGCGATGTTCGATACCGTCGTGCTGGTCGATCTGGTGCATCTCGCCAGCGTGCAGGCAAAGCTGCGCCTCAATGCCAAAAAGAATGTCCGCATCGCCAGTCGCGATCTTTCCGGTTTTGACGATGTTCTCGCCGGCCGGCCGGCCGAACCGCTCGATTTCCTGCGGCGGGTGCCCTATCTCGATCTCGTGGTATCGGCCAATCTCCTGTCACAGATCGGCACCGGTGCGCGCCACCGGCTGGAGCGGGAAAAGATCGCAGATGCCCCGGACGATCTTCTGCCGAAGCTCATTCACACCCATCTGGAAGCGCTGGCTGGCCTGCCCTGCAAGGCCTGCCTGATAACCGACACCTCCTTCGACGTCATCGGCAAGGATGGTAATCTGCACCAGCACGAAGACCTGCTGCATGGCATCGAGCTTCCTGCGCCCGCCGCCGCATGGGAATGGCCGCTTGCCCCGTTTGGCGAGGAAAGCAGGGATTACCGCATCGTGCATCACGTCATTGCGCGCGAACTCACCTGATCGTCATGCTTATTCCATAATTTCCGCGGTAAATTCACGCCATGTCCCAGGTGGTCCGCACATTGATGTTCCTTGCCTGCCTGCTTTACGGCGCAATGCCGGCGCAGATGGCGATGAGCATGCCGACGGGCATGGCGGCTTCCTCACAATCGCCGATGAAACACGACGATGCCCATTCGCATCATGCAGATGATCGGGACCACGGCTCTCAAAAACACGCGGAGAATGCGGCCCATAAAGCGGAAACGGGCGGTTGCTGTCCGCATGGTGACAATGCCGCCCATCCCGGTTCCTGCGCCGCGTGCCTGATCGTGGTTCCACGAACCATCTTCGCCGATAGCGGATGCATGACGTTTGCCTATCCGAAGCCGCAACGCGGCATTGCCTTCGACGGCAAGGCTTTCGCCCCGCCGCTGCCGCCTCCCCGCGCCTGACCGCAGATTTTTTCAGACCACCATCGAAAAATCCGTCAGACACAGGAAGGATAATCCATGTCTATCAAGACCATGACGCTCGCCGTCGCTTTCGCAGCCTCTCTCGCCATGCCCGTTTTTGCACAGGATGCGGGCGGCCATGCCGGACATGACATGTCAAAAGGCACGATGAGCGACAGCGCTTCCACCAAGGCCTTCATGGAAGCCAGCAAGAAAATGCATGGCGATATGGCCATCGATTATAGCGGTGATGCCGATGTCGATTTCGTGCGCGGCATGATCCCGCACCATCGGGGCGCAATCGATATGGCCAAGGTCCAGCTAGAATACGGCAAGAATCCGGAAATCCGCAAGCTGGCTGAAGAGGTGATCAAGGCGCAGGAAGGCGAGATCGCCATGATGAAGGCCTGGCTGGAGTCCAAAGGCAAGTGATTGATGCTGACGAATGGGGAACGCCGGTTGCGGCGCTCCCCTTTTCTTCTCCCCGCCGGGGAGAAGGTGGCCCGAAGGGTCGGATGAGGGGGCAAGCTCTCCGAATATTTCGACCGTCGCCCCCTCATCCCGCTGCCGCGGACTTCTCCCCGGCGGGGAGAAGAAGCAGGCGGCGGCCTTCCCATGCCAACGGTGCCACTCGCCACTCTGCTACAATCCCGCAAGGCCGGCCTTGTAATCCTCCGACGCCGCCCGGCTGAGGCGCTCCAGTTCCATCGCGGCCCGGCTGGTGTGACGTTCCTTGTGACGCAGCAAAGCGAAGTTGCGGGCAGGCAGATCGATGCCGGCGCGGACGAGCAACCCTTGCCGCAGGAACAGGGATGCCACTGAGGCGGACACCGCCGTGGCGGCGCCCCCGGAACGCGCCGCCATCACCACCGCCTCATTGGACGGCAGTTCCAGCATGACGGACAGTTCAGCGGGATCCACCCCCATCTGCCGCACGGCCGCCTCGAAGGCGGAGCGGGTGCCGGAGCCCTGTTCGCGCAGCACCCAGGAGGTGCCATAGAGCATATCGAGCGCGGTGAGGTAACGACCATCGGCAAAGGGGTGGGCCGAACCGGTGACGACCAGCAGCTTGTCGGAGACGACGGGCTGCACCATCAAAGCCGGCTCATCAATCCTGCCTTCGATGAAACCGACCTCCGCCAGACCGTCAAGCACCGCCTGCGTCACCGTCTTGGTATTGCCGATATCAAGCCGCACGGTCACGCCGGGATAGAGTTTCTTGAACTGCATCAGGATCGGCGGCAGCCAGTAGCTTGCAATGGTCTGGCTGGCGCAGACGGTGATTTCACCACGCGTCAGCCCGCCCATTTCGGAGAGAATCAATTCCGCATTGCGCACACGCGCCAGCGTCGCCTTGGCTTCACCCAGAAAAACCCGACCGCTTTCGGTCAATTCAATGTTGCGGCCGACGCGATGGAACAGCTCGACATTATAAAATGCTTCGAGATTCTTGATGGCGGAGCTGACGGCGGAGGCGGTCAAACCGATGGCTTCTGCGGCCCTTGTGAGGTGTTCGCGTTCGGCAACGGCGATGAAGATGCGGAGCTGTTCAAAGGTCATGATCATTCATTCGATTTTATCGAATAATATATGCCATATTATTTGATAGAATAAAACAGGCGGCTGCGGCATTGTCTGGCCATGGCACAACATCGCACCCTCGCTCATCCCTTTCAGTTTTCGCTCCGCTGGCTTACCCCGCTTCTGCCGGGAATTCTCATCTGCGCGGCGGTCAGCTGCGCCGCCATTCTGGCGGAGCGCTTTCAGGTGCGGCTTGCGGGCCACGCATGGCTTGGCGATCTTGTGCTCGCCATTCTGATCGGCACGCTGCTGCGTTCGCTGGTGTCTCTGCCTGCCGTCGCTTCGGCCGGTATAAAGTTCAGCGCCAAGACGCTGCTCGAAATCGCGGTGGCGCTTCTTGGCGCATCCCTGAGCCTTTCCATCCTCAAAGGCGCAGGCGGCTTGCTGATCGGCGGCATTGCGCTGATCGTCGCGCTGTCGCTGGTCGTGAGCTACGCGGCCGGACGAATGCTGGGCCTGCCACCCAAGCTCGCGACGCTGATTGCCTGCGGCAACTCCATCTGCGGCAATTCCGCCATTGCCGCCGCAGCGCCCGCCATTGGCGCCAAGCCGGAAGATGTTGCCGCCTCGATTGCCTTTACCGCGGTTCTCGGCGTCGCCGCCGTTCTTTTGATGCCGTTCCTGCCGCAGCTTTTGGGTCTCGATGCCACCCAATACGGAATTTTCGCCGGCCTGACGGTCTATGCCGTGCCGCAGGTTCTGGCGGCCACCGCCCCGCTCGGCGCGATCGCCGTGCAGACCGGCACCATCGTCAAGCTCATCCGCGTTTTGATGCTGGGGCCCGTGATCGCTGCCCTCTCCGTTATCCACGGCCGGTCCGACAAGGGACGCCTGAAGCTGCAGCAGATGGTTCCGTGGTTCATCATCGGCTTCGTGCTGATGATCATGGCCCGGTCCTTCGGCCTTATTCCCGAGGCTCTGATCGGCCCCGTCGCCTCGCTCTCCAACATCCTCACCATCATGTCGATGGCGGCTTTGGGCCTTTCGGTCGATATCCGCAGCCTGCGCCATGCCGGCGGCAAGGTCATCATCGCCGCCAGCCTGTCACTCGTGCTGCTCTGTGTTCTGAGTTTCGGCCTGATTGTGCTGACCCAGGCGGCCTGAACAAAAGGCGGGCCGTTATTTTCCGGTGCTGACCGTCAACGTGTAGTGCGCGCCCAGCCCACGGCGCGGTGATCCCAGAATAAGCGTCGGGCGGATCAGCCATTCCGTATCCGCCTTCGGCGTCAGCGTCGCGACCTTGCCTTCGGAATCGCTGAAGAAGATCGCATCCTCATCCGGCGTCGAAAAATCGAAGACCGCCATCAGGACGAATTCGCTGGAGGCGGCAAGCTCGATCTTCACCGTCTGCCCGGCCTTCACCTTCAGGCGATAGACATCGCCGCGCCCGCGCCGCGTCCAGCCGTCAAGCTTCAGCGGGCCGGCCGGTGGCAGCGCCACTTCCTTCAGCCTTTCGCCGTCATCCAGCCAGATGCCGTCGACATTGCGGCCTTCTTCGGCGAAGGAGGAATGCGGCACGGCGGCCACGACCATGGTGAGAGCCAGGAGAAGGGAGGTTACCTTCATGGACGTACAAACTCCCGCCGCATGACCTCTATCGGCTGGCGGCAATGACAGCCTTCGATATGATCGTTGACCATACCCATGGCCTGCATGAATGCATAGACGGTCGTCGGGCCGACGAAAGTCCAGCCCCGCTTCTTCAGATCCCTGGAAAGACGAGTGGAGGCGGCGCTGGTGGGGTTGGCCCTTAACGTCGCATAGTCGAGCCTTTGCGGCCTTTCTGCGGCAGCGGGTTCGAAACCCCAGAAATAACGCGCGAGCGAACCGAATTCGTCGCGCAGCGCCACGGCGCGGCGGGCATTGTTGATGGTCGAAACGATCTTGCCGCGATGGCGGATAATGCCCTTGTCGGCAAGGCAGCGCTCGATATCGGCCTCGCCGAACTCAGCCACCTTTTCGAATTCGAAATTGGCGAAGGCAAGACGGAAAGGCTCGCGCTTGCGCAGAACCGTCAGCCAGGAAAGGCCGGACTGAAAACCTTCCAGACAGATCTTCTCGAACAGGCGGCGATCATCGGTGACGGGATAACCCCATTCCTCGTCGTGATAACGGCTGTAATCTTCCAGCCCCTGCTGCCAGAAACACCGCACAAGGCCATCCGCGCCCGTTTCAAGTCCCGCTTCGCTCATTGTGCCGACAATCCCTTTCGCTACCGCTCGCAAGCGGTGTGAACCTGCGCGCTTACCACTCATTCACCACGTTTCAAAACCGGGCGCTAACCTTAAATCCAGCTTTCCCTAATCAAGCGCTTTTTAATGAACAGCCATTTACGATTCGCTGGCGTCGAGGTGCGAACGTGTCCGGCAAAGCGGACGAACAGTCCCGCAAATTCATAGTTGCGACATCCCGCAGAGAGAGTCCACCCGATGCCGATGAAGTCCGTTTTTCTGGCGCTGAGCCTCGTTTCCACCCTCGCCGTCCCGGCCGCCATGGCCAATGAGCGTTATCGCGAGCGTCCGCCCGTCGTCGTCAGCCCGGACCTTTCTGCCCCTTGGGTAACCCAGCTCGGTGGCCGCGGCAATGTTCGACCCGTGGTCTATCCGCGCGCGCCTGCCGCACGCCAGCCGCTGTTCCAGCAGCGCCAGGCGGCCGCCATGCCGCAGCGACCCAGCTCCGGCGTCACATCGCAGCGCCCGGCACGGGTGCAGAATGCCGCCGTCCGCCCGAACGCACCGGTGCGCACCCAGATCGCGCCGCAATTCCTGCCGCAGATCGTGAACTATGACACCGCTGAGAAGCCCGGCACCATCGTCATCGATACGCCGAACCGCTTCCTCTATCTCGTGCTCGCCGATGGCAAGGCCCGGCGTTACGGCGTCGGCGTCGGCAAGCCCGGTTTCGAATGGGCCGGAACCCACAAGGTGACCCGCAAGGCAGAGTGGCCGAGCTGGACCCCGCCGAAGGAAATGATCACCCGCGAGGCGGCCAAGGGACATTACCTGCCGGCCTTCATGGAAGGCGGCCCGGCCAACCCGATGGGCGCGCGCGCCATGTATCTCGGCTCGACTCTTTACCGCATTCACGGCACCAATCAGCCCTGGACGATCGGCAGCAACAATTCCTCCGGCTGCATCCGCATGCGCAACGAGGATGTCACCGATCTTTACGAGCGCGTGAATGTGGGAACCAGGGTCATAGTGATATGATGGCAACGGTTCAGTCATTCCGGCCGCTGCAGGGCCGGAATGGCGGCGTATCCGCTTGAATTGCCGCCTTGCAGCGGTACAATCCGGCTCACTTCAATGAAATTGAGACTTGGCGGGGGACGCCAGGCGCCGGACCTCTCTCAGGGGGATGACGGAACGGCCTTAAAACGGGTGGTCAATAGACCGCCCGTTTTTCGTTTCTGTCATTCAAATGTTATCAAAAAACGCTTTGGTGAATTACTGATATCAATCTGGATTCACTTCATGTCGCGCCATACTTTATTTGTTTGCGCCCTGCTCTGCAGCGGCGTTTCCTTCTCTGCCGCAATAGCGGGCGAACTTGAAATTTCCGGTTACGGCGGCTGGCAAAGCGCGCCGCACAGCGATGTGAAGGTTTCCGACGGGCCGGATTTCCGGGCCGGATGGGAAGGAAAGTCCTTTTCCAACCCGCCCTATTGGGGCGTGCGCGGCACCTACTGGTTCGATGAGGGCCAGCTCCGGAATTTCGGTATTTCGCTCGATTTCACCCATGACAAGGTCTATGCCGACGACCAGACGCTTGCCCGCTCCGGCTGGTCGCATTTCGAATTCACCGACGGCCTGAACCTTTTGACGCTGAACGCGCTCTACCGCTTTCCGCTGGAATCCCTGCCGATCACCCCTTACGTCGGCGCCGGCGTCGGCATCAATGTGCCGCATGTGGAAGTATATCGTCCCTCGGGCAAGACCTTCGAATACCAGTTCGGCGGCGCAACCCTGCAGGCGCAGGCCGGCCTCAGCTACCGCATCACCGACAATTGGTCGACCTTCGTGGAATATAAGGGCACTTATTCCTTCGTCGACGTCGATATCGACAATGGCGGCTCGTTGAAGACCGATATCATTACCAATGCGGTGAATTTCGGCGTGGCGTATAAGTTCTAGTATCGGAGTAACCACCCTCTTCCCTCATTCCTGTGCTCGTCACAGGAATCCAGCCGTCGCGCGCGTCTGCGCGGCGGGGAGAGTCCTTTCAGCCCAAGTCCTTGGGCTGGCTGGATCCCTGTGACAAGCACAGGGATGAGGAGAAGCCTCCGAAAGGCGCACCGGCCCCAACCTATCGTCACGCGCCGTCATTCCGGATCGCTGCCTTATCGGCAAACGGCGCTCTAAACCGAAAGCCTCGCCGGTTTCGGCCCGCCATAAGCCCAGTCCAGCAGCTCCACCGTGTGCAGGATCGGCATATCAGTGCCGGTTCCGATCTGCGTGATGCAGCCGATATTGCCGGTGGCGATGACATCCGCCCGTGTGGCCTCGATGTTCTTCACCTTGCGGGCCTTCAGCTTGCCGGAAATCTCCGGCTGCAGGATGTTGTAGGTCCCTGCTGAGCCGCAGCAGAGATGCCCCTCCGCCGGATCACGCACTATGAAACCCGCCGCCTTCAGCAGCTGTTTCGGTGCGAGCGTTATCTTCTGGCCGTGCTGCATGGAGCAGGCGGAATGATAGGCAACCGTCAGGCCCTGGCTCTGCCTTTGCGGCAGATCGAGACCGGCGAGATATTCGGTGATGTCCTTCGCCAGCGCCGAAACCCGCGCGGCTTTTTCCGCATAGGCGGGATCAAGCCGCAGCATGTGGCCGTAATCCTTGATGGTGGTGCCGCAACCCGACGCGGTAATGATGATAGCGTCAAGGCCGCCATTTTCCATCTCCCGGGTCCAGACATCGACATTACGCCTTGCTTGAGCGAGCGCCTCTTCCTCCCGGCCCATATGATGCACCAGCGAGCCGCAGCAGCCCTCGCCCTTCGGCACCACAACCTCAATGCCAAGCCGCGCGAGAAGCCTCAGCGTTGCCTCATTGATACCGGGGTCGAGCACCGGCTGGGCGCAGCCGGTAAGGATGGCGACGCGCCCGCGCTTTTCGCCCTCGGCCGGTCTTTCTCCCGGACGGGTGGAGGCGGAGGCCGCAGGAACAGCAGCGGGGGCGAGAGCGAGCATGGATTGCAGCGGTTTTAGCGCCGGGGCTTTGGCAAGCAGGCCCGCGAAAGGCCGCGCCAGCCTTGCCAGCTGCAAGGCCAGCCGGAAACGGGTGGGATGGGGCAGAACCGCGACCAGAAGATTGCGGATCAGCCGATCCATGAACGGGCGCTTGTACGTCTGTTCGATGTGGGCGCGGGCATGATCGACAAGATGCATGTAATCCACGCCGGAGGGACAGGTGGTGGTGCAGGCAAGACAGGAAAGACAGCGGTCGATATGGGTGACGACCTCACGGTCGGCCGGGCGGCTGTTTTCCAGCATGTCCTTGATGAGGTAAATACGGCCGCGCGGGCTGTCCAGCTCGTTGCCGAGTGTCACATAGGTGGGACAGGTGGCAGTGCAGAAACCGCAATGCACGCATTTGCGCAGGATTTTTTCGGATTCCGCCACATGCGGATCGGCCAGTTGCTGCGGCGTGAAGGATGTTTGCATGGTTCAGACCGCCCTTTGCATCGTTACGGCCATCTTGCCGGGATTAAAGATGCCCGCCGGATCGAGTTTTTCCCTGATACGTGCAGACAGGATGGCCTCCGCCGCCGGGCGCGGTTCGAAGGCCGCCACAGTGGCGCGCACGGCATCGCTTGCCCTCACCAGCGTGGCATGGCCGCCGCCCAGCGCCTTGATAGCGCCGCGCAGCAAAGCGGCCTCCGGGTCCGCCTCCATCTGCATCCAGACAAGACCACCCTGCCAGTCATAAAAGGCATCGATGCCCGCTTCCATGCGTAGCGCAGCGACGAGCCGGTGGCCGGCGGCAGGTGCAACGGAGACTTTCCACAGCGGCTTGGTATTCTGACCGGCATAGGGCGCAACATCGCACACCTGCCGCCATAAAAGCCCGCTCTCTTCGCCCTCCAGCAGCGCCCATGGCCCGACCCGGTCCATGACGGAGAGGAGTTTACGGGCGCGCGCTTCCACCGAGGCGGAGAGCCCTTCCAGCCGCAGAATTGTCGCCGGACCTTCCGGCAGGTCGCCATCGATGAAGCGGGAACGCACGCTTTCGGGCAGATGCGCCGCTCCGGAGACCTCGACGCTCAGCGCCATCGCCGCGGCCATGATGCGTGTCGCCGCCTCATCGTCGAGACCGGAAACGACCACGGTTTTTTCCGCAGGCGGTTTCGGCAATACGCGGAAAGTCACCTCCGTGAGAAAACCGAGCGTGCCGAAAGATCCGGCAAGGAACTTCGACAGGTCGAGCCCGGTGACATTCTTCATCACCCGGCCGCCGGCCTTGATGATCTCGCCGCTGCCATTGACGAAACGGATGCCGAGCAGGCTGTCGCGGGCGGCACCCGCCACATAACGGCGCGGGCCGGAGGCATTGGCGGCAAAGACGCCGCCGATGGTCGGCTCACCTTCTGTGCCCATGATCGGGCGGTGGTCCATCGGCTCGAAGGCCATCATCTGCCGGTTTTGTGCAAGGGCGGCTTCGATGGTGGCAAGTGGCGTGCCGGCCCTGACGGTCATGACCATTTCGGCGGGGACGTAGGAAACGATGCCAGCCATTGCGCGGGAGCTCAGCCCGGTTTCCGCCGCCACGGCATTGCCGAAACCGGAGCGGGTATTGCCGCCGAAGATTTTCAGCGGGATTCTTCGGGTCGCGTGGTCGCGGATGATATCGGCGACCTGGGTTTCTGCGTACGGCGTCAGCATGGGGTTGCGGGCTCCGGGCATGGGACAGCGAAGTTTTCGCAAGGGATACCCCCCTCCGCCCTGCCGGGCATCTCCCCCTCAAGGGGGGAGATCGAATCGAGGCGATCTCTCACTCCACTCTCGAACGCTGCGAATGAAGCGATGCGCGGGCGTCTTGCCGATCTCCCCCCTTGAGGGGGAGATGCCCGGCAGGGCAGAGGGGGGAGAGCCGTACCCACAGAGACCATAAAACTCACACCCATCACTCCCTCCCCTCCAGCGGAAACACCTTGGAAGGATTCATCAACCAACCCTCGTCAAAAGCCGCGCGCACCGCCATCTGCTGGGCAAGATCGGCCTCACCATATTGGTGGCGCATCAGATCGCGTTTTTCGATGCCCACACCATGCTCGCCGGTCAAACAGCCACCCGCATCCACACAGAGCTTCAATATTTCATTGCCTGCCTCTTCCGCGCGGGCCGCGTCTTCAG
This sequence comes from Agrobacterium sp. CCNWLW32, assembly GCF_037083425.1. Classification (NCBI taxonomy): domain Bacteria; kingdom Pseudomonadati; phylum Pseudomonadota; class Alphaproteobacteria; order Hyphomicrobiales; family Rhizobiaceae; genus Agrobacterium; species Agrobacterium sp. CCNWLW32. The sequence goes on from NZ_JBAOJM010000002.1 coordinate 118,345, forward strand.
GATCATTGGCATTGAACAGGATGAGCGGATGCATGTTGCCATCACCGGCATGGAAGACGTTTGCGACGCGCAGGCCGAGACGGTCGGTGATCTCGCTCGTCTTTTTCAGCACATAAGAAAGCTGGGAAAGCGGCACCGTGCCATCCATGCAGATATAATCCGCGATGCGGCCCGTTGCGCCGAAGGCGGATTTGCGGCCTTTCCAGATCGCCGCAGCCTCCATGGCCGACTGGCATTCCTTCACCGTCTTCACGCCATGTTTTCGGGCAATGGTGACGATATCGGCAAGCATGGCGTCCATTTCCGCCTCGGAGCCTTCGACCTCCACGATCAGAAGCGCGCCGACATCCAGCGGATATCCCGCTTTGGCGAAGGCCTCGCAGATCTCGATGGCCGGCTTGTCCATGAACTCGATGGCAACAGGGATGATACCCGCACCGATGATATCGGCCACGCAGGAGCCCGCTTCTTCCGAGGTCTCGAAGCCGAACAGCACCGGGCGCGCGCCTTCCGGCTTGGCGATCAGCCGTACCGTCGCCTCGGTGACGATGCCGAGCTGGCCTTCCGAGCCGCAGACGAGGGCGAGCAGGTCGTAACCGCCGGCATCGAGATATTTGCCACCCAATTCGAGAACAGTGCCATCCACCAGCACCATTTTCACGCCGAGCAGATTATTGGTGGTGACGCCATATTTCAGGCAATGCGCGCCGCCGGAATTCATGCCGATATTGCCGCCGATGGTGCAGGCCAGCTGCGAACTGGGATCAGGCGCATAAAAGAAGCCTTCAGCGCCGGCCGCATCGGAAATGGAGAGATTGGTAACTCCCGCCTGCACCCGCGCCGTGCGATTGTAAAAATCAAGCTCAAGGATCGCGCTCATCTTCGAAAGGCCGATCACCACCGCATCCTCCTGCGGGATCGCCCCGCCGGAAAGCGAGGTGCCTGCGCCGCGCGGCACGACTGGAATGCCGTAGCGATGACAATATTTCATCACCGCCGCCACGTCCTCGGTCGTCTTCGGCAGCGCCACGGCAAGCGGCAGGCGGCGATAAGAGACAAAGGCATCGGTTTCGAAAGGCACGAGTTCGCGCGGCTCGTGCACAAGACAGTCCGCCGGCAGAATATCCTTGAGATCCGCTATGATGCGGTCGCGATCTGCGACCACCTTCGCGCGCGGCTCCAGAAACTTTATCGGCTGTGTCACCGCCCCTCCTCCATGCCATTTCACCAACTGGTATTGTTTCTTTACCACTTTGAAACGGCGCAATCAAATGATATGGATTTTTTCCATTCCGGAAACAATCAAGGGCAACTATGACAAATCTGGGCGATCTGGAAGTCTTCGCAAGCGTTGCCGCCTCCGGCAGCATGTCGCTTGCCGCCAAGGAGCTTGGTTATTCGCCCGCCGTCATTTCCAAGCGCATCAAGCGGCTGGAAGAAAAGCTCGGCGCACGACTTTTCCAGCGCACCACGCGGCAGATTTCTTTGACCGAAGCGGGACAGGGCTTTTACGAGCGGGTGCTGGCCGTATTGGAAGGGCTGGAGGAAGCGGAGGATTTCGTCTCCGGCCGCGCCAACACCGTCAACGGCACACTGAAGGTTTCCGCACCCACCTCCTTCGGGCGCATGCATATCGCGCCGCATCTGAAGACATTCATGGAGCGGCATCCGGACCTCTCGGTCCATCTGGTGCTCAGCGACGAGTTCATCGATATCATCGAGGGTGGTTACGACCTGGCTATCCGTATTGCCGATCTCAACTCCTCCAGCCTCGTCGCCCGCCGTCTGGCGCCGGTGCGCCGCGTGCTCTGCGCCTCGGCGGACTATGTGGCGGCCCACGGCATGCCGGCGACAATCGAGGATCTGAAGAAACACCGCTGCCTGCCGGCGCACAATAACGACGTGTGGCGACTGGAGGGGCCGGGCGGTGCGCTCAGCATCCGGCCGGAGGGAATGCTGGTCACCAATTCGAGCGAAGTGATCCGCGAGGCGGTGATATCAGGACTTGGCATTGCGCTGCGTTCCACCTGGGATATCGGCCATGAATTGCGCAGCGGGAAGCTGGTACAAGTGCTGCCCGGTTATGAGGGATCGCGCAATGTCACGCTGTCGGCGGTTTATCCGAGCCGGCAGTTCCTACCCGCGAAGGTGCGGCTGTTCATCGACTATCTGGCCGGACTTTATGGGCCTTCGCCCTATTGGGAGCAGGGTTGAAGGCGCCGCCGCCTTCCTCATCCCTGTGACAAGCACAGGAATGAGGGAGACTAGGTGGTCCCTTAGTGCCCGCCCTCTGCATGGGAGCGGCGGATGCGGCGCACGACCCACCACACGCCAAGCACGGCGACGGGAACGGAGATACCGGTGACCACGGCCGGATCAACCGGAAGCACATCATGGCTGATCGCCTTGGTGAGATAACCGATGAGGCCGACGACATAATAGGAGATGGCGGCGACCGAGAGGCCTTCGACCGTCTGCTGCAGGCGAAGCTGCATGGCGGCGCGTTTGTTCATGGTGTTGAGCAACACCGTGTTCTGCCGCTCCAGTTCCACATCGATCCAGCTTCGAACCAGAGCCGTGGCGCGATAGAGCTTGCGCGACAGGTTGGCCTGCCGCTCCTCCACCGACTGGCAGGTGCGCATGGCGGGCGCCATGCGCCGTTCCAGAAAGCTGCCCATGGTCTCATGGCCCTGCACCGGCGTTTCCGCCAGCGCCCGGATGCGTTCGCGCACGATGCCGTCATAGGCGCGGCTGGCGCCGAAACGATAGAGGCTGAGCGCGGCATTGGCTTCGAGTTCCGCCGCAAGCCGGGTCATCTCCGCCAGCAGCGCATCGGCCTCGTCGCGCGCACCGTTTTTCATGCGTTGGGTGATGCCGGTCAGACCATCCTCGATGCGGCGGATTTCCGGCGACAGCGTCTGCGCCATCGGCAGGCCAAGCATGGCGAGCGTGCGGTAGGTCTCGATATCCAGCAGCCGCTGCACCAGCGCGCCGCGGCTGTAATCGGTGAGGCCCCGGTCGATCACCAATATCTGCGTCAGCCCGTCGCGATCCTGGCGGAAATCGGTGAGGATAGCGGCCTGCCCGTCGCGCACATCGCTGTGACAGAGGCTGGTCGGTTCGAACATCGCTTCCGCCTGGGAGGTGACACCGTTCTCAGGACGGATTTCCAGCCGCACGCCCGAGATTAGCGAGCCGGGTGGCGAAAAGCCGTCGCCGAAGGGATCGCCCGCGATTTCGCCGCCAAATTTTTCCGGTGCGGGGCCATCCCAGAACCAGGTCGAGAACTCGGTATGCCGCTCCCAGCGAAGAGTCCCCTGCCCCCAGGGCATGGCATGGTGGCGGGCATCTCGTTCCGGTGGTGCGACACCACGGCTGCGCGACATTTCCGCGATGACCGAGTGATGCACGGCCGAGCCGCCATCCATCATGAAGGCGAGCTGGATGATGATGCGCGATGGGGCGAGCAGCACGGTCGGCCGCGCATGCACCTCGCCCAGTGCCAGCGACCTTTCCGGCGCGCTTGCGAATGCAAATCTACCCTTGGCCATTGCGATATCGTCCCCGCTTCTTGTCCCGGATTTCTAAGCCATCGATCGCAATGAAAACACCGCAATCGAAGCCAATGTAATTGTTTTGATCCATCTGGCGGAAGAATCCGCCATCATCACCCTGTCCAGCTGCTGCTTTAACAAAAGCCAGTTTCAAAGGGCAGATGCCGTGTTGCCGCAGGCAGGAAAAGGCACACGAAGAACTGGATAGAATATTTGACCAGTGCGACGCTTCGCTGGTACTTTGCACGGCATCAAATACGGGGCGGCATCTCGCCGGAGACTTCTGCGATGGACGAAACGCTTTTTGCGCGCATCGAGCACAGCCGCACATCGCAGGAGGTCGTGCTGCGGTTTGAGGAACTGATCCTCGACGGCATCTTGCGGGATGGCGACCGGCTGCCGGGCGAACGGGAACTGGCGCAGAAGCTGGATGTATCACGCCCGATCCTGCGGGAAGCGCTGAAGGAGCTTGAGACCCGCGGCCTTCTCGTGAGCAGACATGGCGGCGGCACCTATGTCGCCGATATTGTCGGCGCGGTCTTTTCAGACCCGCTCAGCGCACTGATCACCCGCCACAGCAGGGCGACGCGGGATTTCCTCGAATATCGCCGTTATATCGAAGGAATGACCGCCGAACTTGCCGCACAGCGGGCGACAGAGCCGGACCGGCGCAACCTTGCCGCCATCGTCGACAGGATGCGTGAGGCGCATGAGGCGGGCCGCTTCGAAGAGGAGCTTTCGGGCGATGTGGAGTTTCACAATGCCATTGGTGAGGCAGCGCATAATATCGTGCTGATGCACACGCTACGCTCCTGCTACCGGCTTCTGAGCGACGACATTTTTTACAATCGCCATCTCATCTTCACCGTCGCAGGCGCCCATGACGAGGTGTTGAGGCAGCATATCGCCATCCACGACGCCATCGCCGCCGGCGATCCGGCAGCGGCAAGAGCGGCGGCGGAGGCCCATATCGACTTCATCGTCGAGACGACATCCAAGGCGCATCAGGCGCAGGAATGGGACCGGATTTCCCGTTTGCGACAGCAGCAGCGCAGCGGCTGAAAACACCATCTTGCGAAATGCGCCATCCATTTTATTCGATTTTTGATGGAACCTTTTGTGCTCTTCGGTCTTTTTATCGGGTTAATTGGAAAAATTTACCAAGATGGGACCCATGACAACCACGAGCGAAACTGAACGCTATCCGCGGATAGCTCTCATGTCGACGCATGGCTATGTCGCCGCGCACCCGCCACTTGGCGCGGCCGATACCGGGGGACAGGTGGTTTATGTGCTTGAGCTTGCACGCAAACTCGGCCAGCTCGGCTACACCGTCGATCTTTATACCCGCCGTTTCGAAGACCAGCCGGAATTCGATGAGGTTGACGAGCGCGTCCGTGTGGTGCGCATTCCCTGCGGCGGGCGCGATTTCATTCCCAAGGAATATCTCCACCGTCACCTGATGGAATGGTGCGAAAACGCGCTGCGTTTCATCAAGAAGAACGACCTGAATTATTCTTTCATCAACAGCCATTACTGGGACGCCGGCGTGGCAGGCCAGAGGCTCTCCGAAGCGCTCAAAATCCCGCATCTGCACACGCCGCATTCGCTCGGCATCTGGAAGAAGCGCCAGATGGAGACCGACTATCCGGAAAAGGCCGATACGTTCGAACTGGAATTCAACTTCAGGGAACGCATTCAGCACGAGCTTATCATCTATCGCAGCTGCGACATGGTGATCGCAACCACTCCGGTACAGCTCGACGTGCTGATTGAGGATTACGGGCAAAAACGCAAGCATATCCACATGATCCCGCCGGGTTATGACGACAACCGTTTCTTCCCGGTTTCGGATGCGACGCGGCAGATGATCCGGCAGCGTTTCGGCTTCGAGGGCAAGGTGGTGCTGGCGCTCGGGCGGCTCGCCACCAACAAGGGTTATGATCTGCTGATCGACGGCTTCTCCGTTCTTGCGGAGCGTGAACCGGAAGCCCGTCTGCATCTCGCCGTTGGCGGTGAGAATATGGACGAACAGGAAACCACGATCCTCAACCAGCTAAAGGAGCGGGTGAAAGCGCTCGGCCTGGAAGACAAGGTCGCGTTTTCCGGTTATGTCGCGGATGAAGACCTGCCGGATATCTATCGCGCCGCCGATCTTTTCGTGCTTTCCAGCCGCTATGAGCCGTTCGGCATGACCGCGATCGAGGCGATGGCGAGCGGAACGCCAACCGTTGTCACCATCCATGGCGGGTTGTTCCGGGCCGTGAGCTATGGCCGCCATGCGCTGTTTGCCGATCCTTTCGACAAGGAAGACCTCGGAATCACCATGATGAAGCCCTTCAAGCATGAGCGGCTTTACGGGCGACTTTCCCGCATGGGGGCACACAAGGCGCGCAGCCTGTTCACTTGGACCGGCATTGCCCAGCAGCTGCTCGCCCTTGTGGAAGGCAGGACCATGATGCCGGTTCTGGAAGAAGCCGACTGGGCAGAACCATGGAACGACGGCGATTGAAACCACTTCGTCTTTTTTCCACCGATCTCGACGGAACCGTCGTCGGCAATAATGACGCCACGCGCCGGTTCCGCGATTTCTGGCAGTCGCTGCCGGACGATCAGCGCCCTGTTCTCGTTTTCAACAGCGGCAGGCTGATCGACGACCAGCTTACCCTTCTGGAAGACGTGCCGCTGCCGCAGCCGGACTATATCATCGGCGGCGTCGGCACCATGCTGCACGCGAAGGCGCGCAGCGAGCTGGAAAGCGCCTATACCCATTCCCTCGGCACCGGTTTCGACCCGCAAAAGATCGCCGAGGTGATGGCCGACCTGCCGGGTGTGACGATGCAGGAGGAGCGTTATCAGCACGGCTTGAAATCGAGCTGGTTCCTGCATGACGCCGATGACGCCGCGCTCGGGGAGATCGAAGCAGCGCTTGTAGCGGCTGATATCGACGCCCGTCTCGTCTACTCCAGCGATCGCGACCTTGACATCTTGCCGAAAGCCGCGGACAAGGGCGCAGCGCTCACATGGTTATGTGGACAATTACGCATCGGCCTCGACGAATCAGTGGTTGCGGGCGATACTGGCAATGATCGGGCGATGTTCGAGTTGAAGAATATTCGCGGCGTGATCGTCGGCAATGCCCTGCCGGAGCTTGTCTCGCTGGCACATCAGGAAACACGCTTTTTTCACGCGGCTGCGAGAGAAGCGGACGGTGTGGTCGAGGGCCTCCGGCACTGGGGTATAACCCCTGATTAAAGCAGCCCCGACCACAATTCATAGCGGCTTTGCATTCTGAATGGCTTGAAGGCAGGCAGAGAGAGTATTACCGCATCGGCTGTCCGGCTGCGGGGAACCGCCCGGTCAGAACTTTGTTCGCAAATCTACCACATCCCCTGCGCCCAAAGGCTTCATCAGCATGAAGACAGTAGTGGGTTATGGGTAAAGGGGGATTGGCGGAATCTGCGGCATCTCTATATTAGCAATTATCACTACCCGGCAAAGAGGATTTATTCGGATTGAAGATTTTGAATCGATTGGCGACAGATGTTGGCTTGATGTTGCGCAGACCGCCGCGACAGCAATATGCGGCGCTGTGCTATCGATTGTCGAAAAAAAATCCGGGGCCGGAAGTCTTACTGCTGACCAGCAGGGATACGGGCCGATGGGTCATTCCCAAGGGCTGGCCGATGGCCAACAAGAAGGCCCATGCGGTGGCCGAGCAGGAAGCCTATGAGGAAGCCGGTGTCAAAGGCACGGTGGAAAAGGCGCCCTTCGGTTATTACGACTACGAGAAAAAGCTGAACAGCGGCGTCAACGTGCCATGCAGGGTGCAGGTGCATCTGCTCGAAGTTTCGGAAATGCAGGAAAGCTTTCCCGAGAAGGAATCGAGACGTTTGGAATGGGTCAGTCCGCAAGAAGCTGGCAAGCGCGTCAACGAGCCGGAACTGAAGGCGCTTATGCTCGCTTTCGACAAGCGGATGGCGCATTCGAAATAGCGCGCCCGCCCCTGATGTGGCAATGTGCAGTTTGTTTTTCCAACATGGCTTTTATCGTCTTTCCTTTTGGAAAGATGTGCGAGATGTAACAGTCTTTCTGTAAATTGCCTTCAACCTGCGACGCTGCCGGACGAAAGGGAATGCTGGCAAACGAGGTGTGAATGGCAACGAAGCCGCCATCAAACATGAAGCCGACGCTCGACAAGGATCTCGACAAGTTCACCCGTGTCGAAGAGGCGACGCTGCACGTCACGCAGCAGCTTGCCGGCCTTGGCGCGGGGTTCATGTTCGTTGTCCTCGCGGCGGTCTTCGCGGGCGCTTTCGTCACGGGCACTGCGGGTGCCGTCATCATCATCGCCGCCGTCGCCATCGGCGCTTATATGGCCATCAATATCGGCGCGAATGACGTGACGAACAATGTCGGCCCGGCGGTCGGCGCCAAGGCCATGCCGCTTGCCGTTGCGCTCATCGTCGCCGCCATCTGTGAGATCGCCGGGGCATTGATCACCGGCGGCAATGTCGTGGAGACCATTTCCAGCGGCATCATCAACGTCGAGACCATCCCCGACAGGACCGCCTTTTCCTGGGCGATGCTGTCGGCGCTTCTCGCCGCCGGCCTTCTCGTCAATATCTCGACCTGGACAAGAGCGCCGATCTCCACCACCCATACGGTGGTCGGCGGGGTTGCGGGCGCCGGAATGGCCGCCTATGGGGCGAAAGCGGTCGACTGGCTTTCGCTCGGCAGCATCGCCTTCGCATGGGTACTCGCACCCTTCATCAGCGCCTTCATCGCCGTCGCCATCCTTGCTTTCATCAAGGAATTCATCATTTACCGCGAAGACAAGATCGGCTCGGCCCGGCTGTGGGTTCCGGTTCTCATCGGCCTGATGGCGGGCGTCTTCATGGCCTATCTCATCTGGGTCGGATTGCGGCAGCTCATGCATGTGTCGCTTGGCCATGCCAGCCTCATAGGGCTGGTGACCGGGCTTGTGGCGTGGCGGCTTTGTGTGCCGATCATCCACAAACAATCGGAAGGGCTGGAGAACCGCAACCAGTCGCTTCGAATCCTGTTCCAATGGCCGCTCGTTCTCGCCGCCGCCTTGATGTCCTTCGCGCATGGGGCAAATGACGTTTCGAACGCCATCGGCCCTGTCGTGGCCATCGTGCGCGCCCTGCATGATGAGGCGGTGAGCACCTCCGCCCGCGCACCGCTGTGGGTGATGCTGGTCGGCGCCTTCGGGCTTTCCTGCGGTATTCTTCTTTATGGCCCGCGCCTCATCCGCCTCGTCGGTGAACAGATCACCAAGCTCAATCCGATGCGCGCGTTTTGCGTTTCCGTGGCCACGGCGCTCACTGTCCTCGTTGCATCGCGCTTCGGCCTGCCGGTCAGCACCACCCACACCGCCATCGGCGCGGTGTTCGGCGTTGGCTTCTTCCGTGAATGGTATACGCAATCGTCACGGCGGCGGCAGGAGCTCGTTCAGGCGGGAGCCGGCCAGACAATCCGCCGCGCCCAAAAATATGCCGACAATCCCTCCGAGGTGCGCCGCCGTTATCTCGTCCGGCGCTCCCACTTCATGACGATCATCGCCGCCTGGCTGGTCACCGTTCCCTTAAGTGCAACGCTTGCAGCGCTGCTCTATTGGCTCATGTCCTTCCTCTTTCTCTAAAACCGAAAAATTCCATGCGCGCTAATTTCCGGATGCAACGCCTTTATATCGAAGCCAATCTTGCCGAAGGCGTCGCGCAGGAGGCAACAACCGAACAGTTCAACTATCTCGCCAATGTGCTGCGCATGACCGACGGCGCGGAAATCCTGCTGTTCAACGGGCGTGACGGCGAATGGAAAACGAGACTTACCTTTCCGAGCCGCAAGAAGATCGTGCTCGTTCCCCTCGAGCAGACACGTCCGCAGCCGCACGCACCTGACCTGCATTATCTTTTCGCGCCGCTGAAAGTCGGGCGCATGGACTATCTGGTGCAGAAGGCGGTGGAAATGGGCGCCGGCCTGTTGCAGCCGGTGATGACGCAGCATGTTCAGGGCAAGATTCACAACACCGAAAAGCTGCGCGCCAACGCCATCGAGGCCGCCGAGCAGTGCGGCATACTGTCCCTGCCCGACGTGGCCGAACCTGTGAAACTGAAGGACATGCTCGAGTCCTGGCCTCACGACCGGCGCATCATCTATTGCGACGAAGGCGATGCGGGGCAAAATCCGTTGCCGATCCTGCAATCCGTCACGGAACGCAAAATTGCCCTGCTGGTCGGCCCGGAAGGCGGATTTTCCGAAGAGGAGCGGGAGCTTCTGCGCGGCCTTTCCTTCGTTACCCCCATTCCGCTCGGGCCGCGAATCATGAGGGCCGATACGGCCGCCGTCGCCGCACTTGCAGTCATTCAGGCTGTTATCGGCGACTGGAACTGAGAGGCACCATTGCGCTTCATGCATCTTTAAAAGAAATTCATTTGCCTCCGGATACGATCCGGCCCTATCTGCCAATCATATGCCTCGCCGTAACAGAGACGTCATAACAAGGTAAGCCATGGCACGCGACACGACCGACCAGACACCCCTCTCCTCCGTCACGGAGCTTACAGATTATCTGGCAGGCGGTTGCAAAGCTGAAGCCGATTTCCGCATCGGCACCGAACACGAAAAATTCGCCTTTTTCCGCAAGGATAACAGTCCCGTTCCCTATTTCGGCGAAGCCAGCATTTCGGCCCTTTTGAAGGGCATGCAGGAAAAGCTCGGCTGGGAGCCGATCATGGACGGTGAGAACATCATCGGCCTTGGCGAACAGCACGGCATGGGGGCCATCTCCATCGAGCCGGGCGGCCAGTTCGAACTGTCAGGCGCGCCGCTCGAAAACCTGCATCAGACCTGCAAGGAATCCAATCAGCATCTGGCGACCGTGCGCGAAGTGGCCGAGCCGATGGGCATTCGTTTCCTCGGCATCGGCGGCAGCCCGTTGTGGAGCTATGACGAAACGCCGCATATGCCGAAATCGCGTTACGCGATCATGACGCGCTATATGCCGAAGGTCGGGACCAAAGGTCTCGACATGATGTACCGCACCTGCACCATTCAGGTTAATCTCGATTTCTCCTCTGAAGCCGACATGCGCCAGAAGATGCGCGTTTCCATGAAGCTGCAGTCGCTGGCAACCGCGCTCTTAGCCTCTTCGCCCTTCACCGAAGGCAAGCCGAACGGTCTGCTCTCCTGGCGCGGCGATATCTGGCGCGACACCGACAATCGCCGCTCGGGCGTGCTGCCCTTCACCTTCAAAGATGACTTCGGCTTCAAGGACTATGTGGAATGGGCGCTTGATGTGCCGATGTATTTCATCGTGCGCGACGGCAAATATCACGATTGCACCCATGTCACCTTCCGTCAGTTCATGAATGGCGCGCTAAAGGGCGAAATCGCCGAGTGGCAGCCGACAATGGGCGACTGGACGAACCATCTTTCCACCCTGTTCCCGGATGTGCGCCTGAAGCGCTTCCTCGAAATGCGCGGTGCGGATGGCGGCCCGTGGAGGCGCATCTGCGCCCTGCCGGCGTTCTGGGTCGGACTTCTCTATGATCAGGAAGCGCTTGATGCTGCCGATGCACTGACGGCCGGCTGGAGTTTCGATGAGGTCATTGCGCTACGCGACGCCGTACCGGCCAAGGGTCTGGCCGCAGAGATCGCCGGCAAGCCACTCCTCGGCATCGCCCGTGAGGTGCTCGACATTTCCCGCACCGGCCTGAAAAACCGCAAACGCCTGAATGGCGAAGGCCAGGATGAGACCGTGTTCCTGTCCTCGCTGGATGAGGTTCTGGCCAAGAAGACCACCCTCGCCGAAGACCTGCTTGCGCTTTATAATGGCCGCTGGGGCGGTTCGGTGCTGCCGGTCTTCGAGGAATATCAATATTGAGGCATTGGCACTAAAGCTGCACCGCCATTAAAAAAGCCCGGCGCGGCCGAGGGGCCTGACACCGGGCAAAGGCAGGGCTATTGGCAAATCACCCTGCGGGGAAAACTTTTCAGCTCGGAGCAGTTCCGGCAGCTGGAGGTCTGCCAGAGTTGCGCGAACAAAACTTAGAGCGCCTCAAACCGCGTGACCGAGCGTAGCTGTGCAGCCCGGGTCAGATGGGCGGTCGGGTCATCGAAAAGGCCGGTATTGAGCGCGTTCGTCACATCCGATCGCACCAGGCCGACATCCGCAAGCAGGCGGTCATCGAGTTCCGTCAGCTCATTGGCGCAGATACGGTTATAGATGCGCTGCAGAAAGGTTTTCACGGTCGAAGCAACACCGACAACGAGGCGACGAAGCGCATCGCTTTCCCTGCCGGTTGCGAGTTCCAGTTCCATTCTCCGTTCTGCCGTGCGCATGACACTTATCCTTCCGTAACGGCACGATGCGGCACCGCTCCCGGCGCACCACGCGCGAGAAGCTGCCTCGGGTTGAGGGCTCGACATCTCGTCGGCCCGGGGTTGATATTGATTTGCTTGGTGTCAAAATGTCGCAAGACTATTGATCAGTCCAACGAATGTTTCTAATGTGAGGCATCAATCATTCTGATGGATGACCATCCATGTCCGCACCTCTCGACATAGACCAGCTGCACACCTTCATCGCCATCGTTGATACGGGCAGCTTCACCAAGGCCGCAGATCGCGTCTTCAAGACGCAATCCGCCGTCTCCATGCAGATGCGCCGGCTTGAGGAACGCATCGGCAAGCAGCTTTTCGCCAAGGACGGGCGCGGCAACCGCCTGACGGCGGAGGGCGAAAAACTGATGAATTACGCCCGCCGCATCATCCGCCTTAATAACGAGGCAATCGCCGCCTTCGACGACAACAGGCTGGAAGGCACGCTGCGCATCGGCACACCTGATGACTATGCCGACCGCTACATGCCTGAGATCATCGGGCGTTTTGCCAAGACTCACCCCAATGTCGAGCTCTATATCGTCTGCGAACCCTCGGTCAGCCTGGCCGAAAAAATGGCGCGCGGGGAACTGGATATTGCCCTCGTCACCCATAATCCACGCGCGCGCTCTTCGGATGTGGTGCGCACTGAACCGCTCTGCTGGGTGGCCTCCGCCAACCATCCGCTGAAGGATGACGCGCCGGTGCCGCTCGCCGTGGGCCGGCGCGACTGCCACTGGCGTCAGCTCGCCTGTTCGGCCCTCGATGCCGATGGGCGGGATTATCAGGTACTGTTTACCAGCTGGTCTTCCACCGTGGTCGCCGCCGCCGTGCTGGCCGGTATGGCCGTCTCGGTGCTGCCGGAATCGGCGCTGCGCACCGGCATGAAGGTTCTGACTGCCGCCGATGGTTTCCCGCCGCTGCCGCCGGTGCAGATCGGCCTGATGAAACGCCCCGGTCTCTCGCCTTCGCTGGTGAATGCCATTACCGACCACATCACCGCCTGCCTCGACAATATCTCGCCGATGAGCGTTGCCGACGAGATGGACAATGATGTGAAGACCTACCCCAAGATGCCGCGCCTGCGCGCCGGGCATATGCTGCCGGGGTGGTGAGGGGATAGTGGGTATGGCAAAGGCCGGACATGTCCGGCCTTCCTCTTTTCGAGCTATCGTGCCCGTAGCGTCGCGACCGCCAGCAACGTATCGCCGCTGATACCCACCGAGCCGCTGCCATTGAACAGGGTCATGATGGGATCGGCGACGTTCTGCTGATTGTCGTACATGATGGTGAAACGGGCGATCAGCTTCTTGACCTTATCCGGGTCCTGAAAATCCTTGATGTCGAAATATTTCTTCATCATCGCCACCTGGGTATCGACGCCGGCATTACCGAGTTCATCGGGAATGCCGAAGGTAGTCTTGATGAAGTTCTGGATCGCGGTATCGGCAAGGATCGAATAATAGGATGTCGTCCCGGCCGCCATGCGCTTGAAATAGAGCGCCAGTCGCACGCCGGCGTTTTCTTCGCCCGCCTGCGTTTCCAGCGTCTGGGTCAGATAATTGTCGAGCGTTTCATAGAGGCCGCGCCGGGTCTGGATCAGGCTGCGGTCTTCATGAAGGAGCTTGCCGTCCGTGTCGAAATTGAAGGCGGTGACGAGGCGACGGAAGACCGGATCCATCTCCTTGTTGACGTAGCTGTCCTTGTCATCAAGATTTGACGTGAATATCTTCTGCAGCTGTTCTTTCGTCACGCTCGTGGGGTCAATGCCGAGCGATTCCATCGCGAATTTGGTCAGGCGGTCATTGGCCAGAAATTCACTGAGCGTCTTGATCTTCTGCATTTCGCCCGAGAAATATTTCGCCTCGCTCGTGGCGGCTTCCTTGTCCTTAGCAGTACCGAAAGCCGATTTCTTCTTGATGTAGTCGGCCGACATGGTCTGCAGCTCGATTTCCGACTGCGCCAGAATGGGTGCACCGACCGAACCGTCCTTGGTGAAGTTGAAGAGTTCGGCAAGCTTCACATACCGATCGTCCTTCAGCGTATAAACGTAACTCTTCTTATCCTGAAGGTCGCTGGTCAGCACCCTCTGGATATCAGAAATGTTCACCTTGGCGGGATCGAGGCCGACGGCCTTCAGCGCATAGGTATACACCGCATTGGTTCCGAGGAAATCATTGACGCTTGTGACCTTGCCAATGCTGCTCTTGAACAGCGTGAGCGCCTTTGCGTCAGCTGCCTCGTCCGCATCATTGTAATGGGTCATGTAACCGCTGGTGGTCGTCGCGGTCTGTGTCGTTGTCTGCGGCGTCGTGCCGGCCGCGAGCGTCCCGTCGGGTAGAAAGTTGAACGCGTTTTTCAGGGCGAGGTAACGCTTGTCGTTCTTGCCCATGGTCGCGATGTAATTGTTCGGATCGCTGAGATCGCTTGTGAGGATGTTCTTGATCGTTGCCGGCACGATGGTCAGGTCGTTCAGGTCGAAAGCCGTTCTGATGTAATTGACAAGCCGCGCATCCGACATCAGTTCCTCTACTGTCGTGATGGAACCAATCTTCGATTCGAAGTAATCGCGGTTCAGCGTCGCGACGGTCGGCGTCACACGCGCTGCGCTGCCGATATAGGAGTCCGTGATGGCTTTCAGATTGTCCGCCGTCTGTGCCCCGCCGGCAGTTACCGTGCCGTCATTCTTGAACTCGAAGGCGTTAGCGATCTGCGCCATCTTGTTATATTGGGTGACGGTGTTCGACAGCGTCGTCTGTTCCGCCTTGATCGCCGCAAGCTTCGCCTCCCACTCATCCTTCGGTGGCAAAACGGCCTCAAGCTGGGTCAGCTGGTCCTGGCGGGTCACCTTTTCCGCCTCGAGCTTCGTGCGCTCTTCGTTTGTCAGACCCGTGCCCGCAAGTTCGGTATCGATGGCCGTAATTCGGGTGGTGACCTGCGCATACAGTTCGATATTACCCTTCATCGTCAGTTTTTCGACCGCGTCATTATAGGCCGCGCCGTATTTCTGGTTGATGTAGCTATTGGGATCGTTGACGTCGCTCGTCATCAATCCCTTGATATGGGCATAAGAATAGGTCTTCTCATCGACGCCGAAGACCTGGAAGATATAGGCGCGGGTGCGGTCGTTGCGCAGCAGCTGGTCGGCATTCGTCACCGTGCCGATGATTGCCTTGTAATAACGTGTCTCTTCCGCAAGGCTGCTGTTCAGATTGGTGATCGACGTATCATAAAGCCCGATCATCTTGTCGAGCTGTGCGTCTGTCTGCACGGTCTTTGTCGAAGAGCTGAAATTAAAGGCGGCGGCAAATTCCCGATAACGCTCGTCGGTCAGCTTGTTGGCGAAGCTGTTCTGGTCGTTCAGGTCGCTGTCGAGCACCTTTTTCATGAAGGCCTTGGCATAGGTCATCTCGCCCAGACCGAAGGCATCCATGGCATAGGAATAAAGCTGGTAGTTATCGAGGAATTCATCGACGCTTTTCACATTGCCGATGTTTTCCTTGTAATATTTCGTCTGCCGCTCCACGAGCCCCTGCTGCGACACGCGCGAGATGCTTGCCTTCATATCGCGGTTGATGAGGTCGTAGCTGAGATAAGTCGATACCATCCGTATGCCCTCTGGAGCACAGCGCATCCCCTCGGGGGACACCAAAAGCTCCGGTTTTGAACCACCCATCGCGCGCCCATCCGGACGCACGGCAAGCCTTGGCATGACTATGCATGACGCGCCTTGCCCGTAGCTTGAAAGAGCACAATTCCGATCGGGATAAAAACCGCATTGTCTCGATCTGCTTTACCTAAGCGAAACCATGCCACAGTGTGTTTTGCTAACCATTTGGGAATGCAAAGTTTTCTTAACCGCGATTTTTAAGCAGTCTCGAACATGCGGCGGATATTCTCCCGACATCAGAGGACGAAAAGTCCCGATGAGAAGACCGGAAACCGGCTCTCAGGTAAAACAAGGGTAGAATAAACATGACCAAGACCGTTCTGAAGCCCGACTGGGCCGTCGCCACTCTCAGACTCGACCCGGCACGTTTTCCGCAACAGGTCACCTATGGAAAAGGCAATGGCGCGACCGATGTCGCCGTCACTCTCGATGAACGGGGCGCCGTTCTGCGAAAGGTTCTGTCCTCTTCCGGCCTGCCTCTGTCCTTCGCCCTGCCTGCCCGCGCTTTCAAGGGTGTTGCCGCCCGCGCCATCGACCATGGCGACGGACAGGTGACGGTGACCCTGGAACTGCACCATGACGATCCGGATCTCTGCGTTCCGCTTCTCGTCGCTCACGATCTCTGCGATATCGCCGCCGACTGGCGCAGCTGGTCTGAAGCCTACCGCATTCCCATGCTGATGGTGGAAGCCGATGGCGTTGCCCGTCCGCTGGAAGAACATCTCGGCAAGGTGCGCACCCAGAATACCCGTCCGCGCCGCCGCCATTCCTATTTCGCGGAACGCCGTCCCCGCTTCCTCGTTCGCCGCTCCACCGGTTCGCTCGGCATGAGCATGAAGATCGAGGGCAAGGAAATCATCGCCCGCAGCTGATAATCTTCAGCCAGACAAATCAAAAAGCCCGGCGCGGATGACGCGACCGGGCTTTTTCATTCCGTGTTTTCACGGCTTACGCCAGCAGGAGCGGCAGGATCAGGCCTGCGAAAATCAGCACGCCGACGCGGTTGTTGGATTTGAACAGCACGAGGCACTGGTCCACGTCATCGATATCGAGCACCCAGACCTGGCGGAACAGCATGAGCGCGGCAGCGGCAAGGCCGCTATAGGCAATGATGTTAACGTCCGCCATCCAGAACGACAGGAACATCATGGCAAGTGCTGTGCCATAAAGGAAAACCAGCCAGCGATGTGTGTTCTCGCCAAACAGCAGGGCGGTCGAACCGATGCCCACCGCGGTGTCATCTTCCTTGTCCTGATGGGCGTAGATTGTATCATAACCGATCGTCCAGGCGATGGAGCCGACATAAAGCAGGACAGCCGGCCAGGCGAGCGATCCGAACTGTCCCGCCCAGCCCATCAGCGCGCCCCAGGAAAAGGCAAGGCCGAGGAAAAATTGCGGCCAATTGGTGAAGCGCTTGGCGAAGGGATAGATCGCCACGAAGACCAGCGAGAATATGCCGGTCGCGATTGCGAAACTGTTGAACTGCAAAAGCACGACGAGCCCGGCAAGCGCCTGCAGGACGATGAAGACCTTGGCCTGCATCCGGCTCACGCGGCCGGAAGGCAGCGGCCGCGAACGGGTGCGCGCCACGGCCATGTCGATCTTGTGGTCGGCCAGATCATTATAGGTGCAGCCCGCACCGCGCATCGCCACCGACCCGATGAAGAACAGCGCCAGATGCCAGATCAGTGTCGCCCAGGAAAAGCCGCCGCTTGCCACCGCCACATTGGCCGCAAGGGCCGCGGACCAGAAACACGGCCACATCAACAATTGCCAGCCGATGGGGCGATCCCATCGTGCAAGCTGCGCATAGGGCCAGAGGGACCTCGGCAAAATCCGATAGACCCAGTTGTTGGATGGCGCGTCGGAAACGCGGTCTGACAAATCGCTGTGGTGAACCATAGGGATGGTTCTACAGCATCGGCGGGAAAATCGGAATGGATTTCAAAGTGCAAAGATGCGCGGTTCTTGGCGGATTGCAACACGCCACCGGCAAAGCGAAAACCTCACCGACGTTATCCTCGGGCTTGACCCGAGGATCCACAACCCGTTGAAATCAATGGATCCTCGGGTCAAGCCCGAGGATGACGTCGAACGCGGATTGGCAGAAACATCAAGGCCCGCAACGGTTTCCTGCGGGCCATCAACCTCAGACATTCGGTTTCTTGTCTCAGGGCAGCGAAAAATTGAATTTATAGCTTGCCTGAACACCGATGATGAACTGGTTTTTCGAGCCGCGCTCGCGCACCAGCGAGCTATCGGCGGCATCACCGGTCAGGCGGCGATATTCCGCAAACGACCCGACTTCGGCGTTCTCGGTGACCTTCCAGGTGATGGCGGCGCCGATGCCGGCGGAATGCAGGCCGCCGCCCGGGCTATAGGGCGATGGCGCACCGGCGGCCGTCTGTGCGGCACTGACGCCGTAATAACGCTCATTGTACTTGCTGCTCACCCATGTGGCGCGCGGGCCGGCGGAAATCTGGATGCCGGGGGCGATATCGGTGAAGGCATCGACGGCAACATCGCCGACCACGCCGCTATGGCTGCGGATACCCTGACGGACT
Organism: Agrobacterium sp. CCNWLW32; assembly: GCF_037083425.1. Lineage (NCBI taxonomy): Bacteria > Pseudomonadati > Pseudomonadota > Alphaproteobacteria > Hyphomicrobiales > Rhizobiaceae > Agrobacterium > Agrobacterium sp. CCNWLW32. The sequence goes on from NZ_JBAOJM010000002.1 coordinate 136,539, forward strand.
TCGCCGCGAACGCGCAGCCAGTCGGTCGGATAAGCCTCGGCGAAACCACCAAGCTCGCCACCGCGCTTGATGCGGGTCATGCCCTTGAGATCGGCGGAATCGCCCTCGTCACGCGGGGAAACCAGCTTGCCGGCCAGACCCATGCTGATCGGGCCATTGTCCAGAAGCGAAATCGAGGCGCTGTCGTTGCGCGAGGTAAAACGTGCGCCCTGCCCCTGACGGCCGAGCGAAATGATGGGCGAAAAGCCGAATTCATTCTTGTTGTCGCCCTGATATTTCGGCGCGGTGAAACCCGCACCACCGAGCTTCAGATACCAGTCGCCCGAAAACCAGCCTTCCGCATGGGCATTGCCCACGGCAAAAAGCGACAGGACACAGGCGGCGGCGGCCGCTGATGGCTTGAACATGAAAGAACCCCAGAAACGCAATACAGACAAGGTGCCCGTAGAATTAGAGGGATTGTCTTTCCATTTCATTAACCAGAGCGGGAAAGCAAACCGGCGGCTACTTCCCCGTCATTCCGGCCCTGAGCCGGCATGACGGGGAAACACCTTAGAACGTCACCTTCTCGAGTGGCGCACGGGTCTTCTCGAACTCCAGCAGCTTCGCCTCGTTCTGCGCAATGTAGTCGCGATTATGCGGAACGGCATCGCGGTCCTTGGCGAGCTGGATCTGGAAGATATGGAAATTTTCGTGGGTAAAGGCCATTTCCGACCCCGCCAGATAAAATTCCCACATGCGGAAGAAACGTTCGTCGTAAAGCGCTATCGCTTCCGCCTTGCGCGCCACGAAACGCTCACGCCAATGCCTGAGCGTATGCGCATAATGCATGGGCAGGATTTCGATATCCTTCACCAGCAGCCCGGATTTCTGGATCGACGGCAGCACCTCGGCAAGCGAGGGTATGTACCCACCGGGGAAAATATATTTTTCGATGAAGGGATTGGTCGCCAGTGCAGGGCTGGGCTGGCCGATGGAATGCAGCACCATCACGCCCCTGTCGTCCAGCACCTCCGCCACCTTGTCGAAATAATCGCGATAATGCGTCGGCCCGACATGTTCGAACATGCCGACGGAAACGATGCGGTCATATTTCTTCGAGGCCGGCAGATAGCGGTAATCCTGCAATTCGAAGCGGACATTACCGGCAAGGCCCCGTTTTGCCGCACGATCGCGGGAAACGCGCAGCTGTTCCTCGCTGAGCGTGATGCCGGTCACGTCGGCACCGGCGCTTTCAGCGATATACATCGCCATGCCGCCCCAGCCGGAGCCGATTTCCAGCACGCTCTGGCCCGGCTCGGTCATCAGCTTGGCCGCTATATGCCGTTTCTTGGCGACCTGCGCCTCATAAAGGCTGATGCCGGGCGGATTGAAATAGGCGCAGGAATATTGCCAGTCCTCATCAAGGAAGAGATCGAACAGCTTGGCACTCAGGTCATAATGATGGGCGACATTGCTCTTGTTGTGATTGACCGGCAGATGCATCTTGATGCGGGCGGCGATGATGCGCGCCATGCCGCGCCAGACCATGCCGAAGGACAGCGCCTCGCTCAGCGTGTTGCCTTTGACCAGTGCGAGGAAATCGTAGATGTCGCCTTCTGCGACCTTCGCCCGGCCCTCCATGTACATTTCAGCGAGCTTCAGCGCCGGATCGGCGGCTATCTCCTGCATGGCGGCTTCATCGGTGAAGTTCAGAACCACCTTTTTTCCCGTGCCGTTGCCGAAAGTGCGGCTGCCGCCCGGGCTGTTGACGGTGAGATCACCGATCTTGATTATCTTTTCGAGAAGAACATGCAGAGACGACGCCATGGCACCCCCAATTGCTAAGTCTCACTTATCAATTTTGCAGACCGTATTCCTTTCGGCACAAGTTTCAAGATAGTCTTATTTCAAAAAAATTGAACGATTTCATCAAGGAAAAAGCCCCGCCGGGGTATACGGCGAGGCTTTTTGGTAAAAAATCATTTCAACCCAGGGTCAGCGCCGCTTCATGGCTTCAGCCAGCGCGGCGGCAAGCGCACCACCGGTTTGCGACCCCTCGTTGCGCTCTTTCGGTTTTGATGTCGCGTGGCGCATGGCGCTGGCATTGCCCTTTTCACGCATCGGCTGCGGCGCTGCCTCGCCGCCATCCTTACGCATGGTGAGGCCGATGCGCTTGCGCTTCACGTCCACTTCCACGACTCGTACCTTGACGACATCGCCCGCCTTGACGACCTCATGCGGGTCTTTCACGAAACGATCGGCAAGCTGCGACACATGCACAAGCCCGTCCTGATGCACGCCGATATCCACGAAGGCGCCAAAGGCGGCGACATTGGTGACCGTACCCTCCAGCAGCATGCCCGGTTTCAGATCGGTGATCTCGTCCACACCTTCGGCAAAGGTCGCGGTCTTGAAGCTCGGGCGCGGGTCGCGGCCGGGCTTTTCCAGTTCGGCGATGATGTCTTTTACGGTGGGCAGACCGAATTGCTCGTCGATGAAAGTCTTCGGATCAAGCGCCTTCAGCGCGGCGCTGTCGCCCATCAGCGAACGCAGATCGCGGCCGCAGGCGGCAACGATCTTTTTCGCCACGCCATAGGCCTCCGGGTGAACCGAGGAAGCATCCAGCGGCTCCTTGCCGTTCGGGATGCGCAGGAAGCCCGCGCATTGCTCGAAGGTGCGCTGGCCGAGGCGCGGCACCTTCAGCAATTCCTTGCGGCTGGCAAACGGCCCGGTCTGGTCACGATGGGCGACGATGGCATCGGCAATCGAGCTGCCGAGACCGGAGACCCGCGCCAGAAGCGGCGACGAGGCCGTGTTGAGATCGACGCCGACGGCGTTCACCGCATCTTCCACCACAGCATCGAGTGAGCGGCTGAGACGGCCCTGATCGACATCATGCTGGTACTGGCCGACACCGATGGATTTCGGTTCGATCTTCACCAGTTCCGCCAGCGGATCCTGAAGACGGCGGGCAATGGAGACGGCGCCGCGCAACGAAACGTCGAGATTGGGGAACTCCGCTGCCGCCCGCTCCGAAGCGGAATAAACGGATGCGCCCGCTTCCGAGACGATGACCTTGGTGGGCTTTGCACCGGAAGCGGAAGCCGGCATCTGCGCCAGAAGATCGGCCACCAGCTTTTCCGTCTCGCGGCTGCCCGTGCCGTTGCCGATGGCGATCAGCTCGACATTGTGTTTGCGAATGAGCAAAGCGAGTTCCGCCTGCGTACCGCGCACATCATTCTTCGGCGGGAAGGGATAGACCGTGCTGGTGTCCAGGAGCTTGCCGGTACCATCCACGATCGCAACCTTCACGCCGGTGCGGATGCCGGGATCAAGCCCCATGGTGGCGCGGGAGCCGGCGGGGGCTGCCAGCAGCAGGTCCTTCAGATTGCGGGCGAAGACATTGATCGCCTCCTCTTCCGCCCGCTCGCGCAACTCGCGCATCAGATCGAGCGACAGCGACATGGAAAGCTTCACCCGCCAGGTCCAGCCAGCGACCTCCATCAGCCATTGATCGGCGGGGCCAACATTGCGGATATCGAAGGCGGCGGCGATGGTGCGCTGCGCGGGTTTCACCGGTGAGGGATCATCCGCATCGACATCGATCGTCAGCGTCAGAATTTCTTCGTTCCAGCCGCGCAGCATGGCCAGCGCGCGGTGGCCGGGCACCGTCGCCCAGCGCTCGAAATGATCGAAATAATCGGAGAATTTTTCGCCCGTCGCCTGTTTGCCGTCCACGACCTTGGCGCGGAAGGTGGCGTTCTGGCGCATGTAATCACGCAGGCGGCCGAGCAGATCGGCATTTTCCGTCATGGTTTCAGCCACGATGTCGCGCGCGCCCTCAAGCGCCGCCTTCACATCGGCCACTTCGCCCTGCACATAAGCTTCCGCCAATTTCGCCGGATCGGCAGCGCGGTTTTCCCAGATGGCTTCCGCAAGCGGGCCGAGACCGCGTTCACGGGCGATTTCCGCGCGGGTGCGGCGTTTCGGCTTATAGGGCAGGTAGAGGTCTTCCAGCTCCGCCTTGGTCCCGGCCTGCATGATCTTGACCATCAGCTCGTCGGTCATCTTGCCCTGACCGGTGATGGAATCGACGATGGAGGCGCGGCGCGCATTGAGTTCGCGCAGATAGACGAGACGTTCCGAAAGCGTGCGCAGCTGGGTGTCATCAAGCCCTCCGGTCACTTCCTTGCGGTAACGGGCGATGAAGGGAACGGTCGCGCCCTCGTCCAGCAAGGCCACCGCCGCCTTCACCTGATCGGGGCGGGCGTTGATTTCGGAGGCGATGAGCGTGGTGAGGCGGGCATTATCTGCGGTCATGAGGTTCTCTGATGTCACATCTGGAGCGGCGAACATAATGTCTGATTGTGGCGTGACAACAAGAGGCGGGAACGATTCCACAGGAAAGGCTGACTTCAAGGGAAAGACGGGCATTTGCGGCGCTTTCTCCTTGACCTTTCGCCCCCCTGCCCTTAACGCCCCTGACACAAGGTTACTGGCGAATTTGCAGGGGTATTGACCATGAAAGTTCTGTTGATCGGTTCCGGCGGACGCGAACATGCGCTGGCGTGGAAAATCGCCCAGTCTCCCTTGCTTGAAGAATTTTATGCCGCCCCCGGCAATCCAGGCATCGCCGACCACGCGACACTCGTTTCGCTTGATGTGGAAGACCATGCGGCCGTCATCGCCTTTACGAAAGAAAAGGCAATCGACTTCGTTGTCGTCGGCCCGGAAGCGCCGCTGGTTGCGGGTCTGGCGGATGATCTGCGTGCCGCCGGCATCGCCACCTTCGGACCGTCGAAAGCGGCGGCCCAGCTTGAAGGCTCCAAGGGCTTCACCAAGGATCTCTGTGCGCGCTACGATATTCCGACCGGCGCTTACCAGCGTTTCAAGACTGCCGAACCGGCCAAGGACTATGTTCGTGCACAGGGTGCGCCGATCGTCATCAAGGCGGACGGACTTGCCGCCGGCAAGGGCGTAACCGTGGCCATGACCGAAGCGGAAGCGCTTACCGCCATCGACGACTGTTTCGACGGCGCTTTCGGTGCAGCTGGCGCCGAAGTGGTGGTGGAGGCCTTCCTCGACGGCGAAGAAGCCAGCTTCTTCTGCCTTTCCGACGGCAAGACCGCGCTGGCGCTCGCCACCGCGCAGGATCACAAGCGTGTCGGCGATGGCGATACCGGCCCGAATACCGGCGGCATGGGCGCCTATTCTCCCGCCCCCGTCATGACATCGGCCATGGTGGAGCGCACCATGAAGGAAATCATCGAGCCGACGATCTCGGGCATGGCCAAGGATGGTAATCCCTTCTCCGGCGTGTTCTTCGCCGGCCTGATGATTACCGCCAAGGGCCCGGAACTCATCGAATATAACGTCCGTTTCGGCGATCCCGAATGCCAGGTGCTGATGATGCGCCTGAAAAGCGATCTGCTGCCGATCCTCTACGCCACCGCCACCGGCACGCTGGACAAGGTTGAGGCGGAATGGCGCGACGACGCAGCGCTGACTGTCGTTCTTGCCTCGAAGGGTTATCCCGGCGCTTACGACAAGAATACGCCGATCGCCCATATTCCCGAGGCGAGCGAAGAGGCGAAGGTCTTCCATGCCGGAACCGCGCTGAAGGACGGCAGTCTGGTGGCGACGGGTGGACGCGTGCTGAACGTCACCGCCCTTGGAAAGACAGTGACGGAAGCGCAGGCCCGCGCCTATGCGCTGGCGGACAAGGTGGAGTGGGAAAACGGCTTTTGCCGCCGCGATATCGGCTGGCAGGCTGTCGCGCGCGAAAAGGCCTGATCCTTAAGGAAAACGGGGTTGGGAGCGAATATTTCGTTCAATTTTTACCAAGTTTGCTGACCCGATGGAAACGAAACATCGGTAATACTTGCCGGAATATTGAATGGCGCACTGTGCCTCGATCACGAGGCCGCGCCGTCATTTCGGGGGTTTTCGATGCATCGTCTTTTTCTGACAGCTGTTATCGCGCTGACCGGCGGGTCGGCGATGGCATCTTCGATCGAATATATAAACGGCGTGCACGTGGCCAATGGCAGCTTCGTTCGTCGTGATTGCGCGGGCTGCCAGCCCGTGAAGGGCAAAGCCGCAACACAAGGTTATGCCGTTCCCTCCATTGAGCCTGGCACGCAGCACACGGAAATGCGCGAAGTCGACGGCAAGCGCACCCTGGTGCGCACCGAAGCCTGGCTTGGCGGTGCGCCCGTCACCTTCGTCAGCACCAATCCCGCATGGATGACGGAAACCTCCAGCACCGCCATCGCGACCTATGACGAGTCGGAACCCGCGGCACATCCGGTTGAGACGGTTTCGACACCGGCCGGCATCGACGTGACGACGACCACGGCAGCCGTCAAGGAACTTTCCACCGAAAATGCAGCCGAGCCTGCCAGCGCCTCGGTGATCGGCGCGCCCCAGTTCCCGGATTTCAAATTGCGCGGCAACTGACCGGCCGAAGACGTTTTTGATGACGAACGTCAAATAATCGCGTCATCGCTGTATTCCCGAAATGACGCTGCAACCATGCGGGGAATGTTGCTTTCTCCGCCGCGTATTCTGCCTATAAGGCCTGATAAAGCCTTCGCTAATTAAATATTTATTCAAATTTTTAGCCGCTAAGTGGGTTTATAGTGCGATGCAGCACAGGATGAGGCCACGGCGGGGACACGCGCTTTTCTGGCCTTTTATCGCGCATCATGCGCCTCTCCCTTCTCTGAAACATCGGTACCGCGCGGCATTTTCAGGCGCGCGATTCCAAACGCTTGTGAGCGCCCATGAAGAACCTTTCCATTTCCCGTCAACTGATCGTTCTCGTGGTGGCCCTGATGGCCGCCTTCGCCGTGGCGACGTTTTACCAGCTGAAATCCGCCACCGATGCTATCTATGAGGAACGCTACGGCATGCTGCGGACGCAGGTGCAATCGGCGATCTCCATCCTGCAATCCTTCCACGACAAGGAAAAGGCCGGAACGCTTTCGCGCGACGAGGCCATGAAGCAGGCTTACGCGACTGTCAGCGCCATGCGCTTCACTCCCGACGGCTATCTCTTCGGTTACGACTACGACGTGACGATGAAGTTCCACCCCGATGCCAAGCGCGTCGGCGAAAGCTTCAAGGGCAAGCCTGACAGCAAGGGTTTCGCCTATCGTGACGAATTGGTGCGGCTTGGCCGCAATGGCGGCGGCCAAACGGATTTCTACGGCCCGAAGCCCGGTATGGAAGGCAATGATTACGCCAAGAGCTCCTATGCCCTTGCCTTTGAGCCCTGGCAGGTGGTGGTCGTGACCGGCGTTTACATCGATGATCTGAACGCGCAGGTTCGCGGCGATGTGATGAAGGCGCTGTCGATCGGCGCGCTGATCTTCGTGCTGGCGCTTGCCGCCGCTTTCTACGTCATCCGTGGCATTTCGAAGCCGCTCGGCGACATCCACCGCGCGCTTGGCGAAGTGGCCAATGAGAACGTCTCGCTTGCCATTCCCCATACCGGCCTCACCAACGAAGTGGGCATGATGGCGAAGGCCACCGCCTCGCTTCAGGACAAGGTGCGCGAGCGCCACGCCATGCAGCGCCGTGAGGAAGAACAGCAGCGGCAGCTCAATGCCGAGCGCCAGAACAATCTCGACATGCAGCGTGACGAGGCCGAATTGCAGGCACGCGTCGTCGCCACCATCGGCGAGTCCCTGGAGAAGCTCGCTGGCGGCGATCTGACCGTGCGTTGCGGCGATCTTGGCAGCCGTTACGCGGCGCTGCGCGACAATTTCAACGAGGCGCTGACCCATCTCGATGCCGCCATGGCCAAGGTGAACTCCAAGAGCATCGATATTGGCGGCTCCAAGGAAGAAATCCGCAAGGCTTCAAACGAGCTTTCACAGCGTACCGAACGGCAGGCCGCCAATCTGGAAGAAACCTCCGCAGCGCTCGACGAGCTGACGGTCGCGGTGCGCCAGACGGCGGAAGGGGCGGCCGACGCTGCCAAGCGCGTCACCACCGTCAGCTCCGAAGCCATGCGCAGCGACCGGGTGGTGGAAGAAGCGATTACCGCGATGAGCGGTATCGAGCAGTCCTCCGACCAGATTTCGAACATCATCGGCGTGATCGACGACATCGCCTTCCAGACCAACCTTCTGGCGCTGAATGCCGGTGTTGAAGCGGCGCGTGCCGGTGAGGCTGGCAAGGGCTTTGCCGTGGTGGCGCAGGAAGTGCGCGAACTGGCGCAAAAATCCGCCGCCGCCGCCAAGGAGATCAAGGACCAGATCGCCCGCTCTTCCGCCCAGGTGGAAAATGGCGTGCGGCTTGTCGGCGAGGCCGGCGATGCCCTGAAGCGCATCTCGGACCAGATCAAATCCGCCAACGAGATCGTCAGCAAGATTGCCCATTCGGCTGCCGAACAGGATACGACGCTGCGATCGATCTCTTCCTCGCTCAACCAGCTCGATGTTGCCACCCAGCACAATGCCGCCATGGCGGAAGAAACCACGGCTTCGGCGGAAGCGCTGGCGGTGGATACCGAAGAGCTGCTGAACCTCATCCGCGGCTTCCGCGTCTCCTCCGGCCATCAGCTTCATGGCATGGCGCACGAGATGCGCATGGCGGGGTGACCACGAACGGTCTCATGCGATTGAAACAGAAATGCCGGGCACAGACCCGGCATTTTTGCGTGCTCTCCAACATGTTCCCCACACATTCGGCGTCATCCTCGGGCTCGACCCACCCACATCTTCAGCGGGGAATGGATCTCGCCTCAAGGGCGAGAATGACGGAGGAGAGTATCAGCACGTTCGGAAATGAGCCATGCCGTGTCTGCGTGGCCTCGTCTCAACGAGAAAGCGCATCCAGCCGGTCAATATCGGCAGGTGAAAATACGGCAATACCGGCCTTTTCGAGCAGCGCCGCCGTCACACCATTGCCCGCATGTTTAACGCCAGAAAACGAACCATCGTAAATCGCAAGCGACCCGCATGACGGGCTGCCGTCGATCAGAAGCGCGTGGGTGCAACCATTGGCCCTGGCGAAGGCGAGCGCCTTTTCCGCACCGGCGATGAACTCAGCCGTGACATCGCCGCCGGTTACTTCCAGCACACGGGCGCGGCCTTCCAGCACATCGAGACCGGAGGCCCCTTTCTCGATTTCCGCCGGCGGGCGCGGCACGGGCATGCCGCCCGCCATTTCCGGACAGATTGTCACCAGCCTGCCCTCGCTCTGCCAGCGCTCGATTGCCGGGTGAGAGAAGGGTTTGCCTTTGCCGTCATAGCGTACGGGTTGGCCGAGGAGGCAGGCGCTGATGAGAATCTTGGGAGGCGTGTGGGTCAATGGTAGGTCATCCTGCGAAAGCGCAAGCCTCAAAGTACCCCCCTCTGTCCTGCCGGACATCTCCCCCACAAGGGGGGAGATCGGCAAGTGGGACACTCCCCGCCAAAGCCGTAACATAAAGATAATCTAGAGGTCGCCACGATTCGATCTCCCCCTTGTGGGGGAGATGTCCGGCAGGACAGAGGGGGGTGAACCGCGCACACTGACATGTACGGCTACCCCGAAACCCCTCACCCCGTGATCTTCGAAAAATCCGCAACCGTTCCGGTGGCTTCGCGGATGGCCTTCAGCAACGCCAGACGGTTTGCACGGATGGCCGCATCCTCGTCATTGACGAGCACATCCTCGAAGAACTTGTCCACGGGCGCGCGCAACGTCGAAAGCGCCTGCATGGCCGAGCGGAAATCTTCGCCCGCAACAGCCTTCGCAGCATCTGCAGACGCGGTCCTGATCGCCGCATAGAGCGCCTTTTCGGCATCGAGTTTCAACAATTCTTCCGAAACGCCATCGGCCACCACGGTGCCCTTCTTTTCCTCGGCGGCCAGAAGCTGGGTGGCCCGCTTGGCGCCTGCCAGAAGGTTGCGGCCGTCCTCGCCGGTGATGAAGGCGGTGAGCGCCTCGACACGGCGAGCGATCATCAGCAGATCGTCGGATTCCGGCGTCAGAACGGCGTCAATCAGATCGTAACGCGCGCCAAGGTCGCGCAGGTAGACTTTCAGGCGATCATGGAAGAAGGAGAGAAGGTCCGGATCCTTCGCAACGCTCAGCAGCGAAAGGCGCACGTTTTTCTCGAGCAGAATGCGCACGACGCCGAGCGCCGCACGGCGCAGCGCGAAGGGGTCCTTCGAACCCGTCGGCTTTTCATCAATGGCCCAGAAACCGACGAGCGTGTCGAGCTTGTCGGCCAGAGCGACCGTAATCGCCACCTTATCGGCCGGCAGGCGGTCGGAGGGACCCTGCGGCTTGTAATGGTCTTCGATCGCGGCGGCCACGCTCTCGTTTTCACCCTGCAGCGTCGCATATTTGCGGCCCATCAGGCCCTGAAGCTCGGGGAATTCGCCGACAGCTTCGGTACGCAGGTCGGCTTTCGCCAGCACCACAGCGCGGTCCACCAGAGCGGCATCGGCGCCGACGACCGGGGCCAGCGCCTTCGCCAGTTCGCGAATTCGCGTTACACGCTCGCCCTGCGATCCAAGTTTGGCATGGAAGGTGACATTGAGCGCATCGAGCTTGGCCATACGCTGGTCGAGCGGCTTTTTGAGATCGAGGCCGAACTTCGCAGCCGATTCCTTCAGCGTTTCCAGATCGGGCAGATCGCCCTGGTCGCGGTTCCAGAAATGGCGGGCATCCGAAAGGCGGGCGCGCACGACCTTGCCATTGCCATGGATGATTTCCTTACCGCCATCGCTTGCCTCGATATTCGAGATCAGGATGAAGCGGTTGGAAAGCCCCTCTTCCGCACCCTGCGCGCGGGTGACGAAACACTTCTGGTTGGTCTTGATGGTAAGCCGGATGATTTCCGCCGGGATTTGCAGATAGTCTTCCTCGAAGGTGCCCATCAGCACCTGTGGCCATTCGACGAGGCCGGAAACTTCTTCCAGCAGGCCTTCGTCTTCCACCAGGTCGAGACCATTGGCGAAAGCAAGGTCCTTGGCGTCGTGCAGGATGATATCCTTGCGGCGCTCGGCATCGAGAATGACCTTCGCCTTTTCAAGGCTCGAGACATAGTCCTCGAAACGGCGCACGGTGATCGGGCCGGGCGCATGGAAACGGTGGCCATAGGTGACGTTGCCGGCAACGATGCCGTCGATCACAAAGGGAATGACCTGTGTTTCGTCATGTTCGGGGCCGAACAGGCAGACGATGGATTGCAGCGGGCGCACCCAGCGCAGGCTCTCCGAACCCTTGCCTTCAATGCCAGCATAGCTCGAGCCCTTCGGCATGGAGGCCGGGCCGGAGCGCATGGATTTCGGCCAGGGGAAAGAGCGGATGATGCCGGGCATCACCTCGGCGATGATCTCTTCCGCCGGGCGGCCGGGTTTGTTGATGATGGCGATATAGAAATCGCCCTTCTTCGGATCGGAAACGACCTGCGCTTCCGAGATATCGTTGAGGCCAGCGCCGCGCAGAAAGCCCTCGATGGCCTTTTCATTGGCATCGGTGCGCGGCCCCTTCTTTTCCTCGCGCACATCGGCGGAGCGGGCGTTGAGGCCGCGAATATCCAGTGTCAGACGGCGCGGCGTCCAATATTCGCGCGCACCCTCATAGGTCAGCCCTCTCTCCACAAGCGCGTCGGTGACGAGTTTCTTCAGATCGCCAGCCGCCTTGCGCTGCATGCGGGCGGGGATTTCCTCGGAGCGGAGTTCAAGCAGAAGATCAGGCATGGGATCAGGACTTTATCTGTTGTCGGACGATTGCGGTCGGCTTAGCAAGCAACGCGGCAAAAGTCACCAAGGCATTCGGTTAAATTACCGCCGGCGGGCGTTACCAGCCGCCGCCGCCACCGCCGCCGCCGCCCGAGCCGGAGAAACCACCACCGCCACCGCCGGAAAAGCTGGAACCGGAGGAACTGACGGGCTGGGGAATGGTGGAGGCGATGGTATTTGCCATGGAGGTGGAGAAGCCGCCGATCCTGTCGCCAAAGCTGCCGTAATTGCCGCCCAAATACCAGCCGGGCGCATAGCTAGCCGCGACGGCACCGGCAGCGGCAGTCGCAAGCCAGGCCTCGAAGGTGCGGCTCCACGGTTTCTCGACGCCGAGCGCCACCGCATAGGGCAGCAATTTCTCGAAATGCTGCGGCGACATGGCGGGGGCACCCGCGGTATTCATCCGGTCCTTTTCCGCCAGCGTCAGATAGGTTCTGAGACCTTCGATGCCATCCATCAGCTTGCGGCCAAGCGGCGTCGGCGCGCCCATCAAAAACAGGAAAAGCGCATTGGTGAGCACGATGCCGCCAATGGCGGCCAGCGCCAGCGACTTGGCGTCATGTGTCACATCCAGCAGGATTTGCGTGGCAATGCCGCCGATGGCGGAAAAGGCCACAAAACCGGCAAAGGCCAGCATGACGATGCCGCCGATGCGTTTGCGCAGCGGTGCGCCACGCGAGAACTGCCGGCCGATGCCGATCGACAGGATGCTGAAGAAGAAGGCGAAAAAGCCGAAAACCAGAACGGCGGCAATGGCGCTTTCATCGAGATCGCCGAACACCAGCGTCGCAACGATGATGGCGATGCTGAAGAAGATGCCGAACACGGTGTAACCGGCGTTGCTGCGGTAATATTTGCCGCGATGTTCTTTCTCTATCGCCGCGCGGAACTGCGTTCCGACCTTTTCGACCTCCGCACCATGGGCCTTGTCGATGGTCAGCGTCTCCCCCGCACCGCCGATGGAGGCAAGCAGCGTCTTCTGCCCGGTCGGCAGATCGGCAGCGGTTGCCTTTTCCGTGCGCCTGATGACGATGGCGTTCTTCAGGTCTTCCAGAACGACGAAACCCTTCACCGCAAGATCAAGGGCCGAGGCGGAGAGCGCCGTCCAGCCCGCGCCGGAAAAACCGCGGTTATCGACATAGTTGACCAGAGCCGGGGAAAGCCCCTCCGGCGCATCCCAGCGCGGCACGACTACGCCTTTTGCGGGATCACGGCCGACGGCGAACCAGGCCCTCAGATAATAGAGGAGCACGGCGAAAAGCCCGCCGCCCGAAAGCAGAATGGCGAGATTATCCCGCAGCCACCAGCCTGCCTCCTGCGAGGTATCAGGTGCGGCGATGGCGCCCTTGGGCAGCTTGACGGCAACCGTCATGCCCTCGCCCACCGAAAACGGGCGGGTGGAGGCGAAGAACACCTCGTTGCCTTCGTTCAGAATCCGCGCATCCTTGCCCTTGGCGCCAAGCGGGCCGGTGAAGACGGCGGTATCCGTGGCCTTGACCCCCTGCGGCAGAGTGATGGTCGCGGAAATCTCGCCCATGGGGAATTGCCAGCCATTACCGGTGACGTTCCAGGTCAGCTCGTCATAATCGCTGAAATAACGGATCTGCCGGGCGGTGGTATAGGTGATCTGGAAGATATGCTCACCAGTCGGCAGAAAGCGGTCGGCGCTGCCGGTATAGATGCGGATGCCGCCATCGATATTTTCGGTGCGCCAGTTTTCAGGCGCGCCATCGCGCTCCACCGAAACGACGTTGAAATCCACCTTGGTGCGGCGGTTGTTCGCATCCAACGCATAAAGCGGGAAATCGCGGAAGATGCCGCGCTTGATGTTCCGGCCCTCGGCGCGGGCGGTGATGGTTTCCGTCACCGCCAGCTTGCCATCCGCCGCCACCTCGATGACGGAATGGTAGGAGCGGATGAATTCCTCCGCAAAAGCCGGGAAGGCCGCGCCCAGGAAGACGAACAACGCGAGAAGTCTTGCGGCGATGGTCTTCACGGGCGGTCCCTCCTCAATGGCTTCAGTGCTGCGGCTCGGCAGCGCTTTCCTTTTCGGTATAGTCGACGCCCAGCGAGGCGAGCGCTTTCCAGTAGGCGGGATAGGTTTTGCCCACGCAGGCGGGGTTCTGGATGGCGATACCACCGATCTTCAGCGCCGCGAGCGCAAAGCTCATGGCGATGCGGTGGTCGGCAAAGGTATCGATGGAAGCATCGACCGTCTGGCCCGCGAGAGCCGGATCGGAATGCACGATCAGGTCGTCGCCTTCTTCATGCGCCAGACCGTCGCGGATTTCATTGAGGCCGAGCGAGACAGCGCGGATGCGGTCGCATTCCTTGACGCGCAGATTGGCGATGCCGACGAAACGCACTGGCGTCTCGTTGAAGGCGGCCAGAACCGCGATGGTGGGAATAGCGTCCTGCATCTGCGAGCCGTCGATTTCGGCGGGCAGATGCGGGAACTTTGCCATGACCTCATAGGCCTTGGCATCCGGCTGGGTGAATTTGTCGGCGGGCGTGCCGATATCGATGGCACCGCCGGTCAGAAGTTCCGCGCCCCAGAGATAGGTGGCGGCGGAGGCATCCGGCTCGATGTGGAAATCGGTTGCCGTGTAACCCGTCGGATGCACGCGCCAGATGGCGTTGCTGACCCGCTCAATCTTCGCGCCGAAAGCTTCCATGGCGGATGTAGTGAGATCGATATAGCCCTTCGCGCCGATTTCCTCGCCTTTGAGAATGATATCGACAGGCTTGTCGCCGCAGGCAGCAGCCATCAGAAGTGCCGACACATACTGGCTGGAGAGGTTGGCGTCGATGGTGACGCTGCCTTTCGGGAACCCTGTGCCCTTGCCGCAGACGGTGACGGGCGGGCAGCCGGTCGGCGCTTCCGCTTCGACGCCGAGGGAGCGCAGGGCTTCCACCAGCGGCATGATCGGGCGTTTGCGCATGTGCTCGTCGCCATCGATGATGACGGCGCCATCCACAAGTGCTGCCGCCGCAGTGAGGAACCGCGTGGCGGTGCCGGCATTGCCAAGGAAAAGCGGCTTTTCCGGCTGCTGCAAAACACCGGTGCCTTCCACCACGAAGGTGGTGGCATCCGGTTCGGTTACCTTGACGCCCATCTCGCGCAGGGCTTCGGCCATATAAAGCGTGTCATCGCTTTTCAGCGCACCGGTCAGCCGGCTTTTGCCCTTGGCGAGGCCAGCCAGCAGAAGCGCGCGGTTGGTGATGGATTTGGAGCCGGGCGGCTCGACCTTGCCGGAAAGCGGGTGGCCGGGCGGTGTAATGGTCAGTTCGATCATGATTGTCGTCTTGTCAAAGAATGCGGCGAAGAGCCGGATTATCGGAATTTGAACGGGAGGTTTTAAGCCGCCGAAGAAGCAATGCGCTTAGAATTTCACGGTCGGCACGGCGCGGTCGGCCGGGTTCTCGATCTCGAAATAGGGCGCCTTGGAAAATCCGAACTGGCCTGCAACCAGATTGGACGGGAAGCTTTCCACCTTGACGTTGAGATCGCGGGCAGCGCCATTGTAATAACGGCGCGACATCTGGAGTTCACCTTCGATGGTTTCCAGCGACCGCTGCAATTCCAGAAAGTTCGTATTGGCCTTGAGATCGGGATAGGCTTCGGCCAGCGCAAAGAGCTTGCCGAGCGCCTGCGACAGCAGCCCTTCGGCCTGGGCACGACCTTCAACATCCCCCGCCGGCACGGCCTGCGCCCGGTTGCGCATGGCGATCACCTCTTCGAAGGTGCTTTTTTCATGCGCCGCGTAACCCTTCACGGTCTCGATGAGGTTGGGAATGAGATCGGCTCGGCGCTTCAGCTGCACGTCGATGCCCGACCACGCCTCTTCCTTCATCTGCCGCGCCTTGACCAGACCGTTATAGATGAAGACGACATAAAGCGCGATTGCCGCGATGATTGCCAGCGTGATGAACATGAATTGCGATTCCCAGCTTCGTTGCGCGCACGATAGCCGCTCATTACCGCAAAGTCATGGGGCTTCGCTCATTCTGTCCGTTTTTGCCGGAAGCGACACGCTGCGGTAAGCAAACACCCGTTATTTATAAAAGACGGTACAATATAATTTCAGACCGGATACCTTGCGTACAAAAAGAGTATAGGAGGCAAGCCTGTAGCCTCGCTCGGCCCAATACTCCTTGTTTCCCTCCAGATGATTCCAGCCGTCTATGACCCAGTCGAGCATTTTCGTATTGCGCGTGTAGTGCATGCGGACGAGCGCGCTGCCCACATCGAGAGAGCGCTGGCCGCTATCCTTGCACTCCATGCGGGTGACGATCATTCCGAAAGAACGCAGCTTGTCGGCACGGGCAAAGGCATCGTTGCCGCTCATCCAGTCCGTCGTTTCCGCAGCCGCGCTGTTGCCGAGAATGGATCCGAGTGTAAGCACAAATAAAAAACAGAAATTTCTAATATTATTCACGGTTAAACCCATCGCTTTATTCAGCATACCAATCCACACAAAATAAAAGGCCGTCAAGAACGGCCTTTCAAATTCATCAAAACTTTGGACAACAGCTTACCACCAAAAATCAGGCAGCCCGGCTCCAGTTCAGCCCGCCCGCATCCGTCAGCAGGAAGGCCTCGCCGCAGGCTTTCGCCAGCGTGCGCACGCGCAGAATATAGCTCTGGCGTTCCGTCACCGAGATCACGCCGCGTGCATCCAGAAGATTGAAGACATGGCTTGCCTTGATGCACTGGTCATAGGCCGGGAATACGCATTTATGCAGGCGCTGATTGTCGTTATCACCGGGCGCACCGGCGGCGAGAAGCGCCAGGCATTCCTTTTCGGCGTCGATGAAATGGCGATGCAGCATGGCCGTATCGGCAAATTCGAAATTATGGCGGGAATATTCTTGCTCGGCCTGCAGGAAGACATCGCCATATGAAATCTTCTCTTCACCCTCGCGGCCGTTAAAATTCAGGTCGTAGACATTGTCGACGCCCTGAACATACATGGCGAGGCGTTCCAGACCATAGGTCAGCTCGCCCGTAACCGGCGAGCATTCGATGCCGCAGACCTGCTGGAAGTAGGTGAACTGCGACACTTCCATGCCGTCGCACCAGCATTCCCAACCGAGACCCCAGGCGCCGAGCGTCGGGCTTTCCCAGTCGTCTTCGACAAAGCGCACGTCATGCAGCAGCGGATCGAGGCCGATCGCCTTCAGCGAACCGAGATAGAGTTCCTGCAGATTGGACGGGTTGGGTTTCAGGATGACCTGATACTGGTAATAGTGCTGCAGGCGGTTGGGGTTTTCGCCGTAACGGCCGTCGGACGGGCGGCGCGACGGCTGCACATAAGCAGCCTTCCACGGCTTCGGACCAAGCGCGCGGAGCGTCGTCGCCGGATGAAACGTGCCCGCGCCCACTTCCATATCGTAGGGCTGCAGCACCGCGCAGCCCTTGTCGGCCCAGTAGTTGTGCAGCGTCAGGATAAGCGCCTGAAAGGAACGCTTGGGGTTCATATGGTCTGGAATATCGGTCATTGCAGTCATCGCGGCGTTAGGAGGAGAAGTAAGCACTTACTTACTTCGGATGCGGACTGGTGCCACGGCATGGCGAAGGGGTCAAGGATTTATGCGCTTCGACGCCGCCTTACGTCTCATCCTCGCGCTTCACGCGGTATTCGCCGGTTTCCGGGTCCTTGATCAGCGTGCCGATGGCGCCGGTCTCGCGTTCCTTCTCGCGCTGTTTCGATTTCGCGGAAAGCTTTTCCGCATCGCGGACGAAGCGGCGGTAAAGGATGACGGATCCCACCACCAGAAGAATGATTGTAATAAGCTGCGCCATAAGGCTCTATTCCCGCGACATCATAGACCGAAACGCGACCACAATGCCTTTTCTTCGGCAACTTCCGCAAGCCCCGAGACGGCGCCTGCCGCGAGCCTTTCGGCATTGAGGCCGAGGGCCGTATTCACGCCCGGCACTTTTTTGCCGAACAGCGAGCGCCCGCCGCTAACGAGCTGGAGCTTGACCTTTTCACCGTAACGGCGGCGCAGAATCTCGCGCATGTCGCCCAGCCCGTCGATCAGGCCGAGGTCGAGACCACGCATGCCGGTCCAGAACAGGCCGGAGAAGATCGCCTCATCGTCCTTCAGCTTCGAGCCGCGGCGCATCTTGACCATGTCGATGAAAACATTGTGGATTTCGACCTGAAGCGACTTCAGGTAGTCGATATCGCCTTCCTTTTCCGGCTGGAAGGGATCAAGGATGACCTTGTTCTCGCCGGCCGTATAGACACGGCGCTCCACGCCGAGCTTCTTCAGCATTTCCGGAAAACCGAAACCACCGGAAACGACACCGATCGAACCGACGATGGAGGTGGGATCGGCGATGATCTCGTCGCCGGCAAGCGCGATCATGTAACCGCCGGAGGCTGCAACGTCCTCCACGAAGATCAGAACCTTCTTTTCCTTCTCCTCGGCAAGCTGGCGGATGCGGTTATAGATCATCCTTGCCTGCACCGGCGAACCGCCGGGCGAGTTGAGAGAAATGGCGACGGCCGGCGCATCCTTGACGGCGAAGGCCTTCTCCAGAAGGGGGGCGTAGGAGGCGAGATTGAGCGCGGGGCGGAACTGGTTGCCGCCGGCCATGATCGCGCCATGCATGCGCACCACCGGGATGACGAGCTCTTTTTTACGAAAGCGTTTCGGCACCAGATACTTCAAAAAACCCACTATTCAATCCTCGCAGCATTTATCCGTTCGTCACGGATGTATGTATCGCCCCGCAAAACACAATGGTTTGCGGCTGGCGGAACCCCGATATTTATGGCGCCGGCCGGATTGCCCTTACATTACGCGAATAGGCGGCGCGGCCATTGTTCAGGTCATCCACGAAGGGGGTGAAGGCGTGACTGCCGTTTTCATGCATGATGAGCGGTGCGCGGAAGGACAGCCGCGCACGCGAACCCTTGATGGCGGTGACGAGCATGCGCACCGCGTCCTCACGGGCACGCGGATGGATGAGGGTGATTTCGATGCCGCCGAAACGGCTGCCGCAGGCGGCGATGATCTCCGCCACCGATTGCGGCCTTGAAATCAGGGAAAGCTGCCCGCCCGAAACCATGATCGCACCCGCGGTCCTGATCCAGTCTTCAAACAGACCCTCCGTCATGGCGTGGGCCTCGGCCTTCAGGGCATCCGGCGTGCGGCGGTCGCCTGCGTCATTATAGGGCGGGTTCATGATGACGTGATGGAAATAGTCATCGGGCAATCCCGCCTCAATGCGTGCTTTCGCTCGCAGGGTCACATCGGCCTCGCGCACGCTGACACGGGCGGAAAAAGCAGCGTTTTCGGGCAATTCGAGACTGCGATGGGCAAATTGCACCATTTCCGGCGCGCGTTCGTAGAGCGTCACCTCGGCCTTTTCGAGCCGCGCCGCAACTGCCATGCCGGCAGCTCCCGCACCCGCGCCGAGATCGGCGATCCGGCAGGCGCGATCGTCCGCCACCAGTGACGCCAGAAGCATGGCGTCCATTCCGGCCCGGTGCCCCCTGCCCTTCGGCTGGATGATGTGAAACCGGCCCCGGTGAAAGGCATCGATCGTTTCGGAAATGCCGCCGCCCACCGCCGTTCAAGCCTCTTCGTTGCGCAACTCGTCGCCCAGCCCGGCATCGATGAGAATGCGGCGGGCCTGGTCCGCCCGATCTTCCTCCACCAGAAACCGACGGGGCAAAAGGCCGAGCGATCCCTCCAGAATACTCATCGCCTGATCGGCAATGAGGCAGTGGATGCCGGCATCCTTCATCAGGCTTTCAGCGAAGGACAGAAGCACTGCATCGTTGGTACGGATCAGTTCACGCATGGATAAGCCCTAAATTCCCATCTTTTTGAATGGCTAGCGGCAATTCGCCCCTTGCCGCGCAAGGCGTCAGTTTTTATTGTCGAATTCAAATTCGAACTGGAGTCCTGTCCCTTGGGCGTCGTCATACCGCTTGAAGAAAGCAAAAACAAACTCGCATCCGTCAAGCCGCTTGTCGACCTGACCCGCCCCGACATGGAACGGGTGAACCAGCTTATCCTTTCCAAGGCCGGTTCCGATGTCCAGATGATACCCGAAGTGGCCAATCATCTCATCTCCTCCGGCGGCAAGCGCCTGAGGCCGATGCTGACGCTCGCCTCGGCCTCGATGTTCGGTTACGAGGGCGACAACCACATCAAGCTCGCCACCAGCGTGGAATTCATGCATACGGCGACGCTTCTGCATGACGATGTGGTCGATGAGAGCGATCTGCGCCGCGGCAAATCCACAGCCCGCACCATCTGGGGCAACCAGGCGAGCGTTCTCGTCGGCGACTTCCTGCTCGGCCAGGCGTTTCGCATGATGGTGGATGTCGGCTCTCTCGATGCGCTCGACGTGCTGTCCACCGCCGCCTCCGTCATCGCCGAGGGCGAAGTGCTGCAGCTTTCGGTCGCCAAGAACATGGAAACGACCGAAGACGATTATCTGCAGGTGATTCGCGCCAAGACGGCCGCCCTTTTCGCGGCGGCGGCGGAAGTCGGCCCCATCGTCGCCAAAACCGACAAGGCGACCCGCAGCGCGCTGAAATCCTACGGCATGAATCTCGGCCTCGCCTTCCAGCTCGTTGACGACGTGCTGGATTACGGTGGAAAGTCCGCCGATCTCGGCAAGAATACCGGCGACGATTTCCGCGAAGGCAAGATCACGCTGCCGGTCATACTGTCCTATCGCCGCGGCACGCAGGATGAGCGCGCCTTCTGGCGCACCGCCATTGAAAAAGGCGAAAGCAGCGACGAGAACCTCGAAAAGGCGCTTGGCCTGATCACCAAATATAACGGTCTTGGCGATACGATCGGCCGCGCCACGCATTATGGCACCATTGCCCGTGACGCGCTCGCGCCGCTGCCGCAGAGCCCGTGGAAAGACGCGCTTCTGGAAGTGATCGACTTCTGCATCGAGCGTCTGAACTGACGCTAGAGGCCGGGCGAACGGCGGATGGAAAAGACCATCCGCCCGAGGTTCCGGGCCAGCTTCTCCGCAAGGTGTGATTGTGGCCGGGGCCATAATTTCTTGCGGCGTTGCTTCAAAAAAGCCATTCTATCGTGACCAACAATGGAAACTGATTTTTCCGTGCTTCTGCACAAAGGCAAAGGTTCCCTCATGCGGCGTAAACCAGCACTCCGTCTTCTCTGCAGCGCGGCTCTCGCCGCTGCTCTCGCAATCGGCGCGGGTGCAAGCCCCGGCTTTGCGGAGACGAAGGCGAAACCGGAAGACAAAGCCGTTACGTTCGATCCCGGCAAGGTAAATACCTTCTCCGGCGCCTTCCTCGCCGGGCGCAATGCCGATGTCGATCAGGACTATCCGACCGCGATTTCGCTCTACAAGAAGGCGCTTGAATTCGATCCGGCCAATACGGAAATCCGCCAGCGGCTGATGATCGCCGAACTTCTGAGCGGCAATTTCGAAGCCGGCGCCAAGATCGCCGATTCGATGAAGGACGATACCTCGGTGGAGCGTGTCACGACCATCGTGCGCGGTCTGGACGCCATCAAGGACAAGGAATTCGCCAAGGCCGAGAAGATCCTGAAATATACCGGTCCGAACGATCTCGACCGCATGGTCAATACGCTTTTGACCGCCTGGGCGCGTGCCGGTTCCGGCAAGCCGAAGGAAGCGCTGGCGCTCGTCAACAATATGAAGGGCCCGGGCTGGATTTCGATCTTCCAGAAATACAATGCGGCGGCCATCGCCCTTGTTTCCGGCAATACTGAAGCCGCCCGCAAGAGCCTGAACGAAGCGGTGACGGACCGCGAAGGCGGGGCAACCGCCTCCGACACCTATATGCGGGCGGTCATGGCGCTTGCCCGGCTCGAAGCTTCCGCCGGCAACAAGCAGAAGGCGCTGGACGCGATTGCGGTCGGCGACACTTTCGCGCCGAACTACGCGCCGCTGAAAGCACTTCGCCAGTCCATCGAAAATGGTGAAAAGCCGGAGCAGCAGATCACCAATGCCGTGGAAGGTGCGGCCAGCGTCATGTTCTCCATCGCCGGCGCGTTGAACCGCGAAGGCGCCGAAGAGATAGTGACGCTTTATCTGCAGACGTCGCGCGCGCTCGATCCCAAGAGCCCGGATACGCTCATCCTTCTCGGCGGCCTTTCTGAAGCCCTGAAACAGCCTGACCGCGCCATTGCGTTCTACCGCGAGGTGCCGAAAGATTCCCCGATGTATCGCATCTCCGAGCTGCAGCTCGGATTGACGCTTGCGCAGACGGGCAAGGTGGATGAGGCGCGCAAGCATCTCAAATCCCTCCTCGAATCCGATCCGAAGGACATCCGTTCCTATCTCGCCTATGGCAGCGTGCTTTCCGATGCCAAGGACTACAGGGCAATGGCCGAAAACTACGACAAGGCCATCGAGGTGATCGGCTCCGTGCCGCAGAAATCCGACTGGACGGTCTTCTTCCAGCGCGGCATCGCCTATGAGCGGCTGAAGGAATGGGACAAGGCCGAACCGAATTTCAAGCGGGCGCTGGAGCTGAACCCCGAGCAGCCGCAGGTTCTGAACTATCTGGGGTATTCCTGGGTGGACAAGGGCATCAATCTCGATGAAGCCATGAAGATGATCAGCCGCGCGGTCGAGCTTCGGCCGAATGACGGCTATATCGTCGATTCGCTCGGCTGGGCGCATTATCGCCTCGGCGCTTTCGATGAGGCGGTAACCGAGCTGGAACGGGCAATCGAGCTCAAGGCCGGCGATCCGACCATTAACGACCACCTTGGCGACGCCTATTGGCGCGTGGGTCGCAAGATCGAGGCGGTCTATCAATGGAACCGCGCGCTGATCGGCGACAATGATGATGTGGACAAGGCCAAGGTGAAGGAAAAGATCGCCAACGGCCTGCCGCCGGTGGAGAAGGACGCCGAAAATACCGCCAAGAAGGATGCAGCGCCGCAACCGCCGGCTCCTCCTGCCCCGGCGGCCCCTGCTCCGGACAAGAAATCCTGACGCCATATGCCGACGCAGGGCATCACCGGGGCGGCTGAGACAATCGAGGCGGCCCCGGCCAAGATCAATCTGGCGCTGCATGTGACCGGCCAGAGAGCGGATGGTTATCATCTGCTTGAAACGCTGGTGACCTTCACCGAAGCCGGCGATACGATCCGCATCCGCGACGCCGATGCCGATAGTTTCTCCATCTCAGGCCCCTTCGGCGATCTTCTGCGCGCCGGGGATGGCGGCGACAATCTCGTCACCCGCGCCAGAGATTTGTTGCGCGATAGACTTGCGTCGACGGGTCAGCCAGCACGCCCGGTCGCCATTCACCTTGAAAAGAACCTGCCGGTGGCATCGGGCATCGGCGGCGGTTCGGCGGACGCGGCGGCGACGCTGCGAGGGCTTTTGCGGCACTGGCGCGCCGGGGCGGCACCGGATGCGCTTTCCTCCATGGCCCTGAAGCTTGGAGCGGATGTGCCGATGTGCCTTGAGAGCCGACCCCTGATCGCGCGCGGCATTGGCGAGGACATTGAACCGGTCACCAATTTGCCGGAACTGTTCCTGGTTCTGGCCAATCCGCTGAAGGCCGTCTCTACACCGGAGATTTTCCGGCGATTGCGGAACAAGGCCAATCCGCCCCTGCCCGCCCATGCGACAATTGGCTGGATGGATTTTCTCGCCCGGAGCCGTAACGATCTGCAACCACCAGCACAGGCGCTGCTTCCGGAAATTGGGGAGATTGCCGGGTTACTCTCGCAGGAAGGTGCTGCGCTTGTCCGCATGTCTGGTTCGGGTGCAACCTGTTTCGGGATTTTTCATTCCCTTGAAGCGGCCCTGATAGCGCAAACATCGCTTCGAAAGAAACGCCCCGGCTGGTACTTTCAGGCGACTCGGACCATTTGAGGATTAGGCTATGGCAGGCGAACGACCCTTCATCCCCTTGGGCATTGCGGTTTTGACCGTTTCGGACAGCCGCACGCTGGAGAATGACAAATCCGGCGATACGCTCGTCGCAAGGCTGGAAGATGCGGGCCACAGGCTTGCCGCCCGCGCCATCGTGCCTGATGACAAGGAAGCGATTGCCGGCACCGTGCGCGAGTGGACGCTCTCTGAAGGCGTGGATGTGGTCATCACGACGGGCGGCACCGGCTTTACCGGCCGCGATGTGACGCCAGAAGCGCTGGAACCGCTGTTCGAAAAGCGCATGGACGGGTTTTCCGCCCTCTTTCACCGTATCTCCTATGACAAGATCGGCACCGCCACCATCCAGTCACGCGCGACCGGCGGCGTGGCGAACGCGACCTTCATCTTTGTGCTGCCCGGCTCTCCGGGGGCGTGCAAGGATGCGTGGGACGGCATCCTCAAGGCTCAGCTCGATTATCGCCACCTGCCCTGCAATTTCGTGGAGATAATGCCAAGGCTTGACGAGCATTTGAAGCGCGGGGCTGGTGGCGTTTAGATCAGCGGATCGAGGGTATCGGGCTTTACCCCCCTCTGCCCTGCCGGGCATCTCCCCCTCAAGGGGGGAGATCGGCAAGAAGCCCTCTTGTCGCTTCATTCTCAAGCTTCAAGATGGACGAAACATCGCCGCAGATTGATCTCCCCCCTTGAGGGGGAGATGCCCGGCAGGGCAGAGGGGGTGAAGCCGCATAGGCCTTCGATCCACTGTCAATTGACAACATCCAGAGCCTTTCGCCAACGGTGATAAGAACCGAGTGGCAACCTCGAAACCCCATCACACCAGATATTTCTTGAAGAAATCCGTCGTCCGGCCCCAGGCAAGATCGGCAGCCGCCTTGTCGTAACGCGCCGAGGAAGTGTCATTGTTGAAGGCGTGGTTGACGCCGTCATAAACGAAGATTTCGAAGGTCTTGCCGTTTTCCTCCAGCGCCTTCCTGTAGGCGTCGATGCCGGCATTGATGCGCTCGTCGAGACCCGCATAGTGCAAAAGCAGTGGCGCCTTGATGGCAGGCACATCGGCCGCCGGCGCCTGCTGACCATAATAGGCGACGCCGGCATTCAAACCTGCCGACTTGGTCGCGAAACGATTGACCAGCCCGCCGCCCCAGCAGAAACCGACCGCGCCGACCTTGCCATTCGCCCCCTGCCTTGCCGCAAGCCATACCCGGCCCGCTTCGGCGTTGGCGACGGTCGCATCCATGTCGAGACCGCTGAACATCTGCCGTGCCTTCTCCTCGTCAGCGGGCGTGCCGCCCTGCGGGGAGAGGAAATCGACCGCAAGCGCCCGGAAACCGGCAAGCGCCACCCGTCTGGCCACGTCACGGATATGGTCGTTCAGACCGCGGTTCTCATGGATGACAATGACCGAGCCGATGGGGCCAGACGCCGATTTCGGTGTAACGAGGTAACCCTTCATCTCGCCGGCGGGGCCGGGATATGTCACCTCTTCCGCGACGATCCCCGCATCATCGGGTGCTACGATTGCCGCACGGGCGCTGTTGGCGGAAAGCAGCGGGGCGATTGCCGCGGCGGCCGCACCGGAGCCGGCCAGCACGGTGAGCTTTTCCATGAATTTGCGGCGGTCGAGGCTGAGATGGGTATATTCATCATAAGCGTCGATCATGGCCTGCGTAATCTTGGGCTTGTCCATCGCTCTATCCTCCTTGAACGCACGGATGCGGAAGGATAGCGCAGATCGCCCTGCGGGGAACGATGCGGGCGGAAGCGGCGTCACACATTTGCGTGAGCGCCGCGGCCGCATTTTCACATCAGGCGGCGAGGTCCACGACGATGCGGCCGTCGATCTTGCCCTCTTCCATGCGATGGAAGATATCGTTGATGTTTTCGAGCTTGTCCCACGAGAAGTGGGCGGCGACCTTGCCTTCTCCGGCAAAGGTCAGCGCCTCCTCCAGATCCTGCCGTGTGCCGACGATGGAGCCGCGCACCGTGATGCGCTTCAGCACCGTGTCGAAAACCGGAATGGAGATAAAGCCCGGCGGCAGGCCGACAAGCGCCATCGTCCCCTTGGAGCGGAGGAAACCGTAGGCCTGCTCCATGGCCTTGGGCGAAACCGCCGTCACCAGCGCGCCATGGACACCGCCGGTTGCCTTCTGCACCTGCTCAACTGCGTCAGGCGCACGGCCATTGACGACGACATCGGCTCCGAGTTTTTTCGCAAGCGCCAGCTTTTCGGCGAAAATATCGGCAGCAACGACATGCATGCCCATCGCCTTCGCATATTGCACGGCCATGTGGCCAAGCCCGCCAATGCCTGAAATGACCACCCACTCACCGGGCCTGACTTCGGTTTCCTTCAGACCCTTGTAGACGGTGACACCGGCGCAGAGCACGGGTGCGGCGGGACCGAATTCTAGATTATCCGGCAGGCGGCCGACGAATTTCGGATCGGCAAGGCCATATTCGGCAAAGCTGCCATTAACGGAATAACCCGAATTCTTCTGGCTTGGGCAAAGGGTCTCCCAGCCGGTACGGCAGGGAATGCAGCATCCGCAGGCGGTGTAGAGCCACGGTGTGCCGGCGCGGTCGCCTTCCTTGATGCCGGTGACGCCTGCGCCGATCTTGGCGACATAACCGACACCTTCATGGCCGGGAATGAAGGGCGGGTTGGGCTTGACCGGCCAGTCGCCCGTTGCTGCGTGCAGGTCGGTGTGGCAAATGCCCGTCGCCTTGTAGTTGATGAGAATTTCACCGGGACCGGGATCCGGTATCGCCACTTCCTCGATGGTCAGCGGTTTTCCAAATGCGCGGACAACCGCCGCCTTCATTGTCTTAGCCATGACATACTCCCTAATCTCTGCTCGCCTGAAATCCTCGACGGCAGGCAGAGATTAACGGGGATGCGGCGTCATGGAATTGACCCATCGCAAATCGGAGTATTTTGCAAGGCGGGATTGTCTCACTTATGAGGCAACCTCACGGTGCTGATTTATTCCAGCGCCAACCATATGGCGAGCCATGCCCACAGGCAGACGACCAGTGCAAAGCCGATGCCGAACAATGCCCCGCGCTGACGCAGGCGATTGCTGGTGACGTGGACATAGGAATGGACGTAGCGCGAGAGCACGAACAGCCACGCCAGAACAACGGTGACGACATTATCCGCATCCGTGATGTAAAGCAGCAGGCAGGCGATGTGGAACAGGACCGGCAGCTCGAACTGGTTGGCGATATTGCGGTTCACCAAACGGCTTTCGTGCGCCTCCTCGCCGTGATCACGCAGCTTGATCGCCGATTCGCGATCCTTGAAGGTGTATTTGTTGCGCCGGATGATCAGCAGGCCGTAAAGCAAGAAGACGAGAAAGACATGGGCGATCATCGGCCAGAACATTGCGGTCGTTGGTGACATGCTTTCTCCCCCAATCGTGAAAACGCTCCCCGATCCGGCTTGAGATCGGGGAGCGCCAAATAACTAGCCTATCTTTTTACGGATTCGGCTCGAAAGATCAAACCGCGCCGGGATAGTTCGGGCTTTCGCGGGTGATCGTCACGTCATGAGCATGGCTTTCGCGCAGGCCCGCGCTGGAGATGCGAACGAAGGTGGCGCGCTCCTGGAATTCCTTGATGTTGCTGCCGCCGACATAACCCATGGCGGCCTTGAGGCCACCAGCCAGCTGGTGCAGCACGCCGGAAACCGGACCCTTATAGGGAACCTGGCCTTCGATGCCCTCGGGAACGAGCTTCAGCGTATCGCGCACTTCCGCCTGGAAATAACGGTCTGCCGAGCCGCGCGCCATGGCGCCAACGGAACCCATGCCGCGATAGGCCTTGAAGGAACGGCCCTGGTAGAGGAACACCTCGCCCGGGCTTTCATCCGTACCGGCCAAAAGCGAGCCGATCATGACGGCGGAGGCACCGGCGGCGATCGCCTTGGCCAGATCGCCCGAGAACTTGATGCCGCCATCGGCGATGACAGGAATGTCAGCCGCATTGGCCACCTCGACCGACGACATGATCGCGGCAAGCTGCGGAACGCCGACGCCGGCGACGATGCGGGTGGTGCAGATGGAACCGGGGCCGATACCGACCTTGACGCCATCGGCGCCGGCATCGATCAGCGCCTTGGTGCCGTCAGCGGTTGCGACATTGCCGGCGATGATGCGAACCGAGTTCGACATCTTCTTGACCACCGAAACGGCATCGAGCACGCGCTGCGAATGGCCGTGTGCGGTATCGACGACCAGAAGGTCTACACCAGCATCGATGAGGCGCTCGGCGCGCTCGATGGCATCGGCACCAACGCTGATGGCGGCGGCGGCGCGAAGACGGCCCTGTGCATCCTTGGTGGCATTGGGATTAAGCTGCGATTTCTCGATATCCTTGACGGTGATGAGGCCGACGCAATTGCCTTTTCCATCCACCACCAGCAACTTTTCAATGCGGTGCTTGTGCAGCAGGCGGCGCGCTTCCTGCTGATCGACGCTGCTTTCCTTGACCGTGACCAGATTTTCGCGGGTCATCAGTTCATAGATTTTCTGCTGCGGATCGGAAGCGAAGCGCACGTCGCGATTCGTCAGAATGCCGACGAGGCGGCCGTTCTTGTGGCCGCCGGAGCCGCCATTTTCAACCACCGGAATACCGGAAATGCCATGCGCCTTCATCAGCGCCTGCGCTTCTGCAAGCGTCGCATCCGGGCCTATCGTGACCGGGTTGACGACCATGCCGCTTTCGAACTTCTTCACCTGCCGAACTTCTTCAGCCTGTTCGATGGGGGTGAGGTTGCGGTGGATAACGCCGATGCCGCCGGCCTGGGCCATGGCGATAGCGAGACGGCCTTCGGTCACCGTGTCCATGGCGGAAGAGAGGATTGGAAGGTTGAGATCGATATCGCGGGCGATGCGGGTGGCGATATTCGTCTGTCCCGGCATAACCTCGGAATGTCCGGGTTGCAGCAACACATCGTCAAATGTGAGAGCGTCCAAACCAGTGGGTGTTTGAATGATGCGTGCCATGACCAAATTCCTTCATAATGAAAATGCGTGGCCGTTCCGGAACGAAAAGTTCACCCCGGCGCCCTGCAAGGATTGCTTGGAAGTTGGCGAGGGCTGGTAACACGTTCATGACAGGAAGGGAATAGAAAAAACCCGGAATTGCCTTCCGGGTCCCCTCTGTTGCTGCATTGCAGCAGATATCAGATATCGAACTGATAGGATTTCGGCACGAAACGGTAACCCGTCTCCAGCTTTTCCGCGTAACCGACAGCCGGAAAAGGCATGTGATACCCAAGGAAGGGCAGCCGGTCGGTAGCGATCATGTCATAGACTTTCTTGCGGGTCGCGGCCGCCGCCGCCTTGTCCATGTCGAACTTGACCTCCCAGTCCGGCCTTTGCAGTGACAGGACAAAATGATTGGCCGTGTCCGCCGTCAGGATCAGCTGCTTGCCTTCCGATTCGACACGGAAGATCATATGGCCAGGCGAATGGCCGAAAGCCGCAATGCCGGTGATGCCCGACACCACATTGGCGCCATCGCCAATGAAGGTCGCCTTTTCCGCCAGCGGCTTGACGCTGGCCAGAACACCCTTATGGCCGCCCTCGGCAGGTGTGCCGACACGCTTCTCGTCCGCCCAGAAATCATATTCCGCCTGTCCGAAAACATAACGCGCCTTGGAGAACGCAGGCGCGCCCTTTTCCATCAGCCCGCCTATGTGGTCGCCATGCATATGGGTCAGCACCACCACGGTTACATCTTCAGGCGAATAACCGGCCGCCGCCATGCCCTCGGTCAGGCGGCCATTGCCGGCGCCGCGACCGGCCTCACCAAAACCGGTGTCGAACAGCACGAGGTCCGTGCCTGTATTGATGAGAACCGGCGAGAAGGAATTGACGAATTGCTCCTTCGGCAGAAAATTGTCTTCCAGCAATTTGCCGACCGTTTCCGCAGACTGATCCGTGCCGAAGGTCTCGCCGGGATTGGGTGCGGCGCGCGAGCCGTCCTTCACCACGAGCACTTCGAAATTGCCGAGCTTGAAGCGGTTGGTTTCCGGCGGCATGGCGTGTTTGATCTCCATGGAGGTCTGCGGCTGGTTGGTCTGGGCATTTGCGCTGCGCGCCATCAAAAGCGGCGCGCCGAGAACGCTTGCACCGGCCGCACCGATGAGGCCGCGTCTGCTCATGCTCAAGGATTGGGTCATCATCTTTCTCCCGATATCGCCAACTGGCCGTGATCGCCAACTGAACTCACCCAACGGACAATAGAGCGAGAAAGTTGCAAGAAAACCGGCCTCACGCAGGTTTGATCGGAACTTGAGAAATTGATAATTAACGTGTTGGCAAGCCCGCTCATCAGGCGTAGGAGGAACGGCGATATCCTTTGTCGCAGCGGAAAGCCGCAGGCAGCCTCATGAACCGCATCATTCCCCTCATCCTGGCAGTCGCTCTCTTCATGGAGCAGATGGACTCCACCGTCATCGCCACCTCGCTTCCGGCGATTGCAGCCGACCTTAATGTTGGGCCGATCACGCTCAAGCTCGCGCTGACCGCCTATATGGTGGCGCTGGCGATCTTCATTCCCATCAGCGGCTGGATGGCCGACAAATACGGCGCGAAGAAAATCTTCCGTTTCGCCATCGGCGTCTTTGTCGTGGGGTCGATCTGCTGCGCGGTGTCCTCGTCGGTGTTCGAATTCGTGCTTTCGCGTTTCCTGCAGGGCATGGGCGGTGCGATGATGACGCCCGTCGGCCGCCTCGTGCTGCTGCGCACGACCAAGCGCAGCGAGCTCGTCTCAGCCATGGCGCTGCTGACGATACCCGGACTTGTGGGACCGCTGACCGGCCCGCCCATCGGCGGCTTCATCACCACCTATTTTTCATGGCACTGGATTTTCCTGATCAACGTGCCCATCGGCGTCATCGGCATCTGGCTCTCGACGATCTTCCTGCCGGAAATCGAAACCACCAACCCACCGCCGATGGACGGCAAAGGGTTCGTGCTCTCAGGCATCGCCGCTTCCGGGGTCGTATTCGGCCTCTCGGTCGTCAGCCTTCCGGCCCTGCCGCCCGCCATCGGCATCGCCTCGACGATCATCGGTTTCATCTGCGGTTTTCTTTACATGCGCCACGCCGCACGCCACCCTGCCCCCATTCTGGATTTCCGCATATTCCAGAACGCGACCTTCCGGGCGGCTTCCGTCGGCGGCACCGTTTTCCGCATTTCCACGGGCGCCATTCCCTTCCTGATGCCACTGATGCTGCAGATCGGTTTCGGGTTGAACCCGTTCCAGTCAGGCATGATCACCTTTGCAGGCGCAATCGGTGCGATCACCACGAAATTCATGGCCAAGCGGGTCTTTGCGGCGACAGGCTTCCGATCGACGCTGATTGGGGCCGGCATCGTCGGCGCCTTCACAACGCTTGCCAACAGCTTCTTCACGCCGGAAACGCCCTATCCGCTGATCATGATCTTCCTTGTCACGGCGGGGTTTGCCCGTTCCTTCTTCTTCACGGGGTCAAACGCGCTCAGCTATTCCGATATCGAGGACAGCCAGGCCAGTCAGGCGACCTCGATGGCGTCTGTACTGCAGCAGATCAGCCTGGCGCTGGGCGTGGCTTTCGCCGCCTCCATTCTGGAAGTCAGCAGCATGATGTCAGGCTCGCATCTGCAGCTTGCCGATTTCCACGTCGCCTTCACCATCGTGGCGCTGGTATCGCTGTTCGCCATCGTGCCGATCATCCGCATGAACGGCAATGCCGGGGCGGCCGTCTCCGGCCACCGCGGCAAGGTCTCGCAACCGGCGGAGTAATCAGTCTTCCGCCGCCTCGTCGGCTTCGGATGCGTCAACCGGCTCGTTCTTGCGGCCCTTGAAGTGCTTGGCAAGCAGGAACATTTCCACCGATTCCGAGCGTGAGGACGCCGGCTTGACGTGCAACACCTGCTTGAAGTTCTTCTTCAGCATGTCCAGCAACTGCTTTTCCGTGCCGCCCTGGAAGGTCTTGGCAAGGAAATGGCCGCCTTCCGCCAGCACCTGAACGGCGAAATCGGCAGCGACTTCACACAGATGCATGGTGCGGATATGGTCGGTCTTCTGGTGCCCGGTGGTGGGCGCCGCCATATCCGACAATACCAGATCAGGCGTGCCGCCAACGGCCTCCATCAGCTTTTCGGGTGCTGTCGGATCAAGGAAGTCGAGCTGCAGGATTTTTACGCCGGGAATGGGATCGATTTCGAGAAAATCGATCGCCGCGACGCGGATATCGTCCTCGGTGGAATCCGTCACCTTCGAAGCGATCTGCGACCAGCTTCCTGGTGCCGCACCAAGGTCGATGATGCGGGTCGCGCCCTTCAATATCTGATGCTTGTCGTTGATTTCCAGCAGCTTGAAGGCGGCGCGGGCGCGATAGCCTTCAAGCTTGGCGCGCTGCACATAGGGGTCATTGATATGACGTTCAAGCCAACGGCGCGATGAGGCCTTGAGCTTGGTCTTCTTGACCTTCTGGCCGATCTTTCGGCCGGTGCGATTGGTGCTTGTCGGCGCCTTGCTCATGTCAAACCTTCCGTCCTGTCCTGCCGTGTCATCTGCATGCGCCTTATGCGGTTACGCCGCCATGCGCCGTCATCCGCCATCATATCCGTCAAGAGGCCTTCGCGCAGACCGCGATCGGCCACCCGCATACGCCGCGCCGGCCAGCGGCGGCGAATGGCCTCGAGAATGGCGCAGCCGGCCAGAACCAGATCGGCCCTGTCAGGCCCGATGCAGGCATTGGCGGCGCGGCCGGCGAAATCCCAGGCCAGAAGCTTGTCCTGCATCGCCGTCACCTCGGCGTCGGAAAGCCAGAGGCCATCCACCTTGCGGCGATCGTATCGTGGCAGATCGAGATGGACGCCGGCAAGCGTCGTCACCGTGCCCGACGTTCCGATCAGGTGAAAATCCTCGTGATGCATCTGCGGCGCCAGAGGCGGGCAATGGAAGGCATCGAGCAGCCCTTCGACTTCCCGCACCATGGCGGCAAAGACATCCGGCGTCACATCACGGCCGCCGTGACGTTCCGAAAGCGTGACGACGCCAACCGGCAGCGAGGTCCAGTGGGTGATGTGATTGGCGAGCCGGTTCGAGCGATTTTCCCCGACCTTGATAACGGCGATTTCCGAGGATCCGCCACCGATATCGAACAGCACGACGGAGCGTGCTTCACGCCCGACGAGCGAGGCGCAGCCAGACACCGCAAGGCGGGCTTCCGTCTCGCGGCTGATGATTTCAAGCTTCAGTCCCGTTTCCCGCGTGACACGCGCCAGAAACTCTTCGCCATTCGACGCAGCGCGGCAGGCCTCGGTGGCGATGAGACGCATGCGCCTGATCGGGCGGCCCGAGAGTTTCGCGGAGCAGACTTTCAGCGCCTCGACAGCACGATCCATGGCATCATCGGACAGCCGCCCACTCGACACCAGCCCCTCACCCAGCCGGACGATACGCGAAAAGGCATCGACGACCCGGAACTGACCGGGCCGCGTCGGCTGCGCGATCAGAAGGCGGCAATTATTGGTGCCGAGATCGAGCGCGGCATACATATCCGCCGGCGGCTCCTGGCCATGCTCGTGCTGGCGGCCTGCGTGGCGGGCGGATATTTCGGATTGCCGGTGCGGTTCCTGTCCAGCCCCGTTGGCCCGGCCATTCTGCTTGCCGACATGTTTCGGCGCATGGGTAGGAACCAGCGGACGACCCTGTGGATCACGGCCGCGCGGATCGCGATGCCCACGCTTGCGGTGGCGCGACTTTCGCCCGCCGCCCGGCGGCACGGAGGATGGATTGGCCGCATCTGTTGCGGCTGGAGCCTGCGTCTGCGCGCTGGAAGCTGGGGCAGCCTGTTGAGACGTACCCTTGCCGCGGGAGCGCCTGCGGCGCTTTCTCTTGCGCGGCTCGGCATCCGGCTCGAGAGCCGATACGTAGGAGGAACCGGCCGGAACATCCGCGGCAACATCATGCGACAGCACAACAGCGTCACGGGGCTGACCGTCACGCTTGTGTTTCTTGCCACGACGGGATCGCTTCGCTTTCCCTTTGTTCGCCACCGACGCCCCTTGTTCCGACGGCTTTGGGCCGTTTCCGGGGTCGATCACTGTCTTGTCCATTTCGCCGCGCACAAGCGTAGACGCTATGCTGCTGGCTTTCATAAGGTTTCGTTGGGCGGACAATACCAGCGCAAGAGATTTTAGCCAAATGGTTTTTGCCGGGCTGCATGTGGCCCAGGGTTCATGCGTTACCCATGCTGCATGGGAACGACACAGTCACGCAATGGTTTTGGGGATTTTCGGAAATCGGAAGCAGCCTGCGCGGCGTCAGGGCTTCAGCAGGGATCCGCAGGCATGAACAGCATCGACGGAAGAAAATACTCCCCTCTCCCGGTAAGTCATTGTGACATATAGACTTATCGGGAGAGGGGAATGGTACGGTTGAGTGGGGTCGAACCACCGACCTCAGGTGCCACAAACCTGCGCTCTAACCAACTGAGCTACAACCGCACATGAAACGCCGAAGCGGCGTCACGGGGGGTGACATAAAAGGTGTTTCCCCCATTTGCAAGTGCCTCTTCGAATTTTGCGAAAAAAGGCGTCGAAAGGCAAGTTCTTTTCAATGGGCCGGGCTGACATGGAGAAGCCGCAGCGGCCTGTTGATGTTAACTCTATTTGGCGATTCATCCCGCAGATGGTGGACCCGGCAGCGCTGTGAAGTTATTTAAAATTCTGTTAACGTGATGCCTCGGCGGGTTTACGTTTTGCGCTTCATGAGGAAGCCGAAAGCCCGCAAGGTCCGGTAGTGCCAGAATAGGTTTCGACATGCCCGCCGTCCAGTATCCCTTTATCGATATCGCAGTACATGAACGGGTGCGTGAAGGTTTCGGGCGTGGCGCGGCCATGGCGCTGTTCTCGCTGGACCTTAAAAATGCCCTTTGGGCCAATGGCCGGGGTGCGGCGCTGTTCGGCACGCCGATGGTCTATGATTTTCTGGAACAGGGCCCGAAGCCACAGGACGTGACCTTCCGGCAATTGGCGGCCACGGCGGCGCGGCTTTCCAAAGCGGGCGACAGCCTGCCGTTTACCATTCGCGTCACATCGGGTTTCCGCAGCCTTGCCGTCACCGCGCGCGCGGAAATCATCGAGGCCGAGCCCGGTCAGCCGGCCATCCTGTTTTCGGCCCTTACCGATCAGGCCGCACCCGACACGGCAGAATGCGCCCGGCGCATGATCGAAGGTTTTGACGATCCCGATATCCATATGGCGGTTCTGAACGGCGCGAACGAGATTATCGCCGCCTCGCCCGGCTTTTCGTCGCTCGGTATCACGCCGCACACGGCGCGGACACTGGTGAAAATGGCAGCCGGCCAGTCCGGCCGTCTCGTCAAGCGGCCGGTGCCAACCGGCAAGGGCTATCTGCCCGCCGCTACCGGCCAGATCGCGGCATCGCCCGAACTGAACCTCATGTTCGTGGTCGAAACCGCGCTGGGCACACTCGACCCCGTTAATGGTTTTGCGGAAGACAGGCCGCAGGAAACGCCCACCGCCGCCGAACCCGCCTTGCCGGTTGCGGAGGCCGCGCCTGCTGTCGCAACAGCCGCCTCCTTCGATTCCGTGCTCGATGCCGTCGCTGGCATCGAAGATGTGGAAGAGGTGCAGGAACTGCTGGCCGATCCCGAAGAGGAAGTGGCAGCACAGCAGGATGAGAACAGCCTTCTGACGTTGCCGGAAATCGGAGCGGAGACCCCGGCGGAGCTTTCCGCGCAGGAGGCCGACGCCGCCGCTGATATGGCGATGACTGACGACATCGCCGATCTTTTCGAACTTGATGAAGATGAATCAGAGGCTCCCTTAACCGAGCGGGCGATCGTCGACGCCCCTGCCGAAGAGGCCCGGGCCGAAGAAAGCGCAGTTGCGAACGATGAAATCCTCGAAACCGCAGCGGCAGAAGCTGCTCCTGCGGCGGATGAGGAGATAACGACGGAGACCGAGGAGACAGACAACGGCGCTGGCGCAGAAGCACAGCCTTTTGTCTTCAATGCTGGTGCACGCGCTTCCCGTTTCGTCTGGAAAATCGACGCCGAAGGACGTTTCAGCTCGATCTCGCATGAGTTTGCGGAAGCCGTGGGCGCCAAGGCTGCTGCCGTCGAAGGCATGGGCTTTGCCGATGTCGCGGCCCTGTTCAATCTCGATCCCGACGGCAAGATCCGCGAGCTTCTCGGCCGTCGCGACACCTGGTCGGGCAAGACGATCTATTGGCCGGTGGAAGGCACATCGCTGATGGTGCCGATCGATCTCGCCGCCCTGCCCACCTATACGCGCTCACGCGAATTCGACGGTTTCCGCGGTTTCGGTATCGTGCGGCTTGCCGATGCCACCGAAGACCCGCATGCCACGGGCCTTACCTTCCTCGATGGCGAAGAGGCCGATCCGGTAGAAGCACTACCGCAGCCGTCTATCGAGGATGAAAGCCACGAATTGCTGGCCTTTATCGATGAGGATGACGACGAAGGCGGCGATTCCGGTGAGGATGAGGCCCCGGCAACGGACCTCGATGCGGCAGACGGCGCATCGGATGCGGTCCCTGTCGAAGAACCGCACCTTGATTATACCCCGCCGGAATTCGAAGCGCCTGTCATAGCGCCGGCGCTGGAGCCAACCTATTCCGACAAGGTCGTCCATCTGGAGGAGCGCCGTTCCCGCTCCCGCGAGGGCCTGACCGCAGGCGAGCAGGCTGCCTTCCGCGAAATCGGCCGGGCTCTGGCGCCGGCGGATACTGCTTCGGAGGAAAACCCGGGCACAGATGCGGAGACCATTTCCGCCGAGCCGGCAGGGCAGGATATCCAGCAGGATATCGTTGCGGATGCGCCGGAAAGCGCACCCTTCGATACGAAAAATGACGAAAAGACGAACGAACCGGCGGAAGAAGACGATCTTTTTGCGGACTATGTTCGTGGCGAGCAGCCCGCGACCATTCGCGCAGCGGCGGATGAAAGCGGCTCTGACGAAAAGCAGGAGACTGCAATTGACGAGCAGCCGACTGCCGATATTGCCGCCTCCATGGTCAGCCCGTCCGTTCGCCCCGCAAATGCGTTGACGGCCGAGACGCTGGACCAGATGCCCGTTGCGCTTCTGGTGCATGCCGGCGACAGGCTGATCCACGCCAATCCGGATTTTCTGCGGTTGACGGGATATGGTTCTCTCGCCGAACTGCAAGATGTCGGCGGGCTGGAAGCGCTGCTGCAGCGGCAGGATCTGGAGGACATGCCGGACAATGAGGGCGGCATGGTCGTCGTCAGCGCCGAAAACGACATCATTCCGGTCAAGGCGCGGCTACAATCCATCCGCTGGGAAGAAACCAAGGCGCTGATGCTGTCGCTGGTGCCGCTTGAGGAAAAGCAGGCGCCGGTTGCGGCCGCCAACGAAAACATAGCGGCCGGCGACATCGAAAATGCGGAAGCAGGCAGCCTCTCCCTCCTGCAGGGCGAAGTGGAGGAACTGCACTCCATTCTGGAAACCGCCACCGATGGCGTGGTGCTTCTGGGAGACGAAGGCGAAATCCGCTCGCTCAACCGTTCCGCCAGCGCGCTGTTCAATTATGATAATGGCGAAATCGCCGGCAAACCTTTCGTCACCCTCTTTGCCCATGAGAGCCAGCGCGCCGTGCTGGACTATCTTTCCGGCCTTGCCAATAACGGTGTCGCGAGCGTGCTGAATGATGGCCGCGAAGTGATCGGCCGCGAGGCATCCGGCGGCTTCCTGCCGCTGTTCATGACCATCGGCCGGCTTAAATCCTCGCATGGCTATTGCGTTGTCATCCGTGATATCACCCAGTGGAAGCGCACGGAAGAGGAACTGCGCAACGCCAAGCGGGCGGCGGAAACCGCCAATGCCCACAAGACCGATTTCCTCGCGCGCGTCAGCCATGAAATCCGCACGCCGCTCAACGCCATCATCGGCTTTGCCGACATGATGGCGACTGAACGCTTCGGGCCTATCGGCCATTCGCGCTATGTGGAATATTCCAATGATATCGGCCGCTCCGGCCGGCATGTGCTCGATATCGTCAATGATCTCCTCGATATTTCGAAGATCGAGGCCGGGCAGATGGATGTGGATTTCATCGCCGTGCCGCTGAACGAGACGGTGGCCGAGGCGGTGTCGCTGGTGCAGCCGCAAGCCAATAACCAGCGTGTCATTATCCGCACGGCCCTTGCGCAATCTGTGCCGCAGATCGTCGCCGACCTGCGCTCGATCAAGCAGATCGTGCTGAACATCCTGTCGAACGCCATCCGTTTCACGCCATCAGGCGGCCAGATCGTCGTTTCCACAGCCTATGAAGCCAATGGCAGCGTGTCGCTGCGCATCCGCGATACCGGCATCGGCATGACGCGCGCGGAACTGGAGCAGGCCATGAAGCCGTTCCGGCAAGTGGCCTCTTCCGGCAAACGTGTGCGGGGCGACGGCACCGGGCTCGGCCTGCCGCTGACCAAGGCCATGGTGGACGCCAACCGTGCGAATTTCTCCATCACCTCGACGCCAAATGAAGGAACGCTGGTGGAAATCACCTTTCCGTCGCAGCGGGTTCTTGCCAACTGACGTCATGCGGGCGTAGCAATGCGAAAGCCGCCGGCTGAAGGATCAGTCGGCTAAGGCTTTTGCAAGACAGCAGGCTCGCATGCCCATGACGGCTCCCCTTCCCGCGACAAAACGCGTTTCGCTATTGCCGATTGCGGCCATCATCGTCGCAGCCATTGCCGCCATGCCCATTCTGGCGATCTTCTGGCTGGCGCTGACCGGCAGCACGGAGGGGTGGCAGCATCTTCTCGCCAATGTTCTGCCGCGCGCCGGCTTTCGCACCTTCATGCTGCTGGGGATGACGGCCGCGACGACGGCATTTTTCGGTATTGTCTGCGCCTGGCTCATCACCACATTCGAGTTTCCGCTGCGACGACTATTGTCGGCAGCACTTGTCCTGCCGCTCGCCATTCCGTCCTATCTGGCAGCCTATGCGTTCGGTGAGTTTCTCGACTTTACCGGCCCGGTGCAGAGCACCCTTCGCGACGTCTTCGGTTATCACAGCATCCGCGATTACTGGTTTCCGGATATACGCTCGCTCGGCGGTGCTGTCATCGTTCTGAGCTCGGTACTCTATCCCTATGTCTATCTCTCGGCGCGCGCCGCCTTTTCCATGCAGGGACGTTTTGCGGCTGATGCGGCCCGCACGCTTGGCGCAAGGCCTCTGAACGTGTTCTTCTCCGTGCAATTGCCGATGGCGCGGCCGGCGATTGCCATCGGCCTGTCGCTGGTATTGATGGAGACGCTGAACGATATCGGCGCGGTCGAATATCTCGGCGTCCAGACGCTGACCTTCACCATTTACGAGACCTGGCTTAACCGCGGCAATCTTGCCAATGCGACCCAGATCGCCGCCGTCATCCTCATCATCGTCGGTGCACTGATCGTCATCGAACGCAACGCCCGCGAAAAACAGCGCTTCGGCGCGCCGAAGGCGACAAGCATGGCGCAGCGCCACCGGCTGAAGGCGCTGACCGGCTGGCGGCGCTGGTGCGCCGGCCTGTTCTGCTTCGTACCCGTGGCGAGCGGATTCTTCATTCCGGTGATCGTGCTCGGCGGTTACGCAGCAAAGAGGCTCGACGCGCTGTTCTCCCCGAAGCTTCTGAAAGCGCTCGGACACAGTCTCGAAGTCTCGCTTTCCGCCGCCTTCGTGACGCTGATTGCCGCTTTTGTGTTTTCCTATGCCATCCGCACCGAGCGCTCGCGTACCTCCAAGGTCGCCGCCCGCTTCGGCTCAATGGGATATGGCGTGCCGGGAACCGTGCTCGCCATTGGCGTGCTCATTCCGCTGGCCAGCCTCGATAACGGCGTCGACGGGTTCATCCGTTCCCATTTCGGCTTTTCCAGCGGCCTGCTACTATCAGGCACCGCCTTCGCCATCATCTATGCCCATGCCGTGCGCTTCATGACCATGGCGGAAGGCACGCTCGATGCCGGTTTCCAGAAGCTCTCGCCGCATATCGACATGGCCTCGCGAACGCTTGGGCGCAACCGGGCACAGACGCTGTTCAAGGTGCTGTTGCCGAACATGCGGCCGGCCGCGCTGACTGCTTTTCTTCTGGTGCTGATCGAATCCATGAAGGAATTGCCGGCCACCATCCTGCTCCGGCCTTTCGGTTTCAACACGCTGGCAACGCTGGTCTATGAGGATGCATCCCGCTCAAAGGTGCAGGATGCTGCCGTACCGGCGATCATCATCATTATCGCCGGGCTTGTTCCTGTGCTGCTGGTCTCGAAATCGATGGATCATCCGGAAAATCGCTGAATGGCATCGGCCGTCGCGGCAAAAAGAAAGGCGGCCTTGCGACCGCCTGTATTAGTTGTGCTTTTTTTCAACGAGAGAAAGGGGGACAACCTCGCGATATGGAAATTATCAATCCCGGCCATCAGAAATTTGACAGCCCTGCGTTGGGTTTACTTTCCGCCAACTCCTATTAACAAGCGGTTAAAACCAAAATCGAGCAATTACCGACGAAAATTCCTATTCTGAGACCGTAAAGCGCCGAAACTAAATTAAAAGTTCCTGAATTAATCGCGATTTCAACAGTAACGCGAGAAAATCGAAGAGGTCCGTTTGATCAGTGTCGAGCGGCGGCGTGTTCATCCCGCATCCGCTGCAACTCCGTGCGTTTGGATGCGATGGAGGCAACGATAACGCCGATGGTCACAAGCCCGATGAGGATCGTGCAGATGGCGTTGATTTCCGGTGTCACGCCAAGGCGGACCTGCGAGTAGATCTTGATCGGCAGCGTCGTCGCACCGGGGCCGGTGGCGAAGCTGGCGATGACAAGATCATCGAGCGACAGGGTGAAGGCCAGCATCCAGCCGGCGATAACGGCGGGGAATATCAAAGGCAGGGTGATGCGGAAGAAGGTCTTGACCGGCGGGCAGCCGAGATCGAGCGCCGCCTCCTCCAGACTGCGATCGAAGGTCAAAAGGCGCGACTGCACGACGATCGCCACGTAACACATGGTGAAGGTGGTGTGCGCAATGACCACGGTCCAGAAACCGCGATCCACCCCGACCGCCACGAAGAGCAGCAGCAGCGACAGGCCGGTAATCACCTCCGGCATGACGAGCGGCGCATAGATCATGCCGGAAAACAGTACCCGACCGGGGAAGCGGGCAAAGCGGGTGAGCGACAGCGCCGCCAGAGTGCCGAGGATGGTGCCGATGGTGGCGCTGAGGATACCGACGCGCAGCGTCACCCAGGCAGCGTCCATCAGCCCCTGGTTCGACCACATGGAGCGATACCATTGCAGCGAAAACCCGCCCCAGACGGTGACCAGCTTGGAGGCGTTGAAGGAATAAACGATCAGGATGATGATCGGGATATAGAGAAAGGCAAAACCGAGGGTGAGGACGGTGATGTCGAATTTTCCGCGCTTCATGGCCTCACCCCACCTTCTTCTGCTGGTTCTGGAAGATGGCGATGGGCACCACCAGCAACAGCAAAAGCAGCACGGCGACGGCGGATGCCAAAGGCCAGTCGCGGTTGCCGAAGAATTCCGTCCACAGCGTCTTGCCGATCATCAGCGTCTGCGCGCCGCCCAGGAGATCGGGGATGACGAACTCGCCCGTTATCGGGATGAAGCAGATCATCGACCCGGCTACGACGCCCGGCAGGGAGAGCGGAAACGTGATCTTCCAGAAGGCCTTCCATGGCGGGCAACCAAGATCGGCAGCAGCTTCCAGGAGCGTATTGTCGAGCTTTTCCAGCGCCGAATAAAGCGGCAGCACCATGAAGGGCAGATAGGAATAAACAATGCCGATGAAGATCGCCGTCTCGGTGCGGAAGATGTTGACCTGCTGGTCGGGCCCCAGAAGGCCGATCGACTGGAACAGCACCGTCAACAGGCCTTCGGGCTTCAGAATGCCGATCCAGGCGTAAACGCGGATCAGGAACGAAGTCCAGAACGGCAGGATCACCAGCATCACCAGCGTCGGGCGAATGGATGACGGTGCGCGCGCCATCGCCAGCGCCATGGGATAACCGATCAGCAGCAGCAGGAAGGTGGAGATGAAGGCGATGCGCAGCGACGACAGATAGGCGTCGATGTAGAGCGGGTCTTCCGTCAGGAACAGGTAATTTTCGAAATCCAGCTGCGAAAAGAATTCGCCGAGCTTCGAAAACCCTTCGAAGACCGGCGT
This sequence comes from Agrobacterium sp. CCNWLW32, assembly GCF_037083425.1. Taxonomy (NCBI): domain Bacteria; kingdom Pseudomonadati; phylum Pseudomonadota; class Alphaproteobacteria; order Hyphomicrobiales; family Rhizobiaceae; genus Agrobacterium; species Agrobacterium sp. CCNWLW32. The sequence goes on from NZ_JBAOJM010000002.1 coordinate 178,394, forward strand.
ATAGGGCGGCATGGAGATCGCCGTATCCGACAGCGAGATCTTGAAGATGATTAAGAAGGGTGCTGCGAAAAACAGCAGCAGCCAGAAATAGGGAACCGCGACAACCAGCCAGCGCCAGGGGCTTTGCCGGTTTTCGGGAGTGGTGATCGCCATGAAAGCCTCCCTCAGCGCGTCAGGACAAGGCCGGAATCCGGCCTCCAGTTCAGCCACACCATGTCGCCGAAGGTGATCGGGCGATCCACGAGACGCGAGACGTTCGCCTGCGCTGCACGGATGACGCGGCCATCGGCAAGCTTGACGATGAAGACCGAGAAGTCGCCGAGATAACCGATATCCCAGACCTCGCCATAGGCGGAGTTGACGCTGCTGTCGGCGGGCTGGTCTAGCGAGATGCGAACCTTTTCCGGGCGGATGGCGTAAGCGACCTCACTGCCGGTCGCGGCAGCACATTCCTGCTCCACCGCCACTTTCAGCCCTTCGCAATCCAGCGTCACCAGGCCGGGCTTGCCGATATCCGAGGCATTGTCGACGACCTTCGCGTCGAAAATATTGATGTCGCCGATGAAGTCGGCCACGTAACGGCTGTTCGGTGCCTCGTAAATCTCGGCCGGTGTCGCCACCTGCACGACGTTGCCTTTGTCCATGACAGCGATCCGGTCCGAAACCGTCATCGCCTCTTCCTGGTCATGGGTGACGATGAGGAAGGTGAGGCCGAGATTGGTCTGGATATCCATCAGCTCGAACTGCGTTTCTTCGCGCAGCTTCTTGTCGAGCGCGCCGAGAGGCTCATCGAGAAGAAGCACCTTCGGCCGCTTGGCAAGCGAACGCGCGAGCGCCACACGCTGCCGCTGGCCGCCGGAAAGCTGGCTGGGCTTGCGCTTGGCGAATTCCGTGAGCTTGACGAGGCGCAGCATTTCCTCGACGCGGGCGGCGACGTCCGCCTTGGGCAGACCATCCTGCTCCAGACCGAAAGCGACGTTCTTTTCCACCGACATATGCGGGAAAAGCGCATAGGACTGGAACATCATGTTGGTGGGGCGCTTATAGGGCGGAACGCCGGAAATATCCTTTCCCTGCAGCAGGATGCGGCCCTCAGTCGGTTCCTCGAAACCGGCGAGCATGCGCATCAGCGTGGTCTTGCCGCAGCCGGAGGGACCAAGCAGCGAGAAGAACTCGCGCTCGTAAATATCGAGCGTCAGATTATTGACGGCGACGAAATCGCCAAAACGTTTGGTGACGTTTTCAAAGCGGATGAAGGGCACCGCATCGGGATTGTCCCAAGGGCTAAATTTGCGTTTGACCGGCCCTAGAGTTTTCGCCATTCACCCTACCCTCAAATCCCGTTGGTCTTTCGAACGATGCTTCGGGGCGGGCGACACCGGCAGGTCGCGGGACCTGCCGGCAAAGGATTTGAGAAACAGGCCCGCCGGCCGTTCCTCAACCAGCGGGCGGAGGTCTTAGCTGCCGGTCTTGATCTGCGTCCAGACGCGGTTCAGCACGCGCTGTTCCTTCGGTCCGTAGGGCGAGATGGTGAAGAGCTTCTTCATAGTCTCCGCATTGGGATAGACAGCCGGGTTCTTGGCAACGGACTCATCCATCAGCGCCTGCGAAGCGAGGTTGCCATTGGCATACTGAACGTAGTTGGACGCCTTGGCGATGACTTCCGGCCGCATCAGATAGTTGATGAAGGTGTGGGCTTCCTCGACATTCTTGGCATCCGCGGGGATGGCAAGGTTGTCGAACCACATATAGGTGCCTTCCTTCGGGATGATGTAGTTCACCTCGACGCCGTTCTTGGCTTCCTCGGCACGGCTCTTCGCCTGCAGGATATCGCCCGACCAGCCGATGGTGATGCAGCTGTCGCCATTCGCGAGTTCGTCGATATAGGCGGAGGAGTTGAAGGTCTTCACAAAAGGACGGATCTTCGAATAGACCTCGCCACCGGCTTCCAGGTCGGCCGTTTCCTTGCTGTCGGGATTCTTGCCGAGATAATTCATGGCGATGGCGAAGGTTTCGTCCGACGCATCGAGAATATTGATACCGCAGGATTTCAGCTTTTCGGCATTTTCCGGCTTGAAGAGAATATCCCAGCTATCGACGGGAACATCGCCAAGCGCAGCCTTCACCTTGGCGACGTTATAACCGATGCCGGTGGTGCCCCACATGTAGTTCACGGCATATTCGTTGCCGGGGTCGTATTTCGCCAGACGCTCGGAGACCTCGGGCCACAGGTTCTTCAGATTCGGCAACTTGGACTTGTCGAGTTTCTGGAACACGCCGGCATTGATCTGGCGGGCAAGGAAGGGGCCGGTCGGCACCACGACATCATAACCGGAGCTGCCGGCCAGAAGCTTGGTTTCCACAAGTTCGTTGCTGTCGAACACGTCATAGACGACCTTGATACCGGTTTCCTTGGTGAAATCGGTAAGGATCGATTCGTCGATATAATCCGACCAGTTATAGACGTGGACGACCTTCTCCTGGGCCATTGCCGAGCCTGCTGCAACGAGCGCGGTGGTGAGAGCCAAGGTCAGACGGAGAGAACGGTTTTTCATGATGTCTCCTGTTAACGCATCCTCACGGTGGAAGCGTGATCCCCTTTTTTTGGAGAGACTAGAAAGGAAAACAAAAGGGAGCAAGCGGGAAATGTGCAGCACAGCATTTTCAACCAAATGTGTTCCGGCCGCAAAAAAGCGGATGGAAACACCTACTGGAAGTCGAAAACACTAAGGCCGGTCACCATTTCATCCAGCCCCAGCGGCCGTGTCAGCGGCGCTTCGGCGCGCGACAGACAGCCCTGCCTTTCGCACAGCCGGCACGAGGGGCCGACGGCAACGGGCGACGCACCCGAGGCGGCTGGGCCATAGACCGTCTCTCCCGCCTGAGCGAGATCGCAACCGACAAGCACGGCCGTTCGCCGCACCCTCTCGCCGAAACCCGCCTGCGGGCCTTCCAGTGTGCGCGAAACCGTGAGGAAGGCATCACCGTCAGGCATCTCCACCGCCTCCACCAGCACCTGCCCCGGCTGGGCGAAGGCGGCATGGATATTAAGCCGCGGACAGAGGCCGCCGAACCGCGCCCTCGGAAAACCACCGGCCCCTGCGAGGCGGAACCGGTTGCCGGCATTGTCGATCTCCATCAGGAAAAACGGTATTGCCGCAGCCGTTGGCCGTTGCAGGCTGACGAGGCGATTGGCGGCCTGCTCGAACGACACGTTGAAGCGCGACCGCAAAACATCAAGATCGTATTTCGCGCGCTGGGCGGCAGCAAGGAATGCGCCATAAGGCATCATCAGGGCATGGGCGGCATAACGCGCCAGCTCGAAGCGGGCGATGCGCTTTGCCTCCTCCCCTTTCAAACCAAGCCCGTCAAGCTCCGCGCCTATCTCTTCGCGAAGGGCCAGAAGACAGGTCTCCATGGCCATTTCCCTCAGCTGATCCGGCTGCGACAGGCGCTCGGATAAAAACAGCCGCATCGAATGGCGGTCATAACGCCTCCTGAGGTTCGGCATGGCGTGTACAGGCAAGGTTCTGACCACGATACCGTGGTTTTTCTGCAGCCATGCCCTCAGCCCGGAGGCGAGATCATCGCCCGCCGCCAATTGTTTATGGAGCTCTTCCGCCGCCGCATCGATGGCGTGGAAATAGGCCGACCGGTTTTCAAAGACATGCCGCACCTCGTCGATCGGCAGGCGGGTGGAGGAGAGCGCCGTTTCGTGCCCTTCCCGCGCCAGAAGATCGGAAAGGTCGGAAAGGCGCTGCGCCTGTTCCCGGTAGGCCCGGTAAAGCTTGAGGACACCGCTTGCCGCATTGGGCGCCGCATCTGCGACCTCGATCAGCTCCTGCGGCGACGGCACCTCACCCACCAGCAGCGGATCGGCGAAGACTTCACGCAATTGTCCGGCGGAACCGGCGCTCTCGCCCTGCAGATCATCAAGATCGACCTTATAGACAGAGGCGAGCTTCAAAAGCAGCTGCACGGTCAGCGGTCGCTGGTTGCGCTCGATGAGATTGAGATAGGACGGCGAAATCGCCAGCGCCTCGGCCATGGCCGTCTGCGTCAGCCCCAGCCCATTGCGAATGCGGCGCACGCGCGGGCCTGCAAAAATCTTGTTTTCCGACACCGTCTTGCCTCTCCATCCCGACGACTCATACAAGCCTGTTACAAACTCTCGGGGTGAATAGCTTTTACAAAATTTACAATTTTACAGCTCCACCCTGTCATGCATCCTACAGGATAACCTCTTTCAAGTCACTGTTTTTATGTTTGTTCTGGCGCTCAAATCTCCAAAAATGTAAATGTAGTCACATCGAACGGCGCTTCACAAAGTTGAAGGCAGCGCGTTTCCGAAACGGCATTTGTCAAGGGAGAGAGAAGTATGACGGATTTTTACAAACTTGTTCCGGGTGCACCGCAGGGACGCTTCGACGGCATCGAGCGCACTTACACCGCCGCGGATGTGGAGCGGCTGCGCGGCTCCGTCGAAATCCGCCATTCGCTGGCCGAAATGGGCGCGAACCGGCTGTGGAAGCTGATCAACGAGGAAAATTTCGTCAATGCGCTCGGCGCGCTTTCCGGCAACCAGGCCATGCAGATGGTTCGCGCCGGGCTGAAGGCGATCTATCTCTCGGGCTGGCAGGTTGCGGCGGATGCCAATACGGCGTCGGCCATGTATCCGGACCAGTCGCTTTATCCCGCCAATGCGGCGCCGGAGCTTGCAAAGCGCATCAACCGCACCCTGCAGCGCGCCGACCAGATCGAGACGGCGGAGGGCAAGGGCCTTTCGGTCGATACCTGGTTCGCGCCGATCGTTGCCGATGCGGAGGCCGGTTTCGGCGGGCCGCTCAACGCTTTCGAAATCATGAAGGCCTTCATCGAGGCGGGTGCGGCGGGTGTTCACTATGAAGACCAGCTGGCATCGGAAAAGAAGTGCGGCCATCTCGGCGGCAAGGTCCTGATCCCGACGGCGGCGCATATCCGCAACCTCACGGCGGCGCGGCTTGCGGCTGACGTCATGGGTGTGCCAACGCTGGTCATCGCCCGCACGGATGCGGAGGCCGCCAAGCTTCTGACCTCCGATATCGATGAGCGCGACCGTCCCTTCGTGGATTACGATGCCGGCCGCACCGTCGAGGGCTTTTATCAGGTCAAGAACGGTCTTGAGCCCTGTATTGCCCGCGCGGTGGCCTATGCACCCTATTGCGACCTGATCTGGTGCGAGACATCAAAGCCGGATCTCGAGCAGGCGCGCAGGTTTGCGGAAGGCGTGCACAAGGTGCATCCCGGCAAGAAGCTCGCCTACAATTGCTCGCCGTCGTTCAACTGGAAAAAGAACCTCGACGACGCGACGATTGCCAAGTTCCAGCGGGAACTGGGCGCAATGGGCTACAAGTTCCAGTTCATTACGCTCGCCGGTTTCCACCAGCTGAATTTCGGCATGTTCGAACTGGCGCGCGGTTACAAGGACCGGCAGATGGCGGCTTATTCCGAGCTTCAGGAAGCGGAATTCGCAGCAGAGGCCAATGGTTACACCGCCACCAAACACCAGCGCGAAGTCGGCACCGGCTATTTCGACGCCGTGTCGCTCGCAATCTCCGGCGGCACGTCTTCGACGACAGCCATGAAGGAATCCACCGAGCACGACCAGTTCCGCCCTGCGGCCGAATAAACCTCAAAAAACGCCCTTCCCGGTGACGGGAAGGGCTTGCAAACCGGATCAAGAACCCCAACCAATAAAGAGAGGAGAAATGCCATGAATGCCCACAACCCCATCAAGACCCACGTCAAGGAACGCGCCGAGGAGCAGTCCTCCGCCATGACGCAGGATCAGCAGGCCGCCATCCGCATGCTGGCCAATGATCTGCACCGCCTCAACCAGGCCGTCATGAAAGCCGTCGAGGCCGGTGTTTCCGTCGAGCTGGTCCGCTCGGCCCGCCACCATGGCGGCGGCGGCAACTGGGGAGATCTTCTGATTCCCGTCATCGTCGCGCAAGGGCGTGACGCCGCCTGAAGCGACAGCCTTTCTTTTATGCCGGGCGGCTCTTGCGCCCGGCATAAAGATCGGAATGCCCCTTGATCAGACGGGTCATCCGATCCGCCACCGTCCTGATATCGCGGCGGTGGCGATCGTCATTGTTCATGACGATCCATTGATTGTGGCGAAGGGTTTCCATCTCGTCACCTTCCCGGGCAAGCCGCGCATCCGCATCGCCCACGAAGCATGGAAGCACGGCGACGCCTGCCCCGGCCAGCACAAGATCGAGAAGCGCCGTCGGCCGGTTCACCGTTACCGCGATATCATTGCGGCGGTTCTCATGCGGCCAGCGCAGATAGGTTGAAATGGCGTTTTCCTCCGCCACCGCCAGCCAGCGGTCGGCGACGGCAGTGGCGGCGTTGCGCAGCCTGTAGGGCGCATAAGCCACCTCTCCCGTCTTGATGGCGGCGAGGTTCTTTTCCTGCGGCTCGAAAGCGCGAATGCCGATGTCATTCTCGCGATGCGCCAGAGACGCCCTCTGTTCGGCAATGAAAAGATCGATGCGGAAATCGTCGCGGTCGGTGCAGATGGCGGAGAAGTTGCCGGTCAGCAGCCAGGCGTTCCAGGTGCCGACGGCGATGCGCACCACGGATGAGGCGGACGACGCCTTCTGCCATCCCTCGATATCCCTGGCTGCATTCTCCATTGCCATAAGCCGGTCGAACAGCGCACGGCCATCCGCCGTCAGGGCGTATCCCGTCTGGCTGCGCAGAAACAGAGCCTTGCCGATACGCTCCTCCAGTTCGATCATGCGCCGTCCGATGGTCGCGGGGCTCAAACCCGTTATCACCGCGGCCCCGGTCAGGCCGCCGCTGCGTGACACATCGAGGAAAAGCTGGTAGGAATCCCAGGTGACGTTTTTCATGGATGAAAAATGTAGCGCATTTTCTTGCGCAGATAAATCAAAAAACGGCGCGCATCATGGCCCCTCCGCATTAGAAGGAGAGCGACATGCATGCGATTTTTGCAGCACGGGCCATCATCGAAAACCAGCAACCGCGCACGCGGCGCGAAGCCATTCTGCAGGAAGAGAAATTTTATGCCGATATGGCCGAGGCATCTCGGCCGTGGCGGTTTTTCCGCACAGTCATCGGCTTGATGAAGACGACGAGCCGCCGATCAATAAAAGAGGGCGATCAGGGCTGCCATAGCACCGGCTGCGATAAGGCTCAGGCGAAAGGCCAGCTGCCGGCTCTCGCTTTGGGCGCGGGCGATGGCAATGGCGCGAGGGCGGCGATGTGCTGTTCTGTTCATGCGCGGGTTCCTGACGAAAAACTCAACCGACCCATGCCCTGTTAAGGCGTCCAGCATGACTTCATGTGCAGCGGGATCATAGGGCGATCCGGCTTTGCTGGCATCTGGTCAGGATGACCCCACGCCCGTTAACAAGGTCTTAACGGGTAAGGTCTCAGGCGAATTCGCCTGCCGCCTGACCAGAGGCCCAGGCCCACTGGAAATTATAACCGCCGAGCCATCCGGTCACATCAACACATTCGCCAATGAAATAAAGCCCGGCCACGGATTTCGCCGCCATGCTGCGGGAATCGAGGCCGGTCGTATCCACCCCGCCGAGTGTGACTTCCGCCGTGCGATAACCTTCGGAACCGGCGGGCTTGATCTGCCAGTCCTGCACCTCGCCCGCAAGCTTCGCCAGCACCTTGTCGGACATATCGGCCAGATGGCCGGTGAGGCCGGATTGTTCGACGACATGCTGGGCAAGACGCTTCGGCAGGATTTCCGACAAAGCGGTCTGGGGTGACTGCCGACCGTTCTTCTGTTTCGCCTGCTTCAGAAGCGCGGCTATATCGCGATGCGGCTCAAGCTTCAGGCTGACCACATCACCCTCGCGCCAGTAGGATGAGATTTGCAGGATCGAGGGCCCGCTCAAACCGCGATGGGTGAAGAGCAGCGCTTCCTCAAACGAGGTCTTGCCATGGGAAACCTCAGCCGGAACCGCGACGCCGGCAAGCGGGCTCAGCTTTTCCAGCAAAGCGGGATCGAGCGTCAGCGGCACGAGACCGGGGCGCGTCTCGATGAGCTTGAGGCCGAATTGCTCGGCGATCTGGTAGGCGAAACCGGTCGCGCCCATTTTCGGGATCGACTTACCGCCCGTCGCCACAACGACGCTTTCCGCCTCGATGACGCCGCCTGATGTCGTGACGCGAAACCGCCCACCGTCATGGGTGACGGCCGAGACTGACGTTTCGAGCCGCAGCTTCGCATTGACCGCCTGCATTTCGCCAAGCAGCATGCGGATGATATCCTTGGCGCTGTCGTCACAGAAAAGCTGGCCGAGCGTCTTTTCATGCCAGGCGATGCGGTGTTTTTCGACAAGGGCAATGAAATCGCGCGGCGTATAACGGGCGAGAGCGGATTTGGCGAAATGCGGATTGGCGGAGAGATAATTCTTCGGCCCGGCATGGATATTGGTGAAGTTGCAGCGGCCGCCGCCGGAGATGCGGATCTTTTCGCCCGGCGCCTTCGCATGGTCGAGAATGACGACGGAGCGGCCGCGCTGGCCGGCGCGGATGGCGCACATCATGCCGGCGGCGCCCGCCCCCAAAATCAGCACGTCACATTTCTCTGTCATCATTCCATCCGATCCGTTTCCTTTCCTCTTTTCGAAGTGCCGCCGCTTGTCAATGGCGCTTTCCCCCTCGCCAATTGCCAAACTACGGTTATGATGGCGCCAGTCGAAACACAGACCCGGTGATACATGCCCCCGAAGAAAACCATGCTCCGCCCGAAGAAACAGGCAACCATGGCAAAGACACCTCCCCTCGACCTCTCCTCCACCCGTGGCGTTTCCTCCTGGCGCGAAGCCGCGCAATGGCTGAGGGCGCGCGGTATCGAAGACATAGAATGCATCACCCCCGATCTTGCCGGCGTTGCGCGCGGCAAGATGATGCCGACGGCAAAGTTCACGGGCGACACCTCGCTTGCCCTGCCCTCCGCGCTCTACCGCCATACGATTTCAGGCGAATATCCTGATGAGACCGCGAATTTCCGTTACGAGCCGCGCGACAGCGACCTGAAGCTGGTGCCTGATCTTTCCACACTCTCCGTCGTGCCGTGGGAGAGCGACCCGACCGCGCAGGTGATCTGCGACGTCGTGGATGCGGAAGGCAATTTCGTTCCCTATACGCCGCGCAACGTGCTGAAGAACGTGCTGTCGCTTTATACGGAAAAGGGCTGGAAGCCGGTCGTCGCACCCGAAATCGAATTCTACCTCGTCGCCATGAATGACGACCCGGATTATCCGCTGCATCCGCCGAAGGGCCGGTCCGGCCGCTCCATTGTCGGCGGGCAGAGCTATTCCATCGCCGGCATCAACGAGTTCGACGAGCTGATCGACGATATCTATCACTTCTCGGAAAAGCAGGGCCTCGAGATCGATACGCTCATCCACGAGGAAGGCCCGGCGCAGCTGGAGATCAACCTGCGCCACGGCGACCCCATCGAGCTTGCCGATCAGGTTTTCCTGTTCAAGCGCACCATCCGCGAGGCGGCGCTGAAGCACGGCATCTACGCTACCTTCATGGCCAAGCCGATGCAGGGCCAGCCGGGTTCGGCCATGCATATTCACCAGTCGGTGGTGGAAATCGACAGCGGCCGCAATATTTTCTCGAACAAGGATGGCGGCCCTTCCAAGGAGTTCTTTTCCTTCGTCGGCGGCATGCAGCGTTACGTTCCGAACGCGCTTGTCATGCTCGCGCCATATGTGAATTCCTATCGCCGCCTGACGCCTGATATGGCCTGCCCGGTCAACAATGCCTGGGGTTACGACAACCGCACGACCGCCTTCCGCGTGCCGATTTCCGGCCCGCAGGCGCGGCGCGTCGAAAACCGCCTGCCGAGTTCGGACGCCAATCCCTACCTCGCGCTTGCCGCCTCGCTCGGCTGCGGCTGGCTCGGCATCGTCAACAATATCGAACCGACCGAACCGACCGCCGAGACGGCCAATGAAGGCTCCATCGACCTGCCGCGCGGGCTTCTGGAGGCCGTGGCGCTGCTGGAAGGCGAAGAACAGTTCGAGCGGGTGTTTGGCCATGAATTCGTGGGCCTTTATGCGGGCCTGAAACGCGGGGAGTTCGAGACCTTCATGCAGGTCATCAGCCCCTGGGAGCGCGAGTTCCTGCTTCTCAACGTGTGAGGAACCACGAGCATGACATGGCAAAGCCCGATTGCGCCGGGAATTTCCTGGTATCAGGCAACCGTCGGCGAGCGGCCGGACTATCCTGCCCTCGATGGATCGAAGCAAGTTGATGTCGCGATCATCGGCGGCGGTTATACCGGCCTTCAGGCCGCCTGTAACCTCGCCGAAAACGGCGTCTCCGTCGCCCTCATCGAGGCGCATCGTTTTGGTGATGGCGCTTCCGGCCGCAACGGCGGCCAGTTCGGCACCGGCCAGCGCTCCTTTCCGGACGAAATGGAGGCCGAGATCGGCTTCGAGCAATCGAAGCTGCTGTTCGACATTGCCGAGGACGCCAAGAATTACGTGCGCGATTTCGCAAGCAGCCGCGGCATCGACATGGAATATCTGCCGGGGCAGCTCTATGTGGCGCACAAGGCGGCTTACGAGGACGATTATCGCAGAAGCGCGGACGCGATGAACAATCGCTACGGCTATCCGCATATTTCCTATATGGAGCGTGGTGAAGCGCGCAAACGCGTCGGCTCCACCCATTATTTCGGCGGCACGCGCGACACCGGCACCGGCCACATTCACCCGCTGAAGCTGCTGGTCGGGCTGGCGAAGGCGGCGCAAGCGGCAGGTGCCGCCATTTATGAGATGACCCCCGCCAAGTCCATCCGGCAGGCGGGCGGCAAGACCATCATCGAGACGCCCTTCGGCACGATCACCGCGCCGCGGGTACTGATCGCCACCAATGCCTATATTGGCAATCTGGAACCGGTAACGGCCGCCCACATCATGCCGATCCGCTCCTTCATCGGCGCCACCGCACCGCTCGACGCCTATCCTGATATCATCCCCGGCAAGGAAGCGGTCGCCGATTCCCGCTTCGTGGTGCGTTATTTCCGCAAGACGGCTGACAACCGGCTGCTGTTCGGCGGGCGCGAGGCCTATACGGCCGATGCGCCACGCGATATTTCCAGCCATATCCGCCGGCAGATCGCCGAGATTTATCCCGAGCTGAAGGCTGTCGAAATCACCCATTCCTGGGGCGGCTCCGTCGGCATTACCCTGCCGCGCAAGGTCTTCGTGCGCGACGTCATGCCCGGCGTCACTTCCATCGGCGGTTATTCTGGCCATGGGGTGATGCTGTCGAATTATTGCGGCAAGCTCTATGCCGATCTGGTTCTCGGCAAAAAGGACATGCTGGCGCCCTTCGCACGGCTGAAGGTGCCGTCTTTCCCCGGCGGGGCATCGCTGCGTGCGCCGCTGCTTTTCCTGGCGCTCTCGTGGTACGCGCTGCGAGACAGGTTTTAGGGCAATGTTTATAGACTGTTACCGGCGGCGGGCGAGTTGGCGGAAGCAAAATTCATAATTTCACATAACTGAGTCTGGCATTTTTAAATCGATTAGATTATTGATGCCCCCAACCCTTGAAGATCGAGAGAATCGATATGAGCAGTCAGATCATTCCTGTTGAACCTTTTGATTGTGTCGTTTTCGGCGGCACGGGCGATCTTGCCGAGCGCAAGCTTCTGCCGGCCCTTTATCACCGGCAGGTCGAAGGCCAGTTCACGGAGCCGACCCGCATCATCGGTGCGTCGCGTTCGGTCATGACCCATGAGGAATATCGCAAATTCGCGCAGGACGCTCTGAAAGAGCACCTGAAGGCCGGCGAATATGACGACGCACAGGTTGCCGTGTTCCTGAACAGGCTTTTCTACGTGCCTGTTGATGCCAAGGGCAACAATGGCTGGGACGTGCTGAAGAAGCTGCTGGACGAAGGCAAGGAGCGCGTGCGCGCCTTCTATCTGGCTGTCGCGCCGGGCATTTTCGGCGATATCGCCGACAAGATCCGCGAACACAAGCTGATCACCCGCTCGACCCGCATCGTCGTTGAAAAGCCGATCGGCCGCGATCTGGCCTCTGCCCAGGAACTCAACGACACGATCGGTCACGTCTTCAAGGAAGAGCAGATCTTCCGTATCGACCACTATCTCGGCAAGGAGACGGTGCAGAACCTGATGGCGCTGCGTTTCGCCAACGCGCTTTATGAGCCGCTGTGGAATTCCGCCCATATCGACCACGTCCAGATCACCGTTGCCGAAGCGGTGGGCCTCGAAGGCCGCGCCGGTTATTACGACAAGGCCGGCGCGCTGCGCGACATGGTGCAGAACCACATTCTGCAATTGCTTTGCCTCGTCGCCATGGAACCGCCCGCTTCCATGAAATCGGAGGCGGTGCGCGACGAGAAGCTGAAGGTCCTGCGCTCGCTGAAGCCGATCGACACCAGCAACGTCGAAAAGCTGACTGTGCGCGGCCAGTACCGCGCTGGCGCTTCCGCAGGTGGCCCGGTCAAGGGCTATCTGGAAGAGCTCGAAGGCGGCGTTTCCAACACCGAAACCTTTGTCGCCATCAAAGCTGAAATCGCCAACTGGCGCTGGGCCGGCGTTCCCTTCTACATCCGCACCGGCAAGCGACTTGCGACCCGCGTTTCGGAAATCGTCGTCACCTTCAAGCAGATCCCGCATTCGATCTTCGACGATGCGGCCGGCAAGATCGAGGCCAACAAGCTGGTCATTCGCCTGCAGCCGGATGAAGGCGTCAAACAGTCGCTCCTCATCAAGGACCCCGGCCCGGGCGGCATGCGCCTGCGTCAGGTTTCGCTGGACATGAGCTTTGCCGAAGCCTTCAACGTACGCAGCCCCGATGCCTATGAGCGGCTGTTGATGGACACCATCCGCTCCAACCAGACGCTGTTCATGCGCCGCGACGAGGTCGAGGCCGCGTGGGACTGGATCGATCCCATTCTCAAGAGCTGGGAAGAGCTGGGACAGGGCGTGCAGGGTTATACCGCTGGCACCTGGGGCCCGAGCGGCTCGATCGCACTGATCGAGCGTGACGGTCGCACCTGGCACGATGCCGATTGAGGGCGCACCGATGAGCGAAACGATCCACGTCTTCGACACCGCCGCCGAACTGGCAACCGCGCTTGCGGCGGAGGTTGCCAAACGCCTTGATGCGGCAACGAAGGATCGCGGTACGGCGAGCATCGCCGTATCCGGCGGTTCGACGCCCAAGCTGTTCTTTCAGGCGCTTTCCAAACACGATCTCGACTGGCCGAATATCAGCGTGACGCTGGTGGACGAACGTTTCGTGCCACCGGAAAGCGACCGTTCGAACCACCGTCTCGTTGCGGAGAACCTGCTGCAGGACAAGGCGAAGTCGGCCTATTTCGTGCCGCTGTTCCAGCCGGCGGCCTCGCCCGAGGATGCGGCGACGCTTGCGACCGTCAAGACCGAGGCGATCTGCGATCCCTTCGATGTCGTCATTCTCGGCATGGGAACGGATGGCCATACGGCATCGTTCTTCCCCGGTGGAGACAATCTCTACGAAGCGCTCGACCTTGATGAACCGCGCGGCGTCCTGACCATGGCGGCGGAGAATGCGGGAGAGGAGCGGTTGACCTTCAACTTCTCCAGCCTGCACGATGCCGATTTCCTCGTGCTGCATATCGAAGGTGCGGCCAAGAAGGCGACGCTGGAGAAGGCGCAGTCTGGCGAGGATGAGGATGAAATGCCGATCCGCGCCGTGCTGAACCGGGCCGAGACGCCTGTGGATATATACTGGGCGCCATGAGCCAACGCGGTTGCCGCCTCTGCGGCCCCGCGACAAGCGCCCGAAGACATGAAGACTGAAACACGACAACCGGCCGCTCACCTCCCGGAACGCCGGTTGCCGACCAACGAACAGGATGAACGCCCATGTCCGCCGATTCCCGCATTCAGGCCATCACCGCCCGCATCGTCGAACGTTCCAAGCCCTACCGCGAGACCTATCTCGAGCGGCTGCGGCTGCAGGTTTCAAAAGGCGTTCACCGTTCCGTTCTGTCCTGCGGCAATCTCGCGCATGGATTTGCCGTCTGTTCCCCCGCCGACAAGGACATCCTTGCCGGCGACCGGGTTCCCAATCTCGGCATCATCACCGCCTATAACGACATGCTTTCGGCGCATCAGCCCTATGAGACCTTCCCGGCGATCATCCGCGATGCGGCAAAAGAAGCGGGCGGCATAGCACAGGTGGCGGGCGCGGTTCCCGCCATGTGCGACGGTGTAACCCAGGGCCAGCCCGGCATGGAGCTTTCGCTGTTTTCCCGCGACGCCATCGCCATGGCGGCCGGCATCGGCCTGTCGCATAACATGTTCGACGCCGCCGTCTATCTCGGCGTCTGCGACAAGATCGTGCCCGGCCTCGTCATTGCCGCACTCGCCTTCGGTCACCTGCCCGCCGTCTTCGTTCCTGCCGGCCCGATGACATCGGGCCTGCCGAATGACGAGAAGTCGCGCATCCGCCAGCTTTATGCGGAAGGCAAGGTCGGCCGCGCCGAGCTGCTGGAAGCGGAATCGAAATCCTATCACGGTCCCGGCACCTGCACCTTCTACGGCACCGCCAATTCCAACCAGATGCTGATGGAGATCATGGGCTTCCATATGCCCGGTTCCTCCTTCATCAATCCCGGCACGCCGCTGCGCGATGCGCTGACGCGTGAAGCTGCAAAGCGCGCACTGGCGATTACGGCGCAGGGCAATGAATTTACCCCGGCCGGCGAGATGATCGATGAAAGGTCTGTTGTCAACGGCGTCGTCGGCCTGCATGCGACGGGCGGTTCCACCAACCACACCATGCATCTGATCGCCATGGCGCGCGCCGCCGGCATCATCCTTACCTGGCAGGATATTTCCGATCTCTCGGACATCGTGCCGCTGCTCGCCCGCGTTTACCCCAACGGTCTTGCCGATGTGAACCATTTCCACGCCGCCGGCGGCATGGGTTTCCTCATCAAGCAGCTTCTGAAACAGGGCTTCGTGCATGACGATGTGCGCACCGTCTTCGGACAGGGGCTAGAGGCTTACACCGTGGATGCCATGCTTGATGAGAAGGGCGCAGTTGTCCGCCAGCCCTCCCCCGAGCAGAGCCATGATCCGAAGGTTCTCTCCAGCGTCGAAACACCGTTCCAGCCGACGGGCGGCCTGAAGATGCTGACCGGCAATCTCGGCAAATCGGTCATCAAGATTTCCGCCGTCAAACCGGAGCGCCACATCATCGAGGCACCGGCGATCGTCTTTAACGATCAGCAGGAGCTTCAGGACGCGTTCAAGGATGGCAAGCTCAACCGCGACTTCATTGCGGTCGTCCGCTTCCAGGGCCCGAAGGCCAACGGCATGCCGGAACTGCACCGCCTGACGCCGCCGCTTGGCGTGCTGCAGGATCGCGGCTTCAAGGTGGCGCTGGTGACCGATGGGCGCATGTCCGGCGCCTCCGGCAAGGTGCCGGCGGCCATCCACGTTACGCCTGAGGCTTCCGATTGCGGGCCGATCTCGCTCATCCGCGACGGCGACATCATCCGTCTCGACGCCATTTCCGGCTCGCTCGAGGTGCTGGTTTCCGCCGCCGAGCTGGCAAAACGCGAACCGGCGCGCGCCGACCTCTCCGGCAATGAATGGGGCATGGGCCGCGAACTTTTCGCCCCCTTCCGCCGCAATGCCGGCCCGGCCGATCAGGGCGCCAGCGTCCTCTTCCATTGATTTTGTGGAGGCGATGGCCTGATGCGGCCTTCGCCTTTCAACCCTACTTTGCGGTGTCACCCGGATGCCGCCAGAAACCGCTTTATTTCCCATATCTTAAACGTCAAACTTGTCATGCGACTGTGATGATCGCCCTATAGGGCCTTCTCCAGCCAGCCGTGGGACGACGGCGCAGTTTCGGATGATGGGGCCTGACATGACGATTTTCTCAAGCAAACGCCGCGATGTGCTGAAGCTTATGGCCGGCACCGCCATGCTGCCGCTGATGGTGGCGGCAACGTCTGTCATGGCGCAGGACGTGGCCCTGCGTGCAATCGTCATCTCCGACCTGCATTCGGCCTATGAGCGCATCGGCCAGCTTCTCGCGGCCATCGAAACGCGCATCGCCGCTGACAAGGCGCCCCACATCATCCTGCTGAATGGCGATCTTTTCGAACTGGGCAACGCGGTGGCTACACGTTCGGCCGGCGAGATCGAATGGACCTTCCTCACGGCGCTGGCCAAGCTCGCTCCCACGGTCATCAATATCGGCAATCATGAGCCCGATATCGACAATGACCTTGCCAATTTCGTCAGCCGCGCCCGTGCGCTCGGCATCACCGTGCTTTCCAACATCATCGACAAGCGCAGCGGCAAACCCTATGCGCCCGAAAGTGCCGAGGTGAGCGTTGGCCAGCGGAAGGTCATCCTCACGGGTCTCGCCACCAATGCGATCAACACCTACCCGAAGGCCACGCGCGAAATGCTCGACATTCCGCAGCCTGTCGAGTGGGCCAAGGCCAATCTTCCCGGTATCGTCAAACCGGACGCGATCAACATCGTTCTCAGCCATGCCGGCGTCGTCGCAGACCGCGATATCCTGCCGCTGCTGCCGGATGGCACCCTGCTTGTCGGCGGCCATGACCATCTGAACTTCGTGCATGAACAGGGTGCTACCCGCTATGTCCACACCGGCTCATGGTGCACCTCCATGACGGTGGCGACCTTTGCGGCTCCCGGCAAGGCTGCGGCCATCGAGACGATCGCCATCGATCGCGGCGCTCCCGCATCCCCTGCCCTCAAGGCCCTGATCGAGCAGACGCTTGAAAAACACCTGACTGCGGAAGAACGGGAAGTTGTCGGCAAATCGGCGAAGGCGATGACCGTCGACGAGGCGGGCCGCCATGTGGCGCAGCTTATCGCCGCAAAAACCGGCGCAGATGTCGGTTTCGTCGGCCACACCTCCTTCGGCGCGGGCCTACCTGAGGGCGATATTCGCCGTTATGATTTCAACGCCTCGCTGCGTTTCGACGGCAAGCTGATGGTGACGGAAGTGGATGGCGAGGCGCTTGAGCAAATCCTCAAACGATGCAACCAGGATGGCGACATTCCGCTCGCCGCACGTACCGGCGACTATCTCTACGCCATGCCGGAAAAGCCCGGGAAGAAAGAGCGCTACAAGCTGGTCTGCAACGACTGGTCCGCGACCAACCAGAAATCCTATTTCGGCCGCGGGGACCTGACCTTCACCGAGGTGCCTGATGTGAAGCTGAAGCAGACGGCTCTGGGCGGGCTTTCTTAAGGCCGCAGATCATCAGGTCTCAGAACGACCTGATATCGAGCTTCCGGTCCCTGTGTGCCGGATGTGTGCTGAACACGAAAATGCGGTCCAGTTCCTTCTGCGTCAGCATGCGCAGGAAACGGACATGGATCGTGTTGTTGGCGTTGACGCGCAACATCACGCAGCCGATCTTGGTGATGCGGGCGTCGGGAATATCGAGATAGAACTGGTTCGGCAGGTTATATTTCGTCAGCAGCGCCAGCACCGCTTCCGTCTGGGAGATGCGGATGACGTCGCAGCGGCGCGCCGCCATGTGCATCACGGCCTTTTCGGTATATTCGATGCGTGCTGCGTTCATGGTATCTTCCATGCGGAACCGGTTTTCGCGGTCATACATGAAGGATTCTTCCTTGCTCAGGTAATGGTTCCTGATGACACCCGTACCGCTCTGCACGCCCAGACTCCCATGCTCAGTCAATGGATCGAGACTAGGCCATAGTCTTTAACAATTCATATCAGCGCAGGCTTAAACAGACCGGAAGCGGGACATTTCCGTCATTTTTCCACAGCCGTAAAAAGCTCAGGAAAAACCCCGGAACGAGGACGTTCCGGGGTGTTTTTGGGGTCGACGGCAATCAGACGCGGTAGGTCTTGCCCTCGGCATTAAAGAGGTGAAGCTTTTCCTGCGGAGCGGCGAAACGCAGGGTTTGCCCCTTGGCGACCGAAACAATGCCCGGCGCCTTGACGATGATGGGCTCCTGCCCCTTGGGTGCTTCGAGATAAAGCAGGGTCACTTCACCGAGAGCCTCGACGATCGATACTTTCCCTTCGAAAAGATAATCATCGCCGGTGACGATGCTCAGATCTTCCGGCCGCACGCCAAAGCTGGCGGACTTGCCCCGCTCGGTGGCGGGGGTCGGAACATTGAGGGCGAGCGTCTTGCCACCCGCCAGTTCGATCGACGTCCGCTCCCCGGTCCCGACAATCTTCCCAGCGATGATGTTCATGGCGGGCGAGCCGATGAAGCGCGCCACGAAGAGGTTGGCGGGGTTTTCGTAAAGTTCGAGCGGCGGGCCGACCTGTTCCACACGACCCGCATTCAAAACGACGATACGGTCGGCCAGCGTCATCGCCTCCACCTGATCGTGGGTGACGTAGATCATCGTCGTGTCTGCCATCTGCTCATTGAGCTTGGCGATCTCGATGCGGGTTGCAACGCGAAGTGCGGCATCGAGGTTCGACAGGGGTTCGTCGAACAGGAACACCTTGGGATTGCGGCAAATGGCACGGCCGATGGCGACGCGCTGGCGCTGGCCGCCAGAAAGAGCCTTGGGCAAACGCTCCAGATATTGCGTCAGCTGCAGGATTTCGGCAGCGGCGCGGACGCGGCGGTCGATCTCCTGCTTGTTTTCCTTGGCGATCTTCATGCCGAAGGCCATGTTGTCGTAAACAGTCATATGCGGATAAAGCGCATAGGACTGGAACACCATGGCAATGCCGCGACGCGAGGGCGGGATTTCATTGACCAGCTGGCCGTCGATGAACATTTCGCCGCCGGTGATTTCCTCCAGACCCGCAATCATGCGCAGCAACGTCGATTTCCCGCAGCCGGACGGCCCGACGAAAACGATGAATTCGCCCTGTTCGATCTCCAGATCGATGCCGTGCAGGACTTTTACCTGCCCGTATGATTTGCGGATATCCTTGAGAACGAGACTTGTCATGGGTTGTTCCTCCCTGCTCTATCAGGCGTAACGGGCGAAGAAAGCGCCCCATGCCGGAAGTTCTACGCTTCTGCCGTCCACACCGCTTGCAAAGCCGTGGCCTTCGAGAACCTCCCAGTTCCCTTCCGGCAACGTCGCCTTTGCTGACGTCGCGGACAGATTGAAGAGGCACAGAACGGTTTCGTTGCCGAGCGTGCGGGTGTAGCTCAGCACATCGCCCTCCACTGGCTGGAATTCGATGCCGCCCTTGGCAAAAGCGGGATGCTTTTTGCGGAAAGAAAGGAAGCGGCGGTAGTGCTCCAGCACGGATGCCTCATTGCCCTGCTGGGCGCTGACGGCGCGCTGCTTGTGTTCGGCCGGAATGGGCAGCCAGGTCTTGTCCGAGGTCGAGAAGCCGGCCTGCGCATGGCCCGCATCCCATACCATCGGCGTGCGACAACCGTCGCGGCCCTTAAATTCCGGCCAGAACTGGATGCCGTAGGGGTCCTGCAAATCCTCAAAAGCAATATCGGCTTCAGTAAGGCCCAGCTCTTCACCCTCATAGATGCAGACGGAGCCGCGCTGCGTCATCAACAACGCCGAGAGCACCTTGGCGAAAGCATCCTTATCCTCGACATGCTCGCCCCAGCGGCTGACATGGCGAACGACATCGTGATTGGAGAAAGCCCAGCAGGCCCAGCCTTCCGGTGCAGCCCTGGCAAAATCCGCCTGCACATCGGCGACACGCTGTGGCGTGAGCGCATCCGGCGCCAGGAATTCGAAGGCGTAGCACATCTGCATCTTGTCGTCGCCGGAGGTGTATTCACCGACGATTTCGAGCCCGCGCTGGCTGTCGCCCACTTCGCCGACAGCGGCGATATCCGGAAACTCGTCCAGCACGGCACGGAAGCGTTTCAGGAAGGCGATATTTTCGGGGCGGTTCTTGTCGTAGAGGTGTTCCTGGAAGTTGTAGGGATTGACCGCAGGTGCCGTGGAGGCGTTGCGGCGCTCCGGTGCCAGCGCCGGGTTGTCGCGCAATTCCAGATCATGGAAATAGAAGTTGATCGTGTCGAGGCGGAAACCATCGACGCCGCGCTTCAGCCAGAAGCGGGTGGCATTCAGCAGTTCTTCCTGCACTTCCGGATTATGCAGGTTGAGGTCGGGCTGCGAGGTCAGGAAGTTGTGCATGTAATATTGCATGCGGGTCGGATCCCACTGCCAGCCGGAGCCGCCGAAGATCGACAGCCAGTTGTTGGGCGGCGTGCCATCCGGCTTGCTGTCCGACCAGACATACCAGTCCGATTTCGGATTGTTGCGGCTGGCGCGGCTTTCCACGAACCATGGATGCTGGTCCGAGGTATGCGACATGACGAGATCGATCATCACGCGGACGCCGAGACGGTGGGCTTCCGCGATCAGCCCGTCGAAATCGGCCAGTGTGCCGAACATCGGATCGACATCGACATAGTTCGAGACGTCGTAACCGAAGTCCTTCATCGGCGAGGTAAAGAAGGGCGAAATCCAGATGGCATCGGCACCGAGACCGGCAATATGCGCCAGCCGGTCGGTGATGCCCTTGAGATCGCCGATGCCATCGCCATTGGAATCCTGATAGGAGCGCGGATAAATCTGGTAGATCACAGCGCCGCGCCACCAATCCTTGTTGGGCGTCAAAGCGGAAGTCACCGGAGCGGTCATAGTCTCATCCTGTTTGGTATGGGCGTTCATGGAATTATCAGCCTCCCTTAACGGAGCCGGCGAGCAGGCCACGCACGAGATAACGTTGAAGGGCGAAGAAGACGCCAAGCGGCACAACGATGGTGACGAAGGCCGAGGCAGTAAGGATTTCCCAGTTGCCGCCGCGCGAACCGAGCAGCGCGTTCAAGGCACCGGTCAGCACCAGCTCGTCCTTCTGCGTACCGAGGAAAACCATGGCGACGAGAAGGTCGTTCCAGGTCCACAGGAATTGGAAGATGGCGAAGGAGGCGAGTGCGGGGAATGACAACGGCAGGATGATCTTGACGAAGATTTCGAAGTCGCTCGCGCCATCGACACGCGCACTTTCGATGATCTCCTTCGGCAGGCCGGAAATATAGTTGCGCAGCAGGTAGATGGCGAGCGGCAGACCGAAGGCGGTGTGCGCCAGCCAGATACCGGCATAGGTCTTGGACGGCACGCCGAAGATGTTGCCGATTTCGTTGTAGAGTTTCAGGAGCGGTATCAGCGACATCTGCAACGGCACGACGATCAGGCCCACCACCATCGCAATCAGAAAATTGCGGCCGGAAAAGCTCATCCATGACAGCGCATAGGCGGCAAAGGCAGCGATGAGAATGGGGATAACGGTCGCAGGCACGGCCACCGTCAACGAGTTGACGAAGGACTGGCCGATGCCTTCCGAGGTCAGGACCGTTCGATAATTATCGAGCGTGAAGACCGGCGGCGTTCCAACGGAAATATAGACACGCTTGCCACGGGAACCCTCGAAGCTCGAAGCCTTGCTGTATTCATAGGTGCCATCAGCATTGACGAGAAGCGTCTCGCCATCGCCGATATCGGCCGCCTCGCCAGCTTTGAAGGCTCTCGGCTCCTGCACGCGCACGCCGAAGGCGGAGACCTTTCCGCCGGCGCCGTTTTCGAAGACATTGCCTGATATGACATAGCGGCTGCCGTCCTGCTTCTGTACGGAAGCATCAGCGAGACGCACGGCCGCCGTCTGTTCGGAACTGGAGAAGGCCGTCCACCAGCCGGATACGGTGATCTGGTCCTTGTCGCGCAGCGAGCTGACGAGAATGCCGAGCGTGGGCAAAAGCCAGAGAAGCACGACGACGAGGACGCTGGCGTGGACGATGAGGCGCGGCAGGCCGACGCGGCGAAGGCGTTTTACGATATTCATCTCAGCGGCCCTCCATCTCGCGGTTGGCCTGGCGGATGTTCCAGACCATGATCGGGGTGACGGCCGCCATGATGATGAGTGCTATGACCGCACTTCGGCCACTGTCGCCGCCACCACGGAACATCCAGTCGAACATGAGATTGGCGAGAACCATGGTGTTCCACTGGCCGTTGGTCATGGTCAGCACGATGTCGAAAACCTTGAGCACGAGAATGGTGATCGTGGTCCAGACAACGGCGATGGTGCCCCAGATTTGCGGAACCATGATCTTCCAGAAAATCTGCCAGCCATTGGCGCC
Source organism: Agrobacterium sp. CCNWLW32 (assembly GCF_037083425.1). NCBI lineage: Bacteria > Pseudomonadati > Pseudomonadota > Alphaproteobacteria > Hyphomicrobiales > Rhizobiaceae > Agrobacterium > Agrobacterium sp. CCNWLW32. Next base: position 200,585 of record NZ_JBAOJM010000002.1, read on the forward strand.
ATCGATGACCGCCGCCTCAATGGTCTCCTCGGGAATGCCCCGCAGCGCCGCCGACAGGATGACCATGGCGAAACCAGTCTGAATCCAGATGAGGATGACCATCAGGAAGAAGTTGTTCCAGAACGGCATGGAAATCCACACCTCCGGGCTACCGCCAAAGAACTCGACGACCGCGTTCAAAAGGCCGATCTGCACCTGACCTTCTGCGCGATATTCATAGATGAACTTCCAGATGACGGAGGCACCGACGAAAGAGATCGCCATAGGCATGAAGACGATGGATTTGGCGATATTGCCCCACCAGATGCGGTCGGTCATGACGGCGATGACGAGGCCGAAGAAGGTGCAGGCGGCCGGCACGACGGCCAGCCAGAGAATATTGTTGAAGATCGACTGGCGGAAACCGGCGTCAAAAAACGCCCAGCGATAATTGGCGAGACCGACGAATTCGCTGCCTGTGCGGTCATAAAAGGACAGGATCAGCGTCGCGATAACGGGATAGACCAGATAAACGAGCAGAAGGATCAGCGCCGGGCCGATGAACAGCCACGGCCGGATGGCGGCGCGGCGGTTGAGGTTGCGGGATGCATGAATGACGTCTCCCGAGCGGACGGGAAAGATTGCCTGCAGCGCCTTGTCGGATAGCCAGTAATAGGCAGCGCAGGCGAAAACACCTGCTACCATGACGCCGATGGCAGACACGAGTTGTTGAGCCATGTTCCCTCCCTTGATCCTCTCCGCGCCGCGCTGATTTATACGGTCGTCGGGCCGTTCCGTTGGTAAGGCCCGGCAGCGAGCCGCCGGGCCTTTTTACCGCAGATTCTGATCGGAAAACCGCAGAACACTTTTCCGGAATCTGCTCGGCCGATTGTTACTTCAGGCCGTCCCAGGCCTTCTGGATATCGGAAGCGACCTGATCGGCGGACTTGCCGCCGACGAAATCGATCATGCCGGTCCAGAATGCACCGGCGCCGATCTTGCCGGGCATCAGGTCGGAACCGTCGAAACCGAAGCTTGTCGCGGTCGTCAGGATTTCGCCCTGGCGCTTCATCTGCTCGTTGGCATAAGTCTCGACATTCACGCCCTTATACGGCGTCAGGAAGCTGGACTGCGCCATCCACACTTCGTGGGCGATCGGGGTCTGCAGGAATTCGACGAACGCCTTGGCGGCCGGTGCTTCCTTGGTGATGGTGACGAGCGTGCCGGCGCCGAGAACCGGCTTGCCGAGTTCAGGCTTGGACGCGTAGGTCGGCATGTAGAAGAAATCCGCATCCGTCCCCACCTTGGTGCCCTCAGGGAAGAAGGACGGAATGAACGACGCCTGATGGTGCAGGTAGCACTTCGGCGGAATGTCGAAGAGGCCCTTGGGGCTGTCGCGGAAGTCGGTGGAGGCCACGGCCGCAACACCGCCGCTCACATATTTTTCGTTCTTGGCGAATTTGCCGAACTCGTTGATCGCCTCGACCACGGCCGGATCGGTGAATTTGACCTCGTTCGTCGTCCATTTCTGGTAGACATCGAGCGGCTGCGTGCGCAGCATCAGGTCTTCCACCCAGTCGGTTGCCGGCCAGCCGGTCGCGCCGCCAGAACCGAGACCGATACACCAGGGCGTGCCGCCATCGGCAACGATCTGGTCCGTGAGCTTGAGCAGGTCTTCCATGCTCTCGGGCACCTTATAGCCCGCTTCCTCGAAGTTCTCAGGCACATACCAGACGAGCGACTTAACATCCGCCTTGAAGGGGAAAGCGAAATAGGCCTTGTTGCCGTCCTTGCCCTTGTAGCTGCCGAGGTCGACCCAGGACTGGCCCGCACCGTAATTTTCCTTGACCCAGCTGGCGGTCACATCGCCGAGCGGCACGAGGAAGCCCTTGGCGGCGAGATCGGCCAGAAGGCCGGGCTGCGGCAAAATGGCGATATTGGGCGGCGAACCTGCCTGCGTATCGATGACGATCTGCTGCTCGTAGTTTTCCGACGAGGAATAACGGACATTCACGCCGGTCGCGTCAGCGAAATAGGCGAGCACCGACTGGAACAGGGCCTCGTCCTCACCACGCCACGGGCCGAAAATCGTCAGCGTCTGGCCTTTCAGGTCGGCATGGGCCGCCTTGAAGTCTTCGTAGCTTTTCCAGTTGAACTTGGCGTCCCCGCCGGGTGCAAATTTCAGGTCGGCGGCAAAGGCCGCACCGGACAGCAATGCCATGACAGCAGCCGTCGCCAAAAGAGTCTTCCGCATGTGATTTACCTCCCATCACATAAAAGGCTCAAAGCGTCCTCTCCAATCAAAGCGCTTTGGCTGCCTATTCATCTCATTGTCATTAAGACAGAGTCAAGAGGCTCTTTATTCGGAAACGTTGCAGCACCTTATGAATAGTCATATTTAATTAGGAGGGCGGCTATCCTTTTCGATTGAGAAATGCGGTGGAGGCTGGTAAAAATCTAAAGCGCTTTGGGAAGTGAGGAGCGGCCTTGCCGTATTCTCGGGCGCGCGCATGGAGGAAATGACAGACATGAACCTGAAACAGTTGTCGCAACTGCTGGGCATTTCGCAGACGACCATCAGCAGGGCGCTCAACGGCTATCCGGAAGTCAGCGCCGAAACGCGCCGCCGTGTCATGGAGGCTGCCGAAAAAACCGGATATCGCCCGAATGCGGCAGCGCAACGGCTGGCGACAGGCAAGGTTGGCTCCATCGGACTTGTGATGCCGATTGGCGAGCATCATCGTTCGGATGTGCATTTCGGCGAATTCCTGAGCGGCCTCGGTGAGGAAGCGTCGCGCAGCGGCTTTCATCTTGTCATCATGCCGACGGAGCCGGAAAAGGAGCGCGAAGCCCTGCGGGGTCTGGCGGCCAGCGGCAGCGTCGACGGCATCTATCTCGCCTATATGAAGAACAATGATCCACGCATCGCCATGATGCAGTCGCTCTCCCTGCCCTTCCTCGTGCATGGCCGCTCCATCGGCGTGGAGGAGGACTATCCCTATCTCGACGTGGACAATGAGGGCGCCTTCCGCGATGCGACCCAGCTTCTCCTCCAGCTTGGCCATACGCGCGTCGGGTTGCTGAACGGCCCGGCGGGTTATGATTTCACCTTCCGCCGCTGTCTCGGGGTGGAAAAGGCGATGGCGGCAAACGGTCTGGCATTGCATGCGGAAAATGTAAGGCACGGCAGCATGACCGACGAGGAAGGTTATCTCGGCATGGAGGCGCTGCTGTCACGCCCGGAAAAACCGACCGCCATCCTCTGCGCCAGTACCGCGCTTGCGCTCGGCGCGATCCGCTCGCTCAATCAGCGGGGCTTAAAACCCGGCAAGGATATTTCGCTGATCGCCCATGACGACGTGCTGCCGCTGCTGAAACCCGATAATTTTTCCGTGCCGCTCACCACCACCCGCTCGTCGCTGAGGGCTGCGGGGGTGCGTGTGGGCCAGCGCCTGATCAACCGGATCAAGCTCAACCAGACGGAACCTCATCAGGAACTCTGGAAGGCGGAACTGGTGGTCCGCGCGTCGACGGGGCCGGCTCCGAAAGCGTAGCTGGCCATTTTAAACCGCTTAGAACTTCGGCGCGGTCAAACCCTCTGCGCGATGGGCGGCGATGACGGTATTGGCCATCAGCATGGCGATCGTCATCGGGCCGACACCGCCGGGAACGGGCGTGATGGCCGCGGCAACGGCGCTTGCTTCATCATAGGCGACATCGCCCACCAGCTTCGACTTGCCTTCACCTTTTTCCGGTGCGGGGATGCGGTTGATGCCGACATCGATGACGGTCGCGCCTGATTTCACCCAGTCGCCCTTCACCATCGCCGCCCGGCCGACCGCCGCGACGAGAATATCGGCCGTCTTGCAGACGGTGGCGAGATCCTTGGTGCGCGAATGCGCCATCGTCACCGTAGCGTTGGCATTCAGCAGCAGCTGGCCCATGGGCTTGCCGAACAGGTTCGAGCGACCGATGACAACAGCGTTCAGGCCAGAGAGATCATCGCCGTGAATGCCGCGCACCAGAAGCATGGCGCCGGCGGGCGTGCAGGAGATGAGACCGGTAGCGAGATCGCCGGTCGCGAGCTTGCCGGCATTCAATACGCTCAGACCATCCACATCCTTTTCGGGCAGGATCGACTGGATGATTTCATCGGAATTGAAGTGTTTCGGCAGCGGCAGCTGCACCAGAATGCCGTGAATGGAGGCATCGGCGTTCAGTTCGCCGACCAGCTTCAGAAGGTCAGCTTGCGTGGTTTCCTCCGGCAGCGTGTGCTGGATGGAGTTGAAACCGCATTGCTTGGCCATCTTGCTTTTGGAGTTCACGTAAGCGTGGCTGGCCGGATCATTTCCGACGATGACAACCGCGAGACCGGGCTTTGTGCCCTTTTCCGCCTCAAGCGCTTCTGCCGATTTGCGGACCGCCTCCGTTACCGAAGCCGCCTTCGCCTTCCCGTCAATCACAACTGCCATGCGTCCTGCTCCTGCTGGGTTACGTAGGCTCCGTATGGTGCCCCCTTCGCAGGAATGCAAGCTAAAATGCGGCGTTTTCAGGCTGTTTTGCGGTAGTCTTCGCGGTGATCGGCGTAATCGGTAAGACGCTCTCTCAGGAACGCCAATTGACGTCGCAATTCCATCAGTTCCTCGGCTTCGGCCTGAGCATGATCGAAGCGCCCGGCAAGGGCTTCCGCCAGGAGCGGAGGAAGCCCGGAGGATACCGGATCAGCAGCCCTGACCGTGCGGCTGCCCATCAGGACCTGCCGCACACGCTCGTCCAGCGGCATATCGTCGTCGTCATTGAAGGCCTCGCCATAATAATCGGCAAAGCTGTCTTCCTCCGGCTCGATGTTACCCTCTGCGGCAAGATCCGGCAGATCTTCAAACACAGCCGGCTCGATCGGTTCGAATTCCGAAACCTGCAGAGACTGGACCGGCGGCTCGACGGAGGATGGAAGTTGCGCGCCGTCTTCGACGATCAATGCGCCCTCTTCTTCTTCGTCATGGCGACGGTAGCTCAGGAGATAGAGACTGCCCAACAGGCCAATTAATGCGCCGCCGCCCGTCAGCATGGCGGCCTGAGTCAGGTCGCGGGTCAATTCTCCCGGTGTTGCCTTCTTGGTCAAACGTGTTTCGACCGCAGGCGTGGCGGATGCGGACAGGTCACGGCGTTCGCTTGCCTCCAGATAGGCATTTCGCGCTGTTTCCAGTTCACCCTGTAATCTCGAGAATTCGCCGGGGGCGACACCGAGCTCGCTCAGGCGGTCTAGGTATTTCCTTTGCTCGCCATTGGCGGTCGCGACCTCCTGAACGATGCGCTTTTCATCCGCCCGCAGGCCTTCGAGCAACTGTCGCAATGCTGGGGCGGCAAGTGCCTGTGCCGCGTCCACGGCATTCTGGGCGGCGATGCTGCGGGGATGTTTCGGGCCATAATCGACCGAAACGGCAGCAAGCGCCATGCTGGCGCTCGCATGCTTCTGCCTGACATCCTCAAGCGCCGAAAAAGCCCCGCCGGCCGGCAGAGGCTTCACAAAGACATCATTAGGCTTCAGGGCCGAAGCCGCCGTCAAATCAGCCTGGATGGACTGTTGCTGCGGGGTAATTCCGGCAAGCCTGTCGTTTACATCGCGCAGCTGCTGCTCAAGTTGCTGCACCTCGGACATCACGGCATCACCGTGACGCATCTGGAAACCGTTCAGTGCGGCTTCCGCCTCATCAAGCCTTGTCCGCGCCCTCTCCGTCTCGCGCATGGCTGGTGTCATCGTGCCGGCCTTGCCATCCGCGATCACGCGCATCGAAAGATAGTCGGTCAGCCGCATGGCGGTTTCCGGCGTCGCGGCCTTGCCGGTCACGATCAGCGTATTTTCATCCGGTGTCAGTTCCAGCCGGATCGCCTGGCCCACCGCACCGTTCAACGCCTCACGCGCGGACAGCGGACGCGCATCCGCGCCGGTCAGAAGGTCGAAAAGCAGGCCAAGCTCACCCTGATTGCGAACGCCGACCATATCGGCGGACTTCAGTTTGAGATCGGCGGTTATACGGTCAAGCCCAGAGGGTGAAAGCAGGGTGCGGCGTGCCATCGCCAGAAAACGGGCCGCGTCGGGGGCATCGTAAGCGGTCTGGGAGACCTCGATCCGGGCCTGCGAAACATAACCGCGAAAGCCGGAATCGATGAGCAGAAGCGGAAGGGCTGCCCCGGCAACGGTGGCGGCGGCGATGCAGCCGGACGTCAGGAGCCGCAGCCAATGTTTGCGCCATTGCGATACGGGCGCGGCGACATCATCCTCGTCAGGGCGGATCGCCATCATGTCCGGATTGTCATCAACCATCTGAAGTCGTCTGCCGCCCTCGGTGCCGCCCGCCACGGGCGACTGTCAAAACCTTACGAGAGGTTAAAGGATCGTGGCAAACAAATGGTTAACGCGGCGCTTGCGGACGTTGTCTCAGCTCTTGCCGAGCGCGATGTGCCAGGGTTCAGCGCAGAGGCTGTAGAGCCAGCTCATGTGAAGCTTGCGGAAAATTTCCGGCATGCCGGCCACTTCCGATGACAGGACCTTGAACAGGGGCCCAACCGCGATGGTGACCCGCGCATTCTCGCGACTGACGGTGCGGTGCAGCCATGTCTCCTGGTTTTCCTTCAACATTCCCGCCAGCAGAACATCCACCTTAACGCCCGATGCATCGCGGTTCAGCATGACGAAATCGTGCCAGGGCGCGTGCGCCCGCAACTTGGCGAGAACCTCGCCGATCTGCGCCGCATCATCTCCCGCCACACCGATCCGCTTCGGCACCGCCATATAGGTCAGAAGCGCCATGGTGAAGGCGACGCCGTCGATGGCGGCAGGCAGAGGCTCGCCATTCTCGTTGCGCGCGGCGGCCCTCATTGCCTTGCCCTGCGGCAGAAGCAGGCAGCTTTCCAGAATCTGTCGGTAGGCATTGTCCTTGAGCGAAAGCTTGGCTTTTTCGAGAGTAAGAAAGGACAGCATCGTGTGCCCTTCACAGGCTGAAGCCCTGCCGCTGACCAATTCCAGCGCCCCATTCCAATCGAGATCACAGACGCGCAGTCCGTGGATATTCCGTTGCGATCCCGGCCGCGCGAAACCTGACGCGAAACTCATTGCCAACCCCCAATACCAAACCCATCGCCACCGATCCGAAGCATGGCCTGCGGGATGGTGGTTCATGGGTCTGTTTATACAGGTGCAGGTTGAATTTAGCTTGAAAGCAATCTCTCGAATGCTTGGGGATACGGCAAGAGACAATTAACCAGAAAGATGCTCCGCATCCTGCAGCAGGCCGAAGCCCCTCGCCCCTTGGCCATCAATGACTTGGCGCCGCAGCCGCTTCTTTTCCGACTTCGGCCTTCTCGCCCTCGACGAGCTTGACCGAGCGGGGCGTGCCGTTACCGTTCTGCTCGCGAATATCGGCCTTCGACAGATAATCGAGCTGTTCGATCAGCACATCCTCGACCACCTCGTCATCAAGCCTCTTGTTCAGCCCCTCGCGGATGCGCTGCTTGAAGGCTTCGGGATCGAAGGTGGAGATGTTGGCAATGTTGACCATGGAAGAACCCGCGAGCAGCGTGAACAATTCATCGGTCATCAGCTGCGTTGCCGGCAGCTCGATCTTCGCCATCTTGGTCTTGTCGACGCGGAGCGAAATCCGGCTGAGGAAATAGCCGTTCACCCCGCCGTCATTGATGACGGGGATCGTGATGCTTTCGCCCTTGACCAGTTGCAGACTGGCTTTTTTCGCCCCCGCCTCATCCGGCGCGGGCGCCGTCGCCAACTGGACGGAGAAATACACCGCGCCGAGCGTGACGGCGCAAACCCAGACGCCGGTGAGAAGAAGCTTCAACATCAGGAGGCAGCGCCGTACATGAACTGTTCCTGCGAATAGGTGCCGTCCGTATCGGCCTCCTGGATCGCGCTCTTCAAGAGGTCCGCAACGGCGCGAACCGCGTTCAGATGCGCCTCGACGCGGCTGGCATTGGTCGCAAGCTTGGACTTGATGCCCTTGACCTGTTCCATATAGCCAGCGGCGATTTCCTCGCGCGGCGTATCGCGGAACAGCATCGTCAGCTCATAAAGGCAACGGCTCTTATGGGCATTGGAGACCTTGAAGTCGAACTGTGGGTCCTTACCGATATTGTCGTTCTCATTGTCGATGATCATCTCAAGGCGGCCGAGAACGGATTGGATACGGTGGTCGTTCGACATAAGGTCCATGCTTGTCTCCTCGTTAAGGTTTTTCATTCTCAAGCCTCGTCTGTTTTCTCATTGGAAACACCGAGGACCTGCCGCTCGAACTCCGCCACCATCCGAATTGCAGCATTATGGTCTTTTTCATTCATCGATACGTCGGTAATGCCTTTGCTTTCGGCCTTCCGCAGCGCATCCTTGTAAGCTTGTTCCGCAATGCCGACGCCGCCATTTCTGGAGATCGTGTCGGCAAACTGTTCGGCCATCATGCTTTTCCAGATCTCGCCGGCATTACCCTTGCCGTAAACTTCCTCGCTGTCTTTCGGCAGCATGTTGGCCACGAAGGTCTGGAGTACCGAGGCTTCATATTTGCGATAGGTTTCCGGGATTTCGGTGCGGGCCGCGCGGATATTGGTGTCGCCGAGGCCAGCCTTCGAGGAAGCGCCATCCAGCATGTCGACCGCGGCGCCAAAACCCTTGCCGGCATCGGCAAGGCTGGTTGCGGCAAAAGCCGCCTTGTTCGCCTTGAGTTTTTCCTGGGCAACCTGAACTTCCTGGGGGTCCGCAGCGCGAACCACATCCATCACCAGATCACTTATCACCGATATCGCCACGTCCAGATCTCCCGAGCTGACGAATGGGCGGCACAGAAAGCCGGCACATCCGCTCAATCAAGAAACATCGCCGGAGGCGTCCTCAAAAACGCCCGCGATGCAACAATGGGACAGATTATGGATCGCCAACCTTGCTGGAGGCTGGTGTGTGGGAAACATTCGTAATTTCTAACAAATCATAGATTGCATTATCATCGGCCTCGCGATCTTCTAGATCGCGGGCGATATGCATCCTGTCCTCAAGCCTGTCGGCCTTGGTCTTTTCCTTCAGGACCTTGTTTTCCTGAAATTGCTGGACGCCTTCAAGCTGGCGGTCCTGGACAACGAGACGGCCGTAGCGGTCCGAATAATGCTTGGAGAATGTCTGATGCACCGGCTCCATGGAACTCATCGCCTCCAGCACGTTCTCCATGGATTGCGCCACTTCGGTGCGGGTGCGGGTGGTGTCGGCCAGCTCCACCTCGGCCATTTTCTCCATGTGCCGCTGAACCGTTACCAGACGTTTGAGTTTAGCCGAGCGCTTGTCCGAAGCCATGGCGTTTCTCCCGATCAAAAGCCGATGAAGACCGGGCCGAAACCATCCACGAATTGCCGGATGAGGGCCGCGACCGACAGGTAAAGCATGAAAATGCCGCCCGCGAGAATGAAGGGCGTCGATATGAAGAAGACCGGGATCTGCGGCGCAAGCTTGTTGATGAGGCCAACCGCGACGTTGAACATCAGGCCGTAAATCACGAAGGGGCTGGCGAGCCGCAGCATGATGGAGAAGGAGGCCCTGAGCGTATCAGTCAGCGTAATCAGCATCTTCTGGCCGCTGATGAGCGCGCCGACCGGTGTGGCGGTGTAGGAATCCACCAGCGCCTTGAGGACGATGTGGTGGAAATCGAATATGAACAGCACCAGCAGGCCGCCCAAGGTGATGAAGTTGGATATCTGGTTTTCCTGCACGTCTTCGATGACATCAGCACCGCCAGGCGCACTGAGGCCAATGGAAGCGCCGATGAGCGCGCCGGTAAACTGAAAACCCAGCGTGTAGAACCGCGCGATCAGGCCATACATCGAACCGATGACGACCTCGGTGAAGATGAGACCGACGACCGTGCCCTGGCTTGCGCCGGAGACTTTCGGATAGATCGTGTCCCATAGCACCGGCAGAAGCGCCATGGATACCGCGACGCACAGAAGCATGCGAATCTGCGGCGAGATGCGCGAACTGGAAAAGCCCGGCATGGTCATGAAACAGGCGCCGATACGGCAAATAGCAAGGAACAATGCGATAATTGTCCCTTGCGGGTCGGTTATCATGAAATGGCGCCCAGAATCTTGATCTCGAGACCCTTGGCAAGTTCCACATGCGAAAGAACCGGCAGGGTCGCAAAGAGTCGCTCGATAATCATGCGCACATAGGACCGCGTTTCCGGTGAGGTTACAAGGACAAAGGGCAGGCCGCGATCCATGAATTCACGGATAACTTTCGAGGCCTGCTCCGAAAACTCCTCGAGATGGCGGGGATCGATGTCGAATTCGACGATTTCGCCCTTCTGGTCACGCTTGAGCGCCTGATGGAAAACCATGTCCCACTTGTTGCCGAGACGCAGGACACGCAACACGCCATTGTCGGCAAGATCGCCGCAGAGCTGCTGCGACATGCGCACCCGCACGTGTTCGACGATCTGCTCGGTCTTGCGCACATGCGGCGCGAGTTCGGCGACGGCTTCGAGAATGAGATGCAGGTTGCGGATCGACACGCGCTCGGCGAGCAGCAGTTTCAGCACCGCCTGCAGGCCGGAATAGGACATGTGCGACGAGCAAATCTCGTCGGCCAGCTTCTTGTATTCGGGATCAAGCCTGTCGATGAGGATTTTGACGTCCTTATAGGACAGGAGCTGCGGCAGGTTGTTGCGGATGACTTCGCTCAGATGCGTCAGCACCACCGAGACGTTGTCGATCGGGTGGAAACCTTCGCGCTTCAGATCCTCGGTGAAGGTTTCGAGGATGGAGACGGCGGGCATGCCGAAAGCGGGTTCGCGGATTTCGTCGCCCGGAATGCTCGGCTTGCGCCCTGCACCCGTCACGACAAGAACATCGCCGACGCGCAGGCTGCTGGAGGCGATGGTCGTGCCGTGGACGCGGATCTGATAGGCCTTTTCCGGGATCATGATGTCGTCGGCGACCTTGATCTCGGGCACCACGAAACCGTATTGGCTCGCGAATTTCTTGCGCATCTTGCCGACGCGGAAAGCCAGCTCCTGATGCGCGCCGAGAAGACGGGTGGAAACCTGCTTGCCGAGCGCCAATTCGATCTCGGCCGTCTTCAGCACCTGCTTGACCGAATCCTTTTCCGCCTCGGTGGTCTGGAGAACCTTGTTCTCCTCTTCCTGACGCCGCAGCGCGCTTTCGGCTTCCGCCTGGCGTGGAATATACCAGCTGCCGAAGGCCATGATGCCGCCGAGGAAGATGAAGGGCAGGAAGGGAAGGCCCGGAATGACGGCGAGCAGTCCCATCAACATGGCCGAGACCATCAGCGCGCGCGGATAACCACTCAGCTGATTGACGACCGCCTGATCCGTCGAGCCGGCGGTGCCGCCGCGTGATACCAGAAGGCCGGCGGCGAGCGATACGATCAGGGCCGGGATCTGCGAGACGATACCATCACCGACCGAAAGCTTGACGAAGACGTCGGCCGCTTCGCCGATCGGCATGCCGTGGCGGAAATAACCGATGATGATGCCGCCGAAAATATTGATCGCGGTGATGATGAGACCGGCGATCGCGTCGCCGCGCACGAATTTCGAGGCACCGTCCATCGAACCGAAGAAGGAGCTTTCCTCTTCCAGTTCGCGGCGGCGGCGCTGCGCTTCCTTTTCGTCGATGATGCCAGCGGACAGATCCGCATCGATCGACATCTGCTTGCCGGGGATGGCGTCGAGCGTGAAGCGGGCGCCGACTTCGGCGATACGCGTTGCGCCCTTGGTGATGACGATGAAGTTGACGGTGATCAGGATCAGAAAGACGATGAGACCGATGACGAAGTCGCCGGACATGACGAGGCTGGAGAAGCCCGCGATCACGCCTCCGGCCGCCGTCGGCCCCTCATTGCCGTGGGACAGGATGACACGCGTCGTCGCAATGTTCAGCGACAGGCGGATCATGGTCGCGATCAGCAGCACGGTAGGGAAAGACGAGAAATCCAGCGGCCGCTGAATCCAGAGCGCCACCATGAGGATGAGCACCGAAAGCGCAATCGAAAACGCCAGGCCAATATCCACCAGAATGACCGGAATGGGCAGGAAGAGAACGCAGAGGATCGCCACAATGCCCAATGCGAAACCGATGTCTCGCATGCTCGGACTTACCTTGGGCAAGGAGATGACTGGTGGTTGCGCCATAAAATCGTCCTGTCTCTTCATGAGAAGGGCGACGGAAAAGCCGCCGCACGGTTCCGCGGCACCGGTTCTCGAAAAGCGAACGCAATTCGGCCCGATGCTTCAGCCTATCCCTAGCCGCCGAAGCTTGCGCGAAGGTGGCATCCATAGCGGACGGGCGTCAGAAGCCAGATTGAATGCGGGAAAAGACGAGATTGGAAAAGAGCGATATCTGCGCGCCCACGAAGGGGGCGGCGACACCGAGGACAAGCATGATCGTGACGATCTTGGGAACGAAGGTCAGCGTCATTTCCTGAACCTGGGTCAGGGCCTGAATGAAGGCAATGACGACACCGACGATCATGGCGGCGAGAACCGCCGGACCGGCCGCGACGAGAACCGTCCAGACTGCCGCCTGCATGATATCAAGCGCATCGGCCTCGTTCATCGTCGCATCCTTATTCCGGAAAGGCGGCGTCATGCCGCCTCTTCAATATCAGGAACCAGCCGGCTTATTCGAATCGGTCCCACCATCAGCTGTACTCTTGATTGGACCATTCGAGAAGGTCACGCCGGCCTGCAGCAGTACCTTGTCACCAGCTTCGGTGATGGCGACAACGCCGTCCGAATAGACCTGCACTTCCTTGACCACGCCGGTGACCTTGTCGTCGGAGCTCATGACGGTCTTGCCGACGAGATCGGACGCGCGCGTCAGGGCTTCCGCCTGCAGCATGCTCTTCAGGTGGGTGTTGGTCTTGATGGTCTGCTCGACCTGCGAGAAGCTTGCCAGCTGCGACATCTGCTGACCCGCATCCATCGGGCTGGTCGGATCCTGGTTCTTCATCTGGGCGATGAGGAGTTTCAGGAAGCTGTCATAGTTCAGCGAGGCCGCGTTCTTGTCACTGCTGCTCGCCCCGGCATTCGCCCAGGGGTTTGCCGCTGCCGCATTGACTGCATCTACCGCCATGGTGCGATCTCCTTGCGAATCTGTTCGATCGTTGCCGGGGTCATTTCCTGATTGTTGAGGATTTTTTCCTCGATCGGATAAAGACCGCGAATAGCCTTGAGCGCTTCGAAAGCCTTGCCTGACGCAACCAGCCCGTCGATCCGCTTGAGTTCCGCCAGAACCTCGTCATGCTGGAAGCAATTCAGCAGCATGCTGACCGACTTGCGGAACATGTTGGTCGACTGATCGCGCCCTTCCGGGTTGATGAGGATCATCTGCGCGATGAAATAAAGCTGTCTGAGCGGCGTCGTCGCCTGGTCGGGCTGCAGAACGTGGTTTTCAAGCAGGAACGTGACATCGTTCAGGAATTCAAGCGCCACCTTGCGATCCACACGCAGAACCGCGCCGTTGATGAAAATCTTTTCGCCCGATTTCAGCGAAATTCGAAGTGTACTTTTCATTTCAGTCCATCCCTGATGATGGTTGTCACGTCAATTATGCCCTGGAAATTCGTCGACTGACGTTTCCGGATCAGTTCGCACTCTTTCAAAATCCAGATCGCGATGGAGATCAGATTGGCTCTGAGTTCCATGGCCAGCTGGTTGTCGGGTTGCTTGAGATCCTCAATGAAGCGGATCCAGACCCGTCGAGTGTAAAAAAGTGCTTCGATCGTGGGCCGCTGCGAGGAGGAGTCCCTTGCCTCCACCAGAAGGTCGATCGATTTGGTCAACGCCTGCCGCTCGCGATCTTTCGCGTTGGCGACACCATCCTCCATGATTTCGGCGTAGGAAAACTGGTACATTCATGTATCCTTTATCTGCCGCCACCTCTGTTCATCAGAGGTAGTTTACCAGACTCATTTTTTGCAGACGCGACGTGAGGCTGTATGCGATTTCAATCTGCTGCTGCAGCAGATCGAGACGGGTCTTCGCCTCGTAGGTATCGATCCCCTCAATATCCAGCAGATGCGTTTCGATGATCTTCTTCTGGGCCTCCAGCGAATCATTGGCTTTCGAGACACGGCTTTCGGAAAGACCGAGCTGGCTTTGCTGCTGGTTCAGACCGTTGATGGCGGTGCCGATATTGGTCACCGACTTCATCGCCACCATTTCGCGGATGCCGCTGTCCACCTTCGCGTCGAGGAAGGTCATGGACGTCATCGCGGTCAATGCGAAATAACGCATGCCCTGCGAATTGCTGTTGCTCGACGTTTCGACAACCTCGTTCTGGCTGATGCGGCTCGTCATGTTGGTGTCGCTCGCCTTCGAACCGAAGGTCGTCCAGAAATCATAGTTCTGGCCGGCCGTCAGGCTGCTATGCGGCGGGTTCGTGACCGTGGTCGTGCCGTTGAACACGCCTTCGATATGGGTCATGAACGCTTCGACCTGCGGTTTCGACAGGCTGGCGAAATCACCCACCGGCGGCGTCTGCGCCGCCATGAATGCGTTCAGCTCCGTCTCATAGGCTTCCTTCAGCGGAGATCCATCCGCGAAATAGTCATCGACAGGCTTCACATCCGTATTGATGCCGGAGAACAGATACTCGCCATTGACCGCTGTATTGGCGAAGCTGGTGAAGTTGTTGAACGCATTCGAGATGGTCTGGGCGACCGTCGACAGCGTCGGTGCTTCACTGCTGGTATTGGGGACCAGAACCTTCTGAATCTCCTGCGCGGCCTTCGCCATGCCGTCCAGCGCCGTCTGCGAGGATTTGAGGCGTTGCGTTGCAATCGAATTGACGCTGACCAGCGAGGTAATGCGGTCGATATCGCGATTGAGATCGAGGCTGCGGGCGGTATTGGCGCCCAGCGTCACGCCGAGATCGGCATGCTTGCCCGTCGTCAGCTCGGTATTGAGATTGGTCATCTCAAGCTGAGCCTTGAGGATGGTGCTGCGCATGCTGTTCTGCATCGCCAGCGATGAAATGAATGACGTTTTCATCGTTTACCTCACCATGTCCATCAAGGACTTGAGCATTTCATCAACGGTCGTCACCAGTTTGGTCGCGGCCTTGTAAGATTGCTCGATATCCATGAGCAGTGACAGTTCCTCGTCCAGGCTGACCGCCGTGCTGTTCGAATAGGAAGTGGCCGAGCGCTCATAAAGCGCGCTTTTCGCTTCGTTTGCCGAAGTCGCGCCGGAACGTTCCTGTTCGAGCCACCCCATCGAGTTGGTGCCGTATTTCAGGATGCTGGTATTCGTATCGATACGTGTCGACGCGGCAAAATTCATGGGCGCGTCAAAAGCAGTGACATAGCTGCGGATCAGGGCGGAGAAACCGGTTCCACCCGATGTTGCGGTATTGATCACGTAATCGGTACCGTTGATACCGCCGTCACGCAACAATTCCGGATTGCCACCTTTGGAAATAATTAACGCCGGGTTGACGGTAATGCTGGCCGCGAGCCCCGGAGAGACAGTTCCGTCCGGCGGAATTGTCGTCGCCAACGGCGAACCGTAGGTGAAGAGGCCAGGCATGTCTGGCAGACCGCTGGTCGGGTCCGCGGGCTTTTCCGCAAACATGGTGATGAGGCCGCGCGCGATTTCGTCGAGCTGGCTCTGCATCGTCGGCGCCAGATCATCACGCACCTGCATCAGGCCCTGAAGCGATCCTTCCGCCGTTGTGTTGCTGCCGCTGCCCGCCTTCAGCGCTACGCCATCGACATAAATGGCGTTGCCCGTGGTCGTCGCATCGTAGCCCGGCTGCGTCTTGAAGGTCACGCTGCGCGGCACGATCTCGAACAGCGTCGCACCGTCAGTCGTATAAAGCGCCACATCGTTGTTGGGGCGATTGACGACATTGATGCCGATGATGGAGGAAATGTCCTTCAGAAGCGCTTCGCGCTGATCGAGAGCGTCGCTCGGATCGCCGCCGATCGCCGTCTGCGCCTTGACCTCGTTATTGGCTTCCTCGAACTTCGCGAGCAGCCCGTTCAGCTTGTCGACCTGGAGGGAGATTTCCTTGTCGGCGCGCAGACGCATCGCCTGCAATTCGCTCGAAGCCTTGTTCAGGGAACTGGCGACATCCGTGGCCGAGGTGACGGCCGTCGCCGCCAGAGCGGCATCGCTCGGCTTGGCCGCGTAAGCGTCCAGGCTTTTCAGCAGTTCCTTCATATAGGTGGCCGGCGAACTCTCGTAATCGTTGCCGCCGAAAACGCTCTTCATTTCCTGAAGGCCATTGAGCACGGTGCTCTGGCCGGAAGCAAGAGAAGAGCTGGAGATTGTCTGCCTGAGAAGACTTTCATTCTGGGCACGACCGTTGGAGACGATACTCGCTCCAGCCATGGTCGTGCCGAGAATGGCGGTTCGCTTGACGTAGTTCGCATTGCCGACATTGGCAATGTTTTTCGAGGTAACGTCCGTCTGCTTACCTGTATTATTGAAAATCGACTGCGCAGTATTCATTGCTGACGTGAGCGACATTCATCTGTCCTCGTGAGAAGTATTATCTCTTCAGATTGATCAGGACGTCCATCAAATCCGATCCAGTCTGGAAGACTTTCGAATTCGCTGTATAGATACGCTGGGATTCAATCATGTCGGTGAGTTCGCTGGCGATATCGACGTTCGACCCTTCCAGCGCACCCTTCTGGATGTAACCGAAGCTACCCGTCTGCGCGAAGCCGATGGTGACAACACCCGACTCGTTGCTCGGCAGATAGACGTTACCGTTCTGCGGGCTGAGGTTGTCGACGCTCGGCACCGTGGCCAATGCCAGCTGGTAGATATTGCGGCGACCGCCATCCTGATAGACCGCCGTTACCAGGCCGTCCTTGCCAATTTCGACGTCCTTGATCTGGCTCGGACCGTTGCCATCGAGAACTGCAGTACCGGGCGTAAACTTGGTCGAGAACTGCGTCATTTCAGACAGGTCGATGTTGATCGCCTGCGCCACGCCGCTGACCTGGTCATTGATCGTAATCGATTTATCCGAGGTGGGGGTGAGCTTGTTGGTAGCAGGATCGAATGTCAGCTCGACTTTCTCCTGAACAAGGTCAGTTATTGGCGTTGCCGTGTAGGGGAATCCGCCATTCGTCGACTGGTCCTGGCGGTAAACCGCCACTTCCCACGTATTGTCGTCAGTCTTGGTGTAGTAGAAATCGTAAAGTACCTTCGCACCGCCGCTATCGAATGCCGTCAACGAGGTCTTGTTGCCGAACGTCGCAGTTGCGGAGTTGGTGCCCGGAAGCGATGCCGCGGCCACAGCCGTATCGCCACGGTTAAGATTGGCCGGGAAGCTGCCCTGCGTGGAGGGCGATGCCGTCAGGCCGAAATTATTGACATTGATGGCTTCAAGACCCGTGAAGCCATTGACGACGGCCGCCGGCGGGTTGGAACCATAGGGGTAACCCATCAGTTGGAAGCCGGCCGCGTTTTCCAGGTACCCTTCCGAATTCTTCTGGAACGAACCGGCGCGCGTCAGGTAAGGCGTGCCCGATCCATCCTGAACCACGAAGAAGCCGTTGCCCTGAATGGCAAGGTCGGTGCTCGAGGTGGTGTAGGAGAGGTTTCCCTGCTCCGAAATGCTGTAGCGAACATTGGACTGTACGCCGCCCGAGGCGTAGCTGCCCGATGAGGAGGGCAGAACGAGCGAGGAGAACGACGTGGATGCACGCTTGTAACCGGTGGTGCTTGCGTTGGCGATGTTGTCGCCCACGGTCCCCAGCTTGTTCGCCTGCGCATTCATGCCGGACACACCGGTTCGCATAGTGCCGAAAATACTCATTCAAAAACCCTCGTGGTCATCTTTCAGGGAGAAGGTAAAGCGTTTGGCTTGCGTGAAGCTGTCGGAAATACCGCGTTTGAAAAAGACCACGCGGGTCAATGAAAATCATTGCCAATCAATGCTGTAGCCGAGGAACCGCTTGGAATCGACCGGATCGTAGCCAAGCTTCTTGCGCAGCTTCTTGCGCAGCTTGCTGATATGGCTTTCGACAACGTTTTCTTCGACGTCGTCATCAAAGATGCCGTAGATGGCATTGAAAATCTGCGCCTTGGAAACGCGGCGTCCGCGATTGGCGATCAAATATTCGAGGATACGACGCTCGCGGCGCGGCAAGGGAAATACCTCGCCACCCACTTCGGGGTCGCGGCCGTCGGAGAAAACCCGAATCGGCCCCGCATCTGTGAAGTTCGAGATGACCTGCAGCCGGCGGCGGATAGCCGCCGCACGTGCAAGGATTTCACGGGGATGAACCGGCTTGCGCACGACGTCGTCGACGCCGCTGTCGAACAGCGCCAGCGTGGATTCCAGCGAGGGTTGGTCGCTGACCGCGATGACAGGCGCCGTCGTGCGATCCCTGATCGCCTTCGGCAAAGCAAAGCTCCGGTCGCCCTGGCCAATCAGGAAGGCTTCCACAGCCGCCAGATCGCTTTCCGCCGCCGTCGAGACCCACTCCCCGAATTCGACCGGATCGAACCCGGTCGAGGGAATGCCCTCACGCCCAAATAGAGATGTATAGCCGTCTTTAACGAGCTCGCGCTCATCAACCACTACGATCATTCGTCCGCCTCCGAATCAGTGTGGTGTTTTCCAATGAGGCATTGGTACGAATCGGGGGATTCAGCGACAACTGTAGGAAATCATCGATAGTTATTAATAATTGATTAACCATTTTGTGCCGATTTGATCTATATATAGTGGGTATTAACCATATATGGCACAAAATTTTTGTGTAGAAATTTCAAAATTCCGAAAAAACCGCTTGAAATGCCTTTTTTCGATCAATCTATCGCCACATTTCGAAATACGAGTCCTGCGGTGCCTAAAAGCAATTTCAGGTTGTCATCCGTCGCAGAAATTTTTCGCGTTGGGAGTCCATTTCCCGTAGCCCGTCGCCACCAGATTGGCGATGACGCGGCAGACATATTTCTTCTGCGCCGGGTCATTGTTGGGGCCGGCGTGATAACGGGCGACCGCCATGGTCCAGGTTTCATGCCTGTTGTGAAGGTTGCGAAGGAACATGGCGGCATATTCCACATTGCGACGCGGATCGAACATTTCCCGCGGGGATGAGAAGTTTTCGCCGTGGAAATAATGATTTATCTGCATGCAGCCGAGGTCGATCAGCTTGGCGCCGTTGCGCTTCGCCGCCTCGAAAGTCATCAGGGCTTCCTCGGTGGAGGTCGCAAATACCGGTTTTCCCTCGATATTCATGGCATTGGGGTCGAGCCTCCCCTTGCGGCCCGTCTCGGTCAGGCCCACCGAATAGAGAATTCCCTCCGGCACGCCATATTTGCGTGCCGCCGACTGGATCTCTCTTTCACAGACGCCTGATGTCGCCGAGGCCGACGCGTTTTCAGAGGTAGACGCCATTGTCAGCAGAAGAACGGGCAGAGCCAGGAGCGCCATCCATGCCTTCATTATGCACCCCCAAATTATCGCCATTGCCTTGCCGACTGCCCCGTGCTCCGGACTCGTCACGGTTGCGCCCGGCGGCGGCCTGCTGGCCCTGCTGCTGCGCCTGCTGATTTTGCTGATTGTTGCCCTGTGTGCCCGTTTGGTCACTCTTGTCGGAAGAAGCGATGCTGATGGTGATGTTATCGACCGTCAGACCCTGCGCCTTGAGACCCTCAAGGATGTTCTTGCTGTCGTCCTGAAGCTTTTTATAGGCTGCAACGCTCTCCACCGTCATGTGAACGGCAAGCTCGTCACCGGCAAGACGCAGCGACATCGTCACCGATCCGAGCTCGATCGGCGTCATGTGCAGCTTCAGCGTATGCACGACCTTGCCGGTGCTGCTCTGGGCCGCCGCATTGGAAAGCGACGAGCCGGGCTGCATGGCGCTCACCCATTCCGGATCATTGACGATCAGGCCGGTCAGGGCCGAAGCGTTGGTCGAAGGCGCCAGACCGATGAAACGCCGCGAATCGAGGACCGTGATGGTATCTGCCGCTTTGCCGGTGCTTTCCCGTGCATCGAACTCGACACGGCCCTCACGCTGCACCGTGCTCATATCGAGAGCCCGGGCCGCGCCCGAACGCGGAGACGAGAAACGGAATGCCGAGGCATCGCCTTCGTTTTCGGAAGCCGAACCCGCCTCGTTACCGGCAGGTGCAATGCCTGTCGGCGTGTCCTTGACCAGATGCTCGGCCTTGCCCCGGACAGGTTCAACCCGGTCTGATTTCACCGTGTCGGTCTTGCCGGCAATCGCCTGTGCAATTTCCTCAAGCGGCGTCTTGGCTGTCGCCACATCGGCGGCGTTGGCCACAACCAGCTGCAGTTCCGCCAGCTTTGGATCGATCACATCGGCTACCGTCTCGGCGTCCTTGTCGGTGTCGTCCTTGAGCTTCTTGCCGGTTTTGCCGTTATCGGGTGTGCGGGCCGTTTTCACGGCGTTCTGAAACTCGGCCAAGGTCTCATGGGCACGACCTTCGCCGGCATGCTCGTTGACGATCGCATTCAGAAAGGTTGCGGGCCGCTTGACCGGGACATCCATCTTTTCCGCCTCGCTATCAGCCTGTGCCTGCTGTTCTTCAGCCGGGTTCTTGTCCTGCTGATGCCGCGAATGCAGCGCCTGCGGCGGCCGCTCGTCCCGGACCGTGGAAAGGGCATCGCCGAAACTGCCGCCCTTGGCGTCGTCCCTGACGCTGGCGCTGCCGGCGCGCGGATCGGATGGTGGCGCATTCATTATCGCGTTGATGGTTGCGTCGATCATGGTGCCCCCTCGCCTTTCTTCAACAGGCTGTCGATTTCATCGAGCTTGCTACGGCCGCTCGTCACGAGTTGCCGGACGTTATCGCCCTCATCGTCAGCCTTCTGGGTTTCGACCCGCCATATGCTCTTTGCATCAGCAGCGGTCGCCTCGTTTTCGGGCGCATTCCGCCCGGTATCCTTCGTGGCCGCAGTGTCTGCACCGACACCGGACTGCAGGGAAGGAGGACGAACCACCTGCTCTGCAATCGCCCTTGCCGCCTCCCGCAGGGCCCTGTCCCGATCCGAAAGCTGCGCTTCGGGGATTTGCCCGATTGTCTCGATCGCGCTCACCACATCTGGTGTGCCGATGTTGGAAAGGCTTTCATAGAGATTTGCCTGGACTTCAGGCTCACCCGGCAGCGACGGAGACAGCGCCTTCGCCTTCAACGCCGCCATACGCGCCAGCGAATCCTTGCCGCTGATCGCCGCGAGGCGAGAAAGGCGCAGATAGGCTTCCTTCTGCCTCTCGGTATCCATCATGGCGAAGGTTTCCTGTATCGCCTCCTCACCGATGGAATCGGCGCGTTTGACCACCAGCGAGACCAGAAGGTCGGCAAACTGGCTGGCATAGGGCGAATGCAGGAAGCGCCGCGCATAACGCTGCGCATAGTCGACGCCGCGCGCAGCATCGCCGTCTTCAACCGCGATAGCGAGCGAGCGGCGCAATGCCGCCTCCTCAACGATTGTGCCGGGCGCTTCGAGCCGGGCTATGTCGTAAAAGCCGAGTGCAGCCAGCGGATCGCGCGGTATCGTCACATTGCCGCCGATCAGCGCCAGATAGGCGCCAATCCGCTTGCCGCGATATTCAGGCACCATGGCCGCGATGCTCTGTGCGACCAGCGTTCCCTTGCCGGACAGGTATTTGCGCAGGATATCGGCAACGCGGCTATCGAAATTGCCATCCACATCACGCGCGACCAGCAATTCCAGCGTCGCCGGGTTGCCGCCGCTCATCGCATAGATGAGCGCCGCATCGACATTGCGCGGATCCTTGAAGATCGCCGAGGGCGCGCTCTTCAGCCGCTCATCGATCGTCTGCAGCAGAAACCGCTGCATTTCAGCGGCGGAATGGTCGCCCATGGCCACCGAATCCTGCACGAACTGCAGGGAGCGCAGCATGGCATAGGGCATCAGATTGTCCTGCGACTGCGAAAACGCCTTGCTCGGCTCGGAGCCGAGACCGCAAAGCGTCGCCGCAAGAAGAAGCCAGCGTTTCGAGGTTTTCGTCACACTCACCCCCGATCGGCCTCAAGCAGAATTTCGATGCGGCGGTTGGCGTCTGCCAGAGGGTCCGCCGGCACCTGCAATCTGCGGTCCGCGAAACCCGAGACCTGCTTTACCCGCTCTTCCGACAGGCCGCCGCGCACCAGCATGTAATAGGCGCTGTGCGCACGGTCCATGGAGAGCCGCCAGTTGTCATTGGCCTCGCCCTTGAACTGCCGTCCGTCGGTATGGCCGCGGATCACCACGCTGCCGCCCCGCTCCTGAAGCAGTTTGCCGATTTTTTCCATGGCCAGAACCATTTCACGCCGGGGAACAGCCGATCCGATATTGAACATCGGCGTTTCCGTCTGGTCGGAAATGGTGAGCAGCAACCCGCCTTCGGCCGGCGTCACCACCAGACCTTCGGAAAGCTTGCCGGTAATGCCTGAGATCTGCTTCTCGATTTCCTCGCGCAGGGTATCGGCCTTTTCCCACTCGGCATCGCTGGCCTTTTGCTGCTCCGGCTTGGGCTGAGAAAGCGCTGCCTGCTCTGCGGCATCCGGACGCTGCTGCGGCACCACGGCGGCGACTTCCATCGGCTTGCCGTCTTCCGCCTTTTCGGCCGGTGTCTCGGACGACTTAAGCGCGACCGCCTGAGCGTTTTCGGCCGCATCCTCCTGTTTGTTCTCGGCGAGCTGCTGCTGTTCAACCGGTTTCTGCGGCTGATCGGCGCGGGTGATTTTCACCTGCTGGGTCCAGAAATCGGGATCGAAGGGATCGCGATAGGCTTCGCCGCCGCTAGCGCCCGTCGCCGGGCCGGAATCGGCAGCGCCGCCCTCGCCCTTGGCGCTGACATTGGCCTGCTGCCCCACCTGCTGGGCAATTTCAGCCAGCACGGAATAGGGATTTTCGAAAAAGTCCGCTTCGGAGAAATTCGACTGCTCACCGGTCTGGGAGGTCAGGTCTTCGCCCGTCGCCGCGGCGGAACCCTTGGTGACCTTTTCAGCCTGGATGTTGGACTGGTCTTTCTTCTGGACGCCCTCTTCCTTATCGACAGGCTTTTCCAGCCCCTTGGACGAGGGTTTCTCATCGGACAGCTTGATGGGATTGAAATAGCTGGCGACCGAGGCCTTGGTTTCCTCGTTGGCGGCATTGACCAGCCACATGACGAGGAAGAACGCCATCATCGCCGTCATGAAGTCGGCATAGGCGATTTTCCACGCACCGCCATGGGCGCCATCGTGCCCGCCCTTGTGGCGCTTGACGATGATGATCTCGTTTTTGCCGTGGTGGTGGTTCTCGCCTTCACTCATTTCATCACCTTGCGAAGACTGGACGCCCAGGCGGACATGCGCGTCACGAACACGCTTTCACCCAACTCGACGGAAAGATCGATATCGGTGGTCTCGGTAAATTTCATCGTTTCTTCTTCAAAGCCCGGCTGCGTCTTCAGTCGCTCGAACAAATCTTTCGGGCCTTTCACGACAAGCGTGACCCCTTCGCCATCCGGCATGGCGGCGCGCACCACATCCGCCAGCGCCGTAACCGCCTTGAGCGACAGCTTTTCCGTCAGGAGGGGGGCAAGGATATTGGCTGTCTGTTCGCTGAGATTGGCCGCGATCGCGTCGATACCCTCGCGCAGACCACGGGACAGGGACGCCGCAATTTCTTCAAGATGGCCCGAACGCAGGGTCTCCAGCTCGGCCGCATGGGCGGCGATCAGTTCTTCCCGCTCCGCCTGCATCTTCTCGGTGATCTCGCGGGCGGCGTCTTCGCGGCCGCGGTCATAGGCCGCCTGTTTCTCGCTCTCCACGTCAACGGGGGCAAATTCGTCGAAAGCGGAAGCGCCATCGGCAAAACCGGACAGGAAATCGTTGTCGGCCAACGGGTCGCCGAAGGCCGGCGCCGCCGATTGCGGTTGCGCTTCACCGAAGTCCTTGAGAAACCGTGCAATGGACGCGCTCATGCCTGCCTCCGGCAAAACAGGAGAAAGGGGCCAGACATGTTTTGTTGCCCGCGCGAATCGCAAAAGCCTCGCCGCATTTCCAGACGGAAAACCGGGGTCCACTTTTCCTGGAAATGCTCTAAGCCGTTTGGCGGCACCACCGTCATCCTTGCTACCCTGCCCGTCTCTTCCACGTTTCCCGGCCGGATCACGCCATGCGATCCGCCCCATACTGACCCGACGTTAGGTGTTCAAACTTGTGCGAGGATGAAGGCGGGCATGATCGGCAAGCCTGCGCCCATCCATCCCC
The DNA here is from genome assembly GCF_037083425.1 of Agrobacterium sp. CCNWLW32. Classification (NCBI taxonomy): domain Bacteria; kingdom Pseudomonadati; phylum Pseudomonadota; class Alphaproteobacteria; order Hyphomicrobiales; family Rhizobiaceae; genus Agrobacterium; species Agrobacterium sp. CCNWLW32. The sequence goes on from NZ_JBAOJM010000002.1 coordinate 224,839, forward strand.
GCGCGCCCACGCCGGTCGAACCCGTTACTTGAAGAGCTGGAGGATATTTTCCGCGTTGGCATTGGCGATGGAGAGAGCCTGGATACCGAGCTGCTGCTGCGTCTGCAGCGCTTTGAGCCTGGTCGATTCCTCGTTCATGTCGGCATCGACAAGACGGCCGATGCCCTTGTCGATAACATCCATAAGGCTGGAAACGAAGTTATCCTGCATGCTGATGCGGCTCTGCAGCGAACCCAGGCTGGAAGCCGTGCTGGTCATCGCCTCAAGCTGCCCGTCGACGAAGGACATCATCATGTCGATGGCGTCGGCATCGGTATAGGTCGTGCCGCCACCGGCAAAACCGCCCATGGCTGCGGCGACAACATCGAGATTGCCGAGATTGAGGGTGGATACGGAAAACCCGAGGGAACGATCGGCGGAAGCCGTCCCGCCGCTGAGGTCGTAAAACCAGTCGTTGCTGCTGGTGTCGCGATAGGCGGGAGAAACAGTGGTGCCACCGCTCGACGGATCTGTCGCCGTCACCTTCACCCATACGTTTTCGGCAAGGCGGAGATAATTGGCGGTCCCGTCACTATAGATATTCGGATCCGTATTCGTATCCGCAGTCGCGGCATTCAGCGCGCCGATCTGCGCGTCACTGAGCTTCTCGACGACATGACCGGCGTTCGTCGCCTTACCCGCAGTCGTCGAGGTCTGAGTGACTTCATATTCCGTCTTGCTGACGAAAACGGCGTTCTTGTCGAGAATCCCGAGCTTTCCACCACTGAGGTCGAAAAGCACCGTACTGCCATCGAGCACATAATCAACGGTGGTAACGCCGACATTGCCTGCGCCCGTGCGGGTGAAGGATGCAACGACCTTTTTCGTGATCGATTCTTCAACCGGCGGCGTGCCACCGTTGCTGATGCTGGCCTGCAGCCAGTTTTCGCCCGAGAAGGAGGCCGATTCGGAGATGCTCTTCAGCTGTTCCTGAAGCTGCTTGATTTCATCCTGGATCTTGCCGCGGTCGGCGCCAACGCCGTAGGCGGCGACGAGCTTGGCCTTGATCTGCTTGACGACCTCGATCGTGCTTTCAAGCGCGTCGTAGGCGGTGTCGACCTTGGCGGCTCCCAGACCCAAAGCGTCCTGCACGGCCGAAAGCGCGTTATTGTCGGAGCGCATCGTCGTTGCAATGGACCAGTAGGCCGCGTTATCCGCCGCAGTCTCGACACGGTAGCCGGAAGACACGCGCGCCTGTGTTGTCTCGAGGCTCTTGTCGATCATGCGCAGGGTTTGCAGCGCGGCCATCGCCGCCGCATTGGTCAAAATGCTGGTCATGGGGTCCACCCAACTCAAAATTTAAGAAAAAATCCGGCGCTGTGCCGACAACGAGCAGAAGCATCATGCGAATCGGCAATGGCCTGAAGCGACCACCGCGACCTGCTGTTCGTTAACAAATCGTTAATGTGATAGGTAACAAACAACAGGACTGATTTGCAAGGCGTTCCTGCCTTTCACAGCCGGGTTTCGCATAAACCGGCAGGCTTCAGGCAAGCTCTGGTTAAAACGCACCGGAACGAGGCCGTTGCGCCCGCGATTTCGGCGGGCGCAACGGACATGACGGCAATATTCAGGGATGATCCGGTTAAGCCGCTTCGCCCTGACGGGTTGGCACGAATCGGGCAGCCGTCAGGCTTTTCCGAAGAAACTCGGTGTTTTCGTCCGGGTTTTCGGAAGGGTTCTGAAACGAGACGTGATTGATCTCAACCGCCGCATGTTCGTTGGCGAGCGTCAATCGCGCATAGACCGTGGCGCCCTTTGGCTTGAGCTCGAGATCGAGGACGATCTCCGGCGCGCCTTCCCATTCGAGCTTGTATTCGCCGCCGGCGCCGAAATTGATCGTACCGGGATGATAATAAAGCTCAGCCGCCGACGAAACGAGGTCGGCGATACTGCTGTAGCACTCAAATCTGAGCAGCGAAATCAGGTCGGCCGGGTCTAACAATCGAAGTTCGGTGGCGATCGGGTTGATCGCCTCTGCGACGATCATTTCCCGCTGTTCGGAATAGGCGGATTTTTTCATTGGTTTTATTGAACCCGTATTTTCGATGACTTCATGGCGTAAACCCGATGAACGAGCTCAGCCACAGCCTTGTAAAAGACTGGTGGAATCACACTATCTACCGAGACTTGCGCAAACATGGAGCGTGCAAGCGGAGGGTCCTCAAAAACGGGGATATTGTTTTCTTCCGCAATCTCGCGGATTTTCAATGCGATAAGGTCCTGGCCCTTGGCCACGACAACAGGTGCGTCGCCTTCTTCGCGAACATAACGCAGCGCCACCGCAAAGTGTGTGGGGTTGGCGATGACAAGCGTTGCGCGCGGCACATTGTTGATCATCCGGCGGCGGGCACGGTCGCGGGCGATGGAACGCTGGCGGGATTTGACCACGGGGTCGCCCTGCGACTGCTTGTATTCTTCCTTCACCTCATGCTTCGTCATTTTCAACTGGCTGAACCAGTGATGGCGCGTCCACAGAACGTCGACGGCAGCAAGCAGCGCGGTGGAAAGCAGAATAACGACCATCATTTTTTTGACGATCTCGACCACCCGGACGAAAATGACCTGCGGATCGGAGAACATCAGATCGATGAGGCTGTAAAAATCGCCACGCAAAGCAAAGAACATGATGACCGAGACGATCATGATCTTGAATACGGATTTGCCGAATTCCACAAAACCCTGCTTGCTGTAGATGCGCGTGAAGCCCTTCGCCGGTGAGACGCGTGACCATTGCGGACGCACCCGCTCAAGCACCGGCGACGGCAGGTTCTGGAAAAACGACGAAGCAAGCCCGAAAACCATGAACATGATCATCGCCGGCATGAGCAGATAGGCGATCGACGTGCCGAGAAAATACAACAGCGACAGGGCATCCGGCCGGGTGCTGAGGTCCCACTGTTCGGGCTGGCCGAACAGGTCCTTCAATGTGACGCCAAGGCGACCGGCGCCATCGGGCAGGAAGAAGACCAGGTAACAATAAAAAGCAAGTGAGGAGGCAAAGATCGGGACTTCACGGGAAAAGGGAAGATTGCCCTTTTCCGCCGCATCGCGGAGTTTTTTCTCCGTCGGGGCTTCTGTTTTACTGTCCTTGTCCTGATCGTCTGCCAAGGCACGTTCCCGGGATCAAAAAAAAGGGCCCGCCGATCCCGGCAGGCCGTCATCCCGAAACTAGCGTCCGTGACCGGCCATCGCAATGGCCGGTTCCGCCGTAAGGGCGGGTTATCAACCGGCTTCCGCTTAAGCGGCGGCTGGTTGCTCCTCCGCAGAGGCTTCCTTCAGCTGGATCTGGCCGGAATTGGCCAGCCGGATCGCCTCCTGCGCCACCGCGCGGCGGGCAATCGCCACTTCGCGGGTGTTGATCGAGGCCTGCGGCACCGCGAGGTCCGATTCGATCATGCGGCGCTGGCGCGGGCTGATGCTGGAGAGCACACATTCCTTGATTTCCATCGTGGCGCCGCGCAGCGCCATCGTCATGACATCGGCCGAAACATCGTTGAGCAGCAGGACGCGGCTGCGCTGCGGCATGAACATGAGATCGTCGAAGAGGAAGATCTTCGGCTTGACCTTGTTTGCGGCTTCCTTGCTGAGCGTCTCGAGAGAGCTGAGCAGCGTATCGACCTGCGGCTTGTCCAGTTCGTTCATCAGATCCGCAACCTTCGTGGAACCGCCCGCATTGCGCTCGGCCTCGATTTCATTGATGAGATTGACCACACGCTTCTCGATGATCTGGGCAGCCGTCGGGCTGACTTCCTTCATGTTGACGGTACGGTTCATGATATCGGCGCGCTGCTCTTCCGGAATGGTGAGGAGAACCTTGGCGCCGAAGGAGGAAGGCAGCATGGAGAGAATATAAGCGATGGTCTGCGGATGTTCGCGCAGCAGGAACTTGCCGACGAATTCCGGCTCGGCTTCCTGCAGGCGGTCCCAGATCGATGCTTCATAGGCCTGGAAAGCCGCGCGGCGGCCGAGAAGGCTGTCCACCTCTTCAGGGGTCAGGCCCTCTTCGAGAATGCTCTCGATCGCCTTGGCATTGTCCATCAGACCCGTTCCTTCGGTGAACAGGTCCTCGAACTCGGCTACGATCTGTGCAAGCTCATCGGGAGGAATGACGCGCAGGGTCTGGGCCGAGGAAATGATCATCTGCAGTTCGTGCTGGGTGAAAAACTTCAGCAGCTTGCCGGCGACGCCCTTGCCCATGGCAAGAAGCACCGCGGCCGCCTTGTCGGCCTGAGACAACGGCTTGCCCGCAAGGGGGTTACCGAAATCCTCGAAGTCCATCATGGTCTTTCCTCTCCGTCCCCACAGGGATCAGGCTTTTCGCGTACTCAGTACTTCAATCAATTTTACGCCGAAGCGCGTATCGTCGTCTTCCAGAACAGTTATTTCACCGCGCGCAATACGGCGGCCATTCACCATGATCTCGACCGGCTCGCCGATCTTGCGATCAAGCGCGATGGTTGCGCCCTCTTCGAGGCTCATCAGCCCCGAAACGAGCATTCTGCTGGTGCCGAGAACGATCTGGACATCGATCGGGATGTCCATGATCATTTCCATGTTTTCGGACAAGCCGCTGCCGAGCGGCGCCTTCACGCCCGCAACCTGCGGGGCGGCGGCAAAATCGTCCATCGCAAAGTCGGCCGCTCCGCCACCAAAGGCGGAAAGGTCGGTTTCGGTCGAAACCTCGTCCGTGCTTCCGAAATCGCCGAAGTCGCCAAAATCGGAGAGCGAGCCTTCCGCATCCGTCTTGAGGACGCCACGCAGATCGCCGATAGCCTGGTCGAGGTCGCCGCCGTCTTCAAACGACGGCAACGCCGCATCATCGGTCACAGGTGTTTTCTTCGTAGCCATGCGCTGATTATTCCCTTTGAAACTTGCGTCAGCCTGCCCAGAACCCGAAAGGCCGGGCAGGATTTAACCCATCAAATGTCGTAAGATCTCGTCGTCCGTGCTGACATTGTTCTTCACCCGAACCATGTAGCGGTCGCCGGACTTGCCGAATTCGCAATTATAGAGCTTGGAACCGTTGGCGCTGACCTCGACGCCGATATCGTCCTGCTTCAGAGCCTGGAACGGAATGACATCACCGGCCACCAGCTTGGAAATTGTCCTGAGCGTCAGCGTTTCGAGCTTGATGCGCGCCTCGAGCGTGACCTGCGATCGCTTCACCTGCTCGGAAATCATCTCCATCCATTCCTCCTGCTTCTTCAGCGCCTGGGCCGAAGCCTTGGGAGCGACGATGGAGGTTCTGAGCAGGGGACGCTGCGGCACGATGAGGGTAAATTCCGACGAGACCTTGCCGATATCGATCTTCATGCGGAGGGTCACGCCGTAAAGACCGGCGATCATTTCCTCGAAGGCGCTCTTGCCGTTGGAATTGAAGGGCGGCTCGATGGCCGCCTCAAAACCGCCGGGCGCGTTGACACCGGAGCGCAGGACACCGGCGATGCGGCCAAGAACCATGGCCGCAAGGTCGAGCTCGATATGGGACAGGCTGCGCTCGTCCGGTTCGCCGATCATGTCCGGCGACGCGCCCAGCATGCGCTCCATGAGCGCGATGACGAAGCCGTTGCCGACAGTCATCATGAAATTGGGGCACCAGTTGCGCAGGGAACAATCGGCAACCGCGACATTGCTCCCAACATTGGCGATGAGATCGGTCATCAGGCCCGATTCGGAGCTGACATATTCCACATCGATCGCGATGCCGGTCTCGCTGTGGAAGATGTCCGGCAGGAATTCGCTGTAGAGATGGCCGATATCGGAACCGATCTTGGCGATCGTCTTGCGGTCAGACAGCCCTCCCGTCAATTTTGCGAGAAGGGCGGTGTCGATGGCGGGTGCTTGTTGCGCTGCAGCTTTTGCCATCGTCATGCCGCCTTGTTTTCGCCGCCGGGGTTCATCATCTCCTGTTCGACGGCGTCAATGGACGGCCGCTCGTAGTTGGAGATGGTCTTGCGGCCGTATTCGAGCGCGACCTGCGGCACCGAGCCGTTCATGTAAGCGATCAGCGTCTGCTTGACGATGATGTAGAGGCGGTGCTGCTTGGTGCGGACGATCTTGACCTGCGAAGCGAGCGGGTTGCAGATCGAATAGGACAGGATGATGCCGAGCATGGTGCCGACGAGTGCGGCGCCGATCAGGCCGCCGAGCACTTCAGGCGATTCGTTGATCTTGCCCATGGCCTTGATGACGCCGAGAACCGCCGCGACGATACCGATGGCGGGGAAGGAATCGCCCATGGTGGTGATCGCGTGATAGGGCTTCAGCTTGTCATGCAAGATGGTTTCGATTTCTTCATCCATCAGCGCCTCGATTTCGTGGCTGCGGGCATTGCCGATGATGATGAGACGGACATAGTCACAGATGAACGAGGTCAGTTCCTTGTTCTTCAGGACCGACGGCGCGCTCTGGAAGATCGAGGATTCCTCGGGATTGTCGATATGGGCCTCGATCTCGTTGCGCGATTTCGTGCGCAGATCGCGCATCAGCGAATAAAGCACGCCGAGCACGTCGAGATAGTTTCGCTCCTTCGGGACCGAATGCTTGAAGGCCTCGCCGAGCGCCTTGCCCGAATCCTTCACGACCTTCATGGGGTTTGCCATGATGAAGCCGCCGAGGCCGGCGCCGCCAATGATCATCAATTCGAACGGCTGAACCAGCACGTCCAGATGACCGCCCATCGCCATATAGCCGCCGATGATGCAGCCGAAGGTGATTATAAGTCCAATTACAATATTCATTGATCGACCACGCCCGAACAGTGTTCCATGCCGCCATGTCTAGAAAATGTGGCTTGCGTGAACCTGTCCGCAAAGCCTCCCCATGCTCCCGCCTCCAGCCAGTTTCGCACAAGCAAGCCACGGCAATATGCCGGCAAAGGCGGACGTGCGCCTTGAGATCGGGATCAAACGAGAGCGGCGGTTCAGTGACTTCCACCTATACCAGCTACAGACTGATCAGTCAGGATATCGGCAAATCGCTTGAGCGGGTGTCGAAGCAGCCCGACGTGGCGCGCGAGACCGAATATTACCGTGCAAAGATCGGCGATGTGAAATCCATCGACGACTTCATGGCCGATACGCGCCTTTATAATTACGCCCTGAAAGCCCACGGGCTCGAGGATATGGCCTATGCGAAGGCCTTCATCCGCAAGGTGCTGACGGAAGGCGCCTCGGACAAGAACGCCTTCGCCAACAAGCTTTCCGACAACCGGTATGCAGAGCTTGCAAAGTCCCTGGATTTCGCAGGCCTGGGTGCGGCAGCGACCTCCACCGAGGCAGCCAAATCAGGTGTCGTCAGTAAATACACGCGCCAGACGCTGGAACAGGAAGCGGGCGACGACAATAACGGCGTCCGGCTTGCCCTTTATTTCGAGCGCAAGGCGCCGACAATAAAATCCGGCCTCGATTTCCTCGCCAACGACGCGCTTGCGCAGGTATTCCGCACAACGTTCAACCTGCCCGACGCATTTGCGGCGGCCGATGTCGACAAGCAGGCCGCGCTCATCGAAAAAAGCATCGATATCAAGGATCTGCAGGATCCTGAAAAGGTCGGCAAGCTGCTCGAGCGTTTCACCATCATGTGGGAAATGCAAAATCCCTCTACGACCTATGACCCCTTGGCCGTTTTCGGCTCCTCCAGCGGCTACGGCATTTCCCCCGACCTGCTGATCTCCATCAACTCCCTGAAACTCGGAGGCAAATGATATGCAATCCGGACTATACGTCGCCCTGTCCTCGCAGATCGCGCTGGAGCGCCGTCTTACCACCATTTCCGACAATATGGCGAATGTGAACACGGTCGGCTTCCGCGGCTCCGAAGTGAAATTCGATGAGATGGTCGCCAAGAACCACAATGACATGAACGCCAGGGTGGCTTTCGTTTCCCAGGGCAACGACTATCTCTCCACTCGTCAGGGTGCATTCGAGCAGACCGGCAATTCCTTCGATTTCGCCATCAAGGGCGATGCCTGGTTCTCGCTGGATACGCCTGATGGTCAGATCCTGACCCGCGACGGCCGTTTCACCATGCGTCCGGACGGCGCGCTCATCTCCTCGAGCGGTTATCCCGTTCTCGATGCCGGCGGCGGCCCGATCCAGCTCAATCCGAATGGCGGTCCTATCACCGTCGGTCTCGACGGAGCTATCCGCCAGAACGAGAACATCGTCGCCACGCTCGGCATCTACCAGGCGGATTTTTCGCAAGGCTTCCTGCGTCATCCCAATAGCGGCGTGAAGCCGGTGGCGCAGCCGGTTCCGGTCGTCAACAATCATGAAGTCGGCGTCGTTCAGGGTTACCTCGAGCAGTCGAATGTCAACGGCATTTCCCAGATGACGCAGCTCATCCAGGTCAACCGCGCCTTTGAAAGCATCTCCTCGCTGATGCGGGACACCGAATCGACCTTCGGCGAGGGCATCAAGACGCTTGGCGGCGCGCGTTGAGGAACTGAGTGATGACAATGCCGGAATCCATGCTCTCGGCTGGGGCCATTTCACCGAAGCTCGCGCAGCTGGCGAGCCTTGCCGGGCATTATGCCGATCCGGAGTTCTCGGTGGCGCATGGCGGTCATGTCCGCACCATCGCCGCCGGGCACTATACGGTTTCCGGCCTGTCGCGGCATGTGCGGCTTGGGGAATTTGTCGCCCATCGCAGTGCGACCGGCATTCATCTCGGCGAAGTCGTGCGCGTGGAACCGGACATCTGCTATGTCTGCCCCATCGAACCCGGCGAGCCGATCGGCATTCACGACACCGTCATCCGCAAGGGCGCCTTCCGCGTCTCGCCCGACGACAGCTGGTGCGGACGCACCATCAATGCGCTCGGCGAGCCGATCGACGGCCAGGGGCCGCTTGCCGCCGGCATTGAGCAACGTTCGATTTCCAACAATGCGCCACCCTCGATGACGCGCAAAAGGGTGGAGACGCCCTTCAAGACGGGTGTCCGGGCAATCGATATCTTTTCGCCGCTTTGCCTCGGCCAGCGCCTCGGCATTTTCGCGGGTTCCGGCGTCGGTAAATCCACGCTGCTGTCCATGCTCGCCAAGGCAGACGCCTTCGACAAGGTGGTGATTGCGCTTGTCGGCGAACGTGGCCGCGAAGTGCGCGAATTCATCGAAGACACGATGGGCGAGAATATGAGCAAGTCCATCGCCGTCGTCGCGACGAGCGATGAAAGCCCGATGCTGCGCAAGATGGCGCCGCTTTCCGCCGTTACCATCGCCGAGCATTTCCGCGATCAGGGCGACAATGTCCTTCTCATCATCGACAGCGTGACGCGATTTGCCCATGCGATCCGCGAAGTGGCGGTCGCTTCGGGCGAGCCGCCGGTGGCGCGCGGCTATCCCGCCTCGGTCTTTACCGAACTGCCGCGACTGCTGGAACGGGCGGGACCGGGCGCGGAAGGCACCGGCACCATCACCGCCATCGTCTCCATTCTGGTGGATGGCGACAATCATAACGATCCGATTGCCGATTCGACCCGCGGTATTCTCGACGGCCATATCGTGCTGGACCGCAGCCTTGCGGAAGAAGGCCGTTATCCGCCGATCAATCCCCTCGCCTCGATCTCCCGTCTCGCCAAGAAGGCTTGGACGCCGGATCAGGAAAAGCTGGTGTCACGCCTCAAGGCGCTGGTGCACCGCTTCGAGGAAACGCGGGATCTTCGCCTTATCGGCGGTTATCGGCCCGGCACCGACCCCGATCTCGACATGGCGGTGAAGCAGGTCCCGATCATCTATGAAACGCTGAAACAGCTGCCGAGCGAACCGGCAGCGCAAGACGCCTATGCCGACCTGGCGACCGCGCTGCGCGGGGGAGCACAGAATGGCCAGCCCCAGGTAAACCCGAGAGTGAGAGGCTGACCCGTGAACAAGCGGAATGACAATAGCCATGATGAAGACGTGCTGCCCAAGCCTGTTTTCTTTACGCCTGACCGTATTCTCGCATGGACGGGCATCGGACTTGCCGCTGCAGCAGCCTTTTTCCCATGGTACGTGTTCTTCAACGAAGACAAATTCGGCATGAAAGTGGCGGGCGGCGACCGCACCCGCGATCTGCCCCATACCGGCCCGCGGGAAGTCTTCAGCGTTTCGCCGATGGCCATGACCAACCGCAACAAGGAAGACACCCCGCCGCCGGCGGAGCTGCCCGACATGCTGACGACGGCAACCGTCAACGCGGGCGGCAAGGAAAAACAGAACAATCTGGCAGCCGGGATCGAGGACCAGCCCTTCCCCGGCCAGACATCCTTCCGTCTGCTGCATGTTTCCAATGGCCGCGCCCTGATCGAGGACGGTTCGGGCATGTACATGGTGCGAGTCGGTTCGACCCTGCCGGACAATGCATTGCTGACAAAGATCGAGCAGCGCAACGGCGAGTGGCTGATAGAGACCTCCTCCGGCAAGACCTACCACCCCGAAAAATAACGGTTTTTCTCTCAACGGAAGGGCGCGCCGCATCTGCCGGCGCGCCTTTTTTGTTTTGTGCATGCCGCCTGCGCACGCCCCTTTCTCCGTCGTTATGCAGCGCCATCCCTCCCCGCAAGTCTGACGCAAGATTAGCCCCGTAGGTTCGGGCCATACGAGATGGAGAAGTCTATGCAACCGATTCAACTGTTCGAACTGGCATCCCGCCAAGCGGAATGGCTGAGCGTGCGGCAGGAAGTCGTGGCGACCAACATCGCCAACGCCAACACACCCAAGTTCCACGCCAAGGATGTCAACCCCTTCGAAGCGGTCATGCAGGCCACCAGCCAGCAGGTCGGTATGGCGAAGACTCATCCCGCCCATTTCGGGGCGAGCGAGCTCAGCGAAAATATCGCGGTGCGCGACAACCCGATCAATAACGAGATCGGCATGCAGGAGTCCGGCAATTCGGTCGCGCTTGCTGAAGAAATGACCAAGACCGGCGAGATCAAGCGGCAGTACGACCTGAACGCCAATCTCGTCAAATCCTTCCATCGCATGATGCTGATGACGGTAAAGAGGTAATCCATGGATCCCTTGAGTGCGGCGAGCAAAATCGCCGGCAGCGGTCTCGAAGTGCAGTCCACACGCCTGCGCATTGTTTCGGAAAACATTGCCAACGCCAGATCCACCGGCGACACCCCCGGCGCCGACCCCTATCGCCGCAAGACCGTCACCTTCGGCTCCGAGCTCGACCGTGTCAGCGGTGTGGAGCGCGTGACGGTGAAGAAGCTCGGCGTGGACCGTGGTGATTTCGTCAACGAATACGATCCCGGCAATCCGGCCGCCGATAGCAACGGCATGGTGAAGATGCCGAACGTCAATATCCTGATCGAAATGGCTGACATGCGCGAAGCCAACCGCAGCTACGACGCCAATCTTCAGGTCATCCGCCAGACACGCGACCTCGTCGCCTCCACAATCGACCTTCTGAAGGCATCGCAATGATCGACGGTATCAAGCAAGTCAGTTCCCTCTCGCTTACCCGCGGCGCAAGCGGCGTCTCCTCGCTGACGGAAAGCCTTTTCGGCGATCAGCAGCAGACGACGCCCGCGCAGCAGACGGGCGCAAGCTTCGCCAGCGTTCTCGGCAACGTCTCGATTGATGCGATGAACAATCTGAAGAAGGCGGAAGTCGCTTCCTTCGAAGGCATTCAGGGCAAGGCGAATACGCGTGAAGTGGTCGATGCCATGCTTTCGGCCGAACAGTCACTGCAAACCGCCATCGCGCTCCGAGACAAGATCGTGTCGGCCTATCTCGACATTACCAAGATGCAGATCTAGCCCAGCAGGAATATTGACATGAGAGCTCTTGCCATCGCTGCCACCGGTATGGACGCCCAGCAGACCAATCTGGAAGTCATTGCCAACAACATCGCCAACATCAACACCACCGGCTACAAGCGCGCGCGTGCGGAGTTCACCGATCTTCTCTACCAGACCGAGCGCATGCAGGGCGTGCCGAACCGCGCCAATCAGGCGATCGTGCCCGAAGGCGCCAATATCGGCCTCGGCGTACAGACCTCGGCGGTGCGTAACATCCACACCCAGGGTAACCTGATCGAGACCGGCAACAAGCTGGACGTTGCGATCATCGGTCAGGGCTGGTTCCAGATCGAAGCAGCTGACGGTTCGACGCTCTACAGCCGCGCCGGCGCCTTCAACAAGAATGCCGATGGCAATCTGGTGACGGTCGATGGCTACAACGTCATTCCCAACATCAATATCCCGACCGACGCGCAGGACATCACCGTTACCCGCACGGGTCAGGTGACGGCCCGTATCGGCAACGCCGCCGACTTCACCGAGCTTGGCCAGCTGACCATTGCCAACTTCGCCAACGAAGCTGGCCTGAAGCCGCTCGGCGACAACCTCTTTGCCCAGACGCCGGCATCCGGCGACGCTGTCATCGGCGTGCCTGACGATCCGAGCTACGGCTACATCAAGCAATCCTACCTCGAAGGCTCGAACGTCGATGCCGTCAAGGAAATCACCGACCTGATCACGGCGCAGCGCGCTTATGAGATGAATTCCAAGGTCATCACCACCGCTGACGAAATGGCTTCGATTGTCAGCAAGAACCTGAAGTAAGAACGGAAAGGCAGGCGAACATGAGGTTTGTCCGGAACAATAGCAGCTGCAGAACGGCGCTCGTCCGTATGTGCCTGGCGTCTGCCTTTTCACTGGGGGCTCTGGCTCCCGCGCTTGCTCAGGCGCCAATGGCGCTGGTTCCGACGCGCACCATCTATCCGGGCGAGACGATCACGCCTGAACAGGTGAAGCCGGTGGAAGTGACCAATCCCAATATTTCCTCGGGTTATGCGAGCGACATCAGCGAAGTGGAAGGCATGATCTCCAAGCAGACCCTGCTTCCCGGCCGCACGATCCCCGTTGCCGCCTTGCGCGAACCGTCGCTCGTCACGCGCGGCACCAGCGTCAAACTCGTCTTCACAATCGGCAACATGACGCTGATGGCTTCGGGAACGCCAATGACCGACGGCTCGCTCGGCGAAGTCGTGCGGGTACGCAACATCGATTCCGGCGTGATGGTCAGCGGCACGGTCATGAAGGACGGAACCATTCAGGTGATGGCGAAATGAGAGTGATTCGTATCCTGGCCGCGGCCATCCTGTTTTCGGCCCAGCCTTTCCTCTCCCTCCCCGCAGCCCATGCGGATACATCCCGCATCAAGGATATCGCATCGCTGCAGGCGGGGCGCGACAACCAGCTGATCGGTTATGGTCTCGTGGTCGGCCTGCAGGGCACGGGCGACAGCCTGCGCTCCTCGCCGTTTACCGAGCAATCCATGCGCGCAATGCTGCAGAACCTCGGCATCACCACACAGGGCGGTCAGTCCAACGCCAAGAACATCGCCGCTGTCATGGTGACGGCCAACCTCCCGCCCTTCGCCAGCCCCGGCAGCCGTGTCGACGTGACGGTCAGCTCGCTGGGCGATGCCACCTCACTTCGTGGCGGTACACTGATCATGACCTCGCTTTCCGGCGCGGACGGACAGATTTACGCGGTCGCCCAGGGAGCGCTGATCGTCAACGGCTTTTCCGCCCAGGGTGACGCTGCAACGCTGACGCAGGGCGTCACGACTTCGGCACGCGTGCCGAACGGCGCGATCATCGAGCGCGAGCTGCCGTCCAAATTCAAGGATTCGGTCAATCTGGTCCTTCAGCTGCGCAATCCCGATTTTTCGACCGCCGTGCGTGTCGCCGATGTCGTCAACGCCTTTGCCCGCGCCCGTTACGGCGATCCGATCGCCGAGCCGCGCGATTCGCAGGAAATCGCGGTGCAGAAGCCCCGCGTGGCTGATCTCACCCGGCTGATGGCGGAAATCGAAAACCTGACGGTGGAGACGGATACGCCGGCCAAGGTCGTGATCAACGAACGCACCGGCACGATCGTCATCGGTGCTGATGTGCGCATTTCCCGTGTCGCCGTCAGCTACGGAACGCTGACCGTGCAGGTGACGGAATCGCCGCAGGTCATCCAGCCCGCACCCTTCTCGCGCGGTCAGACGGCCGTGCAGCCGCAGACGGATATCATGGCAATGCAGGAAGGCAGCAAGGTCGCCATCGTCGAAGGTCCTGACCTTCGCACGCTGGTTGCCGGTCTCAACAGCATCGGGCTCAAGGCGGATGGCATCATCGCCATTCTGCAAGGCATCAAATCCGCCGGCGCCCTTCAGGCGGAGCTTGTGCTGCAATGATGGACAATCAGAAGAAAAACGCTTTCCCGAATGGCCTTGTCCGCTTCGCGGCTGTCGCCTCGCTGCTTTTCCTGCTTCCCGCTGCTGGCGCCGAGAGCCAGCAGAACGTGGTGTCGGAACTCAGCACGCAGGATGAAATCCAGAAATTCTGCACCAACATCGCCGATGCCGCCCGCGACCAGCGTTATCTCATGCAGAAGCAGGAGCTGGAAAAGCTGCAGTCCGACGTCAATGAGCGCATTGCCGTGCTGGAAGACCGCAAGGCGGAATATGAGGACTGGCTGGCGCGCCGCGAGCATTTCCTCAATCAGGCGAAAAGCAATCTCGTCGACATCTACAAGACGATGAAGGCCGATGCCGCCGCACCGCAGCTTGAGAAGATGCATGTGGAGATTGCGGCCGCCATCATCATGCAGCTGCCGCCGCGCCAATCGGGTCTCATTCTCAGTGAGATGGATGCGCAGAAAGCCGCCACTGTCGCCGGCATCATGTCGCAGGCAACCGATAAAAACACTTCGAAGGATCCTTCATGAGCACGCGTCGTCTTCCGGCCCTCCTCCTGCCGCTCGCTCTGCTTGCCGGCTGCCAGAACAACCAGACCCTGAAGGAAATCGGCAACGCCCCTGCGATGAGCCCGATCGGCAGCGGCCTGCAATTCAGCCAGACGCCGCAGATGGGCATGTATCCCAAGCAGCCGAAGCACATGGCCAGCGGCTATTCGCTGTGGAGCGACAGCCAGGGGGCGCTGTTCAAGGATCTGCGCGCGCTCAACATCGGCGACATCCTGACCGTCAACATCCAGATCAACGACAAGGCCGATTTCGACAACGAGACCGAGCGCAACCGTACAAATGCCAGCGGCCTGAACTGGAAGGCCAAGGCCGAAATCTTCGGCTGGACCCCGGAAGCGGACTCGAGCATCAAATACGGCTCCGACACCGACACCCAGGCGAAGGGCAAGACCAAGCGTTCGGAAAAGCTGACGCTGCTGGTGGCCGCCGTGGTGACCGGCATTCTGGAAAACGGCAATCTCATCATCAGCGGCTCGCAGGAAGTGCGCGTGAACCACGAAATCCGCATCCTCAACGTCGGCGGTATCGTCCGTCCGCAGGATGTCGATGCACAGAACATCATCTCCTACGAGCGCATCGCCGAAGCACGCATCTCCTATGGCGGTCGCGGACGTCTGACGGAAGTGCAGCAGCCCCCGGTCGGGCAGCAGGTCGTCGACCTGTTCTCGCCGCTCTGACGCCGGTACACGGGAACGGACTGACCCATGGAAAACGAACAGGTAGAGGGCAAGAAAAAATCCTCCCCTCTGGTCATGACCATCGCAGGCGTTGCGATCCTCACCCTGCTCGGTGCGGGGGGCGGCTGGCTCGTGGGTGGCATGATCGCGCCGAAGATCGCCGGTGCGGAGGCGCATGCGCCGGCTGCTGCCGGCGGACACGGTGAGAAAAAGGAAGAGGGTGTCGAGAAAATCTCGGCCGAGGCGAACGGCATCGTCCAGCTCGATCCCATCACCACCAACCTCGCTTATCCCTCGACGAACTGGGTGCGACTGGAAGTGGCGCTGATGTTCAAGGGGCCGGTCGAGGTGGGTCTGGCGGAAGATATCCACCAGGACATCATGGCCTATATCCGCACCGTTTCCCTTCAGCAGCTGGAAGGGCCGCGCGGCTTTCAATATCTTAAGGATGACATTCAGGAACGAGTTGACCTGCGCTCTCAAGGGCGCGTATCCAAGGTCATGTTCCGGACCTTTGTCATCGAATGATTCGATTTCTTGTAACCATCGCCGTCCTCCTTGCTTTGCCGGGCCTTGCCAATGCCCAGCAATTTCCGTCCGATCTGTTCAACACGCAGATAGACGGCTCTGTTGCGGCATGGATCATCCGCACCTTCGGTCTTCTGACGGTTCTCTCCGTCGCACCGGGCATCCTGATCATGGTCACGAGCTTTCCGCGCTTCGTGATCGCCTTCTCGATCCTGCGGTCCGGCATGGGGCTTGCCTCGACACCTTCCAACATGATCCTGCTGTCGATGGCGATGTTCATGACCTTCTATGTCATGTCGCCCACCTTCGACAAAGCCTGGACCGACGGCGTGCAGCCGCTGCTGCAGAACCAGATCAACGAGCAGCAGGCGGTAGAGCGCATCGCCGAACCCTTCCGCACCTTCATGAACGCCAATACGCGTGACAAGGATCTGAAACTGTTCGTCGACATTGCCCGCGAGCGCGGACAGGAAGTCATGACCAACAACGTCGTCGACTATCGAGTGCTCGTTCCGGCCTTCATGCTGTCGGAAATCCGGCGCGGTTTCGAGATCGGTTTCCTCATCATCCTGCCGTTTCTGGTCATCGATCTCATCGTCGCCACCATCACCATGGCCATGGGCATGATGATGCTGCCGCCCACCTCCATTTCCCTGCCGTTCAAGATCCTGTTCTTCGTGCTGATCGACGGCTGGAACCTGCTCGTCGGCAGTCTCGTCAGATCGTTCAACTGACGGGCATTCGTGCCGGATTGACACCCGTTAACCCTGTTTTTTAACCCCGCGCGCCCAAGGCCGCGGGGTTTGCGCGTTTTAACGCTTTGATTACCAGTTTTTCTGGCGACTTGGTAACTATCTTTCTAAATAGAAAAATTACCATTTAAATAAATCGAAAACTAACCATAAGTATCTTCCAATATTTCTTAGCGCTCAAATTAATAATTGTGCAATTTTTCGCTGCGAATTTCTTTTCACACGCAGCGGGTTTGGTTTCTGAAACTAAGTATTTCTGAACCGAGTGGCATGAAGCCGAAACGTTGCGACCGGTAATACCAAACCCGGTATGTCCCCACTCCAGTATCTCGTAAAAACAAGGGACACATTTATTATGGCAAGCATTCTCACCAACACCAACGCAATGGCCGCTCTCTCGACCCTGCGTTCCATCGCTTCCGACCTTTCGAGCACGCAGGACCGCATTTCTTCCGGCCTGAAGGTTGGCTCGGCTTCGGACAACGCTGCCTACTGGTCGATCGCGACCACCATGCGTTCCGACAACAAGGCTCTCGGCGCCGTCTCCGACGCGCTGGGCATGGGCGCCGCCAAGGTTGACACCGCGTCTGCCGGTATGGACGCCGCCATCAAGGTCGTCACCGACATCAAGGCAAAGGTCGTTGCCGCCAAGGAACAGGGCGTTGACAAGGCCAAGGTTCAGGAAGAAGTCACGCAGCTGCTCGACCAGCTGAAGTCGATCGGCACGAGCGCGTCTTTCAACGGTGAAAACTGGCTCGTTTCCAGCGCCAACGCCACCAAGACGGTTGTTTCCGGCTTCGTTCGTGACGCCAGCGGCAACGTCAGCGTCAAGACGACGGACTACGCTCTCGACGCCGCCTCCATGCTTTACACGGAAGCTACGCCCGGCACGATCGACGCAAACTCCGGTATCCTGAACGCTACCGGTGCGACGACGACTGTCGGCGCCAAGACCTACACCCAGATCTCCGTTCTCGACATGAACGTCACCACCGACGATCTCGACAACGCCCTCTACTCCGTTGAAACCGCTCTGACGAAGATGACCAGCGCCGGCGCCAAGCTCGGTTCGCTGTCTGCCCGTATCGACCTGCAGACCGACTTCGCCGACAAGCTGTCCGACACCATCGAAAAGGGCGTTGGCCGTCTCGTTGACGCCGACATGAACGAAGAGTCCACCAAGCTGAAGGCTCTCCAGACGCAGCAGCAGCTGGCAATCCAGGCTCTGTCGATCGCCAACAGCGACTCGCAGAACATCCTGTCGCTCTTCCGTTAAGAGCTGAGCTTCTCATAGCCCTTCGGGGCTGGGGGACAGATTTCTTCCCACAGGCAATCGGGGGCTGACCGAGCGCAGACTGGGATAGAAGGCATAAAGGTCCGAAAGGCTGAATCGGACTGAATGCATCAATGAGGCCGCATCCGGAAACGGGTGCGGCCTTATCTTTTTTTTAAACTTTTGGCGATACGCGCGCGTGCGCGCGAGGGTTGTATTTTTTAATTTTGACGACGCCGAATTTCTTTCTCCGCTTATCAATTCATTAACCAAACCCGCGTTACCTAATGCTCATCGAAACGGCGAGCTAACGTTAAAAATCAGCCAGTTAGCAGGCATGATGCTGTGCGCCGTTCCCGGTGAAACCGGAATGTCCCTTCTTTAATCAGCCATTCAAGGGGCACACTACTATGACGAGCATTATCACGAATGTCGCAGCAATGTCTGCGCTCCAGACCCTGCGCTCTATCGGCCAGAACATGGAATCCACTCAGGCACGCGTTTCCTCCGGCCTTCGCGTTGGCGAAGCTGCTGACAACGCTGCTTACTGGTCGATCGCAACCACGATGCGCTCCGACAACATGGCTCTCTCCTCCGTTTCCGACGCTCTCGGCCTCGGCGCCGCCAAGGTAGACACCGCTTCTGCCGGCATGGAATCGGCAATCGAAGTCGTCAAGGAAATCAAGGCAAAGCTGGTCACGGCAACTGAAGAAGGCGTCGACCGCACCAAGGTTCAGGAAGAAATCGGCCAGCTCCAGAAGCAGCTCGCGTCGATCGCACAGGGCGCTTCCTTCTACGGTGAAAACTGGCTCGTCGGCGTTTCGACGCTCGGTGCGACGACCCCCGGCACAGACCCGGACAAGTCGGTCGTTGCCGGCTTCGTTCGCTCCACCGGTGGCGCCGTTAACGTCACGACCACGAAATACGCTCTCGACAACACCGCAACCGGCAACACCCTGTTCGGCTCGGTCGACTCCGCTACGGGCGTTCCCGACACGACAGGCATTCTCGGCACGACCGGCACGTTCACGACCGTCGCTGCCCAGTCCGTCTACACGCTTGATATCACCCAGTATGCAGCCGCTGACCGCGCCACGAACATGGCCGAAGCCCTGACGCTGGTTGAAAACTCCCTGAAGGCCATGACCAGCGCTGCCGCAAAGCTCGGCTCGCTCTCCATGCGTATCGGCCTGCAGGAAGATTTCGCTTCCAAGCTGTCCGACTCCGTCGAAAAGGGTATCGGCCGCCTCGTGGACGCCGACATGAACGAAGAGTCCACCCGCCTCAAGGCCCTGCAGACCCAGCAGCAGCTCGGCGTTCAGGCTCTCTCGATCGCCAACAGCAACTCCGAAAGCATCCTGTCGCTCTTCCGTTAATCGGAAGCTTCAGCCGAAAAAATCAACCGCGCCGAAAGGCGCGGTTTTTTTGTTTAGTCGCCTGCGAAACTAAGAGATTTTTTGATTAAGAGTTCGTTAACCAAATCACGGCTAAATCAGCGCATCGAAACGACTCGTTAACCAAGACGAAAAAGAGGTTAACAGGCATCACGCCGCTCAGTCGTTTCCGGCGATCCCGGAATGTCCCTTCCCATTTAGCCAGCTCAGAGGGGCAATTATGACAAGTATTCTGACGAACACCGCCGCCATGTCGGCGCTTCAGACCTTGCGCGCAATCAGCGGCCAGCTCGAAGATACCCAATCCAGAGTGTCTTCGGGCCTGCGGGTCAAGACTGCATCCGACAACGCCGCTTATTGGTCGATCGCGACGACGATGCGCTCCGACAACATGGCCCTTTCCGCGGTTCAGGATGCGCTGGGCCTCGGCGCGGCGAAGATCGATGTCGCCTATTCCGCAATGGAAAGCTCGGTCGAAGTCATCAAGGAAATCAAATCGAAAATCGTTGCCGCCACCGAAGAAGGTGTGGACAAGACCAAGATCCAGGAAGAGATCGACCAGCTGAAAAAGCAGCTTGAATCGATCGCGCAGGGCGCATCCTTCAGCGGCGAGAACTGGCTGCTGGGCACCGGCGCCAAGACTGTCGTTTCCGGCTTTGTTCGCGACGGCGGCGGCACTGTCAGCGTGACGAAAACAGACTATACGCTTGTCGATACCACTGCCGGCACGACGACCGCCAATGTGCTTTTCGGCCTGACCGGCTCGCCCGCGACGCTCGACACCACGAGGGGCATCATCGGACAACCCGGAACAGCCTCCGGCATTTCCGTATGGGACATCGATCTCAAGCTGTTCGCTTCTGCAACGCCGCCGGCCTACACCATCGGTAATCTTCTCACCGATGTCGAAACCGCATTTCAATCCTTGAGCAGCGCTTCCGCCGCTCTCGGCTCGATCAAGATGCGCATCGGCCTTCAGGAAGACTTCGTGTCGAAGCTCACCGACTCCATCGACAGCGGCATCGGCCGCCTTGTGGATGCGGACATGAACGAAGAATCGACCCGCCTCAAGGCGCTGCAGACACAGCAGCAGCTGGGCATCCAGTCGCTCTCCATCGCCAATACCAGTTCCGAAAATATCCTGTCGCTATTCCGTCAGTAAGCGGCGCCCGATGGCTACGGGCGGTTTCGTCCCGCTCTGGCAGCAACAGAATATTCGGATATGGAAACCGCGCTTCGCAAGGGGCGCGGTTTTCCATTTGCCGGCAATTGCGCGGCGCGCGCATACATCACATGCCGCATGCGAGCGGTGCAGGCTGTTACGTAAGTATTTGAAATTGTGGGGAAAATGGTGCTGCTAGAGAGATTTGAACTCTCGGCCTCTCCCTTACCAAGGGAGTGCTCTACCCCTGAGCTATAGCAGCATCCGGCGCCGAAGCGTTTGCTTCAGCATCAAGCGTGGCGGCCTATTGCCATAGGTTTTTGACGAGCGCAAGTCGCAAAACGATATTCTTCATCAAGCGGGGCAAAAAAGCGTGCCCCCTGTTGAAAAATGCATTTTTCAGATATTGCTGAATCTATGAACGAACATCATGACAAACAGGCAAAGGCAGCGGTTTCCGCCGGCGCTTCCGCGGAAGCATCCGCCCCGGTGGCCGACGGCAAGCCGCAGGCGGGGCCTGGCGAAAAGGCGCGGCAGCGCGAGGCGGAGCGCAAGGCCCGGGCGGCCAAGAAGCTTCGTGAAAATCTTTTGAAGCGCAAACAGCAGGTTCGTGCGCGCCGTGCCGGCGAAGAGGACGATACTATTGGCCTGCCTGCCGCAAAAACGGACGAATCATCCTCTTAGAGAATTCATCAGCATAAAATTGAAACGCCGCGGAAATTCGTCTAAGGACGCGCCTTTCCGCAAGGCACTATAAGAAAGGCGGGCACAGGCCCGTAGGGACGCATGGATCGCATCAGAATTACGGGTGGCAACAAGCTAAACGGCATCATTCCCATCTCCGGCGCTAAAAACGCCGCCTTGCCGTTGATGATCGCATCGCTTCTGACCAGCGACACGCTGACGCTCGAAAACGTGCCGCATCTGGCCGACGTGGAGCAGCTCATCCGCATTCTCGGCAATCACGGCGTCGATATTTCCGTGAACGGCCGCCGCGAAAGCCAGGGCGAAGCCTATTCCCGCACCGTGCATTTCACCTGCCGCACCATTGTAGACACAACAGCGCCTTACGAACTGGTGTCCAAGATGCGCGCGAGCTTCTGGGTCATCGGCCCGCTTCTGGCGCGCGAGGGCCGCGCCCGCGTTTCGCTGCCCGGCGGCTGCGCCATCGGCACGCGCCCGGTCGACCTGTTCATCGAGGGCCTTGAAGCACTCGGTGCGACGATGGAGATCGATGGCGGTTACATCAACGCCACCGCCCCCAAGGGCGGCCTGATCGGCGCCGTTTACACCTTCCCGAAAGTTTCCGTCGGCGCGACGCATGTGATGCTGATGGCGGCAAGCCTTGCCCGCGGCACCACCGTTATCCACAACGCCGCCCGCGAGCCGGAAGTGGTCGATCTGGCCCAGTGCCTGACTGCCATGGGCGCGAAGATCGAAGGCGCAGGCACCTCCACCATCACCATTGAAGGCGTCACCTCGCTTTCCGGCGCGCGCCACCGGGTTCTGCCGGATCGTATCGAAACCGGCACCTACGCCATGGCGGTCGCCATGGCCGGTGGTGACGTGGTGCTGGAAGGCACACGCGCATCGCTGCTCGACAACGCGCTCGATACGCTACGGCTCGCAGGCGCTACCATCAGCGATACGGAGACAGGCCTGCGCGTCGTGCGCAACGGCAATGGCATCCAGCCGGTCGATATCGTCACCGAGCCCTTCCCCGGCTTCCCCACCGACCTGCAGGCGCAGTTCATGGCGCTGATGACCCGGTCGCAGGGCGTTTCCCACATCACCGAGACGATCTTCGAAAACCGCTTCATGCATGTGCAGGAACTGGCCCGTCTCGGCGCTAAGATTTCGCTCTCCGGCCAGATGGCCCGCATCGAAGGCGTCTCCCGCCTGAAGGGTGCACCTGTCATGGCGACCGATCTGCGCGCTTCCGTCTCGCTGGTCATTGCCGGCCTGGTGGCGGAAGGTGAGACCATGGTTTCGCGCGTCTATCACCTCGATCGCGGCTTCGAACGCCTCGAAGAAAAGCTCACCCGCTGCGGTGCGCTGGTCGAACGCGTCAGCGATTGATCCTTTCATCGCCGCTCATCCGTTTTCTACCCGTTGCAGAGTGGGCCCGGACTGCCTATTTCCATTGTAAGTCATGGAAATAGCGGTCCGCACCGCAGAAGAAGGAAGAAAACGATGAGCGGCCTGAAATTGCTGGCGCTGGATACTGAAGATCTCTCCGTCATTTCGACGCATATGCAGGACAGCGTCTTCAAGCTGAAGGACGTTGCCTTCGAGCCGAAACACGGGCAATTCACGCTTTCCGCCAACCGTTTCGTCTGGGAAAGCACTGAGAAAAAGAGCCTGCCGCCGGAGCGCTGCCGCAGCGTGGTTTTCCTGAAGCGGGTCTCCGCTGTCCGCTCGCACGGCATCAACCGCGACGACAAGGAACAGGTGCTGTCACTTCTCGCCATCCGCTTCGTCCAGAATGGCGAAGGGCCTGATGGCGCGGTGGAACTGACGCTGTCCGGCGGCGGCGCCATCGCACTCGATGTCGAATGCATCGAGGCGCAGCTGACCGATGTGAGCGGCGCCTGGGAAACCACTACCAAACCGCATCATCCCGACAGCGAATAAACGTTGCAAGCCTTCGCAACGGTTGCCTTTCCTTGCCGTTTCGATTTATGCCACATACCAGAGCCGCAATTTTTCTGTGGCAAGTTCGTACACCTCGCGGGATTTCCCGCGGGGACAATGAAAGGGTAATGGCGTGGCAATCTGGCTGGAGCGGGCATCGGCTGATTTCGAACAGAAATTCGCTGCCTTCCTGACAACCAAGAGAGAAGTTTCCGAAGACGTCAACGCGACCGTTCGCGACATCATCAACGATGTCCGCCATCGCGGCGATGCGGCCCTTGCCCATTATTCCCAGAAATTCGACGGTATCGATTTCTCGAAAGTCCCGATGCGGGTGATGGCGGATGAGATCGATGCGGCCTTTGCCGCCGTCGACAGAAGCGTGATCGAGGCGCTTGAACTTGCTGCCCGGCGTATCGAAAAACATCATGCCCGCCAGATGCCGAAGGACGATATCTACGAGGACGATATCGGCGTGGGCCTCGGCTCGCGCTGGACCGCCATCGAAGCTGTCGGCCTTTACGTGCCCGGCGGCACGGCCAGCTACCCAAGCTCGGTGCTGATGAACGCCGTGCCGGCCAAGGTTGCCGGTGTGGAACGTATCGTCATGGTCGTGCCGGCCAATGGCGGCGCGGTCAATCCGGCGGTGCTGGCTGCAGCGCGTATCGCAGGCGTCGAGGAAATCTATCGTATCGGCGGCGCGCAGGCTGTGGCAGCGCTTGCCTATGGCACGGAAACCATCGCGCCGGTCGCCAAGATCGTCGGCCCCGGCAATGCCTATGTGGCCGCCGCAAAGCGCCAGGTTTTCGGCACTGTCGGCATCGACATGATCGCCGGGCCTTCAGAAGTGCTTGTCATTGCCGACAAGGACAATGATCCGGACTGGCTGGCCGCCGATCTTCTGGCGCAGGCGGAACATGACCGCGGCGCGCAATCGATCCTGATCACCGACAATGCCGAACTCGGCAAGGCCGTTGAAGCGGCCGTCGAGCGGCAGCTGAAGCGCCTGTCGCGTTCCGAAACGGCGGCGGCAAGCTGGGCCGATTTCGGCGCGATCATTCTGGTCGAAAAGCTCGCCGACGCCATTCCGCTCGCCAACCGCATCGCCGCCGAGCATCTGGAACTTGCCGTCGATGATCCGGATGCCCTGATGGCCCACATCCGCAATGCGGGTGCGATCTTCGTCGGACGCCACACGCCGGAGGTGATCGGCGATTATGTCGGCGGCTCTAACCATGTTCTTCCGACGGCGCGCTCGGCGCGCTTCTCCTCCGGCCTTTCAGTGCTGGATTTCGTCAAGCGCACCTCGATCCTGCGGCTTGGGCCCGAGCAGCTGCGCCAGCTTGCGCCGGCAGCGATTACCCTTGCCCGTTCCGAAGGGCTGGACGCACATGCGCGTTCGGTCTCCATTCGCCTCAATCCGGAAAGTTAAGCGATGGCTTCAGGCGATTTCCGGCTCTGCGACGTGGTACTGGACGATAGCATCGGCCGGTCCACGCCCGACGTGGAGCATGAACGCGCCGTCGCCATTTTCGATCTGATCGAGGAAAACACCTTTGAGCCGCTTGGCCATGCCGGCGGGCCATACCGGCTGCACATCTCGCTCGTCGACGCCAAGCTGGTTTTCTCGATCAGAACGGAAGACGAGAAGGATGTCGCGATCCATATCCTGTCGCTGACGCCGTTCCGCCGCATCATCAAGGATTATTTCCTGATCTGCGAAAGCTATTACGAGGCTATCCGCTCCTCCACGCCGAGCCAGATCGAGGCAATCGACATGGGCAGGCGCGGTATTCACAATGACGGCTCGCAAACGCTGATGGATCGGCTTTCCGGCAAGATCAAGGTGGATTTTGATACCGCGCGCCGCCTCTTTACCCTTGTCTGCGTGCTTTATTGGCGGGGTTAGAGATGATCGATCCTGCCGCAGCGCCAAACGAGGGACGAGCGCCCAAATCGGTCCTCTTCATGTGCGGCATGAACTCCATCCGCTCCCCCATGGCGGAGGTCATCGCCAAACGGCTGGTGGCGCCCGGCATCTATATACAGTCGGCGGGCGTGCGCGCCGGCGAGCGCGATCCTTTCGTGGATGCCGTACTGGAAGAACAGGGATTTTCGCTCGGCAAGCACAAACCGCGCACTTTGGACGAGATCGAGGATGATTTTTTCGATCTGATCATTACATTGACACCCGAAGCCCATCACGCCGCACTGGAACTGACGCGCTCGAATTCGCTCGATGTGGTCTATTGGCCGACCATGGACCCGACGGTAATAACAGGCACGCGCGAGCAGATCCTCGACGCCTATCGCGAAGTGCGGGACCATCTGGCAAAGCTGATCTCGGAACGCCTGCCGAGGCGGCAGCAGCCGGTGGCGGATACGCTTTCAAAAGACTGAAAACCGCCTCAGCCTGTTAAAATCGATCGCGATTTT
This sequence comes from Agrobacterium sp. CCNWLW32, assembly GCF_037083425.1. Lineage (NCBI taxonomy): Bacteria > Pseudomonadati > Pseudomonadota > Alphaproteobacteria > Hyphomicrobiales > Rhizobiaceae > Agrobacterium > Agrobacterium sp. CCNWLW32. Next base: position 250,488 of record NZ_JBAOJM010000002.1, read on the forward strand.
CAAGCCGATGCTTTAGAGGTTCACAAATGTGCCGGGATTGTGTAGTTTCCGCGCAATTTTCCCGGACAGGACACGTCCGGCACTATCAACAGGAAGAAAACCCTTACATGACAAAAGAAGAAGTCCTTGAATTCCCGGGCATCGTAACCGAATTGCTGCCGAACGCAACATTCCGCGTGAAGCTTGAGAACGACCACGAAATCATCGCCCACACCGCGGGCCGCATGCGCAAGAACCGTATCCGCGTTCTCGCCGGCGACAAGGTGCTGGTTGAAATGACGCCTTACGACCTCACCAAGGGCCGCATCACCTATCGCTTCAAGTAATCCACGTTCCGCAACGGACGCCCGGGCAGCGCAATGACCAATTCAAAACAAAAGCTCGTTCTGGCATCCGGCTCGCCGCGGCGTCTGGAACTGCTGCATCAGATCGGTATCGAACCGGCACGTCTGATGCCGATGGATATCGACGAGACCCCGGCCAAGCTTGAGCATCCGCGCACGCTCTGCCGTCGTCTGTCATTGCAGAAGGCGGAAGCCGCGCAGGCGGCGCTGAAGAACGAACAGGTGTGGAAAGACTCCTATGTTCTGGGGTCAGATACGGTGGTCGCCGTTGGTCGCCGCATCGTCGGCAAGGCCGAATATACGGAAGAGGCCTCGGCTGCGCTGCATCTTCTTTCGGGACGCAGCCACTGGGTCTATACCGGCATCTGCCTCGTCACCCCCGGCGGCAAGATCCGACAGAAGGTGGCGGAGACAAAGGTGCGTTTCAAGCGCCTCTCCACGCGCGAAATCGAGGCTTATATCGCCTCCGGCCAGTGGCGCGGCAAGGCGGGAGCCTATGGCATCCAGGGCATTGCCGGCGCATTCGTGCAAAAGCTGACCGGTTCTTATACCAATGTCGTCGGCCTGCCGCTTTATGAGACGATGTCGCTTCTTTCCGGAGAAGGATTTGAGGTGACTTCGGGCTGGCTCGAAGGATAGGCCATGGCAAAATCTCCCGAAGGCGCCGGAAACGTCACGCCGCTGCGCAAATCCCAGCCATGCCCTGAATGCGGGCGGCCCTCGACACGGGAAGACTATCCTTTCTGTTCGGATCGCTGCCGCTCGCTTGATCTCGCCCGCTGGCTGAACGGCTCCTACGCCATTCCGGTCGCAGACGATGAAAGCAGCGCCGTTGGACAGGACACGGCCAAGAACAACGGCGAATAAGACCTGCACCGCCGGAAACTTCGGCGGTGAGTTGCATAAGATTTTCAGAGCCTTCGCTCACACCATATATTCACCGGGCTGCCGATAGTCCGAAAAGCCATATCAAAACCGGCTGACGCCTTCCGCCAGCCCCTTAAGGTCTTGCGATGGACGCAGGCTTGCAGAAAAGAGTGAGCTCCGGCGCGCTGCTGTTTGCGGTGCTGGCCGTTTGTCTTGCCATCGGGGCGACGGTGCTGCTGGCCAATGACAGGAAGCATCTCAAAAGCCTGCTGATTTATCTCAATCTGGCATCCGCGACACGCTCCGCGGCCCCCCCGCCGAAGATGAAGCCCGTCAAGCGGCAGAAACTAGTCGCCCAAAAAGTCTCTCTGCCGCCCGATCTTCTGAAATTCGAGCAAGGGGGTGACAGGGCATCTTTCGCACGCGATTTCGTTCTTTCCGGCAAGGAGCTTTGCGACCGCTTTACTGCCGCAGGTTTTTCCAACCCGCATGGCTGGCACACAAGCCCAGTCAACATCCGCAATTTCGAGTGCATGGCCGATCTTGCGGTGGCGAACGCGGCAGGCCCGGCCGAGCGGGCCTCGCTCTTCCTCGAGATCAGGGGCGAAGCGTCCGGCGAGGTTCGCTCCATCAGGATGAAGGCCGTTGCGCCGAAGACGCCGGATGGGACTGCCGTTCTGACAAAGCTTGATGAAGCACTCGCCATGATCGTGGAACAAACCCGGTGGGCTGATCTGGCGGACATGCTTGAACCGGCAGGCCGGATGCAGCCCTATCAGGCACAACATTTCGGTATTTCGGTTTCCATAAAACCGGAACCGACGACACCCCATCGCCTGAACGTGATTTTGCTCACAAGCGAACAATCGCCGGGGTTGAAGCTGACACGCAGCTTCTTTGACAGGGATCGCTGGCTTCGACCAGCCGCTCCACTGGATCGGCCGATCCTTTATCCTTCCGTCAGGAAAGACCGCTTTCGGTAAAGCAAAGTCCGCTCAGCCTATTGCCGCGAGCTTGCGCCGCACCGGCGGAATCCTGTCGCTTTGCTGGGCCTGGCGTTTGGCCTCCCACTGGAGCGCAGTGCGAACGATGGCCACCAGATCGTTGAAGCGGGGCCGCCAGCCCAGCTCCGACTGGATGCGCGCCGAATCCGCCACCATGGCCGCAATATCGCCCGGGCGACGCGGACAATGGATGATCGGGAAATCGCACCCCGATTCCTTCTGCACAGCCTGCAGGACATCAAGAACCGAATAACCAACGCCATAACCGCAATTGAGCGTGCGTGTGCCGCCGCCGGCGCGCAGATGCGCCATGGCCAGCATATGCGCATCGATCAGGTCGCCGACATGAATATAATCGCGAACGCCGGTGCCATCCGCGGTCGGGTAATCCGTTCCGTAAACTTCCACCCGGTCGCGGCGACCGGTAGCAGCTTCGCAGGCGACCTTGATGAGGTTTGCCACACCCGTGGGAGATGGCCCGGCGCGCCCCTGCGGGTCGGCTCCGGCGACGTTGAAATACCGCAACGCCACGTAATTGAAATCATGCGCCTGCACGACATCGCGCAGCATGATTTCGGAGGCGAGCTTCGACAGGCCGTAGGGGTTTTCTGGGCTGAGGATCGCGGTTTCGGGAACCGGGCCATCAAAGGGCTGGTTTCCATAGACGGCGGCTGTCGACGAGAAGATGAAATTGCGAATACCGTGGCCGACTGCCGCCGCCACGAGGGCGCGGGTCGTGCCCGTGTTGTTTTCGTAATATTCGAGCGGCTGGCTGATCGATTCAGGAACGCTGACGGAGCCCGCGAAATGGAAGATGGTCTCGATCTGGTTTTCTTCGAAAATCTGGTCGAGCAAGGCGCGATCCGCCGCGTCGCCCAGATAAAAACGCGCCGCCGGCGCGACCGCCCAGCGCGACCCCGTCGAAAGCCGATCGACAACAACGACCTCTTCCCCGGCATCGAGCAAAGCCCACACCATGTGGCTTCCTATATAGCCGGCCCCACCCGTGACCAGAACAGCCATGACAATACTTCCCTGTTTGCTTTTCTTGACCCCATCAAAGCCAATAATTCTTCATCATTGATTACTTGCACAGCGAATACGCGACCGATCCCCAGCTCCATTAAAAAGGTGGCTTACGATTGGTTAGCGCAATGAGGTGCTTTTTATTTATTAGATGAAAATGTTCTCATAAATGGAACAAGGAGCGCATAGCACAGAAAATCCCCCACGTCGATGGTTGCGCCGTGGGGTTGCAGTTTTAGGTATTCGCTGTGATTTTGTTGCCGATTTCCCTACCGTAGCGCGATCCCGGCGCGGCAGGGGAAACCATTGTACGCAGAGGCGACGCTTACCTGCCGAGGATATAGGATGCCAGCCGGTCGGCCGCATCTTCTATCTGCTTTGGGTTGCGCAGGAAGCAGGCACGGAGAAACAGCTCCCCTCCCGGACCGAAGGCCGTGCCGGGCGCAAGCCCGACCCCGGTCTTGTCGACGATATCGAGCGCCGTGGCCCGGCTGTCCGTCACGCCGTCTATCTTGAGAAAGGCATAGAGAGCGCCATCGGGCTTCAGGGTTTCCACACGGTTCGTCGCGATGAGCGCATCGCAGAGAATGTCGCGGGAGGTCAGAGCACGTTCGTAATTCTCGCGCACGAAACCATCACCGTGATCGAGGGCGGCGACTGCGCCGCGCTGCATGAACTGCGCCACGCCTGAAGTGGAATATTGAATGAGGTTTTCGATGACCTGACCGATGGCCGGCGGGGCAACAAGCCAGCCGACACGCCAGCCGGTCATGGACCAGTTCTTCGAAAAGGAATTGGCGAAGACGATCTTGTCATCCGGCTCCATGACGTCGAGGAAGGACGGCGCACGGCTGCCGGAATAATGATAAAGCGCATAAATCTCGTCGGCAACGATCCACAGATCGTGTTTGCGGGCGAGCGCCAGAACATCACGAAGATTATTGAGCGTCGCCGTCCATCCGGTCGGGTTGGAGGGCGTATTGATGAAAAGCGCCTTCGTCTTGCCGGTGATCGCGCTTTCCAGCCTGTTGATATCGAGATCCCAGCGGCCGTCGCGGAAATCGATACCGACCGGAACCGCCTTCGCGCCTGCCACACCAATGGCGGCGACGATATTCGGCCATGTCGGCGACAGATAGACCATTTCGTCACCGGGCGAGGTCAGCGCCTGCACGGCGAGCACGATCGCCTGCATGCCGGAACCGGTAGCGTAAAAATGCTCCGGCGGCAGCGACGCCGCGAAATGGCGTTCGTAATAACGGCTCAGCGCCTGGCGCAATTCGGGAATGCCACGCTGCCAGGTATAGAAGGTCTCGCCGTTGTTCAGCCCATCGATGGCGGCCTGATTGATGAAGTCCGGGCTCGGCAGATCGCCTTCGCCGACCCAGAGCGGCAGGAGATTGTCCCGCCCCCGGGCATAATTCACGACTTCGACAATGCCGCTCTCGGGAGCCGCCAGAGAGCGCGCACTCAGACTGTTCAAAATGGACATTAAAGACACTCCGTTTGGTGCCTTCTTATCGCATCGAACCAGCCATGTGCATGATATTCCGTGAGGCGATCATGGATTTTCTTTATGGGTCATCCCCGGCAGGAGACCGCCGGCCGCGCGGGCCGGCAAATCAGGCCGGGGATAATGCCGGCAATCAACGCGTCTTCAGCAGATCGCGGATTTCGGTGAGGAGCTTGACGTCTTCCGGCGGCGGAGCTGCTTCCGCCTTTTCCTCAACCTTCTTGCGCTCAACCGAATCGCGCAGCTTGTTGACGCCCTTGACCATCAGGAAAATGATCCAGGCGAGGATAAGGAAGTTGATGAGAACCGTCAGAAAGCTGCCATAAGCGAAGACGGCGCCCTGATCGCGGGCGGCGGCGAGCGAGGTGGCATTGACGCTGGAGCTCAGCGGCAGGAAGTAGTTCGAAAAATCGAACCCGCCGAAGATCGCCCCCACGATCGGCATGATGAGATCGTTGACGACGGAGTCGACGATCTTGCTGAAAGCCGCACCGATAATAACACCCACGGCCAGATCCATGACATTGCCGCGGGCAATGAAGGTTTTAAATTCGTTAAGCATTCAGATTGTCCCTCTCTCCTGCTTCGCGAGCTGAAGCTATGTGACTGTCCCTACGCGCTCAACCATATAGGGTCCGGGCATCATTTGGAATCCGCGGATTGCATTTATTAGCTTTTTTGCACGCGCGCCTTGAACTTTATGATCAGACCGCGCTCATTCTCAACGGCCCGGAATTCGCCTATGCTGATATCAGGGAACTCTTGCACGGGGAGGATGCGTGCTTCCTGGGTGGATCATATTCGGTTCGGCCTTCGCTTATGTCCTGCTGCTGTTTGCGGTTGCAAGCTATGGGGACAGGAACAGCCGCAACAGAAACGCTCCGAAAAAGGGGCGTCCGTTCGTCTATGCGCTCAGCCTGGCAATCTATTGCACGTCCTGGACCTATTTCGGCGGTGTGGGGCTCGCGGCAGACAGGGGGCTGGAATTTCTCGGCATCTATACCGGGCCGATCCTCGCCTTCACCATCGGCATGCCGATCATTCGCCGCATCGTTGAACTGGCGAAAACGGAAAAACTGACTTCCGTCGCAGATTTCATCGCCGCCCGATACGGCAAGAATTCCACCGTGGCGATGATCGTCGCGATCATCGCGCTCGTCGGCGCCATTCCCTATATCGCGCTGCAGCTGAAAGCCGTTTCCAGCTCGGTGGCGACAATGGTCGATCCCGGCGATTACGGCATTGGCAGCGGCAATCTTTATTTCCTCGATCTGCCACTGGTCGTCACCATCGTCATGGCGGGGTTTGCCGTCATGTTCGGCACCCGCCACACCGATGCCACCGAACATCAGGACGGGCTTATTCTGGCGATTTCGATGGAATCGCTGGTCAAGCTCGTCGCCATGTGCACCGTCGGTTTTTACGTGCTCTTCGTCCTCTTCGACGGTCCCGCGCATCTGTGGCAGCTTGCCACGGATAATGAGCAGGCCATGCGGGCCATATCCTATCACACGCCCGTCAGCCGCTGGATCGTGATGACGCTGCTTTCCGGTTTCGCCATCATCCTGCTGCCGCGCCAGTTCCACGTCACGGTGGTTGAAAACCGCACGCCGGAAGAGCTGCGTATGGCCGGGTTCCTGCTGCCGCTCTACCTCATCGCGATCAACATCTTCGTGCTGCCGATCGCGCTTGCCGGCATTCTGACGCTCGGCGCCAATGGCGATGCCGATCTCTACGTGCTGCAATTGCCGCTCAATCATCAGATGCCGGTCGTGTCGCTGATCACCTTCATCGGCGGTTTTTCGGCGGCGACCGCGATGGTGATCGTCGCTTCGGTGGCGCTGTCGATCATGATTTCCAACGATATCGTCATGCCGATCTTCCTGCGGCAGAAGTTGTTGAACCGCTCACCGCACCGGGACGATTTCGCCAAGACGCTGCTCAACATCCGCCGAACGGCGATCTTTGCCGTGCTGCTGCTGGGTTATGGCTATTATCGCGCCGCCGACAGTGCTACGGGCCTCGCCTCCATCGGCCTTCTGGCATTCGCCGCCATTGCGCAGATGGCCCCTGCCCTTTTCGGCGGGCTGTTCTGGCGGCGCGCCAATGCCCGCGGTGCGATCGCGGGGCTGAGTTCGGGCTTCTTCGTTTGGGCCTACCTGCTGTTTCTGCCAAGCTTCGGCGGGCCTGACAATTCCGAGGTGGCAGCCAATATTCTCGGTTTCCTGTTTTCCGGCAGCACGGTATTCAATGGGCCGGAAGCCGACCCATTCGTGAACGCGGTCATTCTCAGCCTGCTCGTCAACAGCCTCGCCTTCGTGCTCGGCTCGCTTTCGCGCAATCCTAGGCCGGTGGAGCGCATCCAGTCCGGCATCTTCGTCAAGCGTCACTCGAAATCGCAATTCGCCACGCGCGGCTGGAAAACCCGCGTCAGCGTCGGTGATCTCAAAAGCGCGGTCGCCCGTTATCTCGGCGAGGAGCGCATGCTGCGATCACTTGCGACCTATGAAAAGACGGCGGGCAGGAAGCTCAATGACGACCAGCCGGCGGACATGGCGCTGATCCATTTCTCCGAGCAGCTGCTGGGCAGCGCCATCGGCTCCTCCTCCGCCCGCCTGGTGCTTTCGATCATTCTTCAGAAGGCGGAAGACACCAGCGCGGACACGGCATGGCTGCTCGATCAGGCGAGCGAGGCCCTGCAATATAACCAGGACATGCTGCAGACCGCGCTCGCCCAGATGGATCAGGGCATTGCCGTTTTCGACAGTTCGCAGCAGCTGACCATCTGGAACCGGCGTTTCCGCACCCTTCTCGATCTACCCGAGCAGTTCGGGCAGGTGGGCGTACCGCTCACGGATATCGTTTCGATGCTGCAGGAACGCGGCGATATGCCCGCCGGTGACACGAATGAACTGATCACCAGCTTCCTGACCATGGATCTGCCCTTCTCGCTGGTGCTGGCGGGCGGCGAGCGCATCATCGAAGTGCGCTCCAACACCATGCCGGACAAAGGCATCGTCGCCACCTTCACCGATATCACCCAGCGGGTGGCGAGCGATCAGGCGCTGAAACAGGCAAACGAAACGCTGGAGCAGCGCGTGGCGGAGCGAACCGTTGAGCTTACACGCGTCAACCGCGAACTGGCGGAGGCAAGAGCCTCCGCCGACGAGGCGAATATCGGCAAGACACGCTTTTTCGCCGCCGCCGGCCATGACATTCTCCAACCCCTGAACGCCGCCCGGCTCTACTCATCCTCCCTGGTCGAACGGCTTGGTGCTTCAGGCGAAAGCGATCTCGTCCACAATATCGATTCGGCGCTGGAATCGGTGGAGACCATTCTCGGTGCGGTTCTCGATATTTCCCGTCTCGACACCGGCTCTATGAAGGCGCGCATGACATCCGTGCCGCTGAATGAGTTGCTGAAACGCATCGAGACCGATTTCGCACCGATGGCGCAGGAGAAGAACCTGGACCTCGTGGTCATGCCAACCTCGCTGACCGTCCGCTCCGACCCCAACCTCCTGCGGCGTCTGATACAGAATCTCGTTTCCAACGCCATTAAATATACGCTGAAGGGCAAGGTGGTCGTCGGTGCGCGCCGCCGGGGCGGTGAAGTCGTCATTCAGGTGACTGATTCCGGTATCGGCATCCCCTCATCTAAATTTCGCACCGTTTTCAAGGAATTCGCCCGGCTGGACGAGGGTGCAAGAACGGCATCCGGCCTCGGGCTCGGCCTTTCCATCGTCGACCGGCTGTCGCGCATGCTGCACCATCCGGTGCAGCTGATCTCCACCCCCGGAAAAGGCACGACCTTCCGCATCCATCTGCCGCGCGAGGCGGATCGCCTCGTGCCGGCCAAAGCCGTTGGCGGGATAACCAGTCCCGCAGCCAGCGACCGCCTTCAGGGCGTCCGGGTCCTGTGCATCGACAACGAGCCGAAAATCCTCGAGGGCATGACACTGCTGCTGACGGGATGGGGTTGCGAGGTTTTGCCCGCAGGTTCCGTGGCGACGCTGGAGGAACCCTTCCTCAACTTGGCCGCAGCGCCCGACGTCATCGTCGCCGATTATCATCTGGACGATGGCGACGGCATCAGCGCCATCCGCCTCATCAGGACATTTTACGGCAAGACGATCCCTGCCCTGCTTGTAACGGCGGACCGCAGCCCGGAAGTGCGCAGCGATGCGGAAAAATACGGGATTTCCGTTCAGCACAAGCCGGTCAAACCGGCAGCGCTGCGGGCCTATATCAACCAGATATCCAGCACGGCCCGCGCAGCGGCAGAATAAAAAACTCCCGGATGTTGCGATCCGGGAGGTGTTTACGTCTGAATAAGCGTGTCAGGCCGCACAGTTCAATCGATCCCTGCCGGTCGCCGAGCCATGTTCCATCTGGAAACGCTGAACGAGATCGAGCAGCGCTTCCACCTCGCCGGACAATATGCTGCTGGCCGCACTCGACTGTTCGGCAAGGGCCGCGTTCTGCTGGGTCATCTGATCCATCTGGTTGACGGAACTGTTGACGTTATGAAGTGCCGAGGACTGGTCCTGCGTTGCCGTGGCGATGGTTTCGACATGCTGGCTGACGGTGACGATCTGCCGGCTGATGGCGGAAAGCACGGTGCCCGCCTCCTGCACCAGCTTCGATCCTGAACTGACTTCCTGCGTCGACTGGTTGATGAGCTGCTTGATTTCACGCGCCGCGTCGGCAGAGCGTTGTGCAAGCTCGCGCACTTCCTGCGCCACGACGGCAAAACCCTTGCCCGCTTCGCCCGCACGCGCCGCCTCAATGCCGGCATTCAGGGCAAGAAGATTGGTCTGGAAGGCAATGTCGTCGATGACCTCGATGATCTGCTCGATCTTGCGCGAGGCATCTTCGATGCGGCCCATGGCGTCGACGGCGTTGCTGACGACCGAACCGGAGCTGTCGGCGCTCTGCTTGGTGATGCGCACGGCCTCATTGGCTTCCCGCGCACGCTCGGCCGAGGATCTGACGGTGACGGTGATTTCGTCTACGGCGGCGGCGGTCTCTTCCAGCGAGGCGGCCTGATTTTCGGTGCGCTTCGACAGATCGACCGACGACTGCTCGATTTCGAAGCCGCTATGCTGGATGATGAGCGTGCGCTCGCGGATCTGCCCCAGCGCATCGCGCAGGTTGAGAAGGGATTCGTTGAAATCCGTGCGCAGACGGTCGAGACGGCCAGTGAAAGGCGTCTCGATCGTGCGGCTCAGATCGCCGCGCGAAAGCCTGCCAAGACCGGAGGCGATCTCGCCGACCGCAAATTCGATCTGGCTGTCGAGTTCCTGTTTCTCGGCGTCGTTGCGGTAACGCTCGGACTCCGCCGCAGAGCGTTCTTCGGCGCTTTTGCCCTCGATCGCCAGTTTCTCGACCGCATTTTCGCGGAAAATCACCAGCGCGCGGGCGATGTTGCCGAATTCATTGGTGTTGGTGGCGTAGGGGATCGGCGTATCGAGATTGCCGTCCGAAAGGGACTTCACCGCATCGGTCAACTTGCCAAGGGGTTGAAGCGTGCGCTTGATGACAAAGTAGGCGAGCAGTCCGACGCCAAGCATGGCGAGCGCGCCGCAGATGAGCATCATGTCGCGCAGGCTGTATATCTGCGCATCGTAGACGTCCATGGGAACACCCACGAACAGGATGCCGACGGTTGCGCCGGTCTTGTTCGTGACAGGCATGTAACCGGTCATGTAGCTGGTGCCGAACAGCGTGGCGGTGCCAAAATAGGCCTCACCCTTGGAGACTTTCGCAAAAGCGGGATGATCGGTAGCAAGCTTGGTGCCGGCTGCTCTCTCGCCCTTTTCGTTCTTCAGATTGGTGGTCATGCGAATGAATTCGCCGCCCTTGGCTTCAAACACGGTAGAAATACCGCCGTTACCGGCTGCGGTGCGGTCGACGAGATCATTGTCGCGCATCGTTCCGATGCTGGCGCGACCCACACTTTTGAGGTCCCCATCCACCATTTCGAGGGCGACGCCGCCGACCTTCAGTTCGTAAAGGATCGCCATGCTGCGCATTGCGCTGTGCGTATCGCGCAGCGCGGTGGTGATGATGTTGTCCTTCAAGCGAATATAGGTCGAAAAACCAACTGCCGCCACGCTGAGCGTGATCAGGCCGATCGTCAACGCGACGACCTTGCCAGCAACGGACTTAAAGAGCCGGTTGTGCATGAAACAGTTCCCCAAAGCCAAACTTATAAAAGTTCTAGTAGGCAACTGTTAAAAAAACGCGAAGTACCGATAGCGCCTTTTAGGGGGCGCGCAAAAGCCGGTCCGGCGCCTGCAGGGTTTCGGGGGACGGGAAACCCCGTCCGCCATCAATGGATATAACCGAGCCTGATAGCCTTGGCGATCGCCTGGATACGGTTGACGGAATCGAGCTTGATCGTCGCCGAACCGAGATAGGCGTTGACGGTGTGCACGGAAAGCCCGAGCTTGACCGCGATTTCTTCGCTGATACGGCCATCCCCCGCCAGTTGCAGGCAGGCGATTTCCCTCTCGCTCAAGGCTTCGGAGGGTGCCGCCTTGCGCTCGTCCAGCGCCAGCATGTCCACCATGATCTCGCAGCATTTGATGTGCTGCTCGATCACGACCTCATTGTCGAGAACGAGGTTGGTGCCGCAGAAGACGATATAACCGTTGCCGATAGTGCCAAGCCGCACCGGCAGGGCGAGCCCCGCATAGGGCAATGTGTCGTTCTCGATGCGGCGCAGAAGTGCGGGCACATCGGGAAGATCGGCAAAGCCGCCGGCATTCTTGTTGCGCCATATCACCGGCAGAAGCGATGTCTCGATATGATCGAGAAGAATATCGCCGACGGCGCGGATGAACTGCGTGCTCTGTTCTGCGGCATTCATGCCCCAGTTTTCCAGCTCGCAGGTCAACTTCTTCTTGTTCGGGAAACCGGAAGCGGCAGCTTTCGTCACCACGAAATTGCGCGCGCCGACCAGCTTCTGCATGGCGACAAGCTTCGGAAACAGATCCGACCGGCTCGTCACGACAGGGCTGCGGTAAAACATGCCCATTTGACCTGTACCCTCATTGTCTTTCGTCTGTACCATCCGTCCGACCATTATACGAGGTTGTTGCGCACGGCGTAGGCAATTGCCTCCGAGCGGGTTTTTGTCGCGGTTTTCCGCATCACGCTTGTGATGTAATTATTGATCGTATTGCGCGAAATGCCAAGGATCATCGCAATTTCATCGCTTGTCTTGCCTTCCGCGATCCAGAACAGGCACTCAAGCTCACGCTCCGTGAGATCGATATCGCGCACGGTCTTTGCTTCGCTGGCAATGCCGAAACTGACGCAATAACCCGTCAGCAGGGCGATTTCGCGCAGTCTTTCCGGCGAAGGCACCGCTTCTTCGGGAAACAGCAGCAGCAGCGAAAGCCGGATGCGGCCCACACAGAAAGACAGTGCCGAATATTGCCGGTCTATGCCGTAGGGAACCGAAACATCATCGGGAAGGAAAAGCAGCCGCGGCTGCAGAAGCGAAAGGCATTTCTCCATTTCGCTCGATCTGTTCTGGCTGTTGGCCAGTTCAAGGCCAAGCCTGCGGACCAGATCAAAAGGCCAGTCGGAGGTGACGATGAATTTCAGTCCGGTTTCTTCGAGAAGATCATCCCGCGCCAGCAGATAATGCGAGGCGCCAGCATAGGTTACGAGCAGATCCAGTGCGCCTGCAACGTTACCGGCAGCAGCCGTGGCTGCGACGTTTTTAGCAAGCTGATCGCGTGGCAAGGGCTTACCCATGCCCTCCATAGGCTTGGCAGACAGCCTGCGGATATCAACATCGACTTTCAATCGCCTACGCCCTCTTGCTCCCAGTGGGAGATTATACCTCGGGATGGAATCATTCCATTCGAGAAGCTTACCAAAATGGGACGGCAAGCCCCCCGGAGACCGAATCACTTCATTTTATGGAACGGACTGGGATTTGCCATTACCTGACACCAGCCTTTCCACGTATTTCACTGTTCGTCTATTGCTAAAAAAACATACTGAAAAGCTGTTCAATCCATAAACGGCATTCTCAGCCAATTCCCAGCAAACTGTATCGTTGCTGAATTTTTTGTAAACACTGTCCTAAAACGAGATTGCCACGATGCGCCCGCCAAGGATAGCAAAAAGCCCGAAAACAGAAAAAAGGCCGGGTAAAACCGGCCTTTTTGATATTATGCTGCTTTTTCCACCGCCCATTTGCGCAGGATCTTGGCGGCTCGTTCCTCGCTGATTTCCACCATGCGGGAGAGCCTGCGTTCGGGCCCTTCGCGAACCCGGCGGTTGAATGTGCCCTCGCCATCGCCGCCTGCCAGAAGATCGTCGGTGCTGTCGAAGCCGAAATCCGCCCCGAAACCTTCCATGAGACCACCTGCGCCGGCATCCATGCCGGGAGAGAAGTCCGGCAGTTCCAGACCGGCAGTCTCCTGGCTGAGCTGACCCGCTGCTGCACCGTTGGCGGTAACCGTGCGGACCAGAGGACGCACACCGAGCCAGATGACGAGGAAGGCGACGGCGACGAAGGCGAGCGAGTTGATGATGCCGGCCGAATTGCGGCTCAGCACTTCCATAATGCCCGGCCCGCTTACGGCTTCATCAAGCAGCTGCGTTTCGAGGAAGTCCATAGCGGTGAGCGTCACCATATCGCCGCGATCGGAAGAAATACCGGCCGCCGAGGTTACGATCTTCTGCATCTCGGCGAGATAGGCGTCGATCTTGGCCTGATCGGCGGGTTCGCCGACCATCTTGGCGATGCGACCCTTGTTGACGACCACGGCAACCGAAATCTTCTCGACGGTATAGCCGTTCTTGACCGTGGCGACCGTCTTGGAATTGATCTCGTAGTTGGTCTGCTCTTCCTTCTTGGCCGATTGGTCGGAAGACTGCGGGCCACTGCCGCCGCCCTGGGGCGCTGCCTGCGGTACGTTCTGCTCCACGGTCGCGGCCGTATCCGGCTGCGTTTCCTGGGATTTCTGGTCTTCCTTCACCGTGCGGATGGAGCGCTCGACGCGTGATTCCGGGTCGTAGACGGTTTCCTGAATCTGGCGGCTGTCGGTATTGAGCTGCGCCGTCACGCTGGAGCGGAAATTGTCCATGCCGAGGAAAGGCGCCAGCGCCTTGTCGATGTTGGTCGTGATTTCCTGCTGAACATTCTGCGCCAGTGTCAGCGAGCGGTTCATGGCGGCGTTGGTGACGTCGTCGCCGGAGGCCAGAAGCTGGCCGGTCGAATCGAGGAGAGTCACATCATCGACCTCAAGGCCGGGAACGGCCGAGGCGACGAGGTGACGGATGGAAGCCGATGCCTTGCGCCCTGCGGTGGCGCTGGCGCGGATCATGACCGATGCGGTGGGCTTCTGTTCGCCACGGCGGAAATTGCCGACGTCAGGCATAACGATATGGACGCGTGCAGCGGCAATGCCGTCAATCTGCTGGATGGAGCGGCTGATCTCGCCCTCAAGGGCGCGAACGCGCGTCACTTCCTGCATGAAGGAGGTCAGGCCGAGAGAACCGACATTGTCGAAAAGCTCATAACCGGCATTGGCGCTATCAGGCAGGCCGCGCTCGGCCAGAAGCAGCCGTGCCTTGCTGGTGAGCCCAACGGGAACCTGAAGGCTGGAACCATCGGTCCCTACCTGAAAGTCCAGACCCGATTCGGCGAGCGCAATGCTGATCTTGTTGAGGTCGCTTTTTTCAAGCCCCACATAAAGGGTCTCGTAAGCGGGACGGTTCACGTAAAGCGCTGCTGCAAGGATAATGGCCATGGACAAAACGCCCACGCCGCCCAGCATCAAAAGCCGTGTCTGCCCCAGCGCAGCAACATTCTTCAAGACCTGAGGGATTTGATTTAACAGATTCATTCTGTTCCGCACCGTCATTCATAGAGTCCGAGACCTTTTGGCCCCGTAATGACAATAGGGTGCGAAGCTTGCGCGAGCGTTGCCTTTCTCCGCATTCCGCGAAGAGGCAGGCAACGGCGGAAATGCCGCTAGAAGAGGTCGAAGTCGCCGGAGGCCTTGTCGAGCGGCTGGGAATGGCCATGGCGGAAGGCGGCGCCGAGCGCCTTCTGCATTTCCGCAAGCTTGACGAGGCTGAGCGCGGTAGAGACATCCACGATCCAGTCTCCGGGAATGGAGCCGGTGACGGTATCGATGAATTCGGCAAGGCCACGGGTCTTCTGGACGGCAAGGTCGATGCCCTGCAGGAGCTTGACGCCGTCGCTCGACAATTGACCGTTGGTCACTTCAAGCAATTGCGGTTCGATGCGCTCTATAAGGTAGGCGACATCGTGCAATTCCGATACCACGCGCATCAGAACATCCGGCAGGGCTTCTTCGAACGGAGTGGTGGCGGTGTGCTCTGCAAGCTGCATTGGAAACTCCGTGACTAGAAAAATTCGATGTCGTTGGCGACGGGCTTTGGGGCCGGCACCGGACGCGTTTCCAAGGCAACCGTCTTCTGGGTTTCCGCGCCGCTGAGCGGATGCTGACGTGCACGACCGGAGACCGGCCAGAATTCGATCTTGCGGCCGTGTTCCCCGCCCGTGGAGGAGCTTATGACCGGAATACCCTCATCCTTCAGAAACTGCATGGCGAAGATGGCATTCTGCTCGCCGACATTGGAAAAGCTGGCGATCGTCTTCGCGCCGCCGAAAACCTTGGCTTCCAGCCGGTCACGCCGCGCGCCCTGCTTCAGGAGGCCGTTGATCAGGAGCTCCATGAGATGCACGCCGTAACGCGTCGCATCTCCGCCGGTCACATTGCCCGTTCCCGGCAGCAGGAAGTGGTTCATGCCTCCGAGGCCGGCAACGGGATCTCTCAGACAGGCGGCCACGCACGAACCGAGTATCGTCGTCATGACCACGTCGGGATCGCTGATGACCTTGTACTCGCCCTGAATGATATGTACGCGCTTGGCCGCAGCTTCAATCATTTCAGCGATCCGAAAACCGCCTCGATGGCAGCGCGCATCTTGTCAATCGTGAAGGGCTTGGCCAGCACGTTGTTGGCGCCGAGCTGGGCTGCCTTCTGCACCAGCGCGCGGTCGCCCTGCGCGGTGAGGATGATGAAGGCGGCCTTCTTGGTGGTCGGGTTGGCCCGCACGGCGTGCAGGAAACCGAGACCATCCATCTTCGGCATGTTGAAATCGGAGATGACGAGATGATGGGGCTGCTGCTCCATGATCTTCATTCCCTGCTCGCCGTCGCCGGCGGCGGTGATCTGCTTGAAGCCGAGCTGTGTCAGCGCATCGCTGAGGAGCAGCCGGCTGGTCACCTGATCGTCGACGATCAGAACTTTGATCTTTTCTGCGAGAGACATTAGTCAGCACCTTCTTTGCGGGCAGTGGTTAGTTTCAGGATTTCTTCACCGATGGAGGCCAACGGCAATTGCTGTTCCACCGCGCCAAGCTCATAAGCCACGCGGGGCATGCCATAGACGACACATGTTTTTTCGTTCTGGCCGACGGTGCGCGCACCGGCATGACGCATTTTCAAGAGCCCGGCCGCACCATCGCGGCCCATGCCCGTCAAGATGACGCCGACGGCGTTGCGGCCGGCAAGCTCGGCGACAGAATCGAAGAGCACATCGACCGAGGGGCGATGGCCGTTGACGGGATCGCGCTCGACAAGCCGGCAGCAGGGTGCAGACCGGTTGGCGATCTGCAGATGGCGTTCGCCGCCCGGTGCAAGATAGATCTTGCCGGTCTGCAGGCGCGCGCCATCAGTCGCCTCTTCCACGACGGGGGCGCAGATGCGGTTCAGCCGTTCGGCGAAGCTCTTGGTGAAGGTCGGCGGCATGTGCTGGGTGATGACGGTCGGCGGGCAGTTGACCGGGAATTTCTGCAGCACGGCGATCAGCGCTTCGACACCACCCGTGGAGGAGCCGATGGCGACGACCTTGCGACCCGCCCGATATTCGCTGACCGGGACCGGCTGCGGCGCGGCAGCGGCTTCCGGGCGCGCAGCGCGGTAAGCGGCATGCTGCGAGCGGGCAGCAGCCTTCACCTTGTCGGCGAGATCGCCGAACGGGCGTGCATCGCCCGGCGCCGGTTTGCCGACACAGTCGAAAGCGCCGATTTCAAGCGCGGCCAGCGAAGCGTCCGCGCCGCGGTGGGTGAGCGACGAGACCATGATGACCGGCATGGGGCGCAGGCGCATGATCTTTTCGAGAAATTCCAGCCCGTTCATTTCCGGCATCTCGATGTCGAGCGTCACGACATCGGGATTGAGCTGCTTGATGGCGGCGCGCGCCTCCATGGCGTTGCCGGCCTGACCGACCACCTCGACTTCGGGATCGGCCTTGAGAACGGCCGAAATCAGGCCGCGCATCGTCGGAGAATCATCGACGACGAGTACCCGTGCGAGTGCGCTCATGCCTTCCTCCCGGATGCGTGACCAATGTAGCGGTAGGTGGTGATGCCCGTATTGTCGAACAGGTTCTTTGCGTCACCGGACACACGTTCGGAATGGCCGATATAAAGATGACCACCCTCCGGCAGCAGCCCGGCGAAACGCGACCAGATGCGCATCTGCGTCGGCTCGTCGAAGTAGATGACGACGTTGCGGCAGAAGATCACGTCGAAATTGCCCTTGAAGGGCCACTGCGTCATCAGGTTCAACTCGTTGAACGTAATGAGGCGCTTGACCTTGTCGTCAATGCGGAACTTGCGGCGACCGCCGGCATCGACTTCCGCGAACCATTGCTTGCGCATGGCGGGAGACACGGTTTCGAGCGCGTTGTCGTCATAGACCCCGGCGCGGGCCTGCGCCAAAATTTTCGGGTCGATATCCGTCGCGAGGATTTTGAAATCGTAATCCGCCGCATTCGGAAACATGGCGAGCACGGTGAGCGCAATCGAATAGGGCTCCTGCCCGTCGGAACAGGCCGCCGACCAGATGCGGACGCGCCCGCCGGATTTCGCCCGGGCGATGAGGCCCGGCAGGACGTCATCACGCAGATGTTCGAAATGATGGTTTTCGCGGAAGAAGCGGGTGAAATTCGTCGTCAGGTGCGACAGCATTTCGCGCCGCGCCGGCGCGCCCTCCGGTGAGGATACCAGGGCGCAATATTCGCGGAAGCCTGACAGGCCGAGATTGCGGATATGCTTCGAGAGGCGGGAATAGACCAGCGACGCCTTGGTGTCGTTGAGATAGATGCCCGCATCGGCATAGATCATCGCCGCGATTTCCGACAGGTCGCGTCTCGTCAGCGGATATTCACCGCTGGCAAGGACGTCGTCGGGAGACTGGCGCTGGTCGCTGAAATTAAGTGCTGCCATGGATGATCCGCTTTCAACCTGTCGCCGCAAGCGACATTTCCTGCTTCAGTGGCTGTCCGCGCGAGGCGCTGACGATGGCATCGACATCCAGAATGAGAGCGACGCGCCCGTCACCGAGGATAGTGGCGGCGGCAATGCCCTGAACATGGGTATAGTTCGCCTCCAACGATTTGATGACGACCTGGCGCTGGCCCTGGATCGCATCGACCATCAGGGCACGCTGGCCACCGCCTTCCGATTCCACCAGAAGGGCGACACCTTCGACCGGATCGGCCTGGGTCGGACGGAAGTTCAGCACGCGACCGACATCCACCAGCGGGCAGAAGGAGTTGCGGATGGAGATCAGCCGCTGGTTGGCGCCGAAGGAGTGAATGTTCTTTGCTTCCGGCTGCAGGGTTTCCACGATCGCGGTCAGCGGCACCACCAGCGTCTGGCCGGCAACAGTCACCACCATGCCGTCGAGAACGGCAAGCGTCAGCGGCAGGCTCATGGTGAAAGTCGAACCGTGGCCCGGGCGCGAGGAGATGCTGATGCGACCGCCAAGCGCCTGAATGGAGCGCTTGACCACATCCATGCCGACGCCACGGCCGGAAATGTCGGAAATCTTGTCGGCCGTGGAGAAGCCCGGCGCAAAGATCAGATTGTCGATCTC
Organism: Agrobacterium sp. CCNWLW32; assembly: GCF_037083425.1. Lineage (NCBI taxonomy): Bacteria > Pseudomonadati > Pseudomonadota > Alphaproteobacteria > Hyphomicrobiales > Rhizobiaceae > Agrobacterium > Agrobacterium sp. CCNWLW32. Next base: position 269,187 of record NZ_JBAOJM010000002.1, read on the forward strand.
CTCGTCGGTCAGGTTCGCATCGGCGGCGATCAGATCGTTGTCGATCGCCTTCTGGCGAACACGCTCGCGGTTGATGCCGGCGCCGTCGTCCTGCAGTTCGATCAGGATGCGACCCGAACGGTGCTTGGCCGAAAGCTTGATGGTGCCTTCCGGGTTCTTGCCCGCAGCCTCGCGCTTTTCCGGCGTTTCGATGCCGTGGTCGACGGCATTGCGGATCATGTGCGTCAGAGGTTCCGCCAGCTTGTCGATGACCGTCTTGTCGACTTCTGTGTTTTCACCTTCGGTGATGAGGCGGATCTGCTTGCCGATCATGTCGGCGACTTCGCGGACGATACGCGACATGCGCTGGAACACCGGCTTTACCGGCTGCGCGCGGATCGCCATGACGCTGTCCTGGATTTCGCGCGTCAGCTGCTGCAGCTCGTCGAGGCCCATATTGACGGCCGACGTGCCACTTGCGTCGTTTTCGATGACACTCTGCGACAGCATCGCCTGATTGATGACGAGCTCGCCGACAAGGTTGATCAGGCGGTCGACGCGATCGAGATCGACACGGATGGTCTGGCCGGCGCTGGCATTGGCCGCTGCGTTGGCGTTCGCCTGCGCTGCGGCAGGCGCGGCCGCAGCCTCGCGCTTTTCGATGGCGGCATTGACGCTGTGGGCGATCTGCGTCGTCGCGACGGCCGTTTCGACGGCTGCTGCAGCATAAGACGCTTCCGCCGTGGCGATTTCAACGATGGGCTGCTCTTCCGATCCGCTATCGAGAGCCGAAAGGTCGAACGGCACCGGGATCATCGGAAGCTCTTCCTCGCCGCCTGCGACGGCCGAAACATCAGGCACGATTTCCAGATCGCAATCCCATTCGGCAAATTCGAAGACGCTGCGGATACCCTCTTCGCCCTTGTCGGTCGCGATCGAAACCGTCCAGGAGAGATAGGATGCTTCAGGATCGAGCTTGTCGAGCGAAGGCAGCTCCGACATGTCGCAATTGATGCTCATCTCGCCGATGCGCGAGAGATCGCGCAGCAGAAGTGCCGCCTCGTTGCCCTTCGAATAAAGCGACGCATGCGGCTTGAAGGTGATCTGGAAGGACGGCACTTCCATCAGCGGCGTGGTTTCGTCGGCAAAGTCCGTAAAGGAGAACGGGATCGGCTCAAAGCCGCTCTCATCCGTCGGCTTGGCCTTCACGGGTTCCGGTGCCTTTACGGCGACGGGAGCCGGCGCGGATGCCGGAACGGCTTCGCCGTTTGCCAGCGCTTCCAGTTCCTTCACGAGGCCACGGGTGCGGCTTTCATCGACGCTGCCGCCGTCTCTTGCCGCATTGGTCAGGTCCGCCAGCACGTCGGCGGAGCGCAGCATGACTTTCAGAACATCCTGGGTCGGCTCCAGCTTGTTGGAGCGGACGCAGTCGAGGGTCGTTTCAAAAACGTGGGCGAAAGCCACGAGATCATCGAGACCGAAGGCACCAGCCCCGCCCTTGATGGAATGAACGGCACGGAAAACGGCGTTGACGGTTTCCGGATCACGGTCGCCGTCATTCAATTTAAGAAGCCCCGATTCCAGTTCGGCGAGCTGCTCCTCGCATTCCTGGAAAAAGATTTCCTTGATTTCGTTCATATCCATCGTGAAATGTCCCGTATCAGGCGGTTACGCGTTCAATGGCATCGATGAGTTTTGCAGGGTCGAACGGCTTGACGATCCAGCCGGTCGCACCGGCCTGACGGGCGCGGTTCTTCTTTTCTGCATCGCTTTCGGTCGTCAGAACGAGGATCGGGATCGCCCGGTACTTTTCGTTGCGACGCACACCCTCGATGAAGCCGAAACCATCGAGACGGGGCATGTTGATATCAGTCACGATGACATCGGGGTTGCTCTGCTCGAGCACTTCGAGGCCCTCGATGCCGTCTTCGGCCTGAATGGTTTCGAAACCGGCATTGTTAAGCGTGACCAGGAGCATGTTCCTGATCGTCCGGGAATCATCCACGGTAAGAACTTTTTTCTTCACTTTTGCATCTCCTTGGGGAGCAAATGGTCAATATCGACGCCTATCAGTTTCATGGTCTTGTCGAATGCATCGGACACCCTGGCAAAACCGAAGGGCTTGCCATCCTCCTCCCAGGACTTCGCGCCGGCCATGAGGACCTGGGCGCAAAGTGCACCGATACGCTCCACCTCGGACGCGTCGACCGACAACGGCGCTCCTCTCAGCGTCATCAGCTTGCCGTGCAGGGCCGATGCTTCGTTGAGATCCAGCACCGGTGACAGTTTCAGCGTCGCCTCAGCTGCTTTTCTGGCTGCCATTACATGACTCCTTGGCGTCTGAATTGTTGGTAATCCTGGCCGTAATCCGTGCGGTTATCCGCACGGGCCATAAATGAAGTGTCCTGCCGGTCCGCACCGGACGCCGCCTTCGCCTGCCCCTGACGGGCAATGCGGAATTCGCGGATGGTGCGGCCGAGTTCCAGAATGACGGTTTGAAGCGCGTCGGCCTCGGAGGCGCTCGCACTGATATCGACGGCATTCCGGTCCGCCTGCCGTTGCTGCCCGCCAATATCGGCGGCAACCGATTGCAGTTCGCCGGCCTGCTCGGCCGTATGCCGGGAGACTTCCGCGATCATGTCGTTGATGCCTGAAACCTGCCGGACGACGCCGCCGATTGCGTCTTGCGTGCGGTTGACCATGCGCACGCCGCCCTCAACCTGCGTCTTCGTGGTGCCGACCAGGCTCTTGATCTCTCTTGCCGCATCTGCAGACCGCTGGGCGAGCGCCCGGACTTCCTGCGCAACGACGGCGAAACCACGGCCGCTATCACCCGCGCGCGCCGCCTCGATGCCGGCATTGAGGGCCAGAAGATTTGTCTGAAAAGCAATCTCGTCAATCGTGCCGATGATCCTGCCGATCTGCTCGGCAGATTGTTCGATGTCCGACATGGCGTTGATCGCCTCGCCGATCGCCCGGCCGCTTTCGACAGCCGCATCGCGGGCGCTGGAAACCGCCTTTTCCGTCGCCGCTATGCGGGCGCCGTTTTCGGCAACGTTACCGATCATCGCCTGGATCGCACGGGAGGTCTCGGCAAGGGCTTCGGCCTGCTGGCGGGAACGCTCCGCGATGGAGCGGCCCATATCCGCAAACCGCGCGCCGAGCGCCTCAGCCTCGCCGATGTTGTTTTGCGCCGCGATCAGCGATGCGCCGATCGTTTCCAGAGCCGTATTGAAAGAAGCCGCAACGTCGCGATAGGCTTCAGGTACATCGCCGCCGATGCGGGCCTGCAAATCACCTGCAGCAAAGGCCGTCAATGCGGTGCCCAGCAACGTCGCCGCTTCCGAGCGGTCACTGTCACGCTGCTCGGCCAGCTCCCGGCCATGGCGCAGGCGCAATTCGTTAAAACGCAGCGAGACGGCGATTTCGGTGTCGACCATCACCAGACGGACGACGTTCTTCACGGCTTCCGCCAGTTCACGGGTTTTCTTGCGGTTGCCGGGCAGGATGGAGCGCGGCGCATGTTCGGCCACCAGTCCGCCGACAAGATGTTCTAGAACCACCGCGTGGCTGGCGATCTGCCAGCGCGGATCAAGCCCCATGCGGCTGGAATTATCAGAGAGAACCTTCACCCGCTCGGCATAAAGCGCATCGAAACGCGCATCCGTCAAAACGCTCCAGTGCGAGGATTGCAGATCGTGCAGTCGGTCGAGCTGATTTTCGCTTTCGAAGGACGGGGAACAGTCCGGCATGGACTGGAAACGGGTCATCACGTCCCGCAGGCCGGCCTTGACGTAAGGCTCCAGCATGCTGCGATAGCTGCGCAGGAAATCGGATTGCGTCTCATCGAGGCCGGCAAAACGCAACCGTCCCGCCAGGCTTCCGCCTGCCGACCTGCGCGCTTGATCTGATGGCAAGTCCTGCCCCAACCGACGTCCCCAATAACATGACGGCCGGTAAAACCCGGCCAAATTGGCCAAGGTTCAGAACGCCAGCACCCTAAAGGGGATTTTTGAACGAACATACCCATCGCGGACGATGCGGCATCGACGCTTGCCAGACCTTCTTGAACCAAGAAACGAAAATACCGGATCGGCACCGGTACGGCAGTGCGGCGTCATGCCTGGAAGGGGAGAGAACCCCATTCCGCCGTGGAAATACCATCAATCTTTATGGTTAATTCCTTGCTTGAAAGTTAAGAAACACAGGCGTCGGCGTCAAACGGTAAAATTTGTAAAAGCTTTTAGCCAATGCCGCCCTCACTTTGCCGCAAACGGGCAAAAACGAAAAGGAATCGGACGCTGCGGGCGGTTTTTCCCGCCTGCGCGCTGGACAAGCATGTCCGGCTTCCCCTAAAACAAATCAACAGGATATTCGCTCAACGGTGATGCTTTAAAGAGACCTTTACGATCAAGGAGATGCCAACTTGCCATGGATGGAGAAAGGCCGCAGTTCAAGGCGCCATCCGCAAGTGCTGATCGGTCTCGTGGTCGCGAGCCTGCTCGTCATGATCGGCTTTCAGGCGCCCTCCGGCGTCAAGCCCCTTTCCAAAACCAGCCGCCTCGAGCGATTGCAGAGCGTCGATCCGGGCCGTTCCATCTCTCTTCGCGAAAAAGCTTGCGATAGCGGCAACGATGTCGGCTGCAGGACCGGCGATGCCGGTTCGGGCCTTCGCTACAGCGAGTTCGCTTCATTCGCCCCGAACCTCAGGGATCACGCCGAAGCCTCGCTCGCTGCTGTTGCCATCGTGCCACAAACTTCCCGAGACTTTGCCAGCGTGGTTCCACGCGCGCCTCCGCATATTATGTATTAGTCATTCCGGCTGTCATCATCATCGGGTTCATTGCGAACCTTGAGGGATCGGAGGCGTCGGAAACCCGCCGTAGGCTCCCATTCCAGAGAGAAAACCGCCGCCGCATATGACACTTGCAACCATTCTCCCATTTATTGTCGCATTGCCCTTCGTTGGCGCGCTCCTGACGGCTTTCATGCCGCGCGAGGGTGTAGCCGCAGCCCCCGCCTCCGTCGCGGGCGCAGTCGCCCTTTTCGGGCTGGTCAGCAGTATCTTTCTTTATACGAGCGTCAGTGGCGGCGCGGTTCTTAAATATGATGTGGAATGGCTGCCCCAGCTCGGCCTGAACTTTACCCTGCGGCTGGACGGGTTCGCCTGGATTTTCTCAATGCTGATTACCGGCATCGGCCTGCTGGTGGTGCTGTACGCCCGTTACTACATGTCGGCTGAAGATCCGATCCCGCGTTTTTTCGCCTTCTTCCTCGCCTTCATGGGCTCAATGCTCGGCGTGGTCCTCTCTGGCAACGTCATCCTGCTGTCGATCTTCTGGGAAATGACGAGCATCTTCTCGTTCCTGCTGATCGGCTACTGGCATCAGAACGCCGGCGCGCGCGACGGTGCGCGCATGGCGCTGACAGTGACCGGTATCGGCGGCTTCAGCCTTCTGGCCGGGCTGCTGATCCTCGGCCACATGGCGGGAAGCTATGACCTCGACAAGATCATCGAGGCCGGCGCCGCCATTCGCGCCCATTCCCTCTATTTACCGGCGCTTATTCTCATTCTCGGCGGCGCGCTGACCAAGAGCGCGCAGTTTCCGTTCCATTTCTGGCTGCCCAACGCCATGGCGGCGCCCACACCCGTTTCCGCCTACCTGCACTCCGCCACGATGGTGAAAGCAGGGGTATTTCTGCTCGCACGGTTCTGGCCGGTACTGGCAGGCACGCCGGAATGGTTCTGGCTGGTGGGTGCGGCAGGTATCATCACGCTGCTGCTCGGCGCTTATTTCGCCATGTTCCAGCAGGATCTGAAGGGGCTGCTGGCCTATTCCACCATCAGCCACCTCGGCCTTATCACCACGCTGCTCAGCCTCGGCAGCCCGCTTGCGGCGGTTGCGGCCATCTTCCACATGGTCAACCACGCCACCTTCAAGGCCTCGCTTTTCATGGCGGCGGGCATCATCGACCATGAGACCGGCACCCGCGACATGCGGCGCTTAAGCGGGCTCTATACCTATATGCCCGCGACTGCGACGCTCGCCATGGCGGCGAGTGCGGCCATGGCCGGCGTACCCCTGTTCAACGGCTTCCTTTCCAAGGAAATGTTCTTTGCCGAGGCCGTCGAAACCCATGCCGACTCGCTGCTGGACCGGGCCCTGCCCTATGTCGCGACGCTGTCGGGCGCATTCGCCGTCGCCTATTCGCTGCGTTTTATCCATACGGTCTTCTTCGGCCCCAAACCCGTTGACCTGCCCAACCCCAATCCGCACGAGCCGCCGCGCTGGATGCGTTTCCCGATCGAGTTCCTGGTTTTTGCGTGCCTGATCGTCGGCATCGTTCCGAGCCTGTCCATCGGCCCGTTCCTGCATTCGGCCGTGCTTTCCGTTCTCGGTCCGCAGACGCCAGTCTACAGCCTGTCGATCTGGCACGGTTTCAACCTGCCGCTCATCATGAGTATCGCAGCGCTGATCGGTGGCGTTACCATCTATGTCCTGCTTGGCGGTTATTTCTCGCGCTGCGACGACGGCCCGCCAGTCTTCCGGCATTTGCGGGGACAGCGCATCTTCGAGCGCATTCTCGTCACCGTGTCCTGGAAATGGGCGCGGTGGCTGGAAAGCACGCTCGGCACGCGGCGTCTGCAGCCGCAGCTGAGGCTTCTGATCCTTGTCGCGCTTCTTGCAGGTTTCTCGCCGCTCTTCCTCTCGGAATTCTCCCTATCGCTACCGCGCGTGACGACCTTCGATCCGATCTTCGCCATCCTCTGGCTGATCGGCATGATCGCCGCGATGGGGGCTGCCTGGCAGGCGAAATATCACCGCCTCGCCGCCCTCGTGATGCTTGGCGTCTCGGGACTCGTCACCTGCCTTACCTTCGTCTGGCTTTCCGCGCCGGATCTCGCCATCACCCAGCTACTGGTGGAAATCGTCACCACGGTTCTCATCCTGCTTGGCCTCAGATGGCTGCCGAAACGCTTCGAGAAGGTCGACAGCAGCAATGAATTCCCGGCGCAGCTCCGCCGCGCCCGTGACTTCCTGCTGGCGGCCGCAAGCGGTATCGGCATGTCCGTCATCGCCTATGCCGTGATGACCCTGCCAGTACCGAACGCGATTGCGACCTATTTCCTGGAGCGCGCCTATACCGAAGGCGGCGGCACCAATGTCGTCAACGTCATCCTTGTCGACTTCCGCGGCTTCGATACATTCGGCGAAATCGCTGTTCTGGCGATCGTGGCGCTTACCGTCTTTGCGCTGCTTCGCCGTTTCCGCCCGGCGCATGAAAGCATCGGGGTGCCGGAACAGCAGCAGATGCAGAACGCCTTCGATGCGGAAAGACCCGACCGCAGCAATGGGGACACGGTTCGCGACTATCTCTACGTGCCATCAATCGTGATGCAGTGGATGTTCCCTGTCATCATCACCTTCTCGATCTTCCTGTTCATGCGCGGCCACGATATGCCGGGCGGCGGCTTTGCGGCCGGCATCACCATGGCGATTGGCTTCCTGCTGCAATATCTCGCTGGCGGCGCGCGCTGGGCGGAAGACCGCATCCGCATCCTGCCGTTGCGCTGGATGGGCTTCGGCCTTCTGATGGCGGCGGCGACGGGTATCGGCTCGTGGTATTTCGGCTACCCGTTCCTGACCTCCTATTTCCAATATACGGAGATCCCCTATATCGGCAAAATGCCGACAGCTTCGGCCTTGCTGTTCGACCTCGGCGTCTTCTCGCTGGTCGTCGGCTCCACCGTTCTTATCCTGATAGCACTGGCACACCAATCGTTGCGTAACTACCGCGTTCGCACGCCTGAAGCCGCAAAAGCGGAGGACGTGTAATGGAACTCATTCTTGCAATCGGCATCGGCATCATGACCGGCTCCGGCGTCTGGCTAGTGCTGCGCCCACGAACCTACCAGGTCATCGTCGGGCTCTCGCTGCTGTCCTATGCCGTCAATCTCTTCATCTTCGGCGTCGGCGGCATCAAGACCAATGCGCCGCCGGTGCTGGTGAACGGCGTTGACAGCTCAACGCTGGCCGACCCCGTGCCGCAGGCGCTGGTGCTGACGGCAATCGTCATCGGCTTTGCCACCACCGCATTGTTCCTCGTCGTGCTGCTTGCCGCCCGCGGCCTCACCGGCACCGACCATGTGGACGGGAGGGAGTCGAAATGATGTCGTTCCCCTTCCACATCGTCATCGCCCCCATTCTGGTGCCGCTGATCACCGCAGCCCTGCTGCTGTTCTTCGACGAGCGCCAGCGCGTGGCGAAAGCCGCCATCAGCCTCACCTCCACCGTGCTGTTGCTGGTGGTCGCCATCCTGCTGTTCCGCGAGGTGAACTCGACCGTCAATACCGAGATCGCCGCGGTGGTTTCGAGCGGCGTCTACCTGCTCGGCAACTGGCCGGCCCCCTTCGGCATCGTGCTCGTCGCCGACCGTCTTTCAGGCCTGATGGTGCTGTTGACGGCGCTGCTTGCCATTCCGTCTTTGATCTATTCCATGGCCAAGTGGCACAAGTCCGGCGCGCATTTCCATTCGCTGTTCCAGATGATGCTGATGGGCGTCAATGGCGCGTTCCTGACAGGCGACCTCTTCAATCTCTTCGTCTTCTTCGAAGTGATGCTGGCGGCCTCTTATGGGTTGTTGCTGCACGGTTCCGGCCAGCAGCGCGTCAAGGCGGGGCTGCATTACATCGCCATCAACCTCGTTGCAGCGCTGTTCTTCCTGATCGGCGTCAGCCTCATCTATGGCGTTACCGGCACGCTGAACATGGGTGACCTCGCCCATCGTATCGAAGGCCTCAACCCCGACCAGCGTATGCTGCTGGAAACCGGAGCGGCGGTTCTGGGCGTCGCGTTCCTGGTCAAGGCCGGCATGTGGCCGCTGAATTTCTGGCTGCCTTCCGCCTATGGCGCGGCGTCGGCCCCGGTTGGCGGGCTGTTTGCGATCATGAGCAAGGTGGGCATTTATGTCATCGCCCGCCTGTCCTTCCTGCTTTTCGGGCAGACGGCAGGCGAATCCGCCGGTTTCGGCCATGATGCCCTGCTTGTCGGCGGCATCGCCACCATCATCTTCGGGGCCATCGGCGTTCTGGCGTCACAGGCGCTCGGGCGGCTCGCCGGCTTTTCGGTTCTGGTATCGTCCGGAACGCTTCTTGCCGCCATGGGCACCGGTAATCCGACAGTTGCGGCCGGGGCGCTCTATTACATGGTCAGTTCCACGCTCACCATCAGCGCCTTCTTCATGCTGATCGAGCTGGTGGAACGCGGGCAGGATGCGGGCGCGAACGTTCTTGCCGTGACCATGGAGGCCTATGGCGAGGGCGAAGACGAGGATGAGGAGGAAGAAGTCGGCGTGACCATGCCCGCCACCATGGCAGTGCTCGGCGCCTGTTTTGCCGCCTGCGGCATTCTTCTCGCCGGCCTGCCGCCGCTTTCTGGCTTCATCGCCAAATTCTCGATGCTGACCGCCATTCTCAACCCTTCCGGGCTTGGCGCCAATGACAGCGTTTCCACGCTTTCCTGGTGGCTTGTCTTCCTGATCGTCTTTGCCGGTTTCGCCTCGCTGATCTCGATGACGCGCGCCGGCATCCGCACCTTCTGGGCCTCCATCGAAGGAACCGTGCCGCGCGTGCTCGTCATCGAAATCGCGCCGATCATGCTGCTGCTCGGCCTGACGCTTGCCATGACCGTGCAGGCAGGACCGGTGATGCGTTACATGCAGGAGACCGCGCGTATTCTCGATCTGCCGGCAAGCTATATTCAGGGCGTCATTTCCGCCCCGAGAGCGGGAACGAACCCGGAGGCGGAACCATGATGAGCCGTATCCTGCCTTATCCGCTGCTGACGATCTCGCTGATCTTCTTCTGGATGACGATCAACAGCTTTTCGCCGGGGCACCTGCTGCTTGGCACCTGTGTCGCGCTTATCGCCTCCTGGGCGATGGCGTCGCTGAGGCCAGCCAAGCCGCGCATCCGCAACTGGCACAGGCTGGTGCAGCTGATCTTCATCGTGCTTTATGATATCGTCAGGTCCAATCTCTCGGTCGTGAGGATCATCCTGTTCGAGCGCGAAAAGAACCGCAAATCCGGCTTCCTCGCGGTGCCGCTCGATATTCGCGACCCCATGGCGCTGGCCGTTCTCGCGACGATCCTGACCTCGACGCCGGGAAGCGCATGGCTCGAATATAATTCCAGTCAGGGCACGCTTCTGATTCACGTTCTCGATGATGTGGATGAGGCTGCCTGGATAAGCCTCATCAAGAACCGTTATGAAAAACTGCTGATGGAGATATTCGAATGAGTTCGATTATCCTTTTCTGGTCCTTTTCGCTGGCACAGTTCATGCTCGCCATAGCAATGACGATATCAGTCTATCGCATCGCCATCGGCCCGCGTGCGCAGGACCGCGTGCTGGGCGTGGATACGCTTTATGTCAACGCCATGCTGCTTCTCCTGACCTTCGGCCTGCGCACCGGCAACGACATCTATTTCGAGGCATCGCTGCTGATCGCCATTCTGGGCTTCGTCTCCACCGTCGCCCTTTCCAAATTCCTGATGCGCGGCGAGGTGATCGAATGAACGAGGTACACGAATTTCCGCTCTGGGCCGCCATTGCCGTGGCCTTCTTCGTGCTGCTCGGCGCCTCGCTGACGCTGATCGGCACCATCGGCTTTGCCAGGCTCAACAGCTTCTATGAGCGCCTGCACGCGCCAACCCTCGGCACCAGCTGGGGCACCGGCGGCATCGTCATGGCATCGATCATCTATTTCTCCGTGTCCGGCGACCGCTTCGCCTTCCACGAAATCTTCATCGGCATTTTCATGACGGTGACGACCCCGGTTTCCCTGATGCTGCTCGGCCGGGCGGCACTTTATCGGGACCGGGCGGAGCAGAGTACGGACAATCGGGAGCATTTGTAATTCGCCCAGATCAAGACCGTTTCGGAGCGATGACCTTGCGAAAAGTGAGGGAAAATCTTCTGCTTCGGTCTGTCCTAACTCCATTCACGATATCCGATTTGCGAGCCGGAATTTCATAGGTCCAGCCGTAGCGACCGGAATCTCTCAGCAAGACGCCGGAGCGAGGTTGAAGCAAAACACCGCACGCGGCTGGTCCGCGCACATCGCGGAAAACCATCTCACATGCGGATAGAAGGCTTATCGACACGATTGTATCGTCAAAACAGGGAACACAGTCGATGTGTGCGCTGATGCCCTGGCCCGGAAGATACTCGTTCGCAATCACCTGGTCCGGCAAATTTCGGCAATATCCTTCCGTAACCAATCGCTCAGCGAAGATACCGAGCCACTGTGGCAATGGCCCGAGATAGGCATCTGGGGTAACAGTGCGCGCTTTATAGTCGTAGCGATAACCGAAATGCTGCACACGGCGCTTCAACTCAGTGCTCCAAGCACCGTTATCCAATATGGCTGCGAGGGTGGCTTCCTCTCGGGGGAGACGAAGGCGTCGAAATACATGACGCCTGGCGGCAAAGGGGATGCACCGACATGATTCATTTGCGTGCGCCCTCCATCGACTTGAAATAAACAAGCTCGGCAGATGGCTACATCGGAGCTATCAAAAGCATATGATAGGGAGAGCGAATGACCGGAAGACCCCGCTTTATGAATGGGAAGCCACCACATAACCAATTCACTAGATAATTGATTTGAGAGAAATGGTGCCCGGAGGCGGATTTGAACCACCGACACGCGGATTTTCAATCCGCTGCTCTACCAACTGAGCTATCCGGGCACTTCAGGTCCTTGAAGAACCTCCGCTTTTGGCGGGCGGGGCCGTTTGGTGCCCCGAAAGTGAGCGGGGTTATAACATCTTGTTCGGACATGGCAAGCGCCATAGCGAAGTTTTTTGACAGTTTTTTCACGGCGGCTGTGGATGGCTGGAATGCGTGTCCGGCAGAGGCCGGATCCTGGCTGGAAATCCACTCTCCGCCATCAGCCGGGCCTGATCGGCGTTCGACGGGCGGACGCGTTCGGAAAGGGTCGCAAGGTTACGAGAGGGCACAGCGTGGGGCGGCTATGCCCCTTCACTGCGCCGCGCGGCAAGGCCAAGCGCGAAAGGCACCACGGCCACCAGCGCCGCCATGACGGGCGAAGACGCGAAGATGCGGCTGGCAAGCGAGGTGACGGCGACGGAGCGCACCACCGTCATCAGTCGGGAATTCTCGCGGTCGCGCTCATGGTGGGGCTGTGCGGGTCTGTGACGGGAATGTTGGGCCGCCTCCAGCCGTTTGACATCGCGGCGGATCTTGTCGACCTGTTTGCGAAGCTCGTCCAGTTCGGCGCGTAGCGCCGGGTCGATGATATTGGCGGCACGCGTTCTCCTCGCTGCGGGTTTTGCCACCTTTGCTTCGGCGGCCACAGCCTCGGCCTCTTCGTCCAGTTCGGCCAGTTCGTCGTCAAGGTCGGATGGCTTGTCGAAACCGTGGGATCGCAGTGGTGCTTTCATCGCTGTCTCCTGAGGCGTGCTGAATTGCGGCGGCGGGCGTCTTTCGCCCGGTCACGCCCTTTCAACGCCTCAGCCGGGCAAAGGATGCACGGAAAGCGGCATAATAAAACAGGCCCCGAAGGGCCTGTTCAGTAATCTCTCCGGAAACCTTACGCCGCCTTGGCGGCGCTGGCGTAAGGATCGAAACGACCGTAGAAGGTTTCGCCCTTGGCGGCCATCTCCTTCAGGAGCGGCGTCGGCTTGAAGCGTGGGCCATAGGCCTCGCTGAGCTTTTCGGCCAGCGCCACGAAGGTCTTCACGCCCATACCGTCGATGTAAGACAGCGCACCGCCGGTGTAAGGCGCAAAGCCGAAACCGAGGATGGAGCCGACATCGGCCTCACGCGGATCGGTGACGATGCCTTCTTCCACCGTGCGGGCGGCTTCCAGAGCCACCGTGACGAGGAAGCGCTGTTTCAGCACTTCCATATCCACATCCTCCGGCTTCTGTTGCGGATAAAGATTTTTCAGGCCGGGCCAGAGGGACTTCTTGGCGGGCTTTGGCGGGTAGTCGTAAAAGCCCTTGGCGTTCTTGCGGCCAAAACGGCCCTCGCCTTCCACCAGTTTCTTCACCAGCTCCATATGGCGCGGATCGACGGCCTTTTCGCCGAGATCGGCGACGGTGGCTTTGAGGATCTTGTAGGAAAGATCGATCGCCACCTCGTCATTCAGCGCCAGCGGGCCGACCGGCATACCGGCGAATTTCGCGGCATTTTCAATCATGGCGGCGGGTACGCCTTCGATCAGCATGTCGTAGCTTTCGGCCATGTAGCGCAGCACGCAGCGATTGACGAAGAAGCCGCGCGTATCGTTGACGACGATCGGCGTCTTCCTGATCTTCGCCACGTAATCGAGCGCGACGGCCAGCGCCTTGTCACCGGTTTCCTTGCCGAGGATCACTTCCGTCAGCATCATCTTCTCGACCGGCGAGAAGAAGTGAATGCCGATGAAATCGGTCGGGCGCTTCGAGTTCTTCGCAAGCCCGGTGATCGGCAAAGTGGAGGTGTTGGAGGCGAAGATCGCGCCTTGGGGCAACACGGCTTCCACGGCCTCGATGACGGCCTTCTTCACGTCGCGGTCTTCGAAGACAGCCTCGATGACGAGATCGGCATCGGCGAGCGCCTTGTAATCCGCCGTCGGAGTAACGAGGTCGAGCAGGGCCTTGCCCTCATCCTGCGTCAGCCTGCCCTTGCCGATGGCCGCCTTGACGCTTTCCTCGCAATGGCCCTTGCCCTTGTCCGCCGCTTCCTGATCGCGATCGACCAGCGTGACGGGGATGCCGGCTGCGGCGGTAACATAAGCGACAGCTGCGCCCATGAAGCCCGCGCCGACGACGCCCACCTTCTTGAACTCCGTCTTCGGCTGGCCGGCCGGGCGGCGCGCGCCCTTGCCCAGTTCCTGCATGGAAATGAACAGCGAGCGGATCATGCCGAAGGCTTCCTTCGAGCGAAGGATTTCGGTGAAATAACGCTGCTCCACCTTAAGCGCCGTATCGAAGGGCAATTGCAGGCCTTCATAGACACATTTGAGGATGGCAAGCGCGGCCGGATAGTTGCCGGCGCTTTCACGACGCAGGATGGCGGGAGCGGCAGGCCACAGCTGGGCTGCGGCAGGCGTCCAGATGCCGCCGCCAGGGGCCTTGAAGCCCTTTTCATCCCAGGGTGCGACCGGCTTCAGGCCGTCCTTGATCATCTGCTTTGCGGTGGCGACCAGCTGATCCGGCTCGACCACCTGATGCACCAGCCCCATGGCCTTGGCGCGCGCGCCGGTCAGCGACTGGCCCGTCGTCATCATCTGCAGTGCCGATTGCGCATCCGTCAGGCGCGGCACGCGCTGGGTGCCGCCGGCACCGGGGAAGATGCCGACCTTGACTTCCGGCAGGGCGATCTTGAGGCTCTTGGCGCTGGAGGCCACGCGGCCGTGGCAGGCGAGCGAGAGTTCGAAAGCGCCGCCCATGCAGGTGCCGTTGATGGCTGAAACCCAGGGCTTGCCATTGGTCTCGATCTTGCGGAACAGGCCCGTCATGCGGCCGACGAGTTCGAACAGCTTTGCCGCCGCCTGATCCGGGTTCTTCGCCTTCTCGTCATTATAGAAGGAGAACATCGACTTGATCATCGAAAGATCGGCGCCGCCGGAAAAGGTGCTCTTGCCTGACGTGAAAACCACGCCCTTGACGGCGCTGTCGGCGACGGTGGCGTCAACAATGGCGTTCAGCTCGTCCATCACTTCAGAGGTGAAGACGTTCATGGATTTTTCCGGCATGTCCCAGGTAACGAGGGCAATGCCGTCTGCGTCCGTCTCGATGGTGAAATTGGTATAAGTGCTCATTTGGGATTCCTCTTCCCTCAAATTTCCCTGCGGTTACGACAGTCCGATTGCGAGGCCGACACAACCGGCCACAAGAACGAGAAACACGATCAAACCCCAACGCTCTGCCCGGAGCCGCCGGACGTGGACGGGAGAAACAGGACGGATGGACGCCCTATGATCCTGTGCCATGTCCTTTTCCAGATTCTGCCGAGCCAGCTGCTGTTCGATCTCGTTCTTGGGTCGCTCGTAAACCTCGCGCCTCATAACCAGCCTCTCAAACGCGCTCGATAACCGTCGCCGTGCCCATGCCCGCGCCGATGCAGAGCGTGACGAGCGCGGTGTTCAGATCGCGCCGCTCCAGCTCATCCAGCACAGTGCCGAGGATCATCGCACCTGTTGCACCCAGCGGATGGCCCATGGCGATTGCGCCGCCATTGACGTTCATCCGCTCGTGGTCGATATCGAAAGCCTGCATGTAACGCAGCACGACGGCAGCGAAGGCTTCGTTGAGCTCGAAAAGATCGATATCGGCAAGCTTCATGCCGGTCTTTTTCAGGAGCTTTTCGGTTACATCCACCGGGCCGGTCAGCATCAGCGCCGGATCGGAGCCGATATTGGCGAAAGCCTTGATGCGGGCGCGCGGCTTTACGCCCATCGCCTCGCCGCCAGCCCTGGAGCCAACCAGCACAGCCGCCGCGCCATCGACGATACCAGATGAATTGCCGGCGTGATGGACGTAGTTGATCCGCTCCACTTCCGGATGCGCCATGATACCGACGGCTTCGAAGCCGCCCATTTCACCCGGCATCTGGAAGGAGGGGTTGAGGGAAGCCAGCGCCTGCATGTCCGTGCCGGGGCGCATATGCTCGTCGCGGTCGAGGATCGTCAGACCGTTTGAGTCCTTCACCGGAATGACTGATTTGTTGAAATAGCCCTTTTCCCAGGCATGCGCCGCACGCCTCTGGCTCTCGACGGCATAGGCATCGACATCGTCACGAGAGAAACCATACTTTGTGGCGATGAGATCGGCCGAAACGCCCTGCGGCATGAAGAAGGCCGGGAAATTGACCGAAGGGTCCATGTACCAGGCACCGCCCGACATGCCCATGCCGACGCGCGACATGCTTTCCACGCCGCCGGCGATGACGATATCGTCCGATCCCGCCTTGACCTTGCCGGCCGCGAAGTTGATGGCATCAAGACCCGAGGCGCAGAAGCGCGAGATTTGCATGCCCGGCGCCCTGTTGGAATAACCGGCCTCGAAGGCGGCGGCTTTCGGGATCACCGCGCCGGCATCCATGACAGGATCGACGCAGCCCATGATGATGTCGTCGACAGCAGAGGTGTCGAGCCCATTGCGGTCGCGGATGGCTTCCAGTGTCTTGGCAGCAAGGCGAACGGAGGGCACCTCATGCAGGCTGCCATCCTTCTTGCCGCGTCCGCGCGGGGTGCGGACATGGTCGTAGATATAAACGTCGGTCATAAACTCTCTCCCTGCGGCGTGTTTACCGCCAACCTTCTCAGAATGCTTCCGCAGCCAGTTCCATCATGGTGTCCGCGCCGGTTTCGATGCGGGCCTTGCGCAGCGCCGTTTCCGGCATGATGCGCTCCATATAAAACTTCGCCGTGACAAGCTTGGTCTTGAGGTAATCCTCGTCCGAAGCGCTGCCGGCCGCAAGCGCTTCGCTCGCGGCTTTCGCCATGCGCGCCTGCATGTAACCCAGCACCACGATGCCGAAGAGGTGCATGTAGTCGGTCGAACCGGCACCGGCATTGTCGGGCTTGGCCATGGCGTTCTGCATGAACCACATGGTTGCGGCCTGCAGGTCGTTCAAACCCTTCTTCAGACCCTTGGTGTAAAGGGCAAGCTTTTCGTCGGCGCGGTTTTCCTCGCAGAAATCGCCGATTTCCTTGAAGAGCGCCATCACGGCACGGCCGCCATTCATGCCGAGCTTGCGGCCCACCAGATCGAGCGCCTGAATGCCGTTGGCGCCCTCATAGATCATGGTGATACGGGCATCGCGGACATATTGACTCATGCCATGTTCCTCGATGTAGCCGTGACCACCGAAGACCTGCTGCGCCATGACAGCATGGTCAAAGCCCTTGTCGGTCAGCACACCCTTGAGGATCGGCGTAACGAGGCCAAGCAGATCGTCTGCCGCCTGCCGCTGCTTTTCGTCAGCGGCGCGGTGGGCGATATCGGATTGCAGCGCGGTCCACAGAAGGAAAGCGCGGCCGGCCTCGTTGTAAGCCTTGATGGTCATCAGCGTGCGGCGGATATCGGGATGCACGATGATCGGATCGGCCTTCTTGTCCGGGAACTTGGCGCCGGAAAGCGAGCGGCCCTGAATACGTTCACGGGCATATTCGACCGCGTTCTGATAGGCGATTTCACCAACGGAGAGACCCTGCAAGCCGACGCCGAGGCGGGCCTCGTTCATCATCACGAACATGGCCGAAAGGCCCTTGTTCTCCGCGCCCAGCAGATAACCC
Source organism: Agrobacterium sp. CCNWLW32 (assembly GCF_037083425.1). Taxonomy (NCBI): domain Bacteria; kingdom Pseudomonadati; phylum Pseudomonadota; class Alphaproteobacteria; order Hyphomicrobiales; family Rhizobiaceae; genus Agrobacterium; species Agrobacterium sp. CCNWLW32. Next base: position 286,479 of record NZ_JBAOJM010000002.1, read on the forward strand.
GTCGCGTCATCATAGTTCATGACGCAGGTGGCGTTGCCGTGGATGCCCATCTTGTGTTCGATTGCGCCGCAAGTGACGCCGTTACGCTCGCCAAGCGTGCCGTCTTCCTTCACGAGGAATTTCGGCACGATGAAGAGCGAAATGCCCTTGGTGCCTTCCGGCGCACCTTCGATGCGGGCAATCACCAGATGGACGATATTGTCAGTCATGGAATGTTCGCCGGCGGAGATGAAGATCTTCTGGCCGGAAATCTTATAGCTGCCGTCGCCCTGCGGAACCGCCTTGGTGCGCAGCAGGCCGAGATCGGTGCCGCAATGGGGTTCTGTGAGGTTCATGGTGCCGGACCAGGAGCCTTCGACCATCTTCGGCAGATAGGTTTCCTTCTGCTCCTGCGTGCCATGCACGAGAACGGCGGCAATCGCACCCTGCGTGAGGCCCGGATACATCATCAGCGACAGGTTGGCCGACGACATATATTCGCCGATAGCTGCATGCAGCGTATAGGGCAGGCCCTGCCCGCCGAACTCCGGCGGAACGGCAAGGCCGATCCAGCCGCCTTCACAATAGGCGTCATAAGCGTCCTTGAAACCATCGGGCACGGAGACCGAACCGTCATCGGCGCGCTTGCAGCCTTGGCTGTCGCCGGAAAGGTTGAGCGGGAAAAGCCGCTCCTCGGCAAGCTTTGCGGCCTCGCCGGTGATCGCCTCGATCATGTCGGGGGTTGCATCCTCAAAGCCGGGCAGGTTGTTATACCGCTCCAGGCCGAGAACGTCGTTCAGGATAAAAAGCGTGTCTTTAACTGGGGCCTTGTAAACAGGCATTACCGATGTTCCTCCGCATCGTGGGCGCCGGCGATAATCCGGCCGATATGGGATGACAATATTTGACGTGCGCGTAAACGTCAAACAAATTTCGGCGGAATATCGCCTCCCCTTTTCCGCGGAATGGATGGCCGGCGCTGCTCATGGCTCTCACGCGCCACAAAAGTTAAAAAATTCCAACCATAGTTAACCACTTCTTTACCACGTTTCGTGAATTCTCCCGAAAGAGGTAACTGCTTCGTACTCCGGCGCATTTTCCTCAACGGGGGCAAATACCGGCTCTGGAATTGCTGCATGTTGCGGCGACGGCGTGTTCAGGCAGGCAACGTCGCGACAGATAACCGGGCACGGCGGGCGGAAGCGAAGCGAGCGAAAAGATGAACGGATTGCGATCGAAAAACCAACAGCCAAGCGACAGATCGTCTCTTGATGCTCTCAATCGCACCATTGAAGGCCTTGAAGCCCGTATCGAAGGGTTGATGAGCCAGAAGTTCCCGCGCGACCCTCGGGGTGCGAACGCTCAGGTCGAGCCCAAAACCGAAGCTTATGCCGCGCCCCGCGAGCCACGCGCCAGCGTTACCCCGCCGCAGCTCGACCCCGTGAACGAAATCCGCCAGCGCCAGCGCCTCCTCGAAGCAAGCTTCCAGCGCCCGCAGGAACCCGCCGCCCGCCCGGAACGGACGATTACCAGACCGCTTGCGCCGGAATACCGTCCGAGGGACACGCAGCAGACCGCCGCCGCTCCCGCCCCGCGTGCACGTTCCATCCCGTCCTATCAGGAACCGCAGCGCAACGACGCGGCACTGCAGGAGATTGCGCAGGCGCTCGTCAATCTGCGGCATGAGCTGAAGCACGATATTGCCGAAGGCGTTGCGCGCGAAGCGCAGGGCCTGCGCGCCGAAATCCGCAATATTCGCGCAGTCGCGGAAGACCAGCAGTTCATTGGCGACCTGCGCGACGACATCGCACGGCTGGCCGGCAGCATAGACCAGCTCGGCAATCTGGCATCGCCTGACGCCTACGGGCTGCGCAACGAATTCGAAGACCTGCGCCTGACGATCGACCAGCTTGCGCGCGAAGACAGCGTGCACCGGATCGAAAGCCGCTGGAACAATGTGGAAGACACGCTGCGCGGTTTCGACGCCGGCGCGCTGCAGGATGAGATCGTTTCGCTCGCCTATCGTCTTGATGACATCAAGACTCAGCTTGGCGGCATGAGCAACAATCCGGCCGTGCGCGTGCTCGAAGACAAGCTGATCGCGATTGCCAGCGCCGTGGAGCAGCTCGGCAAGCATATGAAGCCGAACGAGGCCGCCTTTAGCGAGCAGTTTTCCGGTCTCGACCAGCGGCTGGATGAAATCAGCCGCGCCATTGCCGCCACCGGCGCGCGCGCCAATGCGCAGGCAACGGACAATGCGCTGGCGCAGCGGCTGGAAACCCGGCTGAACGGTCTTTCCGAACAGCTCGGCGACATCAACCGCCTTGCCGCCGCAAAGCCGGAACCGACGCTCGATCTCACCGCGCGTCTTGAAGCGCTGGCCGGCAAGATCGATGAGCTCAGCACCGCCCGCGACGCCGCCCAGCTGCACGAGCGGCTGGACCAGCTCTCCCTGCTGCTGGAGCGTTCGCAACGTCCCTCGCAGCAGGCGGAGCTGACATCTTTCCTCAGCGACATTTCCCGTAAGATCGATGCGCTGGATCACGGCGTCGTCAATGACGGTCTGGCCGAACGGCTCGACACGCTGTCGCGCCGGATCGAGGACCTCGATTATCGTTACAGCCAGCCGCAGGCCGCATCCGGGCTCAGCGAAAGCGCCTTTTCGCGTCTGGAAGAGCGGCTCGGCAATATTGCCGCCCGCCTGGACGAGACCGCCCACGCCGCGCCCGCCGACAGCCATGCGCTGGCCAGCCTCGAAAACCAGATCGCCCATCTCTCCACGCTGATCAGCCAGCCGGTGCAGATGCAGGCGACAGGCATGTCGCCGGAACTCGACGCCCGTATGGCGGCGATCGAAGACTACATGGCGTCGAACGATGAATATATCATCGAAGCGGCGCGGCAGGCTGCCGAAGCCGTTCTGGATGCCTATACCCGCAACAATCTCTCGGCCGGCGCAAACATCGCCGACATGACGATGCTGACCGATCTTGCGACCGACCTGCGCAGTCTCGAAGCGCTGAGCCGCAATACCGAAGAGCGCACGCACCGTACCTTCGAAGCGCTGCACGAAACGCTGGTGCAGATTGCCGGCCGGCTCGACAGCCTCGACAACGCCCCCGCTTATCGTAACGAAGCTCCCCGCAACGTCGCGCAGCAGATGGTCGCCCCCGCCCGCGAAGAAGCGCCCATGCCGGCCGCCATCTTCCCGGAGGAAGGCTATATTGCCGAAGAACAGGCCATTCTCGACGACGCCCGCGAAAACGACGCGGCAACGATCGTACCACCTGCTGCCGCAAAGCCCGCAAAAGCGGAAAAGAAAAGCCTGCTTGCAGGCCTGACGAAGCGTTTCAAGACTGGCACGGCGAAGACCGCCAAAACAGCTGAAGAGCCCATATCCGCCTCCTCCACCCGCACCCAGGTCGAGCCCGCTCCCTCGCTCGATCCGATCGATGTGCTGCCCGCAGGTCAGGAGAACGAACTTCTGGAGCCGGGTTCGGGTGCGCCCGATATCAAGAAAATCCTGGAACGCGTGCGCGCCAGCCAGGTGGCCGCCAGCGGCAAGGCTGCGGATGCGGAAGGACGGACGGATTTCATCGCCGCCGCCCGCCGCGCAGCGCAGGCCGCCGCCATGGAAACATCGCCGGAAAAGCTTGAAACCGGCAAGAAGAGCCGCAAGGCCGACACCTCGGCACTTTCCCGCTATCGCCGCCCGCTGCTGCTTGGCATCGGCGCCATTCTTCTTGCCATGATGGCCATGCCGCTCGTCAAAACGCTGATCGGCGGCGCGGAAGCCCCGGCGCCGGTCATCGAGCAGAAGATGGACAATGGCCCGGTTTCAGCACTTCCCGACACCGGCGAAAAGGCCGTCACCATTCCGTCCGATCTCGCCATCGATCCGGAACAGTCGGCATCGGCCGACAGCATCGAAAATACCGCCCCGGCGCAAAACACCATCGATAACCGCACCATAGGCGGTGCGCCGCTGCCGGACGAGCCGCCGGTTGCCGATGTTCCCGTTGTGGATCCCGCAAATTCCGGCGCCGTCGCGCAGAACGAAGCTCCGAAACCGGCCGAAACCGCTGCCCCGGTTGCTCCTGCCCAGGACGCCATCGCGGTTCCCGCTGGCATCGAGCCCGCATCGCTTGCCGAAGCCGCCGCCAAGGGCGATACGCAGGCGCTGTTCGAGATCGCAGCGCGCTACACCGACGGCCGCGGCGTTGCCGCCGACCGTGCGGAAGCGGCAAAGTGGTACAAGCTGGCTGCTGATCGCGGTCTTGCGCCCGCGCAATATCGTCTTGCCAATCTTTACGAGAAGGCGAACGGCGTCGAACGTAACCTTGCCGAAGCCAAGCGCTACTACACGCTGGCGGCCGAACAGGGCAATGCCGGCGCGATGCACAATCTCGCGGTCCTGCAGGCCTCCGACGCGGCCGGTCAGCCGGATTTCGCCGCCGCCGCACAATGGTTCATCAAGGCCTCTGACCTCGGTGTGCGCGACAGCCAGTTCAACCTCGCCATTCTCTACGCCCGCGGCAGCGGCGTGAAGCAGGATATCGAAGAATCCTACAAGTGGTTCGCCATCGCCGCCAGAGACGGTGACGCGGACGCCGCCCAGAAGCGCGACGAAGTGGCAGGGGCCCTGAACCCGCAGCAGCTTCAGAGTGCGAAGGCCAAGGTGGACGCCTGGAAGGTCAAGCCGCTTTCGGAAGACGCCAACAGCGTCAACCCGCCCGAGGAATGGGCCGGCAAGGAGGGTGTGAAGACCGCCTCCGTGGACATGGAAAAGGCGATCCGCAACATTCAGGCGATCCTGAACAAGAACGGTTTTGACGCCGGCCAGCCCGACGGCAAGCTTGGCAAGAACACCGTAACCGCCATCAGGGACTTCCAGAAGTCCGTGGGTCAGACACCCGACGGGCGCATCACCAACGAACTGGTGACCGCGCTTCTCGCCCGCAACAAGTAAGCGTTCTGGAACTGGCGAAGCGGCCCCCCTTGGCCGCTTCCGGGCGACCCCGCGCAGGAATGTGGCGGCCTGCCCACGTACAACCGCTATCTTTCCAAATTATCAACGTATTTACCGTTGAATGTTGACAGGTCAGGCCCTCGCGGGCATGACGGATGAAGGTCGGGCATGCCCGGTCTTTTCAGACAGAAAGTGTAAATCGCGGCGCGGCCCCCTCACCCGGACAAGCCCTGCCGCCCGGAACCATTTGCCCGAGGTCCGAGCCGTGACTGTCTATCTGCCGATCGCAGAACTGTCGGTGAATATTTTCATCATTCTCGGCATGGGCGCGGCCGTCGGTTTTCTTTCCGGCATGTTCGGCGTGGGCGGCGGATTTCTGATCACGCCGCTTCTGATTTTCTACAATATTCCCCCCGTGGTGGCTGTGGCGACCGGCGCAAACCAGGTGGTCGCTTCCTCCGTGTCAGGCTCGATCACGCATTTCCGGCGCGGAACGCTGGACGTGAAGCTCGGCGGCGTGCTGCTTGTGGGCGGTCTTGTGGGTGCGACGGTCGGCGTGTGGATATTCTCCTTCCTGCGCAGTATCGGCCAGCTCGATCTCATCGTTTCGCTGCTCTACGTCATCCTGCTCGGTACCGTTGGCGTGCTGATGCTGAAGGAAAGCATTTCGGCGCTTCGCCGCGCCGCCCGCAATGAAGCCGTGACGCTGCGCCGGCCGGGCCACCACAACTGGGTTCACCGCCTGCCGCTGAAAATGCGGTTCAAGAAATCGAAGATCTATCTCAGCGTCATTCCCATCGTCACGCTGGGTTTCGGCATTGGCATCCTCACCTCGATCATGGGTGTCGGCGGCGGCTTCATCATGGTGCCGGCGATGATCTATCTGTTGCGCATTCCGACCAGCGTGGTCGTCGGCACCTCACTGTTCCAGATCATTTTCGTCACCGCCTATACGACCGTGGTTCAGGCCGCGACCAACTATTCCGTCGACGTGGTGCTGGCCTTCATCCTGATGGTGGCGGGGGTCATCGGTGCGCAATATGGTGTGCGCGTCGGGCAGAAACTGCGTGGCGAACAGTTGCGCGCGCTTCTGGCGCTGCTGGTGCTTGCGGTCGCCCTTCGCCTTGCCGTAGCGCTGGTGGTGCGGCCGGAAGACCTGTTTTCGGTGGCCGTCGGGGGGTTAGGTTATTGACCCGCCATTTGCTGCTTGCCGCCCTTGCCCTGCTCTCATGTCTTGCCCTCGGGCAAACTGCTTCGGCGCAGACGCCGCCACTTGCCCTGCCGCCCGGTCCGCAGCAGCGGTCTCTGCTGGAAAATATCGAAATCGGCGCATCGACGACGGAAATTCCCATCGCGTCGGATTTTCGCGGGGCGGATTTCACGCTTTTCGGCGCGCTCAACAATACCGATCAGCTGCTGCTCGCCATCGGGCAATATGATATCGTCGTGACGCTGGAAGGGCCGAGCGACTATATGACCGTGCGCAAGAAGGAGCGTGTGGCGGGCATCTGGATCAATACCAGCGCCATCACCTTCACGCCGCTGCCGGAATCCTATTCCATGGCCAGCACGCGCAATATCAGCGACATCGCTTCGCCCGGCACGCTCAGGGCCATGGGGCTGGGTGTCGACCATCTGTCGCTGAAAAGCGCGGTGTTTTCCGGCGTGCCCGACAATGTCTTCGATTTTCAGGAGGCCTACCGTCGGCTCAAGCTTTCAAGCGGCATCTATCGTAACGACACGACCGGTGTGAGGCTGGAACGCACCGGCCTGTTCTGGGCGACACTTCGCCTGCCCGCCAACGTGCCGAACGGCGTGCACACCGCCCGCGCCTATCTCTTCAAGAGCGGCAAATTCATCGCCCAGCGCGAATTGAAACTGCGCGTCGTCAAGACCGGCATGGAGCAGGCGATCACCGATGCGGCGCATCAGACGCCGCTTGCCTATGGCGCGCTCTGCGTTCTGCTCGCCGTCGTGACCGGCTGGGGCGCCAGCATCATCTTCCGCAAGGACTGACCCGCTCTTCCTCCTGCAAATCGGGCGCAGGCGACCCTCTGCGTCAAAGATAGCATTCGCTTCCGTCATCGGTTTGCGGTAAAATTCAAGGCGTTACAACCACGCACACAGCTCTTGGCGGCCAGTGTGGCTGTGACCGGGATGAAAAGGAGAAATGTCATGTTCAAGCACATTCTCATTCCCACCGATGGCTCGCCGCTGGCGCAGATCGCAATCGACCAAGGGTTCGCTCTCGCCAAGGAGGCAGGCGCAAAGGTGACCGTGGTGACGGTATCGGAACCCTTTCATGTGATTGCCAGCGATGTCGAGGACATTGCCGCCATTGCCGAAGAGGAATTTCACCGTTGTGAGGAGGCGGAGCATCTGCTGCGCGATACGCAGGCACAGGCCACGTCCATGGGATTGGATTGTGAAGCGCTGCTGGCGCGGGCGGGAAGGCCCGACGAGGCGATCATCGAAGCCGCCAACAGGAGCGGCTGCGATCTCATCGCCATGGCCTCGCACCGGCGCAGGAGCTTCTTGGAAATGCTGCTCGGCAGCGTCACGGCCAAGGTGCTGAAGAATTCGAAGATACCGGTACTGGTCTACCGGCAATAGAGCATTTCCAGTAAAAGTGCGTAGCGGTTTTACTGGAAATGCGTAAAAACAAAGAGATAACGGCGACGATGCGCTCAGCCGATGAGATTTGAAAATCGCACCGAATAGATGCGATCCCTCCCCATCAGATGCGCGACAAGAGCGGCATGATCGAACAGGCCGCGCATCGCCTTGTGCCGCAAATCCAGCCCGCCGCTCATCACCCCGAATGCCGGCATCAAAAGCCGTGAACCATCGGTGGCGAAACAGGGGCGTCGCACCGTTTTCTCGCGACGGCGCACGGTTGCAGAAGGATGCAGGTGCCCCGCAATTTCGCCCGCGGCATCTCCCAGCTTCGGCTCGTGGCGGAAGACGAGATTGCCATAAAACATCTCGTCCACCGAAGAGCCCGGCAGATCGACCGTACCGTCGGGGTCGTGGTTGCCGTTGATCCATATCCACTCGCGGCCGCGGGCCATCTCGCGGATGAGTTCGCGCAGCGGCAGCGGCAGATGCTCGGAACCGACGCGATCGTGGAAATTATCGCCGAGACTGACGACGATCTTCGGATCATAGCGGCTGACGAGGGAGGACAGGATTTTAAGCGTGGCGATGGTGTCATAGGGTGGCAGCATGCGGCCACGCCGGGCGAAGGCCGCGCCCTTTTCCAGATGCAGATCAGAGACGACGAGCAATGACAGGTCCGGCAGGTAGAGGCCGCCCAACGGGTCGCACCAGGCGGCGACGCCGTTGATGGCGGTTTCGCTGCCAAGGCATTCGAAGCCATTGGAAAACCTGTCGCTCAATGTCAGCCGGCTCAGCACTTTTATCGTTGTTCCTTCATTGCGTATGTCAGGACATGGCCTCGGCGATAAGCTCGTCGGCGGCCTCGGCCAGCACATCGTCCATCGCCTCGCCCGCCACCGTCTCACGGCCGATTTCCAACATGACCGGAACGGCGAGCGGCGAGACATGTTCCAGCGCGCGGTGGGTGGTGTGACCCTTGATTCGCTTCAGCATATCGCCAAGACGGCCAATGTCCAAAAGTCCAGCCGCGGCATCGCGCCGCGTCGCTTCCAGCAGGATATGATCCGGCTCATGGCTGCGAAGAACGTCATAAATAAGATCGGCAGACACCGTGACCTGACGGCCGGTCTTTTCCTTGCCGGGATGACGGCGTTCGATCAGCCCGGAAATGACGGCGCAGTTGCGGAAGGTGCGCTTCAGCATGAAGGATTCGTCCAGCCATGCTTCCAGATCGTCGCCGAGCATGTCCTCGTCCAGCAGGTCGGCCAGTGACAGGCGGCGGGATTTCAGCCGCATGCCGATATCCTCCATCGCCCAGATGGCCAGCGAATAATCGGTGGCGACGAAGCCCATGGGTTTTGCGCCCGCACGCTCCAGCCGGCGCGTCAAAAGCATGCCGAGCGTCTGGTGCGCCAAGCGTCCCTCGAAGGGATACATGACCATGAAGAAGCGCTTGCGGAAGGGGAAGGTCTCCACCAGCAGCTCGTCGCGCCTGGGAATAATCGACTTCTCCTTCTGGATCGCCAGCCAGTCACGCACCTGATCCGGCAGCGCCTGCCAGCGGGCGGGATCGGAGAGCATGGAGCGCACCTGATCCGCGAGGTAGGTGGAAAGCGGAAACTTGCCGCCGGCATAGGAGGGTATCTTCGGGTCCATGGAAAAGGCCTGCGAGACCAGACATTCATTCTCGCGGATACCTTCAAAACGCAGCACCTTGCCGGCAAAAAGGAACGTATCGCCCTGCACCAGCTGCTCGAGGAAATATTCCTCGACCTTGCCGAGCGACATGCCGCCGCGCCCGACCGTGCCCTTGGGATTGCGCTTGACCATGCGGACATTCAGTTCCGCCGCCTCGACGATGGTGCCGAGGTTCAGCCTATATTGCTGTGCGACGGCGGGATTGGAGACCCGCCAGCGACCGTCCTTCATCTGGCGGATGCGGGCGTAACGCTCATAGGTGCGCAGCGCGTAGCCGCCGGTGGCGGTGAAATCCACCACCCGGTCGAAGGTGGCGCGCGGCAGATCGGCATAGGGCGAGGCGCTGGTCACTTCGCGGTAAAGATCGTCCGCATCGAAGGGTTCGGCGCAGGCCATGCCGAGAACATGCTGGGCGAGAACATCGAGCGCGCCTTCGGCAATCGGCGGCGTATCCTGCGCGCCGATATAATTGGCATCCAGTGCAGCGCGACACTCCATCACCTCGAAACGGTTGGCCGGAACGAGAATTGCCTTTGATGGCTCGTCCATGCGGTGATTGGCGCGGCCGATGCGCTGGGCCAGGCGGCTTGCGCCCTTCGGCGCACCGACATGCACGACAAGGTCGACGTCGCCCCAGTCTATGCCGAGATCGAGCGTGGAGGTGGCGACGACGGCGCGCAGCCGGTTTTCGGCCATGGCGGCCTCCACCCTGCGACGCTGAGCAGCATCCAGCGAACCGTGATGCAGGGCAATCGGCAGATTGTCGTCATTGATGGTCCAGAGTTCCTGGAAGATCAGCTCCGCCTGCGAGCGGGTATTGACGAAGATCAGCGTCGTCTGGTGGTCCTTCAGCGCAGAGTACAAATCCTTCATGGCGTAACGCGCCGAATGGCCGGACCATGGGATGCGCTCTTCCGTGTTCAGGATGGAAATATCCGGTTTTGCGCCGCCCTCGACGGTGATGAGGCCAGCGGGTGGCTCGCCCTGCCCCTGCGGTGCAAGATAACCACGCAAATCCATCGGCTCCGCCACCGTGGCGGAAAGGCCGATAAAGCGCACATCGGGTGCGTGCCGGCGCACACGGGCAAGCGCCAGCGACAGCAGGTGGCCACGTTTGGAGGTGACGAGTGAATGTAATTCATCGAGCACCACATATTTCAGGTCACGGAAAAAGCGCTCGGCCTCCTTGTTGGCGAGCAACAGCGAGACCTGTTCCGGCGTCGTCAGCAGAATATCCGGCGGTTTGACCTTCTGGCGCTGGCGTTTGCCCTGCGGCGTATCGCCTGTACGGGTTTCGATGGAAATCGGCAGGCCCATTTCGGAAACGGGCCTGGTGAGGTTGCGCTCGATATCGACCGCAAGCGCCTTGAGCGGCGAGATATAGAGCGTGTGCACGCCGACAAAGCCCGAGCCCGGCGGCACCTTGCCGCGTTCCGCGAGATCGGTGAGCGAGGCCATGAAGCCGCCCAGCGTCTTGCCGGCGCCCGTGGGCGCAATCAGCAGCATGTTCTCGCCGCCCAGCGCCCGCGCCATCAGCTCCAATTGATGCGCGCGCGGAGACCACCCCTTTTGCGCAAACCATTTCTGGAATGGAAGGGGCAAGGAACCGACATGCGTGCCGGAGATGGGAGACTCAGCGTGTTTCACGCTTTCAAGGTAGTGAGAAACCTTGAAAAAAGAAGAGCGGAACAGGACCGCTTGACAGGAATGCATAATCATGGATAAATTATATCCACGATACTTAAGCGAACCACAAAAGAGCAAAACGGATGAAACTCGGCGACGGCGTTGAACAGGCCATTCACAGTGTAGGCATGCTGGCGGGACTTTCCGAAGGCGGCGTGCTTTCAGCGGCGGCGCTTGCGGAATTTCACGGCGTTTCCACGAGCTATCTCTTGAAACACCTGCAATCGCTGTCGAGCGCCGGAATAGTCGCCACCGTGCCGGGGCCGAAGGGCGGCTATCGTCTTGCCCGGACGACCGACAGGATTACGCTGCTCGATATCGTTCTTGCCGTGGAGGGGCCGCAGCCTGCCTTTCGCTGTGCGGAAATTCGCCAGCGGGGCCCCAACCCCTTGCCGGGACGTTATTTCACCAAGCCCTGCGGCATCAATGCCGCGATGCTGAAAGCGGAGAAGGCCTATCGGGCGGAACTCGCCAAAACCAGCATGGCCGATATTCTGGGCGACCTTGCCGCCAATGACGACGGTGGCATTGCCGCACGCGGCTGTGCCTTTCTGGCGCTGAACGAGCGCAAGACGGCGGCGCGCTAAGACCCAAAAGAACCAATCACCCGAAATACCGGAAGCGTCACCGCTTTCCGGAACGATGACGCATACCCTTAAACAGACCCAACCAATGGAGAGAGACCCATGAAAACCCGTTTGAACTATGCCAAAGCATCCCCCGAAGCCTTCAAGGCCGTTATGGCTCTGGAAAATTACGTTCAGAGCAGCGGGCTTGAGCGCCGCTTCGTTCACCTCATCAAGCTGCGTGCCTCGATCATCAACGGCTGCGCTTTCTGTGTGGACATGCATGTGAAGGAAAGCCGTCATGACGGCCTTTCCGAACAATGGATCAACCTGATGAGCGTATGGCGGGAATCCCCCGTCTATACCGAACAGGAACGGGCGTTGCTCGGCTGGGTGGACGCGGTGACGAAGATTGCTGAAACCGGCGCTCCGGATGACGCCTTCGAGACGCTGAAGGCGCATTTCCCCGATGAGGACATCGTGAAGATCACCGTCGCCATCGGCGCGATCAACACCTGGAACCGCATCGCCGTCGGTTTCCGCTCGCAGCATCCGGTCGATGCGGCTGCGAAGGCGGCCTGACCTCTTAAACCCGGAACGGGCGGCCGCTACATGGCGATGTAGCGGTCGTTCCTGTGATTGATGGCAAGCGTGAGGTTCATGACCAACGCGCCAAGGATGGAGCAGAGGATGACGAAAGGTGTGGCCACGAAGAACGAGCAGGCCAGCACCATGCCGTCAAAGGCGAGCTGCACGAGGCCCGCGCGCCAGCCGAAACGATCCTGCAGATAAAGCGCCAAGATGCCGAAACCGCCGAGGCTGGTGCGATGGCGAAACAGCGCCAGCATGCCGGCCGCAACCGTCAGCCCGCCAAAAAGCGCTGCGGCAACCGGATTGATACTCTGAAAGGCGAAAAAGCCGGGCATATATTCGGAAAGCAGCGCCGTCATCGCGATAGCGCAGAAGGTCTTGACCGTGAAGGCGAGGCCGAGGCGACGGAAGGCGAGATAATAGAACGGTAGATTGGCAAGGAAAAACACCACGCCGAAGCTGAAGCCGGTGGAATAATGCGCCAGGAAGGCAAGCCCCACCACGCCGCCCGTCAAAAGGCCCGCGGACGAAAACAGCGTGACGCCCAGCGAAACCAGCATGCTGCCCGCCAGAACGCCCTGCGCGTCTTCCAGCAGCGAATGACGATCCGGCGCGGAGGCCCAAAGGTTCAGGCGCCTGCGCGCAGTCGTATCGTCCATGCCTTTTCCCCTGATTTTCAGGCCCTTGCCGAGCTATTGCACTCAAGCAGGACGGATTTCAAGCATGCTTATTCAGCGCACGACGATATATCTGTCCGAGCGGTGATTGATGGCCAGAAACATGTTGAGGACAAAAGCGCCGACAATCGAATAGGCGACCGTGGCCGGATCGATGACGAGGAAGGCGCAGAGCATCACGAAGGCGTCGAAGGCCAGCTGGATCAGACCGGCGCGGATGCCGAAACGGTCCTGAATATAGATGGCGAGAATGCCGATACCGCCTAGGCTGGCACGGTGACGATAGAGCGCCAGCAATCCGTAGCCCAGAAGCAGACCGCCGAGCAGCGCCGCCCAGAGCGGATTGATACTGTCAATCACCATCCAGCGCGCCTCCACTTCCGTTAGCACCGAAACAAGGCCGATAGCGATGAAGGTCTTGAAGGAAAAGGCAAGACCGAGACGGCGGAAGGACAGATAATAGAACGGCAGATTAACGACGAAGAACAAAAGGCCGAAGCTGATGCCGAAGGCATAATGAAGGAGGAAGGCGACGCCAGCGGTGCCGCCGGTCAGAAGGCCGACCTTGTTGAGGAGATAAAAGCCGAGCGCCGAGACGATGGCGCCGGTGACGATGCCCTGCACGTCTTCCACCGGCGCATGTCTGGCCGGATCGGAACTCCACATGCCGTAAACGCTTCTCGTTATGCTCACGCTTTTTTCCTCTTGTTCAGGTATATTTTGCACTGCAAAAAACAGCCGATCAAGATGGATAAGTAAGCAAGACTGACCTATCGTGAAAAAGGCAAGAAACGGAATGTTCAGGCTTTCGCGCGGGCAAGAAAAAGAATGCCGGAAAGGGGTTTTCCGGCATCCTTGCGAATGGTGGTTTTACGGATGTCGAGGAGGGAAAAGCCCGTCCGCTCAAGAAGGTCGGTCACATAGCTTTTGGAATGGGCGTAACGAAGGGATTCCCGCAGGATAAAACCGTCCTCATCCCCCGCATCCTCCACCGAGAAGGCAAAAAAGCCTGAAGGCCTGAGCAGGGCGGAAACGAGCGGCATGACGGTTTCGAGGCTGCCGAGATACATCATCACATCGGCGGCGGCGACGAGATCGGCGCGGTATTGCGCCAGGGTGGATATGAAAAGTCCCGAGGCCTCCGCTTCCAGCGAAAGATCAGCCTGACCCAGATAATCGTAAAGCCCCTTTTCCTCCGCCTTGGCCAGCATGTTCTGGGAAATATCGAAACCCTCAAGCCGTTTTGCGAGGGTGCGGATTTCGACACCGAGGAGACCCGTGCCGCAGCCGATATCGACAATGGTATCGAAGACGCCGCCATCCGCCGCCTTGCCTATCAGTTCCGCCAGCTTTTGCGGCACGCTGTAGTCAAGCTTCTCCACAAGCGAGGTTTCGAAACGGTCGGCATAATCGTCGAACAGCCCTTCCACATAACGGCTCGGCGGCTGCTCGGGTGTTTCCGCGGCGCCGAGAACCGCGAGCTTCAGTTCGGCTGCAAACAGCCCTTCCGTATCCAGTTCAGCGACTTTCTCGTAAGCCGCCACGGCTTTTGCCGTCTCCCCCGCCTTTTCATGATATTCCCCGAAGCGAAACCAACCCGCCGTCCACCGTGGCGCAAGTTCAAGCGCCTGTTCCATGAGTTCGGCGGCGGCGGGATAGTCACCGCCCTCCGCCAACATGCGGGCATAGTCCGCCCGGCGGTCGGCAATGACGTCACCGGAAGAAAACTGGTTTGGGGCCATCAATTATTTCCTGAGAAGATGCTGGCTGTCATTTATCAAGCCATAAAAAAACTCAAGTCCTATTTCATGGCCCCTGCGTGGAATTGACGGATATGGCGCGATATAATGCGCGAAAACTTGCATCGAAGCGGTGCGCCCCATATGTCAGGATAAAACAGGAGACTTGCTGATGGCCGGTGAGGTCAACAAAATGCTGGGTGATACGGTGGCCCGCACCGTGGTGAAACTACTCGTCGTTTCATTGCTCGTCGGCTTTCTGATGGCGATCTTCGGATTGACTCCGTGGAACATCATCTATGGCGCGCGCGATTTCGTGGTCGACCTGTGGCGCAGCGGTTTCCATGCGCTCGGCGCAATCGGCGACTATCTGATCCTTGGCGCGACGATCGTCATTCCCGTTTTTATCATCCTGCGCCTCCTGAGCTATCGCCGCTGACATGACCGATTCCACGTTTCAAACGCTTTCACGGCGCGGCTTCGTGCTGCTTTCCGCTGGTTCCGTTCTTTCCGCCTGCGTTTCCATGCCCACCAACAAGGGCATGCCATCGGGCACCCGCGACGAAACGGCGGCGGCACTTCCCATGGTCAATGACCTGCGCCGCACGAAGGGGCTTTCCCCGCTTTCCATCAATGGTCCAGCAAGCGGTGCTGCCGCCTATCAGGCCGGCCGCATGGTCAAGGCGCAGAAGATGGCGCATCTGATCGGCCTGACCGACAGTTTCCTTATCCGCATGAAGGACGGCAATGTCCCGCTTCCGGCGGCGGAAAACGTGGCTGCAGGGCAAGACAGTGTCGAGCGGGTGGTGAAGGCCTGGATCGGCTCCAAACACCATCTCGAAAATATGCTCGGGCCCTATAATGGTCTCGGCGTCGCGGTGGCCTATGACGCCGCCAGCCGCAACCGACCCTATTGGGCCATGGTGCTCTGCGCCTGAGAATGGGCGGAGACTAGGGTACCCCCGCGCCCTCATGCCTGCGCTCGTCACAGGAATCCAGTCGAAGCGCGTCTGCGCGGCGGAGAGACTTCTTTCAGCCCAAGGACTTGGGCTGGCTGGATTCCTGTGACAAGCACAGGGATGAGGGTAGAGAAACCCCACCCAGGTCGTACTCAACCGAGCTTACGGTCGGCCCAGCGATCCACCGCGCTGTCGCGCAGTTCACGGATCGACTCCACGCCCTCGCGGGCGACCAGCTTCGACAGTCCCTTGACGATGGCCGATGGCAGGCCGGGACCTTCATAGACCATGCAGGAATAAAGCTGCACGAGATCGGCCCCTGCCCTCACCTTTTCCAGCGCCGTTTCCGCGGAGGAAATACCGCCAACGCCGATAATCGGCAGATTGGCGCCGACGCGACGGCGCATCTTGGCGAGAACCGTGGTGGAAAGCTCGAATAGCGGCTTGCCGGACAGGCCGCCGGCCTCGCCCTTATGCGGACCGGGGCGCAGGCCTTCGCGGGAAAGCGTGGTGTTGGAGACAATCAGTCCGTCGAGATCATGGGCCAGCGCCTCTTCGGCAACATCATCCAGCCCCTCTTCAGTCAGATCGGGCGCGATCTTGAGGAAGACCGGGATGCGTTTGCCGAAACGTTCGGCTTCCGCCTTGCGGCGTTCCAGCACCGCCGTGAGAAGGGCGGCAAGGCTTTCGCGCGCCTGCAGGTCGCGCAGACCGGGCGTATTGGGCGAGGAAATATTGACGGTGAAATAGGACGCAACCGAATAAAAGGCCTCGATGCCCTGCACATAATCGGCGATGCGAGCTTCGCTATCCTTGTTGGCGCCGATATTGACGCCGACAATGCCGCGCAGACGCGCCTGCTTCAGACGCTCCAGCGCAGCGGCATGACCTTCATTGTTGAAGCCGAGGCGGTTGATGACACCTTCATCTTCGACCAGGCGGAAGATGCGCGGTTTGGGATTGCCGGATTGCGCCTTCGGCGTGACGGTGCCGATTTCGGTGAAGCCGAAACCGAGCCGGAGAAGCGGCCCCGGCACTTCCGCATTCTTGTCGTAACCCGCCGCCATGCCGAGCGGATTGGGGAACACGAGACCCGCCACGGTCTGCTGCAGACGCGGATCGTGCGGCACCATGCAGGTGGGCAGAAAGCCGCTTTTCAACGCCGCGATGGACAGGCCATGCGCCTTTTCCGGATCGACGAGAAACAAGCCCTTGCGGCCCACAGAGGAAAATAATCCGCTCATCACAAAATCTCCGGAAACTGGTGCTGGCCGTCGTGGCCGAGTGAAAGCGGCGTTTCCCAAAGCACGGCGGTCAAGGGAAGAGACGCGTAGAGATGCGGGAAAAGATCGCCGCCTCTGGAGGGTTCATAGACCAGCTTGTCGCCAAGGGCCGCGCCATCGACTGCAATCAGAAACAGATCGACCTGGCCGGAAAAATGCCGTGCGGCGGTCTCGGCCACCTGTTTTGCCGTTGAAAAATGAATGAAACCATCGGTCAGATCGATGGCTGCGCCTTCGAAGACGCCCTTCGCCCTGGCCGCACTCCACAACGTCTCCGGCACGATTTTATAGATGATCGCGGGCGTTTCCTGCATGGGGCTCTCCAAGGCTTTCCAGCACTTTCCTGTCCGGGCGGTTTGCCGCAAAGCATGGCAATTGTCCACAGTTTCCACGGCATTTTTATTACGGAAGCCCTGAAAGACCGCCTGTCCACAAGCTTTTCCTTGTAATGCGGGAGCGATTGGCGCAACCTTTGGCAAAGGAGCCGGAAGCGTTCGACCGCCGGCAAATGGGAGTGCGCCAGTACCCAAAAAAGAACCGCATAACGCCCTTGGGAGGGGGCCAGAATGTCGGAACTTGTCATTATCATAGCAGATGACCACCCGCTTTTTCGCGGCGCCCTGAAACAGGCCGTATCCGGCCTCGACGGGCAGCAGACCATCGTTGAAGCCGGAGATTTCGAGGCTGCCCGAAGTGCGGCCGCAGCGCGCAACGACGCCGATCTCATGCTGCTCGACCTCGCCATGCCGGGGGTCAGCGGATTTTCAGGCCTGATGGCGCTGAGAGCGGAATTTTCCAGCCTGCCGATCGTCATCGTTTCGGCAACGGACGATGCGACCACCGTTCGCCGATCCATCGAACTCGGCGCTTCCGGTTTCATTTCCAAGTCCTCTGGTATCGATGATATCAGAGACGGCATCCGCGCGGTTCTGGAAGGTGATGTCTGGATACCGTCAGGTCATCAGGGCGATAAGGAACAGGATCCTGACGTGGCCGATCTCATCGGCCGGCTCAGAACACTGACGCCGCAGCAAAGCCGGGTTCTGGGCATGCTGGCCGAAGGGTTGCTGAACAAGCAGATCGCCTATGAGCTCAATGTTTCCGAAGCTACCATCAAGGCGCATGTCTCCGCGATCCTGCTGAAGCTCAAGGTCGACAGCCGCACGCAGGCGGTGATCCAGCTGGCCAAGATAAATACGTCGGCCATGGTGGCGTAGAGCAAGGATTTTATTCCTTTCCTTGCTTTACTCCTGACCGGATATGGTCTAGATTCCGGTCAATATACGACAGGAGCTTTCCGCTATCGGCTCCACTTGCGGGCTTTCTATCATGCTTTCACACGAGACGATCTGGAGCGCCATCGATACGCTTGCTAAACGCCATCAGCTGACGCCTTCGGCATTGGCGAAGCGCGCCGGTCTCGATCCCACCTCGTTCAACAAATCGAAACGTTTCGGGCCGGATGGCCGCAAACGCTGGCCTTCGACGGAATCCGTCTCCAAGGTGCTGGAAGCGACGGGGGCAAGCGTCGACCAGTTTTTCGGTTATGCTTTCGGCAGGGCGCAGACGATGCAGCCTTCGGGCGCGGACAACGCCATTCCCCTGCTCGGTTTCGCCCAGGCAGGCTCCGGCGGCTTTTTCGATGATGGCGGTTTTCCGGCCGGTCAGGGCTGGGATGTGGTAGAATTCCCCTCCTCTCCCGAGCGCAAACAGGGCGTCTATGCGCTGGAAGTACAGGGCGAGAGCATGATGCCGCTTTACCGTGACGGCGACATCCTCATCGTGGAGCCGGGCGCACAGGTGCGGCGCGGTGACCGCGTGGTGCTGAAAAGCCGCGACGGCGAAGTGATGGCCAAGGTGCTGGCGCGGCAAAGCCCCAAGAACATCGAGCTTCTTTCGCTCAACCCGGAACATCCCAACCGCAGCTTCGACATGGCCGATGTGGAGTGGATTGCCCGCATCATCTGGGCCAGCCAGTAGCCCGCAATTGCGGACACGGGCCTGCCGTTTCAGCCGTTGCAGCTCGGGAAACGCGCCGAGAATTTCCTCTACAGGCCGAGCGCCGTTGCCGCGGCATCGACCGTCATGATCTTCGCACCACCGGATACCGCCCTGCGGACGAGGCTCTGAAATCTGTCTTCAGGACAACCGTAAAAGCTTGGTGTGCGCGAAACATCATGGGTGAAGATGATGAGCCAGCCGCCTTTTTGCAAAACATCTTCCAGCCAGTGGTCGGCGGCGTCGAGGTAGTTCTGATCCGCACGCAACTCGACTGCGGCAAGATTATACGGGTCGACGCTGCCCCTGTTGATGCCAGGCATGATGCCGCGCGCAGTCCTGAACCGGCGCCGCAGTAGCGGCTGCATGACCGGTGAGGCCATGCCGAAGGGAACGGAGAAATTACGCCCGTGGCGGCCTCCATCGAATGATCCGAGCACGGTGTCATTACGATCGAGATCCGCCTCGAACCCCCGTCGTGAAAAGCTCGAAAGTTTGCGATGGGAAAAAGTGTGGCAGGCAAGTTCATGGCCGGCCGCTGCCAGTTCCGAACAGCCTTTTGTGGAAATCATCTGCTGCTGTTCATCGTATTTGTCGATGAACACGCCGGCGATATAAAACGTCCCGCAGACGCCCTCGTTTTCCAGAATGCGCGCACCCGCCGTCCAGGCGCTTGCCGGCACATCGTCGAATGTGAAGGACACGATCGGTTCGGATGTTTCGATCCGTGCCGCCGGCCCCGGAAAATAGCGCACCAGCCGGTTATTGATCCGGTCTGCAAAAGTCCCGATTTTTTGCGTCATACAAAGCCCCCCGGCCTGTCTGCAAATTACTGCCCCTGTTCAAGTATGTCGTAAGCCTGATGCCTCAAACAATAGATTGCGATCAGCAGAGAAGACCAGATAGGCCCGGTTCCGGTAAAGAAATTACTCTCAAGACACGAAGAAAGCAGCGCATACACCCAAATTCGTGCAAAAAGTCGGGTCAGGCCCGGATCAGTACCCTTGTCCACTGCGGTGCGGAAATCGTTCGCGGGGATGATGACCAGCCAGATGACGGTGAGAATGAAGGCCGGCAAGCCGCCATTCAGCAGGCTTTCGATATAGCCATTATGGGCATGGAAGGCTGTAACGGCCCAGGTGCCGGCTATATCGGCCTGCGACAGGAGCCGGTCGCTCGCCCAGAATGCCTGGAACCCCTGCCCGAAGATCGGCGATTGCGCGAAAGTGTCGAAGGACAGCCGCCATATGTCCGTGCGGCCGGTGAAGGTGGAATCGATGCCCAGGCTTTCGACAAAATTCTGTATGCTCGGGAAATAAGTGGAGCCAACCGCGGATATGTTGATGAAGGCGAGAAGACCGCCGATCATCAGCAGAGTGCGGTGGGCATGCCTTTCCATGACCCAGATCAGCGCCACGGTGACGGGCAAAAGCATGGCCGCGGTTTTTCCATTGGTCTTCCACAGGAAGAAACCGGCCAGCAGCGTGATGGCGATGCCGCCCAGCGTCGACCAGGCATTGCGCAGGTAAAGCCCGATCATGAAAAGAATGATCATGGCCGGAGCGGCGGCGTTCTTGTGGTTGAAAATGCCGCGCCAGTCTCCCGCGAGCGCTTTTTCATCGAGATCATAGGGCTGATGGATCGAGCGCGAGCTGAGGAAGATCACCCCCAGATAACACAGCGCCAGGAGAATGATGGCGAAGATGGCCATCATCCGGTCGAACTGCCGCCGGTCGCGCGGCATGACGACGAGAACGCTGGTGATGAAGCACAGGAGCGCCGTGAAGACCAGACGTTGCAGCGACGTGCTTGGCTGGGTTCCGACCACCGAACATATCGCCAGCCAGAAGAATAGCAGCAGAATGGGCAGTCGCGGTCGCAGCAGTAGACCCGTCAGCCGGTGGCGCAGCGCAAAAACGCCGAGGATCAATGCGATCACGAGGCCGGTTAGTTGGTTTGCGGCGGCGTGCGGCACCGGCGGCGCTGCCAGATTTTCGAAAGGGGCGACGGAAATCCAGATATAGAGCATGGTGGCGACGAAAAAAATCGCGTCGCGCCGGCCGCCGGCGAGTGATATGGCGCTGCCCTGTGCAGAGAGGGGCTGCGTGTCAGCCAAACGCGGCATGGTCGCCTGCACCTGATATGGATGATCGGATCATTGGCCTGCCTTGTGACGAACAACGAAACCCTTCTGAAACAGGGCCATGTCCAAATAACCATAAACAGTCATTATCATCATTATTATGCAATTGCTTTAACCCTCTCTTACCTCAAGAGGGATATGACAGGATAAACTGCCATTCATTCGGGTCGCGGACCTTCACATTATTGGCCGGTTGCGGCTTTTTCAGTTCGCCAGATTTTAAAAACAGCGCAGTCATTTTTGAATTCGCCCGGCAATGCCGGAAAACATGGAGAATGAGGTGTCGTTCAATACGCCGCGGCTCGGCCATCTAGTCAGACTGGGATTGACCTACATGGCGTCAGGCGGAGCGCTCCTCATGTCCAGCGCCGCCCAGCTTTTGACCTTCGCGTTGCTTGCCCGCCATCTCGGTGTCGAACAATTCGCGCTTTACGCCTCCATCACGGCCGTCACCAATCTCGGTGTCCAGATTTGCGGTATCGGTTCGCAGGAATCACTGATCCGCCGCGTCGCGCAGGATCGCAGCATGTTTCCCGTCATGCTCGGCCACAGCTATCTCCTGAGCGCCGCGACAGGCGTGGTGCTGACAATCATCGGCATGGTGACGATCCCGGTATTTTTCCCGACCTCGGAAACCCTGCTGCACACGCTGATCACCACCTTCCTGATCCTGTTCACCAACCTCGTCCTCCTGAAAGTCATCTCGCTTTCCACGCAGAGCTTCATCGCCCATTCCAACTTCGCCTCCGCCAACAAGCTGGAAGTGATGTTTGCCGTCGCCCGCACCATTGCCGCGGTAGTAGCCTGCCTCATCTTCAAGGTGGAAACCGTGGAGGCCTGGGCGCTGTGGAACCTCGCAGCCCACACGATTGCGGCCATGATTTCGGTGAAGGCGATCGCGAGACTCGGCCGCCCGGTGTTCCGCATCGTGCGCGAGGAAATCCGCATCGGCATCCTGTTCTCCACCCAGTTCCTGTTCAAGGCCGTGCGCGGCAATGCCGATATTCTCGTTCTCGGCGCCATTGCCAGCGCCGAGGTGCTGGGCAGTTATTCCATCGCCCGGCGCATTCTCGACAGTTCCTATCTCTCCGTCGAGGCCCTCAACCGGCTGATCTATCCGGGTTCGGCCTCCGCCGCCCTGCAGGGCATCACCAAGACCATAGAACGCGCTTATAATGTGCTGAAGGCTGCACTTTTCATCGCGACCGGCAGTGCGCTCGTCATTTTCATCATCGCACCCTTCCTGCCGCTTTTGTTCGGCGATGAATATGTCTCGCTGCCCGTCATCACCCGCGTGCTTTGCTGGGCGGTTCTGCCCATGGCCGTTGCCGCCACCGCGCTTGAGGCGCTGGGCGCATCCGGACGGCAGGATATTCGCGCGAAGATCTGGAACAGCGGCAATCTCATCGGCTCCGTCGTCGTCGCCTTCTTCACCTGGTCCTTCAGCATTTCGGGAACGATCGGCAGCTATTTCATGGTGGAAACCGCCATCGCCGCCGCCGTGTGGATCGCGCTGCTGCGCCTGCGCCGAAACGAAGAGGTTTTCGCGCCGGCCAAATAAGAGCGGGCGTCAGAACCGATCTGGTGGCCGGCTCTCTCTAATAGAGCCCGTAAGGGAAATAACGCCGGTATATTTCTTCCAGCCGGCCGTTGCGGGAAAGGGCCGCCAGCGCCTGATCGAAAGCCGGAACAAGCACGTTGTCGGGATCGACGGTCATGATGGACAGGCCTTCGCCGAGAAACCTGTCGGACATATAGGGACCACCGAAGAGCGCGCAGCAGCCTTCGGACGCGCTTCCCGAAACCCAGAAAGGCAGGCGCAGACCGTCGGCGAGGATGGCGTCCACCTTGCCTTTCTTCAACGCGTCATACATGGGTTCATAGCCCTCGAAACCCTCGGCCGCGGCCTTTGGAAAGAAAGCTTTCAGCATCTGTTCGTGCCGAGAACCGGCAACCACACCCACCTTCTTTCCAGAAAGCGCATCAGCGCCGGAGCCGGTGAATTTCGCCGCCTTGTTCACCGCAAGACGGGCAGGCATCAACAGATAGGGCCGCGAGAAAGTGAAACTCTTGCGCAGATCGGCAGTGGTGGCGAGGCCGGAAATGACCGCTTCGCCCTCCCCCATTTCAAGCGCCGCCTCCAGCTCGTCAAACGGCAGCGCCTGCACCTGGCATTTGCTTTCGACCTTCAACTGGGCGCAGATTTCACGCACCAGATCGACATGGAAACCTGCAAGCCGGCCTTCCTGATCGGTAAAATTGAACGGCGGAAAATCGACCGACATCAGAAATCTGATGCGGGGAACTGAAGAAAGGTCGCCGCCCGGAAATCGCTCCTGCGCATCGAACAACACCGGCATCCGGTTTCCGTCCGACAATCCCTCCGCACGAACTTCACCAATAAAACCAGTCAATTTTAAAGCGAGAGCTAAAGTAAAACCGATACCTATATTCCGCGTTACATTCGTCATTCTCATCTATACTATCCGTGACAGAAAGTGGGGCGGCACCATGACGGCGGCGGCGATGCATGGATTATTTTAGGCAATATACACGAGATTCGTTTTGTACGACGCCGGCGACACGAAAAATTGCATTTTCCCGTACCAGCGATGATCCGCTTTGGGCCGCTTCCGAACAGGACCAGGCCGAACAAGCCCGCTTTCTCTCTTCGCTGGGATTTGGCAAGACCTATATCGAGGCATTCGAACAGCGGGCGCTGGAAAATGGCTCGACTGTAGAAGACGAATTGCTGGCAAGCAGTCTCGTAACGGCGGATGCCTATTTCAGCGCTTTCGCCAGATTGCTGCGGTTGCCATTTCTTCCGGAAATAAGCCCGGGCCGGGTGGTGGACCTGAACCGACTGGACACTCAACTTGCCGAACCAAGGTTGCTGCGGCTGACACCGCTGCACGGCACGCCGACGCTGCTGATCGTGCCGGAACTGGCGCGGATGGCGTCTCTGAAAAACATGCTGGATCAGCGCCCGCGTCTTCTCGACGAATTTGCCGTAACCACACCGCAAGCCATGCGCAACGCAATCTGGAAAGCGGGCGAGGCCCGCCGCCTGGCGGAAACCCAGCAGCGGCTTTTCAATACGGCGCCACACCATTCCGCCAGGATCACGCTGCACGGCCAGCAGGGTTTCTGCAGTGGCGTTCTCGTTACCCTGCTCATTCTGTCGCTGCTGTTTTATACGGAAGCGGCATTTGCCTATCTGCATATCACCCTGACGCTTCTTTACCTCTTTACCCTGCTTTTCAGGCTGTTCGCCCTCGTCCATGCACCCACGGAAAACGGTGCCGTCTCGCTTTCTCGGCAGGAAAACGAACTGCCTGTCTATACCGTTCTGGTGGCGCTTTACCGGGAAGAGGCCGTCGTCGGGCAGCTCATCGGCGCATTGGAACGTCTGGACTGGCCCAGATCCCGACTGGACATCAAGCTTGTCTGCGAGGCTGACGACGACGCAACGATCGAGGCGATCCGGCGGATAAACCCCGGCCCGCATATAGAGGTTGTCAGGGTGCCGCCTTCCCTGCCGCGCACCAAACCCAAAGCCCTCACCTATGCGCTTTCCGGCGCGCGCGGCGCATTCGTTGTGGTCTATGATGCCGAGGACCGGCCCCATCCGCAGCAATTGCGTGAAGCCTATACCACCTTCCGCAATGAGCCAGACGAGGTGGCCTGCCTGCAGGCGCCGCTTATCATCAGCAATGCCTCTTCCTCCTGGCTCAGCGCCTGTTTCGCCTTGGAATATTCCGGTCTCTTCCGCTGCATGTTACCTGTGCTATCCGCACACGGCTTGCCGCTGCCGCTTGGCGGCACCTCCAATCACTTCCGGACCGCCGTGCTGCGGCGGGCCGGTGCCTGGGATCCCTATAATGTAACCGAGGACGCCGACCTCGGACTCAGGCTGCATCGGCTCGGTTATCGTTGCGGCGTCATCCGACGACAGACGCTGGAGGACGCGCCGACCTCGCTGCCCGTGTGGCTGAACCAGCGAACACGCTGGTACAAGGGTTGGCTGCAAAGCTGGCTGGTGATGACCCGTGCGCCTTTTGCGACCGCGCGCGACATGGGATGGTTTGCCTATATGGTTTTTCAGCTGCTGATCGGCGGCATGCTTCTGTCGTCGCTTGCCCATCCCCTGCTCTTCGTTTCCCTGGCATTCATGACTATCGCCATCCGGGAAAACGGTGCTGATCTGCTACTCACCTGGCAAGGTCTGCTGTTTTTTATCGATGTGCTGAATATCGCCGGGAGCTACACGATCTTCGTGCTGATGGGCCGAAGCAGAATGATCGCCTATGAAAGACGACATGTCGGAAGGCGATGGCTGGCGATGCCCGCATATTGGCTGATGTTATCAGTCGCGGCCTGGCGGGCCGTGGTGGAGCTCAAAACCAAACCCTTCACATGGAACAAGACACCACACGCGCCGGTCGTCAAAAAAACCGACTGACCCGGCATTTTCGAAAACAGTCAAAATAGATTTGGTGCTTCTTTCGGTCAACCGCGGCGACGCTTCATGGTTTCAGCGACATGCTGTTATCCGCAAATCCGCTTCAGGCCTTGCATTACCGGTGTCATCAATAATAGAAGCCAATGCCTTGCCGAACGAAGCTCCTCCTTCGGCAAGGTCCGTCATTTCATCCTGAAGGCGACCGAACCGCTCTACTTGGCAACGAGCTTGTTCTTGATCAGGCCGACGATGATCTGCACGATCAGACCACCGACACCGCCGCCAACGAGCTGACCGGCAAGAGCGCCGATATCCACGCCGCCAGCTGCTGCACCTCCGGCCGCGCCAAGCAGCGATCCGAGCACGGTTCCGCCGCCGAGGCCGCCAATGGCGCCGGCAATCAGGTTGCCGAGCGAACCAAGATCGGAGTCCTTCACTATCTTTCCACCGGCCGTGCCGCCTACCGCACCGCCAACGATTTGGGCCAATATCGAAGCAAGATCCATGTCATCCTCCTCAGTCGTTTCCTCGACCATTCGAGGAAACAAAGCCTCTTATTCATGTCTGCGCAGGTTGAACCGAACCGGTGTGGCCGGCCTTCTCTTCCTCGCCGAAAATTTTCCAGATCACGGCCCCGATGGCGCCGCCAAGGATCGGAGCGAGCCAGAACAGCCAGAGCTGCTGCAGCGCCCATCCGCCGACGAACAGCGCCTGTCCTGTCGAGCGGGCCGGATTGACGGATGTGTTGGTGACCGGAATGGAAATCAGATGAATAAGGGTAAGGGCAAGACCGATGGCGATCGGCGCGAAGCCGGCCGGAACCCTGCCATGCGTCGAGCCCAGAATGACGATAAGAAAAAATGCCGTCAGAATGACTTCGATCAGCAGCGCCGATACGAGAGAATATCCGCCCGGCGAATGTTCGCCATAACCATTGGCGGCAAAACCGCCAATGTCAGCCCCTGCCTTGCCGGTGAGGATGACATAAAGCGCCGCAGCCGCGACGATCGCCCCCAGAACCTGCGCCACGATATAAGGCACGAGGCTTGCCGCCGGGAATTTACCGGCAACCGTGAGGCCAACTGAAACAGCCGGATTGAAGTGACCGCCTGAAATGCCGCCAACCGCGTAGGCCATGGTCAGAACCGTCAGACCAAAAGCGAAAGCGACACCAAGGAAGCCGATGCCGAGTTCGGGAAAGGCGGCGGCAAAAACCGCGCTGCCGCATCCTCCGAATACGAGCCAAAAGGTTCCCAGAAATTCCGAAAGAAGTTTGCGACTCATAACACTTTCCCTATGTTACGACTGCATCAACTATTACGTGCAATTTAATCGTAGTCAAGCTAAATTGTGTACTACTCCCAAAAGCCGGCTCCACGACGATCCGGCCAAGACCGTATCCCACCATTTCAGGCTGTTCCGCGGAAAATAGTGGCTTCAGCCCACCTCTTCCGGCAGCCCCGGAAGAGAGCCCGGCTCTATCTCATTCGTGAGCCAGACACCATTTTTGGCCTGAAAGAAACGATGGCCTCCCTGATGCAGCGCCAGGGCGGAGATCGTCAGAATAACAGGTTTTCCGTGCCTTTCTCCAACTCTTCTCGCTGTTTCTTTATCAGCGGAGAGATGGACATATTGCCGGTTCTGCGGGAGCAATCCCTTTTCCCTGATGCTGCCGAGAAAACGGGTGGCTGTGCCGTGATAGAGCAAAACGGGTGGCTTTACAGGCTCGAGACCGAGATCCACCACCACCGAATGGCCCTGATTGGCCCGGATGAATTGCCCATCGGCAGAAATGGCGAACCGCTTCTTGTCGCTGGTATCGACAATCTCAAGCAGCAACTCATGCGTAAGGGGAATATCGGCTCTTGCTATCAACTCGTCGATATTGGCCCACCCTTCCGCGTCGAGTTCGATACTGATCGCATCCGGTTTGTGACGAAGGACATAGCTTAGAAATTTACTGATCTCGCTGAGGGACTGCGCCATCGGGATGCTGCTTTCTCTTATGACCTTTAATATTCCGGCACATGGATCGCGGCATCGCTGGAGCGGGTGAAGGGAATCGAACCCTCGTATTCAGCTTGGGAAGCTGCTGCTCTACCATTGAGCTACACCCGCGCGCGCATAAGACATCGGATAGTTCGCAGCGGGTGTCAAGCACCCGCCGGGTTCGTTATTCCGCGCGAAAATGCTTGGAGAGCTTCAGTCCCTGCGCCTGATAGTTGGAGCCGAGGCCGCTGCCATAGAGGCCTTCCGGTTTTTCCAGCATATGCTCGTAAACAAGCCGGCCAACGATCTGCCCGTGTTCCAGAATGAAGGGCACTTCGTGGCTGCGCACTTCGAGCACGGCGCGGCTGCCCGTGCCGCCGGCCTCGGCATGGCCGAAGCCCGGATCGAAGAAGCCGGCGTAATGCACACGGAACTCGCCCACCAACGGGTCGAAGGGCGTCATTTCAGCCGCGTAAAGCGGCGGAACGTGGACAGCTTCGCGTGAGACGAGAATATAGAATTCATCCGGGTCGAGGATCAATTCGGCGCGGCCGCGTGCGTAGAGCGGTTCCCAGAAATCGAGAACGTCGTGCTGGGCCTTCTTGTCGACATCCACCACCGCCGTGTGATGTTTGCCGCGATAACCGATCAGCCCGTTTTCACCGAAACCCTTGAGGTCGATCGAAAGCGCGATGCCGCCGCCGGTCACGTTGGGCGTGTCGCTTGCGACCAGCATTTCCGTCTCGTGCAGCTTCAGCAGTTCACTTTCGTTGAGCAGCGAATGGCCAATGCGGAAGCGGATCTGCGACAGGCGTGAGCCCCGGCGCACCACGATGGGGAATGTGCGCGGGCTGATTTCCAGATAAAGCGGGCCGGCATAACCGGCCGGTATCTTGTCGAATTCCTGCGCATTATCGGTCATCACGCGGGTGAAGATATCGAGACGGCCGGTCGAGCTTTTCGGATTGGCCGAGGCAGACATGTCCGCCGGCAACGCAAGGCTTTCCATCAAGGGAACGATATAAACGCAACCGGTTTCCAGCACCGCGCCCTGGGTGAGGTCGATCTCGTGCAGACTGAGACGATTGAGCTTGTCGAGGACGTGGGTTCCGGGGCCGGGCATGAAACTGGCGCGCACGCGATAGGCCTTCGAGCCGAGCCTGAGATCAAGGCTGGCGGGCTGCACCTGATCAGCATCGAGATCGGCCTCGCTCTTCAGCTTGCCGCCTGCAAACAGCGCCTTGATCGCGCCATCCGCCAAAATGCCCGTGGTTCTCGTCATGGTCATCATTCCTTTTTACGGCGACAAAACCAAAAGGAAAGCATTGACGCAAGCCGGTAACGGCAGTATGGCAAGCTTATCCCGTGGTGATTTGGCCGGTCGGCTTGCAGCCACGTTAAACAAGTGGCTAAAAAGACCGGGTGCTAGGAACCGGTCTGCTTTTGCGGCCGGTTTTTTTGTTTTGAAGGTGATCACATGAGCAATAAATGGCGCCCGGCAACCCAGCTCGTTCACGGCGGTACGCTACGCTCCCCTTACGGTGAAACGTCGGAAGCGATCTATCTGACCCAGGGTTTCGTATACGAAAACTCCGAAGCAGCCGAAGCGCGCTTCAAGGGTGAAACGGACGGGTTCATCTACGCCCGTTATGCGAGCCCTACCAACGACATGTTCGAAAAGCGCATGTGCCTGCTGGAAGGCGCTGAAGACGCCCGCGCACTTGCGTCGGGCATGGCCGCCGTCACCGCCGCCATCATGTGCCAGCTGCGCGCCGGCGACCATATCGTTGCTGCCCGCGCCCTTTTCGGCTCCTGCCGCTGGGTGGTCGAAACGCTCGCGCCGAAATACGGCATCGAATGCACGCTGATCGACGGTCGCGATCTCGGCAATTGGGAAAAGGCGATCCAGCCCAACACCAAACTGTTCTTCCTCGAAAGCCCGACCAATCCGACGCTCGAAGTGGTGGATATTGCCGGCGTGGCAAAGCTCGCCAACCAGATCGGCGCCAAGGTGGTGGTCGACAACGTCTTTGCGACGCCGCTTTTCCAGAAGCCGCTCGAACTCGGCGCCCATATCGTTGTTTATTCGGCCACCAAACATATTGACGGTCAGGGCCGCTGCCTCGGTGGCGTGATCCTTTCCGACAAGAAGTGGATCGAAGAAGAGCTGCAGGATTATTTCCGCCATACCGGCCCGGCCATGTCGCCGTTCAATGCCTGGACGCTACTGAAAGGCATCGAGACCCTGCCGCTGCGTGTGAAACAGCAGACGGCCAATGCCGGCAAAATCGCCGATTTTCTCGCCGATAACGGCAAGGTCGCCAAGGTCATCTATCCCGGCCGCGCCGACCATCCGCAGGCCGACATCATCGCACGGCAGATGTCCGGCGGTTCGACGCTGGTGGCCTTCGAACTGAAGGGTGGCAAGGAAGCGGCCTTCAAGCTGCAGAACGCGTTGGAAATCGTGAAGATTTCCAACAATCTCGGCGACGCCAAGAGCCTTATCACCCATCCCGGCACGACGACGCACAAGAACCTCTCCGACGAGGCGCGTGCTGAACTCGGTATTTCCGGCGGCACCCTGCGCCTTTCCTGCGGCATCGAGGATACCGACGATCTGCTGGAAGATCTGGCGAAGGGTCTGGCGGCCGTTTCGGCCTGAAAATTCAATCAGCAAATCGCCATGGCCTGACCGCGTGTCGGGCCATGGTTCGCCGGTGCGGTCCGAAAAGACCCTATCAGGCAACCAATATTTACCTTTCCCGTTATCCCTAACGGTGGAAAGCAGCGCAACAGGAGATGCCCCCTGCCCGTCAAGTCATTCATTTTCTTGACGATAGCCAGAACCTATAGTGTAGGATGTGGCGGCAGGCATAATATCGAGGTGTGGCGCGTATGTATCGTGCTCTGACAAGGGATATCGAGGTAACGGTCGACCCGTATTATCTCGAGGAACAATCCGACCCGGATGACGATCGTTACGTCTGGGGCTACAAAGTCGTGATCGCGAACAACTCCGATATTCCGGTTACCCTCGTCAATCGCTATTGGCACATCACCGATCAGAACGGACAGGTCGATGAGGTCTATGGGCCTGGCGTCGTGGGTGAGAAGCCACATCTTAAACCCGGCGACAGCTACGAATATTCCTCCGGTTGCCCGCTGGACACACCTTCGGGCCTGATGTTCGGCCACTATGAAATGGAAACGGAAAATGGCGAGGTGTTCAACGTCACCATACCCGCCTTTTCGCTGGATTCACCGGGCCTGATGCGGGTTCTGAACTAACCACTCGCCCGGCAATGAAAAAGCCGCACCCTTTGTGGGGCACGGCTCTCTATTCAGGCATTTTCAAATTCGCTGACATCGTAGCGATAGGTGGTGGAGCAGAACTCGCAGGTCACGGCAATGGCGCCGTCTTCCTCGCTCGCCTTGATCTCTTCGGCGGTGAAGCCTGACAGCACACCCTTGATCTTGTCCCGCGAGCAGCTGCAACGGTCGAAAACCGCCTGCGCATCATAGATGCGCACGCCGCTCTCATGGAAAAGCCTGAAGAGCAGGCGTTCCACCGGCACCTGCGGATCGGTCAGCTCGTCGGTATCCACCGTGTTCAACAGCGTGACGGCTTCCATCCAGGCATCATCCTCCTGCACCTCGTGACCGCTTTCATCGCCGTCGCCGCCATGCAGGTCGCGCATGCGCAGCCGCTCGGGCGCCTGCGGCAGGAACTGCGCGATAACGCCGCCCGCACGCCAGCCATGACGCGGCTTGCCTTCGCCATCACGGTCGAAGAACTCGGCAACGCCCAGCCGCACGCGGGTGGGCAGCTGTTCCGACTGACGGAAATAAACCCCGGCAATGTCTTCCAGCGATGAGCCATCGAGCGGCACGATGCCCTGATAAGGCTGCATGCCCACGCCCTGATCGATCGTGAAGGCCAGAATGCCGGTGCCGAGCAATTGCTCCGGCGAGGTTGCGCCTTCCGCGATCGCCGCCGCCAGCCGCTCCTCGTCGAAACGGGCGTAAGCGCGCATGCTTTCAGGCGCGGTAAAATCCGCGACCAGCAGGTCAACCGGGCCGTCGCCCTTGGTCTGGAGGGTCAGCTTGCCGGAAAACTTGAGCGACGTGCCGATCAGCGCCGTCAGAACAGTCGCTTCCGCCAGCAGGCGGGCGACCGCGGCAGGATAATCGTGCCGCTCGAGAATGGCATTCAGCAGCGGCCCAACCTGTACGGCGCGGCCGCGCACATCCAGACCTTCGACCTGAAAGGGCACAACCTTGTCGTCGCCAGCAAAATCGAGATCGTCCAGTTCAACCGTTACATCTGCCATGTCATACTCCTTGGCGCAGCCGTGGCGCCGCTACCGTCCAAAAGTCCGGCTTTTAAAATGTGCTTTTTCCGCTTGTCGCACAGAGACCCGGGAAGAGAAACCGCTTCCGGGGAAAAACGTGCAAATCGTGATGATGGCCCGCCAGCAGAACCGACGAGCCTCTTCGAAGTCCCACAGATGGTAATCTATGCGGGCAAGTTCAAGCACCCGGCGTGACGCGTGTCAGGCCGGGGGAATTGCTCAGATGGCGCCCATGCACCAGGCAATGATGGACTTCTGCGCGTGGAGGCGGTTTTCCGCCTCGTCGAAGACCACCGATTGCGGACCGTCGATCACGGCATCCGTCACTTCTTCACCGCGATGGGCCGGCAGGCAATGCATGAACAGCGCGTCTTTTTCCGCCTTGGCCATCAGGGCTTCGTTGACTTGATAGGGCTGGAAGATGTTGTGGCCGCGCGCCTTGTGTTCCTGGTTCATGGAAACCCAGGTATCGGTGACGACGCAATCGGCCCCGGCCACGGCCTTGTCGGCATCGTGGCACAACATGATCTCGCCGCCATTGTTGCGGGCCCAGTTCAGGAACTTGTCATGGGGTTCGGAACCCATCGGCACCGCCATTGTCATGCGGTAACCGAAGCGGGCCGAGCCTTCCACGAAGGAATGCAGGACGTTGTTGCCGTCACCCGTCCAGGCAATGGTCTTGCCTTTGACCGGGCCGCGATGTTCCTCGAAGGTCATGATGTCAGCCATGATCTGGCAGGGATGCGTGTCGTCAGTCAGGGCGTTTATAACTGGCACGGTTGCGTGCTCGGCAAGCTCCAGCAGGCGCGAATGATCCGTCGTGCGGATCATGATGGCGTCGACATAACGCGACAGCACCTTGGCCGTATCGCCGATCGTTTCGGCACGACCGAGCTGCATTTCAGTACCGGAGAGGAAAAGCGTCTCGCCACCAAGCTGGCGCATGCCGACATCAAAGGAGACGCGGGTGCGGGTGGAGGGCTTTTCGAAGATCATTGCCAGCATCTTGCCGGCAAGCGGCTTTTCCGCCGTTCCGGCCTTGGTTGCGGCCTTGCGCGCGCGGGCATCGTCGAGAATTGCCCGCAGGTCCTGCGAGCTGACGGCCGACAGGTCAAGAAAATGTTTAGGTGAAGCCATTTCAAACGTCCCATGCTCGCGAGCCTCCGGGAAGAGGCCCGCCCTTTATTGTTTCCTCAGGCGATTTTTGCCTGTTTCGCTGTCAGGGAAGCGGCGGCCGCTTCCACGCGTGCCAGCCCCTCACGGGCTTCTTCCGCCGTGGTAACGAGCGGCGGCAGGAGACGGATGACGTTGTCGCCCGCGGGCACGCCGAGCAGATGCTCGCCGCGCATGGCCTGCAGCAGTTCGCCCGACGGGACCTTCGCCTTGATGCCGAGAAGCAGGCCTTCGCCGCGAATTTCCTCGATGACATCAGGATAACGATCCTTCAGCGAAGCAAGGCCCTGGCGGAAGACCAGCGCGACATCACGGACCTTCTCCAGAAAGCCCTCGGAGAGGACGACATCGAGCACGGCATTGCCCACAGCCATGGCCAGCGGGTTGCCGCCATAGGTGGTGCCGTGCACGCCCGCCGTCATGCCGGAAGCGGCATCCGCCGTCGCAAGGCATGCGCCGAGCGGGAAACCGCCGCCGATACCCTTGGCCACCGCCATGATATCGGGCGCGACACCCGTCTGCTCATAGGCAAACAGCTTGCCCGTGCGGCCGACGCCGGTCTGGACCTCATCGAAAATCAGCAGCATGCCATGCTCATCGCAGAGCGACCGCAGCAGCTGCAGGAATTCCTTGCTGGGCGCACGGATGCCGCCCTCGCCCTGAATGGGCTCGATCAGAAGTGCAGCCGTCTCGGCCGTGATGGCGGCTTTCAGCGCATCAACGTCACCGAAGGGCACCTGGTCGAAACCTTCGACCTTGGGACCGAAACCTTCGAGATATTTCTGCTGGCCGCCGGCGGCGATCGTCGCCAGCGTACGCCCATGAAAGGCGCCTTCGAAGGTGATGATCCGGAACTTTTCCGGATGCCCCTTGGAATAATGATAACGGCGCGCGGTCTTGATCGCGCATTCCAGCGCTTCCGCACCGGAATTGGTGAAGAAGACCTTGTCTGCGAAGGTCGCTTCCGTCAGGCGCTTGGCGAGCTTTTCCTGGCCCGGCACTTCATAAAGGTTCGAGACGTGCCAGACCTTCTCGGCCTGGGTCTTGATCGCTTCCACGAGGTGCGGATGGGCGTGGCCCAGCGAATTGACCGCTACGCCGGCCGCAAAATCCAGATATCGTTCGCCGCTCTCCGTGAACAGCCAGACGCCCTCGCCTCGCTCGAAGCGCAGGGGGGCTCTTGCAAACGTATCGAACAATGGCGCGGCGGCTTCGGCCATGGCTGTATCACTCCTTGCGCGGATGCGCTGTCAGACGGTTGTCAATAGGCTCTGAGGGTTATCCCTCGCCTGAAAATCAAAAATGCCGCCTCGCGGCGGCAGGGGCACTATTGTCACTTCGCCTGCCGATGTCAACAAAAGTCCGTATTTCCCGGGCTTCTCAAGCCCTAGTAGGTGGCGGCCTGCGAGGCCCAAGGTGTTGCCTTTCAGACTCAACTCGCCAGCAAGTTGGGGAAAACCGGAAAATCGATTCGAGATGATTCCCGTGACTCTTGCCACGGAGTCTGCGTGGCACTAGGTTAATCGCTAATTACTAGACTGCATTGCGGCGGAACTAGTCACCAAAAATCCGGCAGAAACCACGCTCGCGGCACGCCCGCGAGACGGAGAAGGATTCTGCCGACATTATACGCGACGAGCGGAGAAGCGGCATGAACTGGACAGACGAACGAGTCGAGAAACTCAAGAAATTATGGTCCGAGGGCCTTAGCGCCAGCCAGATTGCAGCGCAGCTCGGCGGCGTCAGCCGTAATGCCGTGATCGGCAAGGTCCATCGCCTCAATCTGCCGGGACGCGTCAAGGCTGGCGGCCCGGTCACTTCGGCGCGCTCTGCGCCCAAGCGCACCGCTGCACCTGCCCCACGCGCGACGACCTTTGCAGGCCGCGTCAATGCGGCGCCGGCGCGGATCCTCACCCGTTCCAACGCGGCAACCGCGCTGAATGAGGAGATCGACATCGAGACCGCACAGGTTCTTGATTACGTTCCTTCCAAAAACGTGGTCTCGCCGATTTCCCGTCGCCTGACGCTGACGGAACTGACGGAGCGCACCTGCAAGTGGCCGGTCGGCGATCCGCTGAAGGATGATTTCCATTTCTGCGGTTGTGAAGCGCTGGAATCTTCGCCCTAT
This sequence comes from Agrobacterium sp. CCNWLW32, assembly GCF_037083425.1. Classification (NCBI taxonomy): domain Bacteria; kingdom Pseudomonadati; phylum Pseudomonadota; class Alphaproteobacteria; order Hyphomicrobiales; family Rhizobiaceae; genus Agrobacterium; species Agrobacterium sp. CCNWLW32. The sequence goes on from NZ_JBAOJM010000002.1 coordinate 321,490, forward strand.
TGCAAGTTCCATGCGAAACTCGCCTATCAGCCGGTAAGCGAGCGCCGCAAGGCTTGAGTGTTGCGGCACGCATTCGACACTCAAAAACTACGGGCCTTCGGGCCCGTTTTTTTATGACAAAGTTCAGGCGGTTCCGGGGTCAACTCACCAGCGAAGCGCCGAACCCTATCCCCCATCGCTGTCGAACCCGACCCACAATCCCGATTGAGCGGGCGGGATTTCAGCCAATTGTCCGTCATCCCATCAAGAAGGATGAAGCCGTCGTGTTTGGGGACGTCCAAAAACCGAAAGGCCCGACACCATTCCGGTTTCGGGCCTTTCGGTTTTTGGCGGGATGTTGCCCCGAGTGTAACTCGTCGGTCGAGTCTTGCTCAGGCTTCCATCGAATATCCGGCGCCGCGCACGGTACGGATGACATCCTGCATATGCGAAAAATTGAGCGCTTTGCGCAGGCGTCCGACATGCACGTCGACGGTGCGCTCATCCACATAGATATCGTGACCCCACACGCCATCCAGCAATTGCGAGCGGGAGAAAACCCGGCCTGGAGAGGTCATCAGGAATTCCAGCAGGCGGAACTCCGTCGGGCCGAGGCGCACTTCGCGGCTCTTGCGGTGAACGCGATGGGTCTCGCGATCCAGCTCGATATCACCGCATTTCAGCACCGAGGAGAGAACCTCGGGACGGGCCCGGCGCAGCATGGCCTTGACCCGGGCCATGAGTTCTGGCGTCGAAAACGGCTTGACGACATAGTCGTCGGCGCCGGTGGCAAGGCCGCGAACCCGTTCGCTTTCTTCGCCGCGCGCCGTCAGCATGATGATGGGCAGGCGTTCTGTTTCCGGCCGCATTCTGAGCCGACGGCACAGTTCTATACCGGAAACGCCGGGAAGCATCCAATCCAGGATAAGAAGGTCCGGAATACGTTCCTGCAGCCTGATTTCTGCTTCGTCTCCACGGGGTATCGTGTCGACGTCATATCCCTCAGCCTCGAGATTGTAACGAAGGAGGACGCTCAGCGCTTCCTCGTCTTCCACAACTGCAATCTTGGGCACCATATGCTAACTCCGCAAGCCGCTGCTCGTCTGTTACTCGGTCACCGAACCGAGCGTGTTGGAACTGTCGTCCTTCGGACGCTCACCTTCCGGCTGGCTGCCGGTGGTCATGTAATAGATCGTCTCGGCGATATTGGTGGCGTGGTCGCCGATACGCTCGATGTTCTTGGCGCAGAACAGAAGATGCGTGCAGGTGGTGATGTTGCGCGGATCTTCCATCATGTAGGTCAGAAGCTCACGGAAGAGCGACGTATACATGGCGTCGATTTCCTCATCGCGCTCGCGGATGGCATTGGCCTTCTCGGCGGAACGCGTGGAATAGACGTCGAGGACTTCCTTGAGCTGCACCAGCGCAAGCTCCGACAGGTGCTCTATGCCGCGGGCGAGCTTGCGCGGTACACCGGTTCCGGCAACCGCGATCACACGCTTGGCAGTGTTCTTGCCAAGGTCGCCAACGCGTTCAAGGTCGCCGGCAATACGCAGCGTGCCGATGATCTCGCGAAGGTCGGCCGCCATCGGCTGGCGTCTGGCGATGGTGACGATGGCCTTGTCGCCGATCTCGCGCTCGGAATGATCGAGGATCGCGTCATCGGAAATGACCTTCTGAGCGAGCGCGGCGTCGGAATTGACGAGCGCACGCACGGCATCGGCGCACATCTGTTCCGCGAGACCGCCCATTTCGGCGATGCGGCGCGTCAGGAATTTCAGTTCGTCGTCATAGGCCGACAGGATATGCGAATGGGTCGTTGTCTGTGTCATGGTCTAGTCCTCCGGCTTGGCCTGCATGCGCGTACCCGGAAGCGGGCACGGCAGAGGCACCAGTCTTGTTCGGTTTCGATAAAGCGCCGGCCGGGATCAGCCGAAGCGGCCCATGATGTAGTCCTGCGTGCGCTGGTCGTCCGGATTGGTGAACATCTTGTCGGTTTCGTTTTCTTCGACAAGATGACCAAGGTGGAACATGGCAGTGCGCTGGGAAACACGCGCCGCCTGCTGCATGGAGTGCGTGACGATGACGATCGTGTAATTGGTACGCAGCTCGTGGATCAATTCCTCGACCTTTGCGGTCGCGATCGGGTCCAGCGCCGAGCAGGGCTCGTCCATCAGGATCACTTCCGGGCTGACGGCAACCGCGCGCGCGATGCACAGGCGCTGCTGCTGACCGCCGGAAAGGCCGGTGCCGGACTCCAGCAGGCGATCCTTCACTTCGTTCCAGAGACCCGCCTTCTGCAGGCTGTGCTCGACGATCTGGTCCATATCCGCCTTGTTGCGGGCAAGGCCGTGGATACGCGGGCCATAGGCGATGTTCTCGTAGATCGACTTCGGGAAGGGGTTCGGCTTCTGGAACACCATGCCGACGCGGGCGCGCAATTCCACGACGTCGATCGCCTGATCGTAGATATCGTCGGTATCGAGCGTGATCTTGCCGGTGACCCGGCAACCGTCGATCGTGTCGTTCATACGGTTCAGGGTGCGCAGGAAGGTGGATTTACCGCAGCCGGACGGGCCGATAAGCGCGGTCACCGTATTTTCCCGAACGTTGAGGTTCACGTCGTAAAGCGCGCGCTTTTCGCCGTAATAAACCGAAACGTCCTTGCCGATCATCTTGTATGAGACTTCATTCATTTTCTTGTCCAGCGCCTTTTCAACTGCTGCTTCCGACAACATGTTCATTGCTCAATCTCCCTCTACCAGCGCCGCTCGAAGCGGCGACGCAACAGGATTGCGCCAACATTCATGACGATGAGGAACAAAAGCAGGATGATGATAGCGCCGGATGTCCTTTCGACAAAGGCGCGCTCGGCTTCGTTCGCCCACATGTAAATCTGCACCGGCAGGGCCGTGGACGGATCCATAGGCGTTGTCGGGTAATTCGCAACGAATGCCACCATGCCGATCAGGAGCAGCGGCGCCGTTTCGCCCAGCGCGTGGGCGAGACCGATGATGGTGCCGGTCAGAATGCCGGGCATGGCGAGCGGCAGCACATGGTGGAAGATCGTCTGCATCTTGGAAGCGCCGAGGCCGAGGGCTGCGGCGCGGATAGACGGCGGCACGGCTTTCAGGGCAGCGCGGGTCGCGATGATGATCGTCGGCAGGGTCATCAGCGTCAGGACAAGACCGCCGACCAGCGAAGCCGAGCGCGGAAAGCCCATGAAGTTGATGAAGACGGAGAGGCCGAGCAGACCGTAAACGATCGAAGGAACAGCCGCGAGATTGTTGATATTCACCTCGATAAGATCCGTCAGACGGTTCTTCGGGGCGAATTCCTCGAGATAGATCGACGCCGCGACGCCGATCGGCAATGACAGCACCAGCACGATCAGCATCATGTAGAAGGAACCGATCAGCGCCACGCCGACACCCGCCGCTTCCGGACGGCTCGAAGCGCCGTTGACGAAAATGCCGGTGTTGAAATGTTTGCCGAGCTGGCCGCTTTCGGCGAGCTGGTTCATCCAGCCGAGCTGCTGGTTCGAGATACGGCGATTGGCTTCATCGGCGGTCATATCGACCTGGCCCTTGAAGGCGCTGTCGACGTCGCCCGAGGCCAGGAGCGTGACCGTGCGCGTGGTGCCGATGACGGCGGGATCGGCGACGACGATGTCGCGAAGCTGCGTGCGCACGCTGTCGGAGATCAAGAGGTTGACGGCACGAAGACCGGCGCGGTCCGTCGGCGCAACACCAAGGACCTTGGCGACCGCGTCACGGGCAACAACGGGATAATTGGCCGTCATCAGCTTCGCCGGATTGGTGGCGCGCTCATTTTTCGGATCGATGATCTGTTCGGAAAACTCGACCGGAACGGTGATCATCGTCTGCTGGAAGGCGGTGTAACCCTTGGAAACCACCGAGAAAAGCAGCAGGAAGAGAAAGATGAGGCCGAAGGAAATCGCTGCCATGCCGTAAGCACGGAAGCGGCGTTCGGCGGCATAACGGCGCTTGATGCCGATATCACGGCGCGTGGCCCTGTTCGCGGCGTTCGCGCCGGCTGCGGGAGAGACGATGTCGGTCATTCATATTGCTCCCGGTATTTGCGCACGATGTAAAGCGCGTAGATATTCAGGCAAAGCGTGATGGCGAAAAGCGTGATGCCGAGCGCAAAGGCGACCAGCGTCTGCGGCGAGGTGAATTCAAGGTCGCCGGTCAGCTGGCTGACGATCTTGACCGTCACGGTGGTCATGGGCTCGAATGGATTGAGCTGCAGGCGGGCCGCAACGCCGGCCGCGAGAACCACGATCATGGTTTCGCCGATGGCGCGCGATGCCGTCATCAGCACAGCGCCGACGATGCCGGGAAGAGCGGCGGGAACGATGACCCTCTTGATGGTTTCGGACCGCGTGGCGCCGAGACCGAGGGAACCGTCACGCAGCGAGCGTGGCACGGCGGTGATGATATCGTCCGACAGCGACGAGACATAGGGGATCAGCATGATGCCCATGACGAAGCCGGCGGTGATGACGCTCTGCGCCTGGATGAAGTTGGCGTAATTACCCGTCGCGAGACCATTGATCTGCGTGGAAATGTCTCTGAGGAAAGGACCAACCGTCGTCAGCGCGAAGAAGCCGTAGACGATGGTGGGGATGCCGGCGAGCACTTCGAGCAGCGGCTTTGCCACGGAGCGCAGACGCGGCGAGGCATATTCGGACATGTATATCGCCGAAAACAGACCCACGGGAACCGCGACCAGCATGGCGACGAAGCCGATGTAAAGCGTACCTGCGAGCAGCGGGATCAGGCCGAACTGGCCGGAGGAGTCGGTCGCACCGGCTGCCGCAAAACGCGGATCCCATACCGTTCCGAAGAAGAACTGGTGCGCCGGGACCATGGTGAAGAACTGGATCGCCTCCGTCAGCATCGACAGGACGATACCGATGGTCGTGAGGATAGCGATGGACGAGGCGACGAGCAGGGCCGCAAGAATGACCTTCTCGACCTGGTTGCGCGCCCGGAAGCGCGGCGCGATCGCACGCAGCGCATAGGCGCCCCCGCCGAGCGCGGCTAGCAGCACGACGGCAATCATCGCGATGCGGCTGGTGGAGGTCATGCCGTTGAGCGTCTGGGCGGCATCAACCATGAAGCGCTCGGGATCACCGGCGATCGCCACACCCTTCGATGCCAGAAGAGGCCGGACCGCAGCCGTATCGGCCTCAACCTGAGCGGTTTCTTCCGGCGTCAGCCGCTGAAGACCGCGGGCGATGGAGGTCACCATACCATAGGTCAGGCTCTGCTGCGCTTCGGATAGCGCCCGCACGTCCTCGGGGAAATTACCGCGCACCGCCGATGTGACGAACAGGGGGCTGATAACGAGCCAGGCACAGAGAATGAACGCCGCGGGCAAAACAGCCCAGACGACCGCGTAAGAGCCGTGATAACCGGCACGGGAATGCATGCTGGAGGGGCGACCACCAGACAGGGCAACGGCGCGGCGGCTGCCGAGCAGATAGCTGCCGATGCCGATGAGCGCCAGTATCAGCAAAAGGATCGATGTGTTCATTAGAGTTCCCTCGGCGTGCCTCAAGAGCACGGTGCGATATCGGGCAAATCAAAAAGTCATCAAAACGAGACCGCTGGACCATCCCATGATGCCTGCCGCCTGACTGTATCATCGTCTGGCAAGCGTCAAGGTTGATACATCCTATCCATCTGTAATCCATCGACAATCATGTGGATGGCGATGAGTAGGAACTGTCAACCGCGGATAACGGCCTCAGCGAAGTGGAATGAGGGGCACGGCAGAGCCGCACCCCTCTTTCTATTACATCGTGGAACCGGCCGAGAACTTCGAGCGGATTTCTTCGCGCTCTGCGTCCGGGGCGGCAACCAGGCCGTAGTTGGCGAGCGGGGAATCCGGGCCGATCATCTCGTCGGAAACGAAGAACTCGACATATTCCTTAAGGCCCGGGATAACGCCCAGGTGAGCCTTCTTCACGTAGAAGAACAGCGGGCGGGAAACCGGGTACTTGCCGCTGGCAACGGTTTCGGTGGACGGAACGACGCCCGAAACGGTCGCGACCTTCAGACGGTCAGCGTTGTTTTCATAGAAAGCCAGGCCGAAAACGCCAAGGCCGGTCTTGTTGGCATCGATACGAGCGAGCGTTTCGGTGTAGTCGCCGTCGATGTCGACAGCTGCGCCGTCCTTACGGACTGCAACGCACTTTGCAGCAGCCTGCTTGGCGTCGGTGATGAGCGTCTTGATGACGTCGGTCGCCTTGGCTTCCTTGCAGCCGTCAGCCATGATCTTCTCTTCGAAGACTTCGCGCGTGCCGTGCTTGGAACCCGGGATGTAAGCGGCGATCGCTACGTCAGGCAGTTCCTTGTTGATTTCCGACCACTTCTTGTAGGGGTTGGCAACGAGCTTGCCGTCCTTGACGACTTCAGCAGCGAGCGCGAGGTAAAGATCCTTCGGCTCGAGCTTGATGTCCTTGTTGGAAGAGTCCATCGCAAAGACGATACCGTCGTAACCGATCTTCACTTCCTGAACGTCGGTGACGCCAGCAGCCTTACAGGCAGCCAGTTCGTCGCTCTTGATCTTGCGCGAAGCGTTTGCAATGTCGATGGTGCCTTCGCCCACGCCCGAGCAGAATGCCTTCAGACCACCGCCCGTGCCGCCGGACTCAACAACCGGAGCCTTGAAGTTCGGGAAGGTTTCGGCAAAAGTCTCGGCAACGATCTTGGCGTAGGGCAGAACCGTGGAGGAACCGGCAACCTGGATCTGGTCGCGAGCAGCGGCGGCGCCAGCGAAGGCGACAGAAGCCACCAGAGCTGCTGCGGAAAATTTAACGATGTTCATTTGTCTCTCCCGTCGTGGGCTTTGTTGTGGACGCAGCCGATAGCGACACTCGCTCTTAGCTTGCGCTCGGCGACCTTTTCTTAACCACCGTAGCCACATCCTTTTATGTCACTTTGACGAAAGATTTGTGACAGTCTAAATTACTGATTTAATTTATAAATATTCACGACGTTAAAAGCAGATGCATATTTTATGTCAGAATCTCACGGTGAAGTCCGTGCCGCTGCCCAATTCCGATTTAATGATGAGGCGGGCGCGGTGGCGGGTGAGGATGTGCTTGACGATGGCAAGCCCGAGGCCCGTGCCCTTTTTCGAGCGGCTGTCGGCGACGCTGACACGATAAAAACGCTCCGTCAGGCGCGGCACATGTTCGGCGGGAATGCCCGGCCCCTTGTCGATGACACTCACCTCCACCGGCTTGCCGGGTTCGGCGCGCAGCCAGACATCCACGACCTTGCCTTCCTGGCCGTATTTGCAAGCATTTTCAACTAGGTTCTGGAACACCTGCACCAGCTCGTCGCGATCCCCCTGCACTTCCGCCGGCCGGTCCGGCAGGTGCAGCGTGATGGTTACATCAAGCTCGTCGGCAAGGGGCAGCAGCGTATCGCGCACATGGCCGATGACGGGAACGAGATTGACTTTCTGGTCGGGCGCGATGTTTGCGCGCAGTTCCAGCCGCGAAAGGGACATGAGATCGTCCACCAGCCTGCTCATGCGGGTTGCCTGATCCAGCATGATGGCAAGGAAACGCTCTTGTGCCTTCGGGTCGTTGCGCGCCGGCCCCTGCATGGTTTCGATGAAACCGCGGAGCGAGGCGAGCGGGGTGCGCAATTCATGGCTCGCATTGGCGACGAAGTCGCTACGCATGCGGTCGATGCGACGAAGCTCCGAAACGTCGCGGAACGACAGGATGTAGAACGGCGGACTGGCCCCCTCTCCCACATCCGCACGGGCGATGCGGACGATAAAGACCCGTTCGGAAGGAAAGCGCTCCGAATGTTCGACCTGGTTGGGTTGGCCGGTGGTGATGGTTTCGCGAATGACATCCAGCAGGCCGGGAGAGCGCAGCCGGGCGGAAATATGTGCACCGGCAAGCAGCTGGCCGAAGGCGCGTTCGGCCGCACCGTTCTGAAAGAGCACGCTGGCATTCTTGTCGAGAATGAAAACGGGGGTATCCAGAACCGCGAGGCCCGCCCTTACGCCCGAAATGACGTTTTCGCCGGGCACTTCCGGCTCATCCGTCTCCGCCGCCGCAACTCCGTCCTTTGCGGAGGCGGCCGCCGGGCCCTCCGCAACGGCCAGAATGGCAATGACGGCGCAAAGCCAAAGGGCGGCGGGCATATAGGGTGTATGGAGTTCCGCAACGGCCACGATTGCGAGCATGCTGACGATGAGGACAGGCAACCAGTTCCGGCCGAGCTTCCTTCCCAAAAGCCTTAATCCACCATCGCCTTTCATGACTGCCATTTCAGCCTGCTCTTTCCATTCTCATCTGACAGCGCATCGAAATCTCATAGGCCAGCTTCATGACAGAGATTCATCATCGCGCATTTTCCACAACGTATATGCGCAAAATCGACGCGGCAATCGCTCCCGCCGCCGCATCCCGGTCAACCGGTCCTGTTTCACTTGAATTCTGGCAATGGATGTGAACTCATTGGCGGCGAGTTGCCTTTACACAACAACATCTGGAGGAACCCATGGGCGAAGAAACGAAGAAGCGGACGGTCGAGATCACCATTGGCGGCAAACTGCGCAGCTTCGACATCGACAATCCGGTTCTTCCTGAATGGGTTGAGGAAAAGAAACTTTCCGCCGGCAATTTTCCCTACGACAAGAAGATGAAGCGGGAGGACTACGACACCGCTCTCGAGGCGCTGCAGGTGGAACTGGTCAAGGTTCAGTTCTGGCTGCAGGCGACCGGCAAAAGGGTCATGGCGGTTTTCGAAGGCCGCGACGCCGCGGGTAAGGGCGGTGCGATCTTCGCGGCCCGGGCCTATCTCAACCCCCGCTATGCCCGCGTGGTTGCGTTGACCAAACCCACGGAAACCGAGCGCGGCCAATGGTATTTCCAGCGCTACATCTCGCATTTTCCGACCGCCGGCGAATTCGTTCTCTTCGACCGCTCATGGTATAACCGCGCCGGGGTCGAGCCGGTCATGGGTTTCTGCACGCCGGAAGAACACAAGCTCTTCCTCAAGGAAACGCCGCGTCTGGAAAAGATGTTGGCCCATGAAGACATCAATCTTTTCAAATTCTGGCTCGACATCGGTCGCGAAACGCAGATCGAGCGCTTCCATGATCGCCGCCACAGCCCGCTGAAGTGCTGGAAGCTTTCGGATATGGACATAGCCGCGCTGACGAAATGGGACGACTATACGCAAAAGCGCGACGAGATGCTGGAAAAGACCCACACCGATGCCGCCCCCTGGACCGTGGTGCGCGCCAACGACAAGCGCCGCACGCGGGTGAACCTCATCCGTCACATTCTTCTTACGCTCGACTATGAGGGTAAAGACGAGAAGGCGATCGGCGAAATCGACGACAAGATATTGGGATCAGGACCGGATTTTCTCAAATGAGACCGGAAGACGATGACAGGCGCCGCCACTCGAGGCGCCTGTCGTTTTTCCGTTACTGGCCCGGCAGAATGCGCACGGAATAAAGATTAACCGGGCGGCCGCTGCCGTCGATATCGCTGTTGATGAAGATCTTCCCCGGCGCATTGGGGGCGAGAGATCGTTCGAATGTCGTGTTCAGCAGCATGTCCGCGCGCTCGGCCGTGGCGGTGAAGCGGTGGCGGGAGCAATCGCCCAATGTGGCGAAATCGCAGGCAACGGAAACCTGGGTCTGCCGGTCGCTGGAGGATTGCAGCGTGATCGAAATGGTCGAGGACTTGCCCGCCATATCCCGCATCACCTCCACCGGAACCTCGACGCTGACGGCGCCATCCTGCGCCACACTTCTCGAGGTTATCTTTATAGCCTTGCCGGCGGGTGTGGCGATGTTTTCGACATTGGCGCGCTGGCCGGCCGAAACGCCCGAACTGCCACGCTCCGCATTGAAGACCTCAACCCAGTCATCGGAAAAACCCCGGCCGGCGGAAAGGCTCGGCGCAGGCTCCGTCCCGTTGAAATCCTCCGCCTGCACCTGCGCCGGCGGATTGGGTACGCTGGTATCACGTTGCTCCGGCGAGAGCAGGAGACCGGAGGAATAAACCCACCAGGCGCCGAAACCGATAAAAGCCAGAAGCGTCACATAGATAAAAAGCCGGGCAAAAAGCCCCCGGCGCTTGCGGCGGCCAACCGCGCCCTCCGGACGGAAAGCAAGCGAGGAGTCGCTGGCGCGGGAGCCTCTCTTCGGCGGCTTTCCATTGCGCTGCCCCGCATTCAGCGGCGCCGGAGCAACGGCAGCACCCGGCTGCACATCGCGCGTTTCACCGCGCAGTTCCGGCTCAACACCCAAATCGCCGTGGTGAGGCGTCTGCGAAACGGGATCGACCGCGTGATCATCCTGCGCCGGACTTTCCGGTGCTGGTGGGCGCAATTGCTGCTCCACCCTGTCCAGAAGACTGTTGCGCTCTTCATTCTCGATCTGGTGGATCAGGCCTTCAAGCCGCTGCCGCTGCTGGGCGACGACCTGTGGATCGTCTATGCCCTGCTTGCGCAGCCCTGCTTCCAGTGCCTGACGGGACGATTGGTAAATCCGTGCACGAACTTCGGCGTTCGATCTGTCCGATTTTTCCAGAGCATTTCTGATTGCCGTTTCCAGTCCGCTCACGACCGATCCTTGTTCTATTACGCTTTGCAAAAAATATGCGGCGCTGCGCCATTGGTTCACGATTCGGTAACGGCTATACCGCCCCTCCGCAAGCTTCGTTTATGATAAAGACCGGATTGCTTTCAGGAAAATCGATCCATTGTGGCGCTACGAACGCAGATTCGAGATGCAAATGCCACGCTGTTTTCGCTTTCAATCCGCTCCTGAACGCGATATTGAGTTACGTGCGCGTAAACGTAATTCGTGGGAGGAGACATGCTACCGTCCGTGCTGAAAGACAATCTGCGTCTTCCGGTCATAGCATCACCGCTATTCATTATTTCACATCCGCAACTGACGCTGGCGCAATGCAAGGCCGGCGTCATCGGCGCTTTCCCGGCGCTCAACGCGCGACCCGAAAGCCAGCTCGACGAGTGGCTGGCGATGATCACCGAGGAACTCGACGCGCACAACCGTGCCAATCCCGAGCGCCCGGCCGCACCCTTCGCGGTCAACCAGATCGTGCACATGTCCAATCGCCGGCTGGAGCATGATCTCGGCCTTTGCGTGAAATACAAGGTGCCGGTGGTGATTTCCTCGCTTGGCGCGGTGCCCGAGGTCAATGCAGCCGTGCATTCCTATGGCGGCATCGTGCTGCATGACGTCATCAACGACCGTCATGCCCGCTCCGCCATCCGCAAGGGTGCGGATGGGCTGATTGCGGTCGCGGCGGGTGCCGGCGGACATGCGGGCACACTTTCGCCCTTCGCCCTCGTTCAGGAAATCCGCGAGTGGTTCGACGGCCCGCTGCTGTTGGCCGGCGCCATCGCCAATGGCGGCTCCATTCTCGCCGCGCAGGCCATGGGTGCTGACATGGCCTATATCGGCACCCCCTTCATCGCCACTCAGGAAGCGCGCGCTTCCGAAGGTTACAAGCAGGCGATTGTGGAAGCCCAGGCCAAGGATATCGTTTATTCGAACTATTTCACGGGCGTGCACGGAAACTACCTGAAAAGCTCGATCGTCGCCTCCGGCATGGACCCCGACAATCTGCCCGAAGCCGACCCCTCGAAGATGGACTTTGAAACTGCCACCGGTGGCGCAAAGGCCTGGAAGGACATCTGGGGCGCTGGGCAAGGCATCGGCGCCGTGAAAACGGTGGAACCCGTGGCAGCACTCGTCGATCGTCTGGCAAATGAATATGAAACGGCCAAAAACCGCATCTGCGGGAAAGGCTGACGCCACCGCCAAACAACGGACAGGCAAAGCTTTTTGCGGAAATTTCAAAACCGGTACATTCAAGGCTTGAAATCCGTCAGCATTGCCTGTATCAGCCCGCCATGAAGCTGATCCGCAACAAACGGGTCACAATCGGGCCGCTTTAGCTCAGTTGGTAGAGCACGTCATTCGTAATGACGGGGTCACGTGTTCGAGTCACGTAAGCGGCACCATTTTTCGCATTCAAGATTGCCCAGCCGATTATATAAATAGACGCGCTGTCGGAAATCGCCCCATGGCGGGCCGCGCAGACCGGCGCGATAAGAACGCCGCCGTTAACGAACAATCACACCATATTGACCGTAAGACGGTGGGCGCGGGCGGTGACGATAGTCACCGCGCCAATCCCTGCGATCCCGCCACTCTCTGTGTTGTCGCCAGTTCCGGCGGTCGTAATCCCGGTAATATCTGTCTCGATCATAAGATCGATAATAGACGCCGGACGAGTAATACCCGCCTGTGCGGTAACCGCCATCGTCAACGCATCCGCTCAGGATGCCAACCGATAGGAAGCAGATTGCTGCGGTTAGAATTTTCATGATCTCATCTCCCAATGACGGACTTCAACGTCTGTCTGTGTCCTCGGTTCCGTGAGTCAAGAGTGATGCGGCACGCATGAACGAGGGCTGAATGGTGCTGAGCCCGCTCGCCTAATGCATCACGCGGGAGTGGATCCCTCAGAATTGGCGGCTTCCGGTTGCCAGATGAAGGAAAGTATTCGTCATCAATAGGACGTTGAAACCAACCGGGCTCCACTTACGTTGATTGCCTAGTCTTGGTTAACTTGAAAGCACCCACTGTGGACGTCATCCGTATCCTGATCGCCATCATCCTCCCGCCCGTCGGCGTCTTTCTTCAGGTCGGGCTCGGCCTGCATTTCTGGATCAACATTCTCCTGACACTCTGCGGCTATGTTCCCGGCATCATTCACGCCATCTGGGTAATCCTGCGCAGGTGACATAGCCTTTTATCGACGATGGGGTGTTCGCAACACTTTAGTACGTGATTAAATTCTCATTGGCTGCTGGAACCTCGTCTTCTTCCTCACGTTATGGTGATGACACCAGCCAAGGAGAAAATCATGAACCAGATCATCTACATCGTCGGCCTCGTCGTCATCGTTCTGGCGATCCTGTCGTTTTTCGGCTTCCGCTGATCCCCGTTGTCAATTCGATCGCTTGCGCATATCCTAAGCAGCAGTGACACACGACTGCGTTCATGGGTTGCTTCGCTGTCGGGTGTATTTCGGGATCGCGTTGCTCTGGGAGGTGCACGATGAAGAACGAGAGATGGACAGAACCTGTAGAGGTCAATCTTGAGGCGAATGGCAAGAGTGTCATCGCCGGCCCCTTCGAAGCACTGACATTGTTGACCGAAGGCTGGCCCAAAATCGGGGGGTTGAGCTTCGTAAGAGCGAGAAGCGCCTGCCGCGCCGCTCTTGACGGGCGCAAATCGCCCGAAGAGGCACGCAAGTGCTTTACCGATGCGGTTTCCGAGATGCAGAACAACACGCATTGACGCGCCAAACGAAAAACGGCTCCTGAAAAGGAGCCGTTCCTTTATGTGCGACACTTCCGGAGATAGAACAGCCGGAAGCGCCTTTTAGCAGATTTTACATCCAATACGGAGCGACGCCGTAATAGTCATAGACCTTGCGGTCCTTGGCGTTCAGCAGGTCGTTATCATCCAGATTGGCGAAGTGCGGCGCGTTTTCGATCTCTTCCTTGGTAAGATCGATACGGTAGCCGTCGAGTTCTTCGTCATAATGCAGCTTTTCCCAGGGCAGTGGGTAATAGTCGTCGCCGATTCCGAGAAAGCCACCGAAGCTCAATACCGCATAGGCGACGCGGCCGCCGCGTTTTTCCAGAATGATGCGCTGGATCGAGCCGATATGCTTGCCATCAGCACCATAAACGCGGGCGCCTTCCACCTTGTCGCTGGCGATCAGGCTCGGCGTATCCTTGACATAGGGGTCCTGTCCGGCGCGGGGTTCCTGATGCATCATGTGCCTTTCCTCCTTGTTTTTCCTCTTTGAGGTCACGTCTGGTAAACCCCGCGACAGGCAATTCGTTCCCCTGCGCTCCAGTCGCCTCGGCGGGAATTTTTTTGGAGGAAAATGGAACGAAATCCGTGCCTACTGACGGATCTTCTGCCAGACGGAGGGGGAAACACCGACCATCTTGCGAAAGACGCGGGAGAAATGCGCCTGGTCCGAAAAACCGGCGGCGATGGCGACATCGGTCAACGCCATGTCGGTCCGCATCATCAATTCCTTGACGCGATCAATGCGCGCCTGCATCTGCCACTGGTGCGGGGGCACGCCGGTAGAGGCCTTGAAGGCATGGCTGAAATGGGATTGCGAGAGGTTGGTGAGTTCCGCCAGCTCCTCCAGCCGGATCGACCGCAGGCAATGTTCGCGGATATAGTCCGTCGCCGCCCTTAATTGCCAGGCGGCGAGCTTGCTGCGTTTCTTGACCGGTTCCCGCTTCACTTTCAGGAAATCCATGAGCAGCGCCAGCACGAGGCTTTCGCCATAGAGGTCGTGCAGCGGATCGGGATTATCGCATTCGGCAGCAATCAGTCGCGCCAGCGCCAGTAGGCGCTCATCCTCGAACATCAGATGCGGATCGAGCAGCCCGTGCGGATCGAAGCCCTGCACCAGCCGGGCACCCAGCAATCCCGCATCGAAATGCAGATCGAGGTGGCGCACGAAGGAGACATTGCTCAGTTCCGCATGAACATCCAGATCGGCGGGAACGAAGGAAATCCGGTTCGCCTTTGACGACCCGTAATTATCGCGGCGGCAGCGGTTCATCATGAAGCGGCCGTCATCCGTCCCATCCATATCGAGCAGGAAAACGAAACGCGGGTCCTTGCCGACATAACGGCCACCCGCCTTCGGGGCGCAGCGCACGTCCCAGAGATCGGCGACGATGCCGTTCCACATCCTCGAGCGCGGGCCGCCAATGACGGCAAAACCCTCGATCTCATTTTCCATCCGCACGCGGAAAGCCATGGCCTCTCGATCCCGCAGGGCGCCATGGCGCCACTATAACATGATAAATCTATTCATGTTTATAGTGGCAAACCAATTTTCCCGCAACTACGGCCTTTGGCCGCCCATCACCACTTCTTGGAAAGCTTGAAAGTGATGGTGCGGCTATCGCCCCAGCCGCAGACGGAGACCCCGGCGCAGCTCTTCACATATTCCTTGTCGAAGACGTTGGCGACGTTGATCGATGCGGTCCAGTCGTTCTTCTCATAACGGATCGCGGCGTCGAAGACGGCGGCATCCGGCACGCGCAGCGTATTGGCCGCATCCGCCCAGGATTTGCCCTGATACCGCACGCCGCCGCCAAGGCTTAGGCCTTCCAGCGCATCATTGGTAAAGGCGTAATCCAGCCACAGCGAGGCGGTGTGGGCGGGCACGATCCATGGTGATTTGCCGATCAGGTTGGGATTGGCATCCTTGGTGATATCCAGATCGGTATAGGAATAGGACGCGATGGTCTTCCAGTTCTCACTGAGATTGGCCTTGGCCTCCAGCTCGAAGCCGGTGGATTCCACCTGCCCGAACTGGCCGCTCGTGGTCACGCCGCCCGCCGTATAGGACACGATGGCATTGTCCTTGACCAGCTTGAAGACGGAGGCGGTGATGCTGCCGTCAAAGAAGGTCGGCTCATATTTGATACCCGCCTCGAACTGGTGTCCCTCCTCCGGTACGGCGGGGGTGCCGTCGGCAAGCGTATCGATGAGGGGATTGAAGAAGGTGGCAGCCGAGACATAGGGCGTCAGGCCATTGTCGAATTCATAGGCGAGACCGGCGCGGCCGCTTAACGCATCGTCATTGGAGCGGCGGGACAGGCCGGCAGGCAGCCTGTTGTTCAGTTCCGTATCGACATAATCGTAACGGCCGTTCAGCGTGACCAGCCAGCCATCGCCGAAACGCAGCTGATCCTGGGCGTAGATGCCGATCTGCTGCTGGGTCACGATATTGTCGGCATAAACGAAATTCGTTCCCTGCGTCGAGCCATAGACCGGGTTGAGCGCGCCGATCGAATTCGATCCGCAGCAGGCCTGCACCTGATCCAGCCGGTAATATTTATAGTCGAGGCCAAAGAGCAGCGAATGGTTGACCGCGCCGGTATCGAACTCGCCTTCAACACGGTTATCCACGCCGAAGCTGTCGACCTTCGACACGCCGTCATAACCGAAGCGGGTCAGCATATAATCGTCGGTGGTGGCATCGAGGATCGGCTGGCCATTGGCGTCCGTATTGGCCCAGCCGCCCGCATAGGGTCCGGTCTCGTGCTTGTAGAGGTGGCCGTAACGGGCGTTCTGGCTGATTTTCCAGCCATTGTCGAATTCATGGCTGACTTCGTAACCCACCATCGACTGGTAGACACGGCCATTATCGATATCCGGCTCACCATAAAAGGCCTTGCGATCGAGCTTGCCGAAGGGCGCGTCCACGACCGTGCCGACATAGGGCAGGAAGCCGTTGCCGATATGGACCTGATCGAGCGCCGAGAAATAGCCGTAGAGCGTAGCGCTTGTCTGCGCATCCGGCTCGAAGGTGATCTGCGGCATGATGAAGCCGCGCAAATCCTCGGAATAGTCAGTGTAATTGTCGCCGCCGGAGACCTTGCCGGTGACGCGGTATTTCCACACGCCCTCACCATCGACCTTGTCGCCGAGATCGAAGCCGAAGAAGGCATTGCCGAAATTATTGATGCCGATTTCCGTTTCGCGCACCGGCTCATCCTGCGTGCGCTTGCGGACCATCTGCACGATGCCGCCGGGATTGGCGCCGCCGTAAAGCACCGAGGCGGGGCCTTTCAGGACTTCCACGCGCTCCAGACCGTAGGCATCCATCTGGAAACCGCCGAAACCGTAGCTGAACAGGTTCAGACCATCCAGAAACACGCCGGTCTGGGTGGCCTGAAAACCGCGAATATAAATCCAGTCCGTGTCCGGGTCCGTGCCGAAGGGTTCCGCTGTCACACCGGGGGTGTAACGCAGCA
Organism: Agrobacterium sp. CCNWLW32; assembly: GCF_037083425.1. Classification (NCBI taxonomy): domain Bacteria; kingdom Pseudomonadati; phylum Pseudomonadota; class Alphaproteobacteria; order Hyphomicrobiales; family Rhizobiaceae; genus Agrobacterium; species Agrobacterium sp. CCNWLW32. The sequence goes on from NZ_JBAOJM010000002.1 coordinate 338,388, forward strand.
CTTCATCGATTTTTGTCACCGCGCCGCGGGCGTTCATTTCCTGGCGGCCGACGACCGATACGGATTGCGGAATATCCTTGGTTTCCGTCTCGGTTTTCGAACCGGTCGCGCTTTTCTTTGCGACATAACCCCGGGCCGGACCTGTCGCGTTTTCCGCCCCCTGCCCTTCAACGGTAATCTGCTGCAGAACGGTTGTGTCCTGCGCGTGGCCCATAGCTGGCGCCAGCAAAACAATGGCGGCCGTGCCCAAAGCCAGACGGCTCAAAAACATCCCATGCAAATTTTTCAAGATATGCCCCGAAACAGATCGCAGCCGATGTCCTTATCCGACAGGCCGCAGCACCTCAATTAAGATGAGTGTTTACATCATGATTAAGTGGGGATGCTTGTCGTTTTCGGGGCGGATTTGAATCTTATTGGCTTCTCGCACAGTTTTTCGGACCCGTCATTTGTGAGGCAAGGCGTGGATGTCAGCCCTTGCGCCGGCCGATCCTCGCAAGCAGCACCACGGGCAGCATGCCGATGACGACAATCGCCAGGGCTGCGATAGACGCCTCCTCATAAGTGCCGCGCGCCGCTTCACCATAAAGATGGGTGGCGAAGGTCTCAAAATTGAGCGGCCGCAGGAGAAGCGTGGCGGGAAGTTCCTTGACGCAATCGACAAAGATCAGCAGCGCCGCCGCCGCAAGCGACGCCTTGGAAAGTGGCAGATGAATCTGGCGGAATGTCTGCGTCGCGGATCGCCCGAGCGTACGCGCGGCATGATCGAAGGATTGCGGGATGCGGCTGAGGCCGGCATCGACGCCGCCCGCGGCAATGGTGAGGAAACGCGCCGAATAGGCATAGATGAGGGCCGCGCCGCTGCCGATGAAGATCAGGCCGGTGGAGATGCCGAACCAGCCACGCATAGTCTGGTCGACAACCCGGTCGAAACCGCCGAGTGCAATCAGTACCCCGATGGCGATGACCGTGCCGGGGGCAGCATAACCCACTGTCGAAAGACGATAGGACCAGAGCGCGAGACGTCCCGGTGCAAGGCGCATGGCGTAAGCAACGGCAAGGCCCAGGATAAGCGTGATCACCGTCGCCAGCCCGGCAAAGAGGATGGTGTTCAGAGCCTCATCGGCGAAACGGGCCGACAGGCCGCTGAAGCGGAAGCGCTTCCAAGCCTCAATGACGAGATAGCTCGCGGGTGCTACGAAGCCGATCAGGACCGGCAGACTGCCGAGCACGAAGGCGCCCCAGCCTTTCAGGCCGGTGAGCCGCAGCGGTTCCAGTTCCCTGCTTTTCTGTGCAGAAACCGCGTAACGTTGCTTGCGCCGCGCCCAGCGCTCGAGCGCCACAAGGGCGACAACGATGAACAGCATGGAGAGCGCAATCTGCGCCGCACCCGGAAGGTCGGATTTCGTGACCCATGTGGTGTAGACGGAAACGGTGAGGGTGCGGACGCCGAGGAATTCCGATGCGCCGATATCATTCAGCGCTTCCATCAAGGCAAGGCTGATGCCGACCGCGATCGCCGGGCGCGCCAGCGGCACCGCGACCTTGAAAAAAGCCGCGCGTCTTGAAACGCCGAGCGTGCGAGCCGCTTCCAGCAGGTTGCCCGCTTGCGTCAGGAACATGGCGCGCACGGGAATATAGACATAGGGAAACAGCACGAAGCCGAGGAGAACGATGCAGCCCGTCATCGACCTTATGTCCGGCAGGCGGAATTCTCGTGGGCTTGAATAACCGAGCAGCCAGCGGATCGCACCCTGCACCGGCCCGATGGGATGCAGGATATCGAGATAGGCATAGGCAACGATATAGGTGGGCATGGCCAGCGGCAGCAGCAGTGCCCATTCCAATAATCTGCGGCCGGGAAAATCATAGGCGGTGACCAGCCAGGCGGCATAGGTTCCAATGACACCGGCCAGTAGCCCGACACCAGCGAGAAGGATCGCCGTATCCGGAAGCGCCGTCCAGAGCACGGTCGAGCCGAGATGCGCCCAAAGGCCTTCAGACCCCTGCAAAGCCTGTGAGACAAGCGCCAGAACCGGCACCATGGCGCCACAGACCGCCAGCACGGAGAGGCACAGCCACCAGAAGGAGGATGAAAACCTGGCTCGGGCACGAGGTGTCAATGGCTGGATGGCGTCTGGATTCATGTGCTTTTGGAAAATACGCGGAAAGGCGCCCGCAGATGCGAACGCCTTCCACCATGTTATCGCTGATTGGCCTTTACTTGTCGAAACCGACCTTGTCGACTAGCTCGCTTGCCTGCTTGCGATGCGAGACGATTTCCGTCAGCGGCTTGTTATCGATCTTCAGCGTGCCGAAGGAAGCGATGATCTCGTTGAGAGCAGCACCCTGCTTGACCGGATATTCGTAGTTGGCTTCAGCATAGATCTTCTGGGCTTCGTCCGAAACGAGATATTCCAGCAGCTTGACGGCTTCCGCCTTGTTCGGAGCATTCTTGGCCACAGCCGCGCCGCTGATATTGACCTGCGTGCCGCCGTTCTTGAAGGTCGGCAGAACCACCTTGATGGCGTCGCCCCACTTCACCTGCTCCTCGCCGCCCTTGCCCGAGCGCATCAGGCCGACATAATAGGAGTTGGCGATGCCGATGTCGCAAATGCCACCGAGGATGTCCTTGGCAACGTCGCGGTCGCCGCCGCCTGCCTTGCGGGCCAGGTTTTCCTTGACGCCGGCAAGCCACTTCTCGGTGTCCGCAGCGCCGTAATGGGCGATGTAATCGGCAAACAGCGCCGTGTTATAGGGATGCTGACCGGCGCGAATGCAAACCTTGCCCTTCCACTTTGCATCCGCCAGATCTTCATAGTTGAAGGAGGCGAGATCGACATCCTTCGCCGCGTAGAGAACGCGAGCGCGCATGGAAAGCGCGAACCAATGGCCCTTGGCGTCGCGAAGTTCAGCCGGGATGACCTTCGTGAGAGTCTCGGATTCAACTGCCTGGGTGACGCCCTTTTCAGCGAGATCAACGAGGTTGCCCGCATCCACCGTCATCAGAACGTCGGCCGGCGAGCTTGCGCCTTCGCTCAGAACGCGCTCTGCAAGACCGTCCTTCAGAAATACGGTGTTGACCTTGACGCCGCTCGAAGCGGTGAAGGATTCCAGCAGGGGCTGGATCAGGCCCGGTTCGCGGGTGGTGTAGATGTTGAGTTCAGCAGCGCTGGCCGTTCCGGCCGCAAAGGCAACCGTGCTGGCAAGCAGGGCAAATCTCGTAAATTTCGTCATGTTTTGTCTCCCTCTCCGATAGCGGCAATATAGGGGGAGCAGACATCATACATGACGGCCCAAATCAAGTTTTATTTCTTGGTTTTTTGAGCCGCTGCGATCACCAAGAGTTGAAAATAGACAGGGAATAAAAGCGCCAGTCCATTCATTCAACTTCAGGTAAAGATGAGAACCCCTTTGGGGTCTATACCGAAGCGCACCGCCGTGGTCCGGGCGGGTGTGCGCTGCATCGTCCTGACCCGCAGGTCGGAAGGCAGTCCGGGCACGGCTATGCCAAGCTGCTCGATCTCGCCGAGAAAAACGCGGCTCGATATTTCGCCGGCAATCCCCTCTTTCGCGGCGCCGTCCTCGATGATCGAAATCGCATTGGGGCGAACATAAGCGACGGCGGCGAGACCATCGGGCAGATCGGAGGCGTCACCCAACAGGCCGAGCGGCGTTTCAACACGCCCCTCTCTCACCCGGCCCTCGATCTTGTTGAAGGCACAGAAAAAATCGGCGGCATAGCGGGTTTTGGGATTGTCATGGATTTCGTAACCCGTGCCGCTCTGCACGATACGTCCGCGCTGCATCAGAACCACACGGTCACCTGCGGAAAGCGCCTCCTCCGGATCATGGGTGACCATGATCGCCGTCGTGCCCAGTTGCCGCAGGAGGCCGAGCGTTTCCTCACGCACGCTGTCGCGCAACCCCCTGTCCAGATTGGAAAAGGGCTCGTCCATCAGGAGCAGGCCGGGCTGCGGTGCAAGCGCACGGGCAAGCGCCACGCGCTGTTGCTCACCGCCCGAAAGCGTATGCGGATAACGTTTTGCCAGCTCCTGCAGGTGAACATGTTCGATCATCTCGGCAGCGCGGCGGCGAGCCTCCACCTTCGGCAAAGTGCGAAGACCGAACATGACATTCTGCTCGACGGTGAGATGCGGAAACAGCGCGTAATCCTGAAAGACAAAACCGATATTGCGCTTTTCCGGCTCCACGAAAACAGCGGGGCCGGCAACGACAGCGCCGTTCAGGGAAACGCTGCCATGATCCGGCGTCTCCACGCCCGCCACAATGCGCAGCAGGGTCGATTTTCCACAGCCGGAGCGCCCCACCAGACAAATGATTTCGCCACGTTCGACGGAAAGATCGATATCGGACAGCACGTCCGTATCGCCGAATCTTTTCCCGACCGATTTCAGTTCAAGCGCTGCCCTGCCTGCCATTTCCAATCCTGCCCTGCTTTGCGAATTATGTTGATCGCTCAAATCAGGATTAAAGTCAAAAAAGCCGGGAAAAATGCATTTCCCTTCACGAGTTGGCGAGATGTGCGGCAGCAATATTGACGTTTACGTTAGAGTTAAATAGGTTTTGCCGACGAGATGGACGCCAAGGGATTACGCGTCTATCATTCGTTACCGGGGAGCGAGAGGAGCGGTCGATCCGGTGACGCCACATGAGGTTTCCTCAACCCGGCCGATTGGGCCGGTTGAATGCGGGAGCCTCGTGAACATCAGGCAGCCGAAAGCGCCGTTAACGTATTTCAATGAATACGCGGCGCAACAAAGACTCTGGGAGGAGAAGCATGAGTGAACTGTCCCTGGGACACCCGGAAAATGTCGGCGCACAGAAGCGCTGGCTGGCATCCTATCCGCCGGGCGTACCTTCCGAAATCCCCGCATCCGCCCATGCCTCCCTTGTCGAACTTCTCGAAAAGAGCTGTGCGCAATTTGCCGACCGCAAGGCCTTTTCCAGCATGGGAAAGTCCCTGACCTATCGGGAACTGGACGCTGAAACCCGCGCGGTCGCCGCCTGGCTGCAATCCAGAGGACTGGAAAAAGGCGACCGGGTTGCCGTGATGATGCCGAATATCCTGCAAAATCCCGTCGCCGTATACGGGATCCTGCGAGCTGGCATGGTCGTGGTCAATGTCAATCCGCTCTACACACCGCGCGAACTGGAACATCAGCTTAAGGATTCCGGCGCAAAGGCGATCTTTGTGCTGGAAAACTTCGCCCATGTGGCGCAGCAGGCGGTGCCAAAAACCGCTGTCCGGCATGTGGTCGTCGCGGCGATGGGCGATCTGCTTGGTCTCAAGGGGCATATCGTCAATCTGGTGGTTCGCAAGGTCAAGAAACTGGTGCCCGCCTACACCATCCCCGGCTCCATCGGCTTCAAGGCGATGCTGAAGGAAGGTCAGGGATTTTCGTTGAAGCCGGTCAGCCTCACGGCGCAGGACATCGCCTTCCTGCAATATACCGGTGGCACAACCGGCGTATCCAAGGGTGCGGTTCTCACCCATGCCAATCTTCTGGCCAACAAGGTCCAGATCAGCCTATGGCTGGACGCGGCCTTCAATGGCAAAAAAGATCGCCCGGAGGTTCTCAACTTCATCTGCGCGCTGCCGCTGTGCCACATCTTCGCATTGACGGTGAATTCGCTGATGGGCATTGCGCTCGGCGGCCATAACCTGCTGATCGCCAATCCGCGCGATATTCCCGGCTTCGTGAAGGAGCTGGCGCATTATCAGCCGCATGTTTTCCCCGGCATTAACACGCTTTTCAACGCGCTGATGAACAACGAGGATTTCCGCAAGCTCGATCTGTCCTCCCTCATTCTGGTTCTCGGCGGCGGCATGGCGGTGCAAAGGCCCGTTGCGGAGCGCTGGCTTTCGATCGTCGGCTGCCCGATTGCCGAAGGTTACGGCCTCTCCGAGACATCACCCGTTGCAACGGTCAATCGTCTCGATTCCACGGAATTCAGCGGCACCATCGGCCTGCCGATTTCCTCGACCGAAATCGATATTCGCGACGAGGACGGCAACAGCCTGCCAACAGGGGAAGTCGGCGAAATCTGCATCCGTGGTCCGCAGGTCATGGCCGGTTACTGGCAGCGGCCGGATGAAACGGCAAAGGCCATGACCGCGGACGGCTTCTTCCGATCCGGCGACATGGGTTTCATGGACGAGCGCGGTTACACCAAGATCGTCGATCGCAAGAAGGACATGATCCTCGTTTCCGGCTTCAACGTCTATCCGAACGAGGTGGAAGAAGTGGCGGCCAGCCATCCGGGCGTGCTGGAATGCGCGGCAATCGGTGTTCCGGATGAACATTCCGGCGAAACCGTCAAACTTTTCGTGGTCAAGAAGGATCAGTCCCTGACGGAAGCGGAGCTCAAGGCCTTCTGCGCCAAGAACCTGACGAACTACAAACGGCCGAAAATCATCGAGTTCCGCACCGAGCTGCCGAAATCGAATGTCGGCAAAATCTTGCGGCGCGAATTGCGCAATCTGAACTGATTGTTTCAGCCAATGGGGAGAGCCGGGCGACCGGCTCTTTCTTTCATCCCGGCCCTTTTCTTTTATCAAAGTCGCCTTGATTTGGCCGCCTGAAAAAGAATAGTTTCCTCATCCTTCCACGGAAGCCGAGGAGCACAAGATGCAGGCCACCATCGAAAAACTGAAAGCAACGGCGAGCAGCACAGCCGCAACCGATCTTCGCGCCGCCTTTGCGGCCGACGACAAGAGATTCAGCCGTTTCAGCGCCAAATTCGATGACCTGCTGATGGATTATTCCAAATGCGCCGTGAATGAGGAGATCGTCACGCTTCTCGAACAGCTCGCACGCGAAGGCGGCGTCGAGGCAAAGCGCGAGGAGATGTTCTCCGGCAAAGCCATCAACTTCACCGAAGACCGCGCCGTGCTGCATACCGCGCTGCGCAATCGCTCCGACACGCCGGTTCTCGTTGACGGCAAGGACGTGATGCCTGATGTGAACGCCGTTCTGGCGGCCATGGGCAAGTTTGCCGATGCGATCCGTTCCGGTTCGCTGAAGGGCGCGACTGGCAAGAAAATTACCGACGTCATCAATATCGGCATCGGCGGCTCCGATCTCGGCCCCGTGATGGTGACGCTGGCGCTCGCACCTTTCCATGATGGCCCACGCGCGCATTTCGTTTCCAACATCGATGGCGCGCATATTGCCGACACGCTGAAGCTCGTTGATCCCGAGACTTCGCTCTTCATCGTCGCCTCCAAGACCTTCACCACCATCGAAACGATGACGAATGCCGCCACGGCGCGCCGGTTCATCGCCGAGAAGCTGGGTGAAGAGGCCGTAAAGCACCATTTCGCTGCCGTTTCGACCGCGCTGGACAAGGTCGCCGCCTTCGGCATCGAAAGCGACCGCGTTTTCGGTTTCTGGGACTGGGTTGGCGGACGTTATTCGATCTGGTCGGCCATCGGCCTGCCACTGATGATCGCCATCGGACCGGACAATTTCGGCAAGTTTCTGGATGGCGCGCACGCCATGGACAGGCATTTCCGCGAGGCGCCGATCCGCGAAAACCTGCCGATGCTGCTCGGCCTCATCGGTTTTTATAACCGCAACGTGCTGAATTATCCGACCCGGGCGATCCTGCCCTATGACCAGCGGCTCTCGCGTTTCCCCGCCTACCTGCAGCAGCTCGACATGGAATCGAACGGCAAGGGCGTAACCATCGACGGCACGCCGGTCGAAGGCCAGTCCGGCCCGGTTGTCTGGGGCGAACCCGGCACCAACGGCCAGCACGCCTTCTATCAGCTCATCCATCAGGGCACGAGCGTCATTCCGGCGGAATTCATGATCGCCGCCAACGGTTTTGAGCCAGAACTGCGCCATCAGCACCAGCTTCTCATCGCCAATTGCCTGGCGCAATCGGAAGCGCTGATGAAGGGCCGCACGCTGGCCGAAGCGAAAGCCCAGCTCACCTCCAAGGGCATGGAAGACAAGCTCGCCGATTTCATCGCGCCGCACCGCGTCTTCACCGGCAACCGTCCGTCCATCACCTTCGTCTACGACAAGCTGACGCCGTTTGCGCTTGGCCGCCTGATCGCGCTTTACGAACACCGCGTCTTCGTGGAAGGCGTGCTGTTCCGCATCAACTCCTTCGACCAGTGGGGCGTGGAGCTTGGCAAGGAACTGGCGACCGGCCTGCTTCCCGTCGTTGAAGGCAAGGAAAGCGCTGCCGGCCATGACAGCTCGACACAGGGACTGGTGAAGGCGCTGGCGGGACTGGCGGGATAAACCCCACACGCCGCAATTTACGAAAGCCGGAAGCAGACTTCCGGCTTTTTTCAATACAGCGTTGGTCGAATATCGTTTTGGAGGCGCATATGCCGTTGCCGCCGGGCAAGGACTTTCTGGAGTTTCACGACCTGCCCGCGGATGCGGTCTTCTCGATCATCGACCGCGCGGGCGCTCTGGCCGAGGACTGGTCAAAGGCCGCGACGCCACAGACCCTGAAGGGAAAGCGCATCGGGCTGATCGTTGATGACACCGGCTGGCGCAATACCGCGGCATTCGATCTCGGCATTCAGGCGATGGGCGGCATTTGCGTTACCGTTCCGATCAGCTTTAACGGCCGCGAAGACATTGCCGATTTGGCGGGCTATCTCGACAACTGGTTCGACCTGCTGATCGTCCGCACGAAGGAACTCTCGACCCTCCGGGCGCTTGCAGCCGAAATGCGCGCGCCTGTCATCAACGCGCGGACGAAGTCCAATCATCCATGCGAAACGCTTGGCGATTTGGCCTATGTCAAAAGCGTAAGAGGCCGGATAGACGACCTCAAAATCGTCGGTGTGACATCGGACGCCAATATTTTGCGCTCATGGGTCGAAGCCTCGATTTCCTTGCCCATTCAGGTCACACAGGTTTACCACGATCAATGGCACGTCACCGATGCCGCGCTCATCAATCCGAACTTCCGGGTGAGCACTGATATGGCAGAGTTGCTGGATGCGGATGTGGTCATTACCGATTCCTGGCCAGCCGGCCCTGATCATCATCTGGCCGATTACCGCATCTCCGCATCCCTTCTCGACAGGATGCGGCCCGATGCGATCTTTTTGCCCTGCCCGCCGGTCGCGCGTGGTCAGGAGGTGACGGCGGACGCCATGGTGCACCCGGGCTGCCAGAGCCGGGCAGCGAAGGCATTTCTCCTACATGCCCAGAATGCCCTGATGGAATTCCTGCTCGCCTGAGACGCGGGCCAGACCTCAAATATAAAGCGCCGCCATCTTGCGCCATGCCCCTGCCCGGTGGGCGCGACCCTCCCAGACATGCATCTGATGCCCCACCTGCTTGTCCAACAGAACCCGGCTCAGATGATGATTGTTGTCCAGAAACGGGTCGGCATCGCCGATGGTGAAGACCATGTCGATACGCCGCAGGTGATCAAGCCGCCATGGGCAGGCGAGGCCCGGCAGGAAATGGCTCGGCATGTGGAAATAGACGTCGTCATCGTAATAACCGTCGAACAGATCACCGAAGGATTCCACCTTCATCGTCAGATCATAACGACCGGAAAAGGCGACGAGCTTGCGAAACAGATGCGGGTGGCGAAAGACGAGGCTGGCGGCCTGAAATGCACCGAGACTGCAGCCCTGCACGATCGTGTCACTATTCGGGTTTTTCTCGGCCATCAGCGGCAGCACTTCGTTCAGAATATACTCTTCGAAAGCGGCATGCCGGCGAATGCGATCGGCGGGATGATGCCCGGCCGCATAGAAGGTCTCTCTGGCCAGCCCCTCTATGCAATAAAGCTGAAGGTGGCCCGCCTCTAGCTTGTCGGCCAGACTACCGACAAGGCCCAGTTCCTCATATTCGAAGAAACGCCCGTCGCGGGTGGGAAACATCAGCACTTTGGCGCCAGAATGTCCGAATATTAACAGCTCCATGTCGCGATGGAGCCTTTGACTATACCAGCGGAGATATTCGCGTTTCATAGCACCTTGAAAAACCGTCTGACCTTGTCCTTATGGACCGCATCTTGCGATGCGCTGTCAGGGTAATCGAAATGTCCGGCGTCGAGGATGAAGATTTCATTAAATTTTGATTGTGGCAGCGCATTGGCCACCGCGAACTGGCAAGGCGGCGCCACTGCCGGATCGAAAAGCGCAGGCGCGACCAGCATCGGCACTTTTATGCGGGCGGCGGCGCAGGCGGCATCGAACAGGCGCAGCGTTTCAAGCACATTGGCATGGGTCTTCTGGTACGTCTGAACCGCATCCGCGCTGCCGACGGTGGGCAGCGTCAGCCAGAACGGCCGGTGTCCGAATGTCGGGACCACCAGATGGCCGCGATCAATACGCTCGTCGAAAGGGATGGCCAGGGCGCCAATGCCGCCGCCGAAACTGATGCCGCTATAACCCACCTGCCCGTCCAGCCAGGGATAAAGGCTTATGAGCGTGGAAACGGCAACCCACAGATCATCGACGCAGCCGCCAATGATGTAATCGTCTTTCCTGTCGATATTATAGAGAACATGGAGGGCCGGGTCGGACGAGATCGGCGGGCAGGCGCTCAGCGAAAGCCCGCGAAAACAGGGAAACAGCACGGCTGTTTCTTCCACCGGCACGTCGAAATCAGGAGCCTCGCGACCGCCATAACCATGGCCCACAACGAGGCCGCGACGCACCTGCCCCTCGCGCGGCAGCAGCATCCACCCGCCGATACGAAAACCGCCGGTGGAGGTGTAGGTCATATCGAGGACATGCCAGCGGGGGTCGCTGAGCCTGCTCTTGCGCAGTACCGGTCGAGGATCCGTGGCGAGCGCGCGGCGATGGCGCTTTTTCCAGAAATCATCGAAGCCCGGCGGCGCCTCGGGCGGGGTGATGGCCAGCAACTGTTCACGCTGCATGCCATAGGTCGGGTCGAAATCAAAAGGATGGGACTTGGGAACGCTCATGCGATGCTTGTTTCGTGAAAAAACAGCGGACACAAGCTTCATAATATCGAAATAACGGTTTTTTACGGCTTTAGCGGCGGGAAGAGTGTTGAACCACCTGTTCAAAATGGTTCAACCGCGCCCATCACAAACCGATCTCATGCGCAAAGGGTGGATTCGCGCCGGCCCGCGAGACCGTGACCGCCGCAGCCTTCGCACCCAGCGCCAAAGCCTTCCTGATCTGCTCTTCCGTCAGCGAGGCAACCTGCGCCTTGGTCAGAAGGCCCTGCATTTTCAGCGAAGCGAGAATGCCGGCATCGAATGTATCGCCCGCACCGACCGTATCGACTACCTCTACCCGTTCGGACGCCACTTCCACCTTGAAATTGGCCGAATAACCAACGGCACCCTTGGCGCCCCGGGTGACCACGACGAGTTTTGCGCCATGATGCAGCCAGTGGCGTGCAAGCGTCTCCTCGTCGCCTTCCACTCCGAACCATTCAAGGTCTTCGTCGGAGAATTTTACGATGTCAGACTTCGCCGCCATACGGAGGATGCGAGCCATATGCGCCTGCTTGTCCTTGATGAAACCAGGGCGGATATTCGGATCGAGCGAAATGACGCGGCTTTGGTGCTCGCGCACCAGCAGCGCCTCATAGGTGCTGCCGCAGGGTTCCGGAATGAGGCTGATGGCGCCGAAATGCAGCGCCTCGCAATCCGCACCAAGTGCCGGAAGATCGGCCTCGGTAATCATCCTGCCGGCAGTGTTCTCGTCATAAAAAGCGTAGGTGGCATGGCCATCGACGAGCTTGACGAAAGCGATCGTGGTCGGCCGCGAAAGCATTGCGCAATAGCTGAAATCCACATTGCTCGCCCGCAGGGTTGTCCGCAGGATATCGCCCATCATGTCGTCGGAAAGACCCGTGAAGAACGCGGACGGGACGCCGAGACGCCCCAGCGCAATCGCCGTGTTGAAGACCGCTCCGCCTGCATAGGGGGCAAAACCAGCCTCACCCAGCGTCGTCTGCCGGGGCAGCATGTCGATCAGGGCTTCACCACAACACAGGATCATTACGGTCCTCCTCAAACAGCAAATCAAATGGACTTAAATCGATTTAGACGAAGATCGATCGGAAGGCCAGCCGCAAAACCGGGCTGGCCGCATCCGAAATCACGATTGCGGCAATTCGCTGACACCGCCGCGCTTTGCCGACCACGGCAGGGGGTTATCGAGGAAGGCCTCGACCTCGGACAGGGTCTCTTCGTCAAACAGTTTTTCAGCGCGGGCGACCGCCAGAACGTCGCGCCAGGTCGTCAGGTAATGCAGCTTGACATTGCCGTTGGCGAAGCGCGCTTCGGCCTCTTCGAAGATGCCGTAATAGAAGAGCGCAATGCCGTGATCGACGATACCGCCCGCCGCACGGATGGCGTCGATGAAGGTGAACATCGAGCCGCCGGCCGTCGTCAGATCCTCGATGACGAGAACGCGTGCGCCTTCAGGCATATGGCCTTCGATCTGGGCGTTGCGGCCGTGGCCTTTCGGCTTCTTGCGGCAATAGATCATCGGCAGGCCAAGGCGCTCGGCAAGGAAGGCGGCAAAGGGAATGCCGGCCGTTTCACCGCCCGCCACACAGTCGAACTTCTCGAAACCGGCCTCGCGCATGACAGCCGCCGCCGCAAAATCCATTGCCGCCGAGCGGATGCGCGGGAAGGAGATGAGCTTGCGCATATCGATGTAAACCGGGCTCTTCATGCCTGAAGCGAAGGTGTAGGGGCTTTCGGAATTGAAATGGACCGCCTTGATTTCCCACAACATCTTCGCAACCAGTTCCGCAACAACGGTGCGGTCAGTGAATGTGAAATGGTTCATAGGCGTTCTCCTTTTTCGGCCTTGGTTTATCGCTCCGAAAACCCGGATCGGTTTTCGGAAAGCACAGCGTCTCGATTCAGCATTGCAGGCATCCGCAGGCGGCACCGAAGGGCGAATGCCTGGGGACCATAACAAAACCGCCGGCAGTGCCGGCGGTCATCAAAAAAATCAGCTTACATCCCAATGAAGCGGGAACATCGGGTCGAATACGGTCACCGGCCCGGCGCCCGTCTCGATCTTGGCGGGAAACGACACCGGCTTCTCGCGTTTGACCAGCGTGATCGTCTCCTCGTTCGGTGCAAGACCATACCAGGCCGGGCCGTTGAGCGAAGCGAAGGCTTCCAGTTTATCGAGGGCGTTTTCATCCTCGAAGACATGGGCAAGGCAGCTCATGGTGTTGATGGAGGTGTAAATGCCGGCGCAGCCGCAGGCGCATTCTTTCAGCGGGTCCACATGCGGGGCGGAATCCGTGCCGAGGAAGAAGCGGGCGTCGCCCGAAGTCGCAGCAGCCCGCAGCGCCAGCCGGTGCTCCTCGCGCTTGGCAACGGGCAGGCAATAATAATGCGGCTTGATACCGCCGACCAGAATGGCATTGCGGTTGATAATGAGGTGGTGCGTGGTGATCGAGCCGGCCAGATTGGCCTTGGACGACTTGATATAATCCACGCCGTCGCGGGTGGTGATGTGCTCCATGGTCACCTTCAACTCTGGCAGACGCTGGCGCAGGGGTTCCAGAACCGTATCGATGAAGGCTTTCTCGCGGTCGAAAATATCGACTTCCGGTGTCGTTACCTCGCCATGCACGCAGAGCGGCAGGCCGATCTTCGCCATGCGCTCCAGAACCGGCATGGCCTTGTTGAAATCGCGCACACCCCCGTGGGAGTTGGTGGTCGCGCCAGCCGGATAGAGCTTTACGGCGGTGATGAGGCCGCTTTTTTTGCCCTCTTCCACGTCGTCGGCCTGAGTGTCCTCGGTGAGATAGAGGGTCATCAGCGGCTCGAAACGATCGCCCGCCGGAATGGCCCTGACAATGCGTTCGCGATAGGCGCGGGCATCGGCGGTGGTGACGACCGGCGGCACCAGGTTCGGCATGATGATGGCACGGGCGAAATGGCGGCTCGTATCCCCGATCACCCCTTCCAGCATTGCCCCGTCACGCAGGTGCAGGTGCCAGTCATCAGGGCGGCGCAGGGTGAGCGACTTCATCGGGATACCTCGGAGCATGACGGAATTGGCGCCCGCTTAGCATCTTTTGCCGCGGGAAAACAGCCGCCAAAGTCCATCGGGCGGCTGTAAATGTCATTTTTTTGAGGCGTGGCTCAGATGTTACCCGCCTCCGGACCCCAGACATCGGTCATCGCGAAACCATCAGCCAGGGGGTCAAAGGGATCGAGACCAACCTGATGCAGACCGAAGGTGAAGCCGCGCCCGGCGATGGTTGGAATGACGGCAGGACGGCCCGCCACCTCGGTGACGGCGGAAAGGCCGACATCGAATTCCGAACCGATGATCGAGCGGGATTTATATTCATCTCCCACCTTCACCTTGCCGCGCGCATAAAGCGTGGCAAGATTGGCGGAGTTGCCGGTTCCGCAGGGCGAACGATCCGCCCGGCCCGGCCACATGGTGGTGCAGGTGCGGATGGAACCATCTCCATCCACATCCCGGAACATCACATAGGCGACGCCTGAGATGGCCGGGATTTCAGGATGGACGACGGTCATTTCGCGGTTGACCAAATCTTTCAGGATCATGCCCGCCGAGACCAGCTTCGCGGCATTGGCCTTTTCGATCGTGAGACCGATCTGGCGGACATCGACCAGCGCATAAAAAATGCCGCCATAGGAGATATCCATCGTCACCTTGCCCCATTCGGGCGTGTCGATGCTGACATCCAGCTCGTGCACGAAGGACGGCACCATGGTCAGCTTGACCTTTTCGCAGCGTCCGTCGCGGCAGGTGGCCGTGGCCTTTACCAGACCGGCCGCCGTTTCCAGAATGATGACGGTTTCCGGTTCCTGCATTTCCACCATGCCGCTTTCCAGAAGCGCCGTCGTTGCGCAGATGGAATTCGAGCCCGAGCTGGCATGCGCCTGATCCGGCTGGAGAATGACGAAAGCCGCATGCGCATCCGGATGTTTCGGCGGCAGGAGAAGATTGACCGAGCCCATGGGCGTGCCGCGCGGTTCCAGCGTCAGAAAGCGGCGCAGAGCCTCACCCTGCGGATCGGTATTCATCCAGTGAAGCTGTTCAGCCACAGTATTGCCGGGAATTTTCGGCGCACCGCCGGTGACGACACGGCCGATTTCGCCTTCGCAATGGACATCGAGAAGCTGGAGAGTGCGTTTCCAACGCATGGGGTCTTACTCCGGAAGTTGAGCTGTTAACCGGACCATACAGATAAAAATACAAGCTGTATACAAAACTACGGGAGCGTGATGACAAAAACGCTTAGCGTTTCCGCCCCCTCTCTCGCATCGTAGTTTAGCGGTTACGGCATTCCGCCCGGTTTCGGTTGGCAGCAGCATCGCAGTTCACCCTTGACGATTGAAGCGCCTGATCGTCCACCACGGAGCCGGCCGTATCACCCACCGATCCGACCGTGTTTTCCATGGAGCGACCCAGTCGTTCCACCTGCCTGCCATAATTTTCCCGTGTGCGCGGATCGAAGACTGCAATCGGTGCGCTGACCACCACGCTGGCCGCCGTCCCAACGGTTTGCGCAGCACCAATGCTGACAGCGCCAAGAGCTTCACCGAGACCGACGTCGGAATCCGTTACCGTCTGCCCGGCGATAAGGCGGTCGCCAATCAGACGCACGACCTCGGGGCTCTCGGCAAATTTACCATGGTTCAGTCGGTCGCCGGATTGCAGCTTGGTCAAATCCAGAACGGTGATACCGGCTTTTTCAAGCTCGCTGCGATAGGGCTCGACGGATGGGTCGATCTGGCCGAGACGGTCGACATTGCCGGAAATGCGGCGCGACAGGCTGAGCGCGCGGTCATCCTGCGAAACGAAAAGCGTGAATTTGGGCGGGGTTTTGCCGAGGCTTGCGAATTGCCGGCTGAACACGTCCACATCCAGATCCGGCGCTGCGAGGATGACATTGCCGATCTTCGGATCGACACGGCCATTGCGGATGGCCATCTGGCGCAGCGCCTCCACCGCAAGCCAGGTGCCCATGGAATGGGCCATGACCGTGACCTCGCCGATGGACCTGTCCTTGGCGAGGCGGGTCAGCATCTCCTCCAGCGCATCGCGCGAATAGTTGGTGCTTTCCTTGTCGTAGTTATAGTCAAAGATGCTCGCTCGCGACGGCCAGGTGAAGACGACGGGCACGACGTCAGTGCCGGAATCATGGACGATCTGCGCGAAGCGATAAACGGATTCCTCGTACCGGTTGTTGAAACCGTGAACGAAGACCAGCACGCGCCGGTCCTTCTGGATGTGTCTGCCGATCCAGCTTCTGGTCTCGGCTTCGGAGCGAATGGGCTCCACCGCCACCGTGGTGAAATCCTTCAGCGGATTGGGCGGCAGCTTCTTCGGCCATTGCACCTGCCCGACCTTGCGGTTGGCGTTGGGCGGAATGGAAACCGTCACCGCATCCACCTTCAGACCCGTTCCACGCTCGCCGCCAAAAAGCACGGCGGCGTTTTCCGATGGCGCGCGGGTGGTGGCGACGAGAAGATTGACCGGCGTGGTTCCCGCCACGGTCTGCCCCGTCGGCGTCATGACCCCGATCGGACGCCCCCCGCAACCGGCGAGCAGGGCGACAATGGCGATTACGGCCACGAAGCGAATGGGCATCACATCACTCTCCTACAACCCAGAGGCAGCCGGAAAGCAGCCGGGGGAGAGGATTTTCTACCGGAGGCGGAACCGCCGCGCCAGCAACCTGACCACTAGAGCGGACAATTTCCGCCCCGGTGTGTCCAAACGGACCCAATTGTATGGCGGTTGAGCCGGCAGCGAGGGCACCTTTAAAAAACGCAGGCCTATTTCTGCGGCAGCATCGTGCCCCTTTCGCGCAGCGCCTCATGCCAGGATAGCGCCTCTTCAATGAGATGCGGCGTGTGCCCTCCCCGCGCCACCGCGCGCTGATAATAATCCGTCAGCGCATCACGATATTGGGGGTGCACACAGTTCGCGATGATAACCGCCGCGCGCTCGCGAGGTGCGAGACCGCGCAGATCGGCAAGCCCGGTCTCGGTCACGAGAATATCGACATCATGTTCGGTATGATCGACATGGCTGACCATGGGCACTACGCTGGAAATGGCTCCGCCCTTGGCGATCGATTTGGTGACGAAGATGGACATATAGGCGTTGCGGGCGAAATCCCCCGAGCCGCCGATGCCGTTCATCATGTGCGTTCCGCCGACATGGGTGGAATTGACGTTTCCGTAAATATCGAATTCCAGCGCCGTGTTGATGCCGATAATGCCAAGGCGGCGGATGACTTCCGGGTGATTGCTGACCTCCTGCGGGCGCAGGATCAATCTGCTCTTGTAATCGGCCAATCGCGGCATGACCTGCTCGTTCATGGCGGAAGACAGGGTGATCGATGAACCCGAGGCAAAGGTCAGCTTGCCCGCATCAAACAGTTCGAAAGTCGAATCCTGCAAGACCTCCGAATACATTTTGAGGTCGTGAAACGGCGTATCGATGAAACCATGCATGACAGCATTGGCAATGGTGCCGATGCCGGCCTGAAGCGGCTGGAGTTCATGGGTCATACGGCCGTGACGCACCTCGTTCAACAGGAACTCGGTGAGATGGCCGGCAATGGCCTTGGTCCCATCGTCAGGCGGCAGCACGGTTGAAAAACTGTCGCTCTTGTCGCTCAGAACGATGGCGGCGATCTTTTCCGGCGGCACCGGAATGAACGGCAGGCCAACACGGCTATCCGTTGCCACCACCGGAATGGGCATGCGGGTCGGGCGCCTGGCGGGAATGAAGATGTCATGCAGCCCCTCCAGCACCTCGGGCTGCGACAGGTTGATCTCGACGATGACCTTGTCGGCCAGAATGGCGAAGCTCGCGGAATTGCCGACGGAGGTGGTAGGAATGATGCCGCCTTCCGCCGTGATCGCCACGGCCTCGACAATGGCGATATCGACCCCGTGAATCTGGCCGCCGCGCAATTGCTCGACCGTTTCGGAAAGATGCTGATCAATGAACATCACCTTGCCGTCATTGATCGCCCTGCGCAAAGCCGGATCGGACTGGAACGGCATGCGGCGCGCCAGCATTCCCGCCTCGACCATGGTCTTGTCAAGATCGTTGCCCAGCGACGCACCGGTCATCAGGGTGATTTTCATGGGATGTGTCTTGGCGCGCTCGGCCAGCGCCAGCGGCACGGCCTTCGCTTCCCCGGCCCGCGTAAAGCCGCTCATGCCTACCGTCATGCCATCCTGAATGAGACTGGCGGCATCTTCGGCGCTGACGATCCTGTTCAAGAGGGACGCGTTGCGGATACGCTTTTCAAGCATGCACTTCTCCATGATCTGTCATCACGATGGCACGGCATCTGGCTGGCCACCTCACGGCGACTATGGCGCGCAGTTTCATCGATGAAACTGACATAGATCAAGGGTGCGAACGGAACCATGGCTCTCGCGTATCAAATCCGTTCAACAAACCTCAAGTGACGCATCGGCGCGACAGGCCGCGGGGTCTTCTCACCACCGCAGCCTTGTAATCGGCAAAATACCTCTCCCCCCACTACCGGCAACAGGCGACGAGGCGGAGGTCATCTCTCTGCAACACGGAAATCGTCCGGTGTCAGGGACCTTCGCAGACAGGCGCCTGACCGAGCACGACCTGCCCCACTTCCGCATCATAGGCACGCAGGCCAAATGCGCCGAGGCTTATGACCCGGTAACAAGGATTGCCGCCCGTCCACAGCGGATCGACGACATCGATATCGGTGATGAAACGGTGCGCGCAGGCCTGACCGGAGCTGTAAGCTATGCCTTCGGCCGTCGTACCCGCCATCGGCACATGGATGTGGCCAAAAATGATGTGACGTATACCGGCTGGATGGGCGGAGAGGCGGCGCATGACAGCACCGTCATCATGCATGCCGATATGTTCGAAATGGCGGATGCCGCAATCCATCGGCGGATGGTGAATGAAAACCGTCACCGGCAGATCGCCTGCGCCTTCCAGCGCACTCTCCAGCCATACCAGACGATCCGCGCCATACATGCCGCCTATGACATCGGCTTCGTGGCTGTCGAGAAACAGCAAACGGCCAAAATCCGTATCGATGAAGGACTGGATATAACCGTTATCGTCGCGCGGCTGCTCGGGAAAGGCGGCCACGAATTCCGGTCGGCGGTCATGATTTCCGAGCATCAGCCTCACCGGCATGGAGACCGGCCTGAGGATGTCGCGCAGCAGCTCATAGGCTTCAGGCTCGCCGTAATTGCAAAGATCACCCGTCATGACAAGAAGATCGGCGTCGGCGTGTTTTTCGACAATATCGGCCACCGCCGCACGCAGCTGCTTTTCCGGGTCGACGCCGTTTACAGCAATGCCGGGCGGTACGAGATGGGTGTCGGTAATCTGGATGATCTTCATAACGGGTCTTTCTGCACAAAATGGCTGCGGGAACGGATTTCCCCGCAGCCTTTTCAGTCGTTCTGCTTATTTCAGCAGGGCGTTGGTCTGCTCGACGATCTGCTTGAGACCGGCTTCCGGCGTCACCTCACCGCGCATGACCGTGCCGATGATGTCGCGCTGCGTGCGCCAGATGCGGACGGAATCGCCACCCGGATAACCGGCCCAGGGCAGAGAACGGTCAGCCTGAAGCGAAGCAGTCTTCACATTCGGGTTCTCGACATAATAAGGAGCGAGGAAGTCCGGGCCGGTGGCCAGCTTGTTGGTCGGCAGGTAACCGGTGATGCGAACGATGGTGTTCTGCGCTTCCGGACCGGTGATCCACTTCAGGTACTTCCAGGCAGCGTCCTGCTTGGCCTTTTCCTGGGTCAGGATAACAGCCGAGTTGCCGCCGGTCGGAACGCCGCCCTTTTCCTTGTTGTCGAGCGGGAAGGTCGCCGTCTTCAGTTTGAAGCGGTCGCCGACCAGACCCTGGATCGTCTGAACGTGGGCGGGCGTCGAGAAGATGAAGCCGGTAAGGCCTGCACCGAACTGCTGGCGGGACTGATCCCAGTCGAGCAGGTTCTGGCCGCCTTCGGTGACGAACTGGCGGGTCATCTTCAGGGCGTTGAGGCCGATCTCGTTGTCGAAGCCAACGGTCTTGGCCTTCTCGTCAACGAGCTTGCCGCCCTGTTCGACGATGAGCGCCTGCCACAACCAGTCATCCGGCCAGCCGTTGATGTCGTAGCTCATGCCGGCGAACTTGGGGTCGAGAGCCTTGATCTTCTTTGCAAGAGCAATGAGCTCGGCAAAGGTCGTCGGCATCTTGTCCGGATCACCGCCAGCCTTGGTGACGAGGTCGGAGTTGATGTAGATGATCGGCGAGGAGGCGTTGACCGGCAGACCGTACTGCTTGCCGTCGATCTGGCCGAGTGCCGCCATCTTCGGGCTGTAGTTCTTGTCGAGGAAAGCCTGACCGCCTTCAGCCTGAATGAACGGGCCGAGATCGGTGATCTGGTTGCGCGGTGCAAGCGTGTGAACGAGTTCCGCCGTCAGGTTGTAACCCGAGAAATAAACGTCAGGCAGATTGCCAGTGACGGCAGAGCGCAGAACCTGCTGCTGGCCTTCGTTGTAACCGGCAGCCGGAGCGAGGAAGTTGATCTTCACATCAGGGTTCTTCTTCATGAATTCGTCGGCCAGCGGCTGATGAAACTTGGTGAAGCCCGGCAGGTTGTAGAGAACGTTGAGCGTGATTTCATTGGCCAGAACCGGCTGAGCGAGGCCCGCAAAAGCCATGCCGAGAGCCAGACCGCCCATCACAGCGCGTCGGTTGAGTTTCATGTCAGTCTCCAGAGAGGTTGGGAGGAGGAAGTCTGAACGGCGTCACTTGACGCCGGTCATGGTAATACCGGCGATGAAGTGCCGTCGTGCGAGGAGGAAGCACAGCACCATCGGCGCGGTAATCAGTGTGGCGCCCGCCATCAGCGCACCATAATTCGCGCCGGATTCGACATCGGCGAAAAGCATCATGCCAAGCGGCGGCGGGGCGAGATTGGTGTCGGAGACCACGATCATCGGCCAATACAGGTCGTTCCAGTGGGCAACGAGCGAGAAGATCGAGAAGGCGGCGAGCGAAGGCAGCGACCCGCGAAGGACCAGTCCCCAGCAAATCTCCATTTCCGAGAACCCGTCCATGCGGGCAGCCTCTATGATTTCATTCGGATAGCTGCGGAAGGACTGGTTGAACAGGAAGATGGCGAAGACCGAAAGGAAGAACGGCATCATCATCGCGAAATAGGTATTCAGAAGTTCCGTCTTGGCCAGACCGACGAAAAGCGGCAATGCAAGCGCCTGAATGGGAACGCAGAGCGCCGCAATAACGAGGCCCAGCAGCAGCTTGCGGCCCGGGAACCGGAGCTTTGCCAGCGCATAGGCAGCCGGAACCGATGTCAGCACCTGCACGACGAGAATGCCGACGCAGACAATGACGCCGTTCAGCATGAAACGCGCCATCGGCACCTGACCCGCCGCCCGGGCGTAGTTATCGACAGCGTCGAATTTTTGCGGGATCGGCCAGAGCGAGACATCGAAGATTTCCGCCGGCGAGCGGATCGAGGTCAACACCATCCAGTAGAACGGCAGGAGCATCACGAAAGCGCCCAGCGCAAGCACGAGATGCGGGAAATATTTGCGCAATGCGGCCATCAGTAGTGCACCTTCCGGTCCATGTGCAGCGTCTGGCCGATAGACAGGACCAGCACGATCGCGAGGAAGATAATCGTCAGCGCGGCGGCATAACCGGTGTTGGAATATTCGAAACCTTCGAGATAAAGATCGAACAGCAGGGTTTCCGATCCGAAGCGGCCCTTGGTCAACACAGCCACCGTCTCGAACACCTTGAAGGCCGAAATGGAGGTGGTGACCACCACGAACATGGTCGTCGGCCCAAGCATCGGCCAAGTCACGGTCAGGAACCGGTCGACCGGGTTCTTGGCGCCATCCAGCCGCGCCGCCTCGTGCAGATCCTTCGAAATGGCCGTGAGGCCGGCAAGGAACAGCACCATGTTGAACCCGAGGATCTGCCAGACGCCCATCAGCGCCATGGTGGGAATGAGGAGTACGGGATTGGAGAGGAAGGCGACCGGTTCGAGACCAAGCCATTTGATCGCCGCATTCACCGGACCAAGCGAGGGATGCAGCAGGAACTGCCACACGGTCGCCATGGCGACGAGTGTTGCGGTGACGGGGAGAAAATAAGCCACTTCCCAGAAAGCGCGGCTGCGCTTGCGGTTATATACGAGCAAAGCCACGCCGAGCGCCAGAAAGACGCCGAAAGGAATGACGATGAGCGCATAGATGGCGGTGTTGGCTAGGGCGCGCAGAAAAACCGGATCCTGAAACGCCTTGACGAAGTTTCCAAGACCGACAAAGCGGGTGGAGAGCGAACCCAGCTGGTAATCGGTGACGGAAAAACCGGCCAGAACGAGCATCGGAACAATATAGATCGCCAGAAGCAGCAGGCTTGCGGGGGCTGCGAACATCAGGCCGCGCCAGATCATCCGCCGGTCCGCCTTCGACAGCCGCGGGCGAGCCTTCGCCCGTGCAGCCGAGGAGAAATCAACCGCCGTCATGCCGGCACCCGTTCGCGCACCGTCACCTTGCGACGCAGGCCATCGGCCGCGAAGAGATGCGCGCGTTCCGGTGCAAAGCCGAGATTCATGACGCCATTCGCATCGGCACCCAGCGCCTCGCCCGCGACTTGACGCAGGGTGATGGCGACGGTCTCGTCGCTCAGCAGGCGGCAGCTCACGAAACGATCGGCGCCGTGGGTTTCACTGCGCACCACGCGCACGGCAAAACCTTCTTCGCCCGGGCGCAGGTCTTCGGCACGAAGGCCGAGCGTCGCCGGGCCGGCATCACGGCCGGCACCTTCAATAGCAAGATCGCGTCCAAAAGCCGTGATCTTGCCCTGCGCATCGATTTCGACCGGCAGCAGGTTGATCGATGGCGTGCCGATAAAACGCGCGACCGTCAGCGTCGCGGGCTTGCGGTAAAGCTCGTCCGGCGTGCCCAGCTGCTCGATGCGGCCTTCCGACATCAGGGCGATACGGTCGGACATGGTCATGGCTTCGATCTGGTCATGGGTGACGTAGATGAAGGTTGCCCCAAGCCGGCGGTGCAGGCCCGCCAGTTCCTCACGCATATGGGCGCGAAGTTTCGCATCGAGGTTGGAAAGCGGTTCGTCCATCAGGAAGGCTGCAGGCGAACGCACCAGCGCCCGGGCGAGCGCCACACGCTGACGCTGGCCGCCGGAAAGCTGCGCCGGCTTGCGATCCAGCAGATGCGCGATCTGCAGCGTCTCGGCCGCCTGTTCAACGGCGGCATCGATCTGCTTCAATGTTTCAGCAGGCGCTGCAAAACGTCCGATCAGTGGCAGGCGAGCAGCGAAAGGCAGGCGCCGCATCCTGAGCGGCGTCGCGATGTTCTGGCGCACGCTCATATGCGGATAAAGGGCGTAAGACTGGAAAACCATGGCCAGATTGCGATCGCTCGGATCAACCTCTGTCACATCCTGCTCGCCGATCGAAACCGAACCGCGATCCGGCGTTTCCAGGCCCGCAATGATACGCAGCAGCGTGGACTTGCCGCAGCCCGACATACCAACGAGGGACAAAAACTCGCCTGGACGGATTGAGAGATCGATCTCTTTCAGAACATCATCAGCCCCGAAGCCTTTGCCGATGCCCGAAAGTTCAAGTGATTGTGGCGTCATTCTGCGCTCCTTTTCTGGAGCGCATATGCTTTTATTGTATGACAATATGACGAAGGTTCGGGGAAAGTTCGATGACACTCGAAAGCCCGGATATGTCGGGTGATCGGAAAACCCTTTGGTATAGGCCTCCACCCAAAACCACTAATATTTAGGGGGATATTCAAAATATTCCCAGCGCTTATCTGTAGACTGAGAAACCGTCTTGGAAGCGTCGATTTATACGGCGGCGAGAATCACATGCGCCTGAATTTTGGCGGCAACCTCGCCCCCGTGAATCTCTCCAGTGGAAAAAGCTGAAGATTCACGATTGGTCGAAAGATGCCGAGGGAAACTTTGAACCGCTGGGCTTTTTGCCCGCTAAAAGCAAGGACAAGTCGATAGAACAATACTGAGCTACAAATCTCTGCATCGCTACTATACATCTTTTTACCACGCGGTGTCGTGATCATCGCTGTGGGTAGAGTCCCTCATAAAAGGAGCGCTGACTGTCGTTGAAAGCGGCTTGCAATGGCTCACCCAGCTCCGCCGCCCTCTGGAAAGAGTTGTAGAATTTTTCCGTATCGGAAAACTCGCCTTTGAAGTGTCGGCGCAACGCTTCTGCGCAGAACCATGTCAGGCTGACCTGATCGCTCAAAATCCTCGAGATATGGCCAGCTTCAAGCAGTCGCAGTTCATCTTTAGGACGCAATGCCCGATCAGCCATCAGCTCCATAGCCGCGCTATCTGCGTGAGCGAGATGGCTGCAGATACCATAGATATGAAGAACGCTCTTCATGCCAACGAGCGGCTTGCCGTCCAATGTCCGGCCGTCGAGCGCTTCAATGATCTCGGAGAAGGACCATTTCTGTTCCAACCGCTTTCGCTCGGCCTTGTTTCCTTTGGCGTTGAGATCGAAAAGACGCTCGTCCCTTAAGGCTTCAAATATGGAATTCGGGACATCGTCTTCCTCTTTCAGGTGAACCGAAAACTCAGCTTTTCTCGCTCTTCGTCTATCGTTTATCGAGCCTAGCTTGTTCCAGAATTCGTCTATCAATTCCGCCTTATCTTCGTCCTCGGCAAAACATATAAATAATATCTTTGCAGCGGTCTCGTAGAATGATCGCAATATGATCTCGGCATCCCAGGAATACCCCCAGCTTACGAGAAAGCTAACCCCTTGGTTTCTGGCAGATAGGTACCAAAACAGCTGTTTTAATGTCGGGGTAACGTCGGGTGTGGTCTCTCCGTATCTTTCGAAGAGCCCTGCAATTTCGTCTCTGATAACAGCGTGGGCCTGTAAGCTGGCATCCTGTAACAGCCCCAACGGCGATTCGTTGGACATTTCTGAAATCCCTGAAAGCAAAAATAACCAATTCGGCTAAAGGCGACTGCAGACAGTAAATCGTTCGATTGCAGAAAGCTATAAGTCGACAACCCCGACCTGCCGAAATCCATGCGCTATGCCCAATATAAGGCTGCACCAAAACATATTATTTTCATTAAGAGAAATGGCGCACCCGAAGAGATTCGAACTCCTGACCCCCAGATTCGTAGTCTGGTGCTCTATCCAGCTGAGCTACGGGTGCGTGCCGTTCCGGTCGTTTCCGGTGGCGTGGCGATCCTCTAAAACGTCCTCATTCCGAATGCAAGCGATTTCGTTTGGAAATTGTCATTTTTCCGCAGCAATTCCTGTATCCTGTTGATTATATTGAAAATTCCATGCGCCTCATTTTCCACGGGCCTGAGACCATGTCCATTCCGGCGGAGATAATGATTTCACGGGCCTGCTGCGGTGCGGGTTTTTCAGGCGGTTCTGGCGGCCTGCACGGAGGCGGCGCGGTCGGCGATTTCAATGCGGAACTGCGTGCCGGGACCGGGCTTTTCGACGAGCGCGATGGTGCCGCCATGGGCGAGCACGAGTTCGCGGGCAATGACCAGCCCGAGGCCCGTGCCGCCGGAGCGGGCCGAACCCCGGAAAGCGGAAAACAGGTTCTCCTTGGCCTTGCGCGGCATTCCCGGCCCATTGTCGTCGATGACGATGCTGACGACGCTGCCGGCTCTCTGGGCCAGGATGGAAAGGTGCCTCGGCGCGGCATTTGTGGCATCGGACTGCAGAGCCTGGACGGCATTGCGACAGAGATTATGGATGACCCGGAAAAGCTGTTCGGAATCCGCATCGATCGTGAGATCCGGGGGGACGCTGTCGTGAAACTCGATACCGCTGTCGGGATCGAGCGCCAGAATGTCGCGTACGTCCCGCACCAGAAGGCTCAACTGCACCATCTTGCGTTTCGGCGCGCCTTCGGTCGCCTGGCCATAGGCTAGAACCTCGCCCGTATAGGCCACGGCGCGGTCGATGGTGCGTAGCAGTTTCGGCGCGAAGCTCCTGACCATCGGGTCCTTGGCATCCACAAGCCGGTCGGACATCAGCTGCGCGGAGGAGAGGATGTTGCGCATGTCATGGTTGATCTTCGACACCGCAAGGCCGAGATCCACAAGGTTCTTCTGCTGGCGCAGGGTTTTCTGCAGTTCGGTCTGCATATCCGCAAGATGGCGGCCCGCAACCGACAGTTCGTCCGTCCCCTCCTCGGGCACGAAAATCCGCTCGGGATTGCCTGGATCCTCGGAGAAATTCTGCATGCCGAGCGTCAGCCGGCGTATCGGCCGGATCATGATGCGGTTGATGGAGATGAATATCAGGCCGGCCGTGATCAGCGACAGGACGATGGAAATCAGGAAAACGTTGCGGGCATAGGCAAGCATCGCCGCCCGCAGCTTGTTTTCGCCCAGCACCAGTTCGATGATGGTATCGCTGTCGCCCACCACATCGAAGACGCGGATGACGCGGTTGCCGCCGAACAGCAGGGTGGAGAAGGCATCCCGCACCGCCGCCACCTGCGAAACATCGGAAAGATCATATTGCTCGTCGACACCGGGCGGTGTTTCCGCCACTGCGAGCAGGCGCGAGGTGCCGTCCTTTCGCAGCGCGATAAGCTTTGCCCCGGTTGCCATCAGCGTGTCGTTCTGCACGCTTCGCGGCAGTTCGGCCTGCAGGCCATCAATCACCGCGCCGGCGGCGGCGGCCGTATTCAGACGGTCCTGCAGCCAGGAAAGACGCATATTGGCGACGGAAGGCACGAAGATCAGCACTTCGGCGATCATCACGAAAATGACCGTGAGCAGCAGCAGCCGTCCGGAAAGACCGGCGGTCAATCCCGGCATGCAGTGCACCGGATCGTCTTGCGTGCGGTCCAAGCTGTCTACGCCTTTAGAAAACACCGGGCCATGATCCTGTATGCGCGCCGCTGCTTGCGTGGAACGGCTCGGTTTATATGCAGCGACGATAATAGGACCTAATGGATATTTTTCCAATGCGCTGCAAAACAAACGTTTTCATTGCCGGAAAACAAACGCCGCCCGAAAAGGGCGGCGTTCGCAACGTAAGCCTGTTTGAAGCGGAACTGCAGGTCGCCTAGAATTCCTGCCAGTCGCCATGCGCCGGTGCTGCAGCGGGCTGGGCATTGAGCGCACGACTGACGCTGTTCATCAATTTGCGGGCCGGGGACGCCACCGCAGCCGTCCTGCCGGAGACCGCAACCGGTCCGGCGGATGCCGTTACCGGTCTTGCGGGCTGCTCGAAACGGTGGCTGCGCTGCGCATTTTCGGCACCGACATTGAAACGGGTCACCAGCGTCACGAGATGATCCGCCTCGCTGCTCAGCTTGTGGGTTGCGGCCGAGGTCTCCTCCACCATGGCAGCATTGCGCTGCGTCACCTGATCCATCTGGTTGATGGCGGTATTCACCTCGTGCAGACCGGTGGACTGCTCCCTGGCCGCCGTGGCGATCGAATGGATGTGCTCATTGATCGCCAGAACGCGGGTCTCGATCTCGCTCAGTGCGCTGCCGGTTTTCTGCACCAGCGACACGCCGCGTCCGACCTCCTGGCCGGATTTGGTGATCAGCGCCTTGATGTCCTTCGCAGCCGTTGCGGAACGCTGCGCCAGTTCCCGCACTTCCTGCGCGACGACGGCGAAACCCTTGCCGGCCTCGCCGGCACGTGCCGCTTCCACGCCTGCGTTCAGCGCGAGAAGGTTGGTCTGGAAGGCGATCTCGTCAATGACGTTGATGATCTGGCTGATTTCACGCGAGGCATGCTCGATGCGATCCATGGCGGAGACGGCATCGCGCACGACACTGGCGGATTCTTCCGTCTTCTGCTTGGTTTCGGCAACCATGGCGCTGGCTTCCTGCGCACGGTCGGTGGAATTGCGGACGACGGCGGTGATTTCGTCCAGTGCGGCGGAGGTTTCCTCCAGCGCCGCAGCCTGCTGTTCCGTCCGCTTCGACAGGTCGTCGGCCGCCGAGCGCAGTTCGCTTGCGTTGCCGCTGATGCCTTCCGTGCTGCCGCGCACCTCCCTCATTGTCTCGCGCAGCTTGGTCAGCGTCTGGTTGACGTTCTCCTGGAGTTCGCCGAACACGCCGCGGAACTCGCCGTCCATCCTCTCCGTCAGATCACCCCGCGCCAGACCTTCAATGACGCGGCTGGTCTCGGATACGCCGTTATGGACCCCCGTGAGGAGAGAATTGATCGTCGCGGCGAAACGATTGAGGTTTTCGTCGCCATAATCCTTGTTGATGCGGCGGCTGAAATCGCCCTGGGCCGCAGCGTCGACGACGACGGCCATGCCGGCCTGCAGGTCGTCGCTCTTGGCGCGCATGGCGGTCTCCTGCGCATTCATGCGGCGCACCTCGCGGCCGTTGTTCTTGAAGACCTCGACGGCGGCAGCCATTTCGCCGATCTCGTCGTTGCGGCCGAGATAGGGGACTTCCGCGTCCAGATTTCCATCGGCCACCGCATTCATCACCTGCGAAACCCGGCGGATGGGCGCGCTGAGCTGCCGCGTTCCGATGTAGAGACCGAAGGCGGCTCCCGCGCCGACACCTGCAACCGTCACCGCGACGATCGCCCAGAATATGGCGGTGCTGAAAGAATCCATTCCTGCCTTTACGACTTCCAGTTCGGCAATGTCGTTTTTCACGACACCATCGATCTCCGCCTGATAGGCCTTGCGGTTGGCGCGGTTCGCCTCATTGTTGCCCTGCTGGGCGGCTGCCTGCGGCCCGCTCTCCTTCGCCAGCCGGACAGTCTCCAGACGGAAGGTCCGGAACTCCTTGGACCGGCCGACAAGCTTGTCGAAACTCGCCCGCTGTTCCGCCGGCACGAGCGGAGCCCAGCTGGCAATCAGCTTTTCCATGGCATCGAGGTTTTTGACCATGCCGTCGGCAAAGGGGGTGGCTGCGGCCACATCGGCTGCCGCATAGACACCACGCGCCTCCATGACGACCGCCGTCACCAGACGGTTAAGCGCCTCGCCCTTGTAGGCCCTTTCGGCAGCTTCCTCGAAATGATGCGACCGGACCCGGAATTCGTTGATCGCATAGATGGACAGCCCGCCGATGGTGCAGGCAACAAGGCTCATAAGCCCGACAAGTAGATTGATACGACCGCGAATTCTCAATTTCGTTCCCCCAACAAAAACCAGCCGCGCAATGAAAATGGGAAGCTGGCATAACTTTTCGCGTCACAAGATTTATCAATGCGGCGTTAAGAAAGAATTTCGGATTTTATCGATTGCGCGTCGGAATCAGCCTCTATCGGCAGTCGGCGAAGGAGATTGCGGTGCGTTTTCCGCAAAAGGTGAACCGCGAAAACCCCTTCGGCAATTGACTTTGCTCGGCCTATGCCCTTATAAGCCGCGCACGCTCGGCCATTGAAAGCTCGCCCAGGCGGGGTTAGCCGTGCAAAAAACGAAACGCTCTTGCAAATAATTGCAAATTCAAGAAGGGCCGCACACCGCGGTATTAAATAAATGTCGAAGCGTACTTACCAACCGTCCAAGCTTGTTCGCAAGCGTCGTCATGGTTTCCGTGCCCGCATGGCTACCGCCGGCGGTCGCAAGGTTCTCGCAGCCCGCCGTGCGCGCGGCCGCGCACGTCTGTCGGCTTAATTGCCGAGCCTGTGGCCCGATGAAAGTCGTGGGCACATGAGCAAGACTGAAAAACACCCCGGCCGGCTTAAAAACCGGTCGGAGTTTCTTGCCGTTCAGGCG
Source organism: Agrobacterium sp. CCNWLW32 (assembly GCF_037083425.1). NCBI lineage: Bacteria > Pseudomonadati > Pseudomonadota > Alphaproteobacteria > Hyphomicrobiales > Rhizobiaceae > Agrobacterium > Agrobacterium sp. CCNWLW32. The sequence goes on from NZ_JBAOJM010000002.1 coordinate 368,148, forward strand.
GGGGAAAAACGGCGGGGAAGCACCTTTCTTCTGGAAGTGCTTGACCGGAAAGCCCCGGAAACCGAGCCTCGCGTCGGTTTTACCGTAACAAAAAGACAAGGCAACGCGGTCGAGCGAAATCGCATGCGCCGCCGTCTCAGGGAAGCCGTCAGGCTTTCTGCCGGGGTCGCAATGAAGCCCGGTCATGACTATGTGATTGTCGCCCGCAGGGATGTGCTCGATACAGCCTTCCCGAAACTTCAGTCTCTCCTTGCCGAGCGCATTGAAGGAACGGCGAAACCGAAACGGTCCCAGGAGACCCGCTCCAGGAAAGAATGATGGAAAAGAACCGCAATTACTTCATCGCGATAGCCCTTTCGGTTGTCATCGTCCTCGCCTGGCAATTCCTTTACATGAATCCGCGTATCGAGCAGCAGCGCCGCGCCGAAGAGGCCCGCCAGGCGCAGCAGCAGCAGACGACGCAGCAACAGCAGCCGGCACCGGGTGCCGCGCCTGGTGCAGCCGTCGAAGGCACACCGCCCGCCTCTTCGCCGCAAACCGCCGCAACGGCGACCCGTGAAGAGTCGATTGCAAGAACCCAGCGTGTGGCCATCGACACCAACGCCATCGCCGGTTCGATCAATCTCGCCGGCGCCCGTTTCGATGACATCCGGCTCAAGGATTACCATGAGACCGTCGATGACTCGAGCCCGATCATCACGCTGTTCTCGCCCTCCGACACCAAGGACGGCTACTTCACCGAACTCGGTTTTGTTGCTGCACAGGAAGTCGGCGGCGTTCCCGGTCCGACCACCGTCTGGACGCTGGCAAGCGGCGAGAAGCTGACGGAAACCACCCCGGTCACCCTCACCTACACCAATTCCAAGGGCGTGATTTTCTCCCGCACGATTTCGATCGACGAGCATTACATGATCTCGGTCGCCGACAAGGTCGAGAACCCGGGACAGGCTGCGGTCTCCTTCGCCACCTATGGCCGCGTGACGCGCAACAACAAGCCGGCGATCCCGCCCGTCTTCGTCATCCATGAAGGCTTTCTCGGCGTTTCGGGCAAAGACGGCAGCCTGACGGAAGAAAAATACAAGGATGTTGAAGAAGCACCGGTAACTATTGCCAAGGCAACCGGCGGCTGGCTCGGCATTACCGACAAATATTGGGCTGCTGCCATCGTTCCGCCGCAGACAACACCGTTCGAAACCCGCTTTTCGCATATCACCGGCAATCAGCCGAGCTATCAGGCGGATTTCAAGAGCGACACGATGACGGTCGAACCCGGCCAGTCCATCGAGCTGAAGAGCCTTGTCTTCGCCGGCGCCAAGGAAGTGCCGCTGGTCGACCGCTATGAAAAAGAATATTCCATCCCGAAGTTCGACCTTCTGATCGACTGGGGCTGGTTCTACTTCATCACCAAGCCGATGTTCAAAATGATGGATTTCTTCTTCCGTTATTTTGGCAATTTCGGCGTGGCCATCCTGCTCACCACCATCGTCGTCAAGGCGCTCTTCTTCCCGCTCGCCAGCAAGCAATATGCTTCCATGGCGAACATGAAGCGCGTGCAGCCGAAGATGGAGGAGCTGAAGGCCAAGCATGGCGATGACCGCATGGCCATGCAGCAGGCGATGATGCAGCTCTACAAGGAAGAGAAGATCAATCCGGTTGCCGGCTGCTGGCCGATGCTTCTGCAGATTCCGGTCTTCTTCGCGCTCTACAAGGTCATCTACGTCACCATCGAAATGCGGCATGCACCGTTCTTCGGCTGGATTCACGACCTTTCCGCGCCCGATCCGACATCGCTCTTCAACCTGTTCGGCCTTCTGCCTTACGACGTGCCGCATTTCCTGATGATCGGCGTCTGGCCGCTGGTCATGGGCATCACCATGTTCCTGCAGATGCGCATGAACCCGACGCCGCCCGATCCGACGCAGGCAATGATCTTCAACTGGATGCCGCTGATCTTCACCTTCATGCTGGCCTCCTTCCCGGCCGGTCTGGTCATCTACTGGGCATGGAACAATACGCTCTCCATCACCCAGCAGGCCGTCATCATGAAGCGTCAGGGCGCCAAGATCGAGCTGTTCGATAATATCAAGGGGCTGTTCAAGCGAAAGCCGGTGCAATCGAAATGAGTGAAACAGGCACGGCAACCGAAAAGCCCCTGTTCGGGCGACCCTGGATTTTCATTCGCGGCGTTCCCGCAATGAAATTCCTGCCGCCCGAAGGCCCGCCGGAGATTGCCTTCGCCGGTCGTTCGAATGTCGGCAAGTCCTCGCTCATCAATGCGCTGGTGGGCCACAAGGGGCTTGCCCGCACGTCCAACACACCCGGACGCACGCAGGAACTCAACTATTTCGTTCCGGATGGTTATTCCGGCGAAGCGGGCGACCTGCCGCCGATGGCGCTGGTCGATATGCCCGGTTACGGCTACGCGCAGGCCCCCAAGGATCACGTCGACGCCTGGACGAAGCTCGTCTTCGATTATCTGCGCGGCCGTGCGACACTGAAGCGCGTTTACGTGCTGATCGATTCCCGCCATGGCGTGAAAAAGAATGACGAGGAGGTTCTGACCCTGCTCGACAAGGCAGCCGTGTCCTACCAGATCGTGCTGACGAAGACGGACAAGATCAAGGATGTCGGCGTTCCGCGGCTGATCGGCGAAACGCTGGAAAAAATCCGCAAGCGCCCTGCCGCCTATCCGGAAGTTCTCGCCACGTCCTCGGAAAAATCGTTCGGGCTGGATAGCCTGCGGGCCGAGATCGTCAGAACGATCTCCCTTTGAGAGGCGCGCCCCTCAGGCGATAGTGAAAAGCAGAACGGCGGTCCACAGCATCGCCGTCAATGCCAGAAGACGCCAGAAGCGCACCGAATGCCAGACCTCCGAAAGCATGGCTGCAAACATGCTGCCACCGCGCAGCGGCTGGCTCCTGAATGGCAGGCCGGAGCGGCTTGGATCCCGTTCCAGCAGCGCGGCGACGGTCGCATTTTCGCGGTATTCGGTTTCCGCCAGATTGTCCCGCCAGCGCCTGACCATGGCCGCGAACTGGCGGTCGCGTTTGATGCGTTTGGCAAGCTCCGCCATGCTTTCCGGCGGCAAGGCACCCAGCACATATTCGCCCGCAAGGACTTCGTCCCGCAAACCGCTTTGCTTGTCTCGATCGGGTGCCGTCATGTGGTCTCTCGCTCCTCAGTCGTTCAGGTCAGCATCGCTTGCGCGGCGCGCGACATCTCCTGTCGCCCTGAATTCACCCCTCCCCTTTCCCCTGCAAGGCTGGTCCCATTGGGCCTTTATGTCAATCGCATTACAGGGCCGGGAGCGCCAAAAAAAAGAAATTTGACTGCTGCCGACACAATAAGGCCGGGAGGTTATTTCATCCGTCAAAGACTTGCTTTAGAGCGGTGACAGGCTCTCAACAGCCGCAACCACAGACCGAGGTTTTTAGATGACGTCTTCCGAAAGCGAAACTCAGGCGCGGCTGCTCGCACAGGCTCTGCCTTTTATGCAGAAATACGAGAACAAGACCATCGTGGTGAAATATGGCGGTCACGCCATGGGGGATTCCACACTCGGCAAGGCTTTCGCGGAAGACATCGCGCTGTTGAAGCAATCAGGCATAAACCCGATCGTCGTGCATGGCGGCGGCCCGCAGATCGGCGCGATGCTGACCAAGATGGGCATCGAATCGAAATTCGAGGGCGGCCTGCGCGTCACCGACGCCAAGACCGTCGAGATCGTCGAAATGGTTCTGGCCGGCTCGATCAACAAGGAAATCGTCGCCCTCATCAACCAGACAGGCGAATGGGCCATCGGCCTGTGTGGCAAGGACGGCAACATGGTCTTCGCCGAAAAGGCGAAAAAGACCGTCATCGATCCTGACAGCAATATCGAACGCGTGCTCGATCTCGGCTTCGTCGGCGAAGTCACCGAAGTCGACCGCACCCTGCTCGACCTGCTTGCCAAATCGGAAATGATCCCGGTCATCGCCCCGGTCGCGCCTGGCCGCGATGGCGCCACCTACAATATCAACGCCGATACCTTCGCCGGCGCGATTGCGGGCGCGCTTCACGCCTCGCGTCTGCTGTTTCTCACCGACGTTCCCGGCGTTCTCGACAAGAACAAGGAACTCATCAAGGAACTCACCGTCTCGCAGGCGCGTGCGCTCATCAAGGACGGCACGATTTCCGGTGGCATGATCCCGAAGGTCGAGACCTGCATCGACGCCATCAAGGCCGGTGTTCAGGGCGTGGTGATCCTCAACGGCAAGACGCCCCATTCCGTCCTTCTGGAAATCTTCACGGAAGGCGCCGGCACGCTCATCGTGCCCTGATGTGCTTCGGGTGGCGGACGGCAAGCTTGTCCGCCACGTCTGGCTTTCAGCCGAATACCAGAAGCGACAGCACACCCACCACAATCAGCAGGCAACCGGAGAGTTCGAGCCGGTTGATCTTCTCCTTGAAGAAGAGCACGGTCGAGGCGAAGGCGAAGAGCATCTCCACCTGCGCCAGCGCCTTCACCACGGCGGCCTGCTGCAGGGTCATCGCCGTGAACCAGCCGAATGAGGCCGTGGCGCCCACGAAACCGACAGCAAGCGACGGTTTCCAAACCTTGGCGATACGCCGCAATTCTTCCCGCTCGCGCCAGATGATCCACAGGAACATCGACACCGTCTGCATGACGATCACGACGACGAGTGTGAAGCCCGCCTGCATCATCGCGTCCGGAACGGGAAGGCTCGGCGCAAGCGCGAGCGACGCCGATCGGTAGGCAACCGACGACAGGCCGAAGAAAGCGCCTGAGGCGAGGCCGATGCCCGCCGTCCGGCTGAAGATCGACGTCAGGAAGGAAGCGGGCGTCACTTCCGTGCGTGCCACCGAAATCAGCATGACACCGGCGACCGATATGGCAATGGCCGCCAATGTGCCGCCATTGACGCTTTCACCGATGAAGATAAGCGCGAACAGTGCCGCCTGCGCCGGTTCTGTGCGGGAATAGGCCGTTCCCACTGCAAAGTTGCGGAAGGAGAACAGGTGCACCAGCAGGAACGTGGCGGCAATCTGCGCCATGGCCCCGACCGTCGCCCACAAAGCGAAGGACATGTTGGGCACCGGCAGCGGGCGACCGAGCCCGAAATGCAGAAAAGCGAGATAGGCGAGAGCGAAGGGCATGCCGAACACGAAGCGCACAAAGGTCGCGCCCGTGGTGCCCATCATGCCCTTGAGGTGCTTTTGCAGGGTCGAGCGCAGGTTCTGCAAGAACGCGCTTGCGAAAGTAATGCCTATCCAGAGTTCCATGGCTTTGGCGGTATCATGCGCCGGAGGCCGCAGCCAAGCCCGATTTTCTAACCAATCGTCGTCTTTTCGATTTTCTTCGGCATTCGAAACGGGCATAAAGCAGCCCATGGACACAAAGCCGAAAAACCTGCCCGAAGCCGCCGATTTCGACCATGTGAGCGAATGGGTCTTCGATCTCGACAACACGCTCTATCCGCATCACATCAATCTGTTTTCGCAGATCGATCGAAACATGACGGCCTATGTGGCGGAGCTTCTGAAGCTTGACCCCGAGGAAGCCCGCGCGCTGCAGAAACGGTATTATCACGACCACGGCACCACGCTGCAGGGCCTGATGATCCATTACGGCATCAGCCCGGACGAGTTTCTGGAACGCGCCCATGCCATCGACTATTCGGCACTGAAACCGCATCCGGAACTTGGCGAGGCAATCAAGGCTTTGCCCGGTCGCAAGTTCATCCTCACCAATGGCAGCGTGAAACACGCGCAGGCCGCCGCCGGCGCGCTCGGTGTTCTCGATCACTTCGAGGATATTTTCGATATCGTCGCCGCAGGCTATCTGCCTAAACCAGCTAGCGCGACCTATGAGAAATTCGCCGCACTTGCGAAACTCGACACGAAAAAAGCCGCCATGTTCGAGGATCTGCCGCGCAATCTTGCCGCCCCCAAGGCGCTGGGCATGAAGACCGTGTTGCTCGTGCCTTCAAATCTTGAGGGCGTCATCATGGAACGCTGGGAAATTCCGGCCGTGACGGATGAGCATATCGACTACATCACCGACGACCTGACCGGGTTCCTGACGAAAACCATCACCCGCTGAGCAGCGAACATTACCGAAGCTTCATCCACCTTACGGATGTTTAAGTGGTGAGGCTTGCTGGACGTCACTATCTTTTCTTCAGGGACACCAAAGAAAGGTAATGACGATGACCACACGCAAAATCGCCCTCTCTGCTCTTGGCGCAGCCCTTGTGCTCAGCACGGCCGCAACGGCCAGTTTCGCCGCGCCCGGCAAGGGCCACAAGGATCGCATGCCGATCCGTCCGGAAGCGGCTTTCGTTCACCTGCTGAAGGTGGCCGACGCCAACAAGGACGGCAAGATTTCGAAGGAGGAATTCGCCGCCCGTCAGGACGCGCTCTTCACAGAGATCGACAAGGACAAGGACGGCTCGATTACGCCGAAGGAAATCCGCGAATACCGCCAGGCGAAGATGGAAGCCTTCCGCGCCGCCCATCCGCGTCCGGAGCGGGAGGAAGCCAAGGCGGATGAAGGCAAGGGTCCCGAGGGCAAGCGCGCCGAGCGCGAACATGGCGGCCGTCAGGGCTGGGGCAAACATGGCGGCAAGGGTGGAGCCTACGCACTGTTCCGCATGGCCGATACCGACGAGAACGGTCAGGTCAGCAAGGCCGAATTCACCGCCGCCGGCGAAAAGATGTTCGAACGGCTGGACAGGAACAAGGACGGCGTCATCTCCATCGACGACATGCCGGACCGCCCGTTCCTTTGATCCACTAAGCATAAAGCCCGCTCAAAAGCGGGCTTTTTTATTCAATGCAGGCTGACGGTCTTGAGATCGTCTTCGGCAGCCTTGAAAAACGTGCTTGAACGGTTGTCCGTGAGGAGGATCGGCGTACCATCCGCACCGAACAGTGCCCAAAGATCCAATTGCGGATCGAGATCAGGCGCTTCCGGGAAACAGCGGCTGACGTCTTCCGCCCGGATCTTGCGGATATATCCCACTTCTCCTTCGCCGATATGGGCGAGCTGGGATTGGGTGAGACGCGCATGCGCTTCTTTCAAAAGCATATTTCAGCCTCCTTCTTCACGCCGAGCGATTCGTGTCGGATTCTGGCGTTCACGTTCTACTCTGAGACGGAAATATTAATTTTCTTCACCACGTTTGAAATTTCCGGCCGGACCAGATCGATGGAAAGAAGGCCGTTGCGCAGGCGCGCTTCCCTGACCTGCATGCCATCGGCAAGCACGAATACCCGCTGGAACTGGCGCGCTGCGATGCCGCGATAGAGAAAATCGCGCTTCTCCTGTTCCTGCTGTCGTCCCCGAATGACGAGCTGGTTATCGGCCGTCGTCACATCCAGATCGTCCTGCGAAAAACCTGCGACTGCGATGGTGATGCGCAGGCGTTCGGGCATATCTTCGCTGCCGGGCAGGCGCTCTATGTTGTAGGGAGGATAGCCGTCATTGGCCTTCGCCATGCGCTCCAGCGTTTTTTCCATGGCATCAAAACCCAGCAGAAGCGGGTGGGTGAATGGCGTCATGCGGCTCATGTCTCTTCTGTCCTTGCAACCAAGCGACGTTTCGCGGTCCCGCTTCCGGCAACCTTGCCGGTCAATCGCACCGGCCCCAGCAATATGGGAAGCCGAACCACGATGCGCAAGACGAAACGCGGGGCAAAGGCAAGCCGCAGGAATGAGACTTGACAAGTGAGCACCCGCCGCTCGAAAAAAGCGCTCATCTCAACGGCGGGCAAGACATGGCAGAACGCAGAAAAATCATCATCGACACCGATCCCGGCCAGGACGACGCAGCGGCAATCATGCTCGCTTTCGCAAGCCCGGAGGAAATCGACATTCTCGGATTGTGCGCCGTCGCCGGCAACGTTCCGCTGAAGCTGACGAGCCGCAACATCCGCATCATCTGCGAATTGTGCGGGCGCACCGATATTCCAGTCTATGAGGGCGCCGAGAAGCCGCTGGTGCGCAAGCCCATCACCGCCGAACATGTTCACGGCAGCACCGGCCTCGATGGCCCGGTTCTCGACGAACCGTCCATGGAGGCGCAAAAGCAGCACGCGGTCGATTTCATCATCGAAACACTGATGCGGGAACCCGCCGGCACCGTAACGCTCTGCACGCTCGGCGCGCTGACCAATGTGGCGCTGGCGCTCCTGAAGGCGCCTGAGATCGCCGACCGCGTCAAGGAACTGGTGATGATGGGCGGCGGCTTCTTCGAGGGCGGCAACATCACACCGGCGGCGGAATTCAACATCTATGTCGACCCGCAGGCCGCCGACATCGTCTTCCGATCCGGCATGCCTGTTGTCATGATGCCGCTCGACGTCACCCATCAGTTGCTGACGACCAAGGCCCGGGTCAGCCGCATTCGCGAGATCGGCACACGGCCGGCCATCGCCATGGCGGAAATGCTGGAATTCTTCGAACGCTTCGACATCGAGAAATACGGTTCGGATGGCGGCCCGCTGCACGATCCGACCGTCATTGCCTATCTCGTCAAACCCGAACTGTTTCAGGGTCGCGAGTGCAACGTCGAAATCGAGGTCCATTCAGAACTGACCATGGGCATGACCGTGGTGGACTGGTGGAATGTTACCGAACGGCCCGCCAATGCCCGCGTGATGCGCAATGTGGATGCCGACGGCTTCTTCGAGTTGCTGACGGAACGTTTCGCCCGTCTCTGACGGAAGCGGACAAAAAAAGGCCGCTGGCGATACCAGCGGCCCTTTTCATTTGAGGCGGAAATGGCGCGTCAGAACTCCGTCCAGTCATCCTGCGCCAGTGCGTTTGCGCCGCTGGTTCTCGGACGGGCGCGTTGCGCGGCCGGACGGCCCGATGCCTGCGCCGGAGCGGCGGGTGCACGCATCGCCGCGGCAGTGGCGCGCAATTGCTGGCTGGAATGGCCGCCGGAAACGGAGAAACCGGCAACGAGCGATTTCAGCGTTTCGGCCTCGCTGTTCAGCGTTACACTCGCCGCGGTAGTTTCTTCCACCATCGCCGCATTCTGCTGGGTAACCTGATCCATCTGGGTAACGGCGGAATTGATCTCCTTCAGACCCACTGCCTGTTCGCTGGCGGAGGCGGAGATCTGCCGTATCAGCTGGTTGATCTGCAGAACCTGATCGGCGATCTTTTTCATCGTCTCACCGGCCTTGCCGACCAGCTGGACGCCCTCGCCAACCTGGGTGGCCGAAGTGTTGATGAGACCCTTGATCTCCTTGGCGGCGGTGGCGGACCGTTGTGCCAGTTCGCGCACTTCCTGTGCGACGACGGCAAAGCCCTTGCCGGCATCACCCGCGCGGGCGGCTTCGACGCCCGCGTTCAGCGCCAGAAGGTTGGTCTGGAAGGCAATCTCGTCGATAACACCGATGATACGGGAAATTTCGGCCGAGGATTGCGCGATGCCTTCCATGGAATTCACGGCCTGCTGCACAACCTCGCCTGACTTGCCGGCGTCATCGCAGGCATGGCTGACGGCGCCGGCCGCCTGTGCAGCATTTTCCGCGCTGGAATTGACCTGTGCGGTCAGCTGATTGAGGGCGGCAGCGGTTTCTTCGAGGCTTGCGGCCTGCTGTTCCGTGCGGTGCGAAAGATCGCTGGCGGCGCGGGTGATCTCACCCGTACCGTTGCCGATGCTGACGACGGTTGCATTGACGGTGGAAACCGTTTCCTCGAGGCTCGCAAGCGCCGAGTTGAAATCCTCGCGCAGCTTCGCATATTCGCCCGGGAATTCGTCCTCGATGCGGTAGGTGAGATTGCCCTGCGAGAGCGCATTGAGGCCAGCACCCAGCACGCCGACAATGTGCTGTTGCATGCGGCTGTTCTCATTGCGCTCGAATTCGGATCGCTGGCGCTCCGTCTCCGCGTGACCGCGCTGGGCGTCGGCTTCAGCCTCCATCTCGCGAATGCCAGCAAGCTTCGCGCGGAAACCTTCAAGCGCGGTAGCGACGGCGCCCGTCTCGTCCCGGCGCTCCTGTCCGGAAACCGGCACATCGTAGCGCCCGTCGCTCAGCGTCCTGACATCGGAAACCAGCGAAGCAAGCGGATTACGGACGAAATAACGCACGGCGAAATAAAGCGCGGTGATGACGGCGGCGAGAATGACGATCGCGCCGATGATCATCATGTAGGTCTGCTCCTGAACCGGCGCGTTCAGGGCCTGATGCGGAATATCCACCAGCACCACCCAGGTCGCGTTGAGGCCGGGAACGGCGAAGGGATAGACGAGACGGTTATAGGGCGCGTCCGTATCAAGACCGAGATTTTCGATGAGGCCCTGCTTGCCTGACGTGATTGCCGCCTGAACGGTGCTTGCTCCGTCTCCGTCATAGGCCTTCATGTTCTGTTCGGGCGTCGGCGGCACCAGCCACTGGCCGCCCTGCGAAACGAGCGTCACGCGGCCGGTCTCGAAAGGATGCAGGGCCTGCAGCTTCTGCGACAGCGAGGCCAGCGAGATATCGACACCAGCCACACCGATCATCTTGCCGTCAGACATGACGGGATAGGCAAGCGACGTCATCGTCGTCGGCACTTCCGTGCCTTCGGCGAGATAGGGCTGCGTGATCGCGCCTTTACCGGATTTGGCGGCAAGCGCATACCATTCCGCCGCATAATCATTCTTGAACGTCGAGAACTGGATTTCGCCCTTCTGGGTTTTCGACCAGTAAGGAGCGAAGGCGCCGGTGGCATTGGTGCCGAGATCGAGCCTGTTGGCGATCTCCGTCGTCTGGCCGTCAAAAAGGCCGAGCTGCTCACAGAACCAGCTGCCAAAGGCAAAGGCGTTCTGCTCGACATTGGCCTTCAGGATGTTGACGATGCCGGGGCGATCCATTGATTTCGCCTGATGCGCACGGCCGATGACACCGGCCATGGAGCGTGCGGCGCTGCCGAGTTCACCCACATCAGCGGCGATGACGTTGGCGATGGCGCGCGCTTCGGTATTGGCCTGATCCATGGTCAGCGCGTGCACGCGCTCACTCGTCTGGGAAATGAGGAAGGAATTCGATGCAACGAGAACCGTGGTGATAGCGCAGCCGGTTACGAGGATCAGCTTGGTCGCAAGCGACTTCACTTGGAAATTGAACATTTTGGCCTCGATCAAATCGCCCGCCTGAAAAGGCTGACTTCAACGGATGATAAATCTCCGTCATGGAGGCCCGTCCCCTTGGGACAGTGCGCTGCAGCGCGACGGGGCAAAATTAGAAGAAGATTGCTAATTAAGCCCTAAAATTACTTCGTCGCGCCAAGCATAATCAGTGTTCGTAGTGGGCCGAGATGATTCTCCATGCATCGTCAGCCGTTTCAGCAAAATGCAGAAGATTCATATCTTCAGGTGCAATAGTGCCGAAGTCCGCCAGGAACTCGAAATTGATCACCGATCGCCAGAATTTCTCACCGAACAGGATGAGAGGAATTGGCTCCATGCGCTTCGTCTGGATCAGGGTCAACGCTTCAAACAATTCGTCCAGCGTGCCGAAGCCGCCGGGGAAGATCACCACGGCCTTCGCCCGCATCAGAAAATGCATCTTGCGAATGGCGAAATAGTGGAAGTTGAAGCTCAGCTCCGGTGTCACATAGGGGTTCGGCGCCTGCTCGTGCGGCAGGACGATATTGAGGCCGATGGACGGGCCACCCGCATCGGCCGCACCACGATTGCCCGCTTCCATGACGCCCGGACCGCCGCCGGTGACCACGACATATTCGAGGTGATCCGATTTTGCGGCATAGGCGGTGCAAAGACGGGCAAACTTGCGCGCCTCATCGTAATAGACGGAGGATTGTTCCAGATTGCGCTTTTGCGTCTCGTTGCGCGCCGCCCAGGCTTCGCCGCCGGGTTCGGGAATGCGCGCGCCGCCGAACATGACGACGGTGGATTTTATGCCGCGCTCGGTGAGCGCCATTTCCGTCTTCAGAAGCTCAAGCTGCAACCTGACGGGGCGCAATTCCTCGCGGCAGAGAAAATCCATGTCCACATAGGCGAGGCGATAGGACGGGGAGTCCGACTGCGGTGTTTTTTGAACGACCTCGGCCTGCTGCTTGTCCACAGCACTGCGCTTCAACGGGTCCCATACCCCGTCCTTGCGCCGCAACTTGCCGTTTTTCAGTCGTGTCATTTCCATGCCTTTCGTCTGACGCGCCAAATCACCCAAATCACATTGACGCCTTTCCAACACTCCCTTAGATCAAATGACCAAAGCCTTCCAGCGGCGCGGTACCATCCGTGACCATGAACACCACGCGACTTTAAGGAATTTTCCATGAGCCTTACGGATCTCACCTCCCTCGAAACCATCATCGAAACGGCGTTCGACAACCGCGATAGCGTGAACGTATCGACGAAGGGCGAGGTTCGCGACGCCGTGGACACATCTCTTCAACTTCTCGATAGCGGCAAGGCACGCGTTGCTGAGAAGCAGGCGGATGGAAACTGGAAGGTGAACCAGTGGCTGAAAAAGGCCGTGCTCCTCTCCTTCCGTCTGAACGACATGGAGATCGTGACCGGCGGACCGGGCGAATCCACCTGGTGGGACAAGGTGCCGTCGAAGTTCGAAAACTGGGGTGAAAACCAGTTCCGCGCCGCCGGTTTCCGCGCCGTGCCGAACGCCGTCGTCCGCCGCTCCGCCTATGTGGCCAAGAACGTGGTGCTGATGCCCTCCTTCGTCAATCTCGGCGCCTATGTCGATGAAGGCACGATGGTCGACACCTGGGCGACTGTCGGCTCCTGCGCACAGATCGGCAAGAATGTGCACCTCTCCGGCGGCGTTGGCATTGGCGGCGTTCTGGAACCGCTGCAGGCGGGCCCGACGATCATCGAGGACAATTGCTTTATCGGCGCCCGTTCGGAAGTCGTGGAAGGCTGCATCGTGCGCGAAGGCGCGGTTCTCGGCATGGGCGTCTTCATCGGTAAGTCCACCAAGATCGTCGATCGCGCCACCGGCGAGATCACCTATGGCGAAGTGCCGCCCTATTCCGTCGTCGTTGCCGGCACCATGCCGGGCAAACCTTTCCCGAACGGCGAGCCGGGCCCGAGCCTCTATTGCGCCGTGATCGTCAAGCGCGTCGATGAAAAGACCCGCTCCAAGACCGGCATCAACGAGCTTCTGCGCGACTGATATAAAGCGACTGCCATGACCACGACCGATCCCGTTGCCAATCTCGCCGCCCTCATCCGTTGCCCTTCGGTGACGCCTGCCGAAGGCGGCGCGCTTTCTTTGCTCGACACCCTGCTTTCGCCGCTCGGCTTCAAGGTAGACAAGATAGTGGCGAGCGAGGCGGGAACGCCTGACGTGGAAAACCTCTATGCCCGGCTCGGCACCGAGGGTCCGCATCTGATGTTTGCGGGCCATACGGATGTCGTTCCCGTGGGCGACGAGGCAGCGTGGAGCCATCCGCCTTTTGCCGCAGAGATTGCCGGTGGCGAAATGTTCGGTCGCGGTGCAGTGGACATGAAAGGCGGCATCGCCTGTTTCGTCGCCGCCATCGCCCGCCATATCGAAAAACATGGCAAGCCGCAGGGTTCCGTTTCCTTCCTGATCACCGGCGACGAGGAAGGTCCGTCGATCAACGGCACCTCCAAACTGCTGGAATGGGCCGCCGCCAAGGGCGAGACGTGGGACGCCTGCGTGGTGGGCGAGCCGACCAATCCCGACCAGCTTGGCGACATGATCAAGATCGGTCGCCGGGGTTCGCTTTCCGGCCGCATCACCGTCCATGGCGTTCAGGGCCATGCTGCTTATCCGCATCTCGCCGACAACCCCATTCGCGGTCTGCTGCAGCTGACCCATGCGCTGATGCATCCGCCCTTCGATCACGGCACGGATGATTTCCAGCCTTCCAATCTGGAAGTGACGACCGTCGACACCGGCAACGCCGCCACCAATGTGATCCCGGCGCGGGCGACAGCGGCCTTCAACATCCGTTTCAACGACACCTGGACAGCAGAAAGCCTGCGCACGGAGATCATCCGCCGCCTCGACGCCGCTGCGGCCGAAGGTGAGCTTCGCCCCGACCGCGCACCGGTGAAATATGAGATCGTCTGGGCCGACCGCCCGTCGCATGTCTTCCTGACGCGGAACAATGCGCTTATCTCGTCGCTCTCAGGCGCGGTTGAAGCCGTTACCGGCAGGGAACCGAAGCTTTCGACCACCGGCGGCACATCCGATGCACGCTTCATCAAGGATTATTGCCCTGTCGTGGAATTCGGCCTCGTCGGGCAGACCATGCATATGGTCGATGAACGCGTGGCCGTTGCCGATCTCGAGACGCTGACGCGCATTTACGAGACCTTTATCGAACGCTGGTTCGCCCATGCCGACGGCAAGTGAAGTAAGGCTCTATCTGACCGGCCTGTGGCTTCTGCTGCTGGGTGACCACAATGGTGCGCGTTATCTTGATCTCTCCGAGCGCGGCATGTGGCGATCCTTCTATTCCGCCCTCTGGTGCCTGCCCGCCATGCTGGTTTCCTGGCTGTGGCTGCGCGCTGCCTTCCTCGCCAGCTATCCGCCCGGCACCGGAACGGGGTTCATCTTCTTCTTCCGTCTGGCGATGGTTGAGGCCATCTGCTGGATCGTGCCGCTGCTTTTGATCGGCATGCTACTATACGCCTTCGGCGCTCGGGAAAAATTCGCGCCGCTCGTCACCACCATGAACTGGCTGTCGCTGCCATTTTCCTATGCCTATGCGGTTCTGATCCTGATCGCGTTCTTCCTGCCGCCGCTGCAAGGACTGATCGCCGTTCTCTGGCTGGCACTGCTTCTATCGCTGGTCTTCGCCTTCTCGCGGATCGTGCGGTTTTTCATCCGCGATCAGTCGCTGCTCGTCTCGGCCATCGTCATGACGCTGCTGGTGCCGGGCATGCTTCTATCGGAAGCGCTGCAGCGTTTTCTCGGTGTCTATCCCGCCTGAGAACTGGCACAGCTTAAACGTCAGTCCGCATCCTCGGTCACGTCGACTTCGGGGGGCCGGCGCGGCGGAATGACGTCGGGATAATCGACCTGCATGAAATAAAGACCGTCCGGCGGTGCGACAGGGCCGCATGCCTTGCGGTCCCGTGCCTCCAGTGCGGCACGCACGTCCTCCGGCGTCATCGTGCCCTCGCCCGCCAGTTTCAGCGTGCCGGCGAAAGAGCGGATCTGGTTATGAAGGAAGCTCTGCGCCGTCGCGCGTATCTCGATGAGATCGCCATTGCGCGTTACATCCAGCCGGTCGAGCGTGCGCACGGGGCTGTTCGCCTGGCAATGGACCGAGCGGAAGGTGGTGAAATCATGCCGGCCGACAAGCATCTGGGCGGCTTCATGCATGCGCTCATGGTCGAGGTCCTTCGACACCCACCATGCCCGCTTGTGCTCCAGCGCCAGCCGGGCCTTGCGGCAAATGATGCGGTAGAGATAGTGCCGACGAAGGGCGGAAAAACGGGCGTCGAAATCCTCGGTCACGGAAGCGGCGTCGAGAACGGCCACGGCTTCGCCCGCCATGGCGAGATGCGCATTGAGCGCGTTGCGAAGCTTGTAGGGCTCCCAGTCGCGCAAAAGATCGACATGGACAACCTGCCCAACGGCATGCACACCGGAATCGGTGCGGCCGGCGCCGCGAATGGAGACGCTCTCTCCCGTCAGCGAGCGAACCGCAGCCTCCAGCGCACCCTGAACCGAGGGGCCGTTATCCTGTCTCTGCCAGCCATAATAGGGCGTGCCGTCATATTCGACGGTCATGCGGAAACGCGGCATCAGCCGAGCCTCGTTGTGGCCGGAACGGGGGTGCCGCGCACGAAATCAGCCGCCGACATCGGTTTGCCGCCGGCCTTCTGCAGGCGGGTGAGCCGCACGGCCCCGCTGCCGCAGGCAATGGTCAGAGCATCGTCGAGCGCTGCGCCCGCTTCTCCCATGCCGCTTGCCAGTTCGGAGGCGAGAACCTTCACGCGCTCCGTCTTGCCGCCGATGTCCATTTCCAGCCATGCGCCGGGAAACGGCGAAAGGCCGCGAATGTGATTATGCACATCCTGCGAGGGCCGAGAAAAATCGACGCGAGTCTCGCCCTTGTCGATCTTCGCGGCATAGAGAACACCCTCTTCCGCCTGTGTGACGAGCGGCAGGTCATCTGCTTCCAGCTTTTCCATCGCCTGCCGCATCAACCGCGCGCCTGTTAGCATCAGACTGTCATGCAGCTCCCCGGCCGTCATGTTATCGCCGATCGCGACTTTCGCGGTCAGCGCGACGGGACCGGTATCGAGCCCCTTTTCCATTTTCATGACCATCATGCCGGTTTCGGGGTCGCCGGCCATGATCGCCCGCTGGATGGGAGCAGCACCGCGCCAGCGCGGCAGTAGCGAGGCATGACCATTGTAACAGCCGAGACGCGTACCGGAGAGGATCGCTTCGGGCAGCAGCAGCCCGTAAGCCACGACAACCGCCACATCAGCATTGAATTCCCGGAACTGCTGACGATCTTCCTCAGCCTTGAAATTCACGGGCGTAAACACCGGGAGCCCCAGCAGTCCGGCAGCCTGATGCACCGGTGACCTCTGCAGATCGAGACCTCGGCGGCCACCGGGACGCGGCGGCTGGGTGTAGACAGCGACAACCTCGTGGCCCGCCTCCACCAATGCACGCAATGTGGGAACGGAAAAATCCGGTGTGCCCATAAATATGATGCGAAGAGCCATTATCGCCCCCTGCCCTGTCGTCCATTCCGGTCCAGAGAGGACGGATCAGATCTTTGCGCGGGCCGCTTTCGTGAATTTCTTGATGACCATGTCGCGCTTCAGCCGCGAAATATGGTCGATGAACAGAACACCATTGAGGTGATCGATCTCGTGCTGCAGGCAGGTAGCGAGCAGACCATCCGCCTCGACCGTCTGCTGCTTGCCGTCACGGCCGACATATTGCACCGTGAGCGAGGCGGGACGCTCGACCTCGGCGTAGTAGTCGGGAATGGAGAGGCAGCCTTCCTCATAGGTCGAGACATCGTCCGACACCTTGAGGATTTCCGGGTTGATGAAGACGATCGGGGTCTTTTCCTCGCCTTCACGCGCAACGTCGATCACCAGCATGCGGCGCGCCACGCCGATCTGGATAGCGGCAAGACCGATACCCGGCGCATCGTACATGGTTTCGAGCATGTCGTCGGCAAGACGCAGAACCTCTGCATCCACCTTTTCGATGGGCTTCGATTGCTGGCGCAGCACGGGATCGGGCAAAATGATAAGCGGTTTGATGGTCATGGCTTCCCATAACGTATCTCTTGCGCGGAGGAAATAAAAAACACGAGGTTCAAATCGCCTCGGGCATCCACCCCGCCCGACTCATTTCCGCCACAGGAATGTTCTTGTTTTGATCTTCCGAATCACTGGAAATCTGCTAGATTTAATCATGAGTATAGATTTCTCCGTTCTCCTTGATCCCGCGCTGCGGGCCGGCTCCGTTGATATCAGCTTCGGCGCGCTGCTCGCGGCTCTGGTTTTCGGTCTGGTCATAACCTGGCTGGTCACGACAAACCGCGTGAAAAAAGCGGGAGCCGACGGTGAAATCTCGGACCTTCTGAAAACGCAGTCCGAACTGCACGGCCGGATCGCCGCCATGGCGGAAACGCTCGGCACCCGCCAGACCGAGATGAGCCAGACGCTCAACCAGCGCCTCGACGGCATGTCACAGCGCATTGGCGAAACACTGACGGAACAGACCCGTTCAACCCATGAAAATCTGAGCCGACTGCAGGAGCGCCTCGCGGTGATCGACGCCGCGCAGGGCAATATTCAGGATCTGGCCAAGGACGTGGTCGGACTGCAGGCCATCCTTTCCAACAAGCAGACGCGCGGCGCCTTTGGACAGGCACGCATGGAAATTCTGATCGCCGATGCCCTTCCCGCCGGCGCTTTCCAGCTTCAGCCGACGCTTTCGAACGGTTACCGGCCGGACTGCACCATCAAGATGCCGAACAATGCGCCGCCGCTCGTCATCGACGCGAAGTTTCCGCTGGAGGCATGGAACGCCATCAAGGCGGATGAGACACCGGAAACCAAACGTGCCGCCGTTCAGCAGTTCCGACGTGATATGGAAGTGCATATTCGCGATGTGGCCGAGAAATACCTCATCCGTGGCGAAACACAGGATACCGCCTTCATCTTCGTGCCGTCCGAATCGATCTTCGCCGATATCCACCAGCATTTCGAATATCTGGTGCAGCGCGCTCACCGCGCCCGTGTCGTCATCGTTTCGCCATCGCTTCTGATGCTGTCGGTGCAGGTCATCCAGTCCGTGCTGAAGGATCAGCGCATGCGGGAGCAGGCGCATCTCATCCAGGGTGAAGTTGCCCTTCTGATGGACGATGTGCGGCGGCTGGACGACCGGACGCGCAAGCTGCAGGCCCATTTCGGGCTGGCGCAGAAGGACGTCGACATGATGCTCATCTCCTCGGACAAGGTGCTGGCACGCGGCCAGAAGATCGAAGGACTTGATTTCTCGCCAACGGAAAAAGACGCCCCGCATGGTGAAATCGAGCAGGCGCGCCGCTTTGCCGAAAACAGGGCCGGTGCGGCCAAATTGCGGGTAGTTGACGACGAGTGATCGTCTCGGGCAAAGTCGCCGCCTTGCTCAAATTTCATATGGACCCAGCGCCCCATGATTACTGTTTTCGGCTCCATCAACATGGACCTCGTCGCGACCGCCAAACGCCTGCCCAAGCCCGGTGAAACCGTAACGGGAGAGACATTCTCCACGGCCGCCGGCGGCAAGGGAGCCAATCAGGCGCTGGCCGCACGGCGTGCAGGCGCCGCAGTCAAGATGGCAGGGGCTGCGGGCGATGATACTTTTGCCGCACCGGCGCTGACATTACTGCGTGATGCTGGCACCGACCTGTCTCTGGTCAAGACTGCGCCCGGCCCGACGGGAACGGCGGTGATCCTGATCGGTGAAGGCGGAGAGAACATGATTTCGGTCATTCCCGCCGCCAATGGCGAGGTCTCCGCCTCCGATGCCGCAAAGACCGTATCCGACATGGCCGCTGGCGATATTCTGATGCTGCAGTTCGAGATACCGGCCGCAGCCATCGAAGCGGCGCTGACGGCCGCCAAGGCAAAGCGCATCACCACCGTCATCAACACAGCGCCGCTGACCGCAGACGGTCCGCGTCTTGCTGGCCTTGCCGATATCGTCATCGCCAATGAAACCGAGTTCGAGCTGCTGATCGGCAAGAATGGCCTCTCCAGCGTCGAGCGGGAAAACGAACTCAAGACCCTTCACGACAGGACCGGCCAGACATTGATCGTGACGCTTGGGGCGGACGGCGTGATCGCCATGCGCAACGGCAAGGTCTACAGGGCTTCCGGCCTCAAGATCGAGCCGGTCGATACGGTTGGTGCGGGCGATACCTTCTGCGGTTATCTCGCCGCCAGCCTCGATCAGGGGATGGATTTCGAAAGGGCGCTGAAGCGTGCCGCCGTTGCAGGCTCGCTCGCCTGCACGCGTGCCGGTGCCCAGCCTTCCATTCCGCTGGCAGCGGAAGTGGATGCGGCCCTCTGAGGGCTCAATCGCTCAACGACAGATGAAGGTGAGATAGGCCGAGCTGCGGCCTTCTCTTTTCGCCTTGTTTTCGTAGCGCGTGCCCGGCCAGTTGGCATAGGGCGTACGCCAGTCGTCAGCGCTCGTCGCCGTCCATTCAAAACCGCCATGCCGGGCGCAATGCTGCAGCGTCCAGTTGACGTATGTATCGATATCCGACGCAAAGCAGAATTTGCCGCCGGGTTTCAACACGCGATGGAAACGGGCGAGATTGACGTCCGAGACAAAGCGGCGCTTCCAGTGCTTCTTCTTTGGCCACGGATCGGGATAAAGCAGATCGATGTGATCGATCGACCCCTCTGGCAGCCAGTCGAGCAGCTGCGTCGCGTCATCGTCATAGAGCCGGATATTCATCAGCTCGCGTTCGCGCACGGTGGCGAGCAGTTTGGCCATGGAGTTAACGAAGGGCTCGACCCCGATGAAACCCGTCTCAGGGTTTTCAACCGCGCGGTGCGCGAGATGCTCGCCGCCGCCGAAACCGATCTCCAGACGGATCGATCGCACATCCGCCGGAAAAAGAGCGGCGAGATTTTGCGGCGGAGCGCTTTCCAGATCGATTTTCAGCAAAGGCAGCAGGTTCTCGATCGTATCGACTTGCTGATTGCGCAGGGGCTTGCCCTTGCGTCTGCCAAAAAACGCTTCCTTTGCGCGCGAACGCCGTTCTTCCGTCATCTCATACTCTCAAGAACAAATAGATTTAACCCGCACAGCGCCACATGAGGCATTGTGCGGGTTACAAAAGTTGGTGACGGTATCTCTCAATCGCCGTCAAATAACAAGTGTTAGGCGCTCAAAGCTTCCTTAAGCGGCTTCACCAGATCGAGCTTCTCCCAGGAGAAGGAGCCGTCACGGCCGGCCTTGCGGCCGAAATGGCCGTATGAGGACGTCTTGGCGTAGATCGGCTTGTTGAGATCGAGATGACGGCGGATACCCGACGGCGAAAGGTCCATGACCTTACGGATCGCGTTCTCGACCTGATCTTCGCTGACCTTGCCGGTGCCATGCAGATCGACATAGATCGACAGGGGCTGGGCGATGCCGATCGCGTAGGAAATCTGGATCGTGCAGCGCTCGGCAAGGCCGGCAGCCACGACGTTCTTGGCAAGATAGCGGGCGGCATAGGCGGCGGAACGGTCAACCTTGGTCGTGTCCTTGCCGGAGAATGCACCACCACCATGGGGGGCAGCGCCGCCATAGGTGTCGACGATGATCTTGCGGCCGGTGAGGCCCGCATCACCATCGGGACCGCCGATGACGAACTTACCGGTCGGGTTGATATACCACTGGCAATCGTCGGCGATCTTCAGGTCGCCCAGAGCTTCGCGGATATAGGGCTCGACAACGGCGCGAACCTTCTTCGAATCCCAGCTTGCATCGAGATGCTGTGTGGACAGAACGATGGATACGGCTTCCGAAGCCTTGCCGTCGACGTAACGAACCGTCACCTGGCTCTTGGCGTCGGGGCCAAGTTTCGCCGCTTCACCTTCGCCGCTCTTGCGGGCGGTGGCGAGCAGCTGGAGGATACGGTGAGAATAATAGATCGGCGCCGGCATCAGATCCGGCGTTTCCTTGCAGGCGTAACCGAACATGATGCCCTGGTCGCCGGCGCCCTCGTCGCCCTGCTTGTCGGAAGCATTGTCCACGCCCTGCGCGATATCTGCCGACTGCGGGTGCAGGAGAACGTCGATCTTGGCGGTCTTCCAGTGGAAACCATCCTGCTCGTAGCCGATGTCACGGATCGCCTTGCGGGCGGCGGACTTGAACTTCGAAGGGTTGATGACCGGATGGCCGGCGGCGTCTTTGACGACCTTGCCGTCCTTGTCCTTCTTCAGAAGTGTATCGGGAACGCGAACTTCACCGGCGATAACAACGCGGTTGGTCGTCGCAAGCGTTTCACATGCGATGCGCACGGTCCACGGGTCAACACCCGTCTTGGACGCTTCACGATAAATAAGATCCACGATTTCATCAGAAATACGATCACAAACCTTGTCCGGATGACCCTCGGCCACGGACTCGCTGGTGAACAGGTAATTGGCACGCATGCGGGATTCCCCTCAAAGAACGGTCTTGGAGTTTGTTAGTCATTTCAGCCGCGAAAAACAAGGACACAACCACATAAATATATCTTTATGTGAGAATTCCTTTCCAATCCGGCACAAAAAAACGGTCCTTGCGGACCGTTGAGTGCCCGGCATCCCGTGCCGGAAATTTTCTGCGCTGTGCGGACCAGGCTCTACTCGGCATCGCCCTCGGCGGCGAGCGCCTTGACGAGATCAACGAGGCGACGGCGAACCTTGGGGTCGGCGATCTTCACGAATGCGCGGTTCAGCTGCAAACCTTCAGCCGAGGACAGAAAGTCGACCACGTAATTGGAGCTCGACGCTTCCGCCATGCCGGTCGTACCGCCGACCTGATCGCCGGGCGCATCTTCGAAAAAAAAGGAAACCGGTACATTGAGGATCCCGGAAATATTCTGCAGGCGGCTGGCGCCGACGCGGTTGGTGCCTTTTTCATATTTCTGGATTTGCTGAAAGGTAATTCCAAGACTTTCACCCAGCTTCTCCTGACTCATTCCGAGCATGGTTCTGCGAAGGCGAATTCGGCTTCCGACATGAATGTCGATGGGGTTAGGCTTTTTCTTATTCTCGGTCATCATGCGGTCCTGACACTCGGAAAGGGTTGATATCTCGCTTCAGTACTATTCGAAGAAATGAGCCGGTATTTCGACAACGGCTAAACTTGTTTTACGACTGACGTATTCACTATGCAATTGTGGGGGTTCGCGGTCAATTCTGGCGCCGCGCAAAACTCCACGCAGGCAATACCGCGACGATTATCAAGATGGAAAAAATCAACCAGAAATACGTCCGATGTGTGTCGTAGGTAAATGCGTCGTTTGACCCACCACTCAAAGTGGCGTCAACAATTCCGACCCGACCGTAGTCCAGCCCTGCAATAATGCGGCCATAGGGATCGATGACGGCAGAAATTCCGGTATTGGCGCCGCGAATCACCGGCACGCCCGTCTCAACGGCCCGTACTCTCGCCTGCAGAAAATGCTGATAGGGGCCGGGCGTATCACCGAACCAGCCATCATTCGTCACGTTCAGGATGGCGGCCGAGCCGGCCAGCCCGGGCGTCATCTCGCCCGGGAAAATGATCTCGTAACAGATCAATGGATAGAAGGTCTTGCCCGAAGGCAGCGTGAGCGGCGTACGCGAAGAGGCCGCGGAAAAACCTCCCGGCAGGGCAATGACATTGTCGATACCGAATTCCCGCAGGATGCCTTCAAAGGGGACATATTCGCCGAAGGGGGTCAGATGCACCTTGTCGGTCGCACCGATGATCTCGCCCTGGCTGTCGATCGCATAGACCGAATTATAATAACGCGGCGGTCGGCCGGCCCCCTGATCTTCCATTCTGACAGCGCCGGTGAACAGCACCTGTCCATCCTCCAGCGTTCTGGCGATTTCCGCCAGAGCATCCGGGTTTTGCGTCAGGATGAACGGGACGGAGGTTTCCGGCCAGACGATGATATCAGGGCGTTTTTTCCCTGCGCCCGGCGACAGGGCCGTCAGCCGCAGATGATCGCTGAAAATCTCGGCACGGTCGTCGTTCAACATCTTGCGGGACTGATCGATGGAAGGCTGAACGATCCTCACCGTCAGGGCGTCCGCCGGGATCTCCGCCGGCGTCTGCAAGCGATAAAAGCCATAACCGAAGTGGGCGGCCAGCAGCAGGCCCGCCAGCGCCAGCCCCGGTCCCATGCCTTTTTTCGTACCGATCAGCGCCGGTGCAGCGAAGATGAAAACCGCCAGCGTCGTGATACTGAAAAGACCGAGCAGATGCGCTGACTGCATCATGATCGGGATGGGCATGATGCCGTAACCGATGGCGTTCCAGGGAAAGCCGGTCGCCAGAAAACTGCGCAGCCATTCCGAAAGGCCGAAGGCCGCGGCAAGCGCCGCGATGCGGCCAAGGCCATCCGACCAGAGGAGATTGGCGGCGGCAACCGCAAAACCGTAAAACAGCGCCAGAAACGCCGGCAGACCGAGGATGGCAAGTGGCAGTGCCCAGGCGAATTCATCAGCCTCCAGCAGAAGCGCATTGCCCAGCCACCACAGGCCGGCCACGAAATAACCAAGCCCGAAACACCAGCCTATGCCGAAAGCCGGCAGAATACGGCTGAAGAGGCCGCCGCCGGGCTTTCCCGTGCAGCCGTCCACGAGCCAGACGAGCAGGGTAAAAGACAGAAATAGCGCCGCGAAAAAGCCGAATGGAGGCAAGGCAAGCGCCCCGACCGCACCTGCAGCAATCGCCATCACTGCGCGGCTCATGCCGCCGGCCAGCATTACCCTGCCTGCAAGACGCTCCATGCCATCTCCGTTTATGCGCGTGTGGAAAAGCCCGCAGCCACGGAATTTCCCCTCAGACTCGACGTAAAGGAAAAAAGATTCGCAGTCCACAGGAGGGATGGCAGCCAGAGCGCCGTGCGGCCTTTTGGCCGCTCCGACCTGTCAAATTGCTGCGTGGCGGAGGTGACGGGGCATCCCGTCACCTTTCCTAATCGGCGTTCTGCTGGTGCGTGATGAGGCGAACATCCGGCGCGGGCAGCGCAATGACCCCGTTGGCTTCGCCCGGAGCGCGGTCATCCTCACCTTCGGAGCCATGATCCCGGGCGATACGAACGCCCTTGATGCGCCGGCTATCCGCATCGAGAATCTGGAACTCGAAACCGGGCACTGCCCGAACCACCTCGCCCTTGGCCGGAATGCGGCCGAGTGCAAAGAAGATGAGGCCGCCAAGCGTGTCGATTTCTTCGAGATGTTCGCGCACGTCGAATTCCGGCCCGATCACCTCGGCAAGTTCGGTGAGTTCCGCACGAGCATCGGCAACAAGCACATCGGCGGAAAGGCGCGAGAACATCGCCTCGTCCTTGTCGTGCTCGTCATCGATATCGCCTACGACCATCTCAACGATATCCTCGTGGCTGACGAGGCCGTCCGTGCCGCCATATTCGTCGATAACAAGTGCAAGCTGTGTTCTCTGCGCCTGCATCGTCTTCAAGAGATCGGAAGCGAGCATCGAGGGCGGTGCGAATAGAATTTTGCGCACCAGCCCGGCATCGGCGACCGTCTGCTCAAGATCCACCCGAGCCAGATCGAAATTCGGCCGCGGTGAGCGCGGCGCCTTCACCTCGCCATAAGCGACGCTTCGCGATCCGGCGCGGCGCTTGTTGCGGGCCTGCTTGGCGACATAGGCCAGCAGATCGCGAATGTGGATCATACCCTTCGGGTTATCCAACGTCTCATCGTAGACCGGCATGCGGGAGCGCCCGGTTTCCTCGAAGAGGATCAGCGCGTCGCCGATCGTCATGTTCTGGTCGAGACCATCGATATCGACCCGCGGGATCATAATATCTTCGACCCTGATCTCACGGAAACGGAGGATATTGTTCAGCATCGCCCGTTCTTCAGGCGAAAAGGCCGCACCGATTTCGGTGTCGTCCATCAGTGCATCGGTCAGATCCTCGCGCAGGCGTTCACCCTGGGATGGTTTCAGCAACCGTGCGATGCGTGACCAGATGGTCGATTTCGGCTTGGCATTGTAGTCGTGACGTAAGTGACTACTGCCCTCCTCCGAAGAGGACTGCTCGCCGTTTTCTCTGCCCTCATTGGCAGGTCGTGCAGAATGTTCGTTCATGGCTCCAGACAATATTTAAAGCGGTTCCTGACCCGCGTAGGGATCAGATAGGCCAAGCACCGCCAAAATGCGAGTCTCAAGCGACTCCATTTCTTCCGCTTCTTCCTCGTCCATGTGGTCATAACCGAACAAATGGAGGAACCCGTGGACGAGAAGATGGGTCAGATGATCCTCGAAACTCTTCTCAAGTTCAAGAGCCTCGCGTTCAACCGTCTCGCGCGCGATAACGATATCGCCCAGCATCGGGCCCGGCATTCCGCCCGGTTCCAGCGGAAAAGCGGGGAAAGACAAGACATTGGTCGCCTTATCCTTGTCGCGCCACTCGGCGTTGATTTCCCGGATATTTTCATCGTCGGTGAAGACCAGCGAAAGTTCCACGGGCGTTTTCGGGAAGGGTTGCTCCTCTTCCCTCTTCAAAAACTCAACCGCCGCATCCAGCACTTTGGTTGCAAAGGCAAGCAGGTCCTCTTCCGAGGACCAGCCTTCGGCCTCGACGCTGATTTGAATATCCAGAGCTGTCATTGTCTTTGCGTCAGTCGCCCTTCACGAGGCTTTCGTCCGGCACGGCCGTGTGGGATTCGTAAGCCCGGACGATGCGCGCCACCATCGGATGACGCACGACGTCGACATCCTTGAAGCGGACGACGGACACGCCTTCGACATCGGTGAGGATTTGCAGGGCCTCGACAAGACCGGATTTTACGCCGCGCGGCAAATCCACCTGGCTCGGGTCACCAGTCACGATCATGCGGCCGTTTTCGCCAAGACGGGTCAAGAACATCTTCATCTGCATCGTCGTGGTGTTTTGGGCTTCGTCCAGAATGACGGCGGCGTTGGCGAGCGTGCGTCCGCGCATGAAGGCCAGCGGCGCGATTTCAATGACACCCGCCTGAATGGCGCGCTCCACCTTGTCACCCGGCATCATGTCATAAAGCGCGTCATAAAGCGGGCGCAGATACGGATCGACCTTTTCCTTCATGTCGCCGGGCAGGAAGCCCAGACGCTCGCCTGCCTCGACGGCGGGGCGTGAGAGGATGATGCGGTCGACCGCGCCACGCTCCAGAAGCTGGGCCGCATGCGCCACTGCCAGATAGGTCTTGCCGGTGCCGGCGGGACCGACGCCGAAAACCAGCTCGGACTGTTCCAGCGCCCGCATATAGACATCCTGCGTCGGGGTGCGGGCAGCAATTGTCTTCTTGCGGGTGGAAATCTGCGCCATGGAAATCTTCGCCTTGCGCTCCATGGTCGGCAAGGTCAGCTGGTCGTCCGCGGCCATGGCCATGCGGATCGCGCCTTCCACGTCGGAAACCTCGGCGGTGCCGCCCTTGAGCAGGCGCTCGTAAAGGAAATCCAGCGCCCGGCGGGCCTGGTTGGTAGCAACCATATCGCCGGTGATGGCAACGGAATTGCCGCGCGGGCGGGCGTCGATATTGAGGCGCTGCTCCAGGAGCTTCAGGTTCTGATCGAACTGACCGAATAGCTCTCCCGCTATCCTGTTATTCTCGAACGTGAGGACGAAGTGATTGGCGTCGGTCGCGGCTTGGCGTGGCTGGCGCGATGAATTTGATACCAATTCGTGTGCGTTCAAGCGGTCAGGCTCCTGTCCCAATCAGTGTCGGCTCCCCACTCTAACTCCCTGCCACCTCGGCAAACAAGCTGTTTGGACCCGTTGCGGTGATTCGTACATTAACAATGTCACCGATTTTCAACGTCTTTGCATCAAGATTCACGGATTGCAGCCAAGGAGAGCGACCTATCAACTGCTCATGCATGCGGCCGGGCTTTTCCAGCAGCACATCCATGGTTTTTCCGACCAGCGATTCCGCAAATTCCTTCTGCTGCCGCAGCAACAGCGCCTGCAATCTCTCCAGCCGCTCAGCCTTCACGTCTTCCGCAACCTGATCCGTGAGATCGGCACCCGGCGTGCCGGGACGGGTGGAATATTTGAACGAAAAGGCCTGCGCGTATTTTACCGTCTCGACCATCGCCATCGTATCTTCGAAATCGCGATCCGTCTCACCGGGGAAACCGACAATAAAGTCCCCCGACATGGCAATATCAGGGCGGGCGGCGCGGATTTTTTCGATAAGCTGGATATATTCCTCACCCGTATGGCGGCGGTTCATCGCTTTCAGAATGCGGTCTGAACCGGACTGCACCGGCAGGTGCAGATAGGGCATGAGGATACGCAGATCGCGATGCGCGCCGATCAGGCGGTCATCCATGTCGCGCGGATGGCTGGTGGTATAGCGAAGCCGCGCAAGCCCGGGAATTTCCGCCAGCCGATACAGCAATTCGGCAAGGCCCCATTTCTCGCCCTTCGGGCCTTCGCCCTGCCAGGCATTCACGTTCTGGCCGAGCAGTGTGATTTCGCGCACGCCGGCATCGACGAGCTTCATCGCTTCATCGACGATCTGGCGCACGGGGCGCGAGACTTCCGAACCGCGCGTATAGGGCACGACACAGAAGGTGCAGAACTTGTCGCAGCCTTCCTGCACCGTCAGAAACGCCGTGACACCGCGCGTGCGCAGCGTCGCCTTTTCGGCGACCGGAAGATGCTCGAACTTGTCTTCGACGGCGTATTCGGTTTCGATGACGCGCTCGCCGCCGCGTACGCGCTTCAGCGCATCCGGCAGGCGATGATAGGTCTGCGGGCCGATGACGACATCGACGGCAGGCGCACGGCGCAGGATTTCCTCGCCTTCCGCCTGTGCCACGCAACCGGCAACGCCGATCATGAATTCGCGGCCCTGCTCTTCGCGGGATTTTTTCATGTCACGCAGGCGGCCGAGCGCCGAATAGACCTTTTCAGCCGCCTTTTCGCGGATATGACAGGTGTTCAGTAGAACCAGATCCGCCTCGCCCATATCCTCCGTCTGAACGTAACCATCCTTCGCAAGCGCATCGCTCATGCGGACGGAATCGTAGACATTCATCTGACAGCCATAGGTCTTGATGAAAACCTTACGGTTGTTCGAGCCCTCGGGGGCGATCATGGGTGTGGCGTCAAGGCCAAGCGTTTCCTGGGTCATGGCGGCTATCTAGTGTTTTTCCCGGCCAGATTAAACAGAAAAATGCCGGAAAAGCTACGATCTCACGAATTCCGCCAGCCGCCGCGCAGGCTGAAGGCCAGCATGGAGCGGATAGCGGCGGCAACATCGGTCGCCAGTCGCTTGCGGTTGTCAGTGCTGTGGAACGGTACGCTGTCACCGAACGTCACGTCGACATCGATGGCGCCGGCCCTGATGATACCGAGCAGATGCGGCACGAGCGTGATGCTGCCCGGCCAGGCGGCAATGACGCGGTGGTAACGCCCCATGGCCATGCCCTGCACCCGCGTATAGGCGATGGCGACCGGCTGCACATAAACGAGCTTGCCCGGAACCTGTTCAGCCGCAGTGGAAGCCGCACCGAACAGCGAGGATTTGACGGCGAGCATGCGGTTGCCATCCGAGGTGGTGCCTTCGGGGAACAGGACGACAATCTCGCCATCGGCCATGCGGCTGGCGATCTCGCTCACCTGCGCGCCGGTGCTGCGCTTCTGCTCGCGCTGCACGAAGATGCTTTTCTGCAGACGGGCTAGCCAGCCGAAGACCGGCCAGTCGCGCACCTCCGTCTTGGCGATGAACACCACGTCGGCAATGCTGCCCAAAACGAGGATGTCCTTCCACGAGGCGTGATTGACCGCCAGCATCAGCGGTTTTGCCCGCTCCACATCCCCATGGACATGCACGCGAATGCCGAGAACATGGCAGGCGATGCGGTGCCAGAGGCGCGGAATGCGGCGGCGAAGCCGCCAGTCGAAGGCAAGGCCCAGCAATTGCAGCGGCAGCAAGACGAGCGTGACGATCAGGAGAACGATCGCAATATAGGCTGTCCGCAGCCACATCATGATGGGAACGCCCGCTTGCTCACCGGCGTCTCAGTGTTCGCCGGGCTTCAATGGCACGCCGTAAAGTTCCAGCCGGTGATCCACGAGCTTGAAGCCGTGTTCGCGGGCGATCTTTTCCTGCAGGGCCTCGATCTCGGCCGAATGAAATTCGATGACCACGCCGTTCTTCAGGTCGATCAGATGATCGTGATGCTCTTCGGGCACGGTCTCATAACGCGAGCGGCCATCGCGAAAATCGTGACGCTCGATGATGCCGGCATCCTCGAACAGCTTCACCGTTCTATAAACGGTGGAAATCGAGATGCGCGGATCCACGGCGGAGGAACGGCGGTAAAGCTCCTCGACATCGGGGTGGTCCGCAGATTCCTGAAGGACACGGGCGATGACGCGGCGTTGGTCGGTCATCCGCATGCCGCGCTCGGCACAAAGCTCCTCCAGCGTTTTCGAAAGGTCTGTCACGTCTTCTGGCCTTTTGAGAATTCCGGTTTGCGGCTTTCGCCGAAAAAATGCCTGTCGCAGGGAACTAGCGAAGATCGCGACGCATGACAAGCGCCGTCGACTTCGTTCCATCCTTGGCGGTGTAATAGGCCTTGCGTTCCGCGACGGTTTTGAAGCCGAGCTTCCTGTAGAGCCCGAGAGCGGAAACATTCTTATTGTCCACCTCGAGAAACATGGTTTCAGCGCCACGCATCATCGCCTCGCGGATCGCCGACTGCATCAGGCGCCAGCCGAGACCCGCGCGTGCGAACTTGTCGGCCACCGCAACGGTGAGGATTTCCGCCTCGCCCGCCACTTCCCGCGCCAGCACGAAACCGCCAAGCGGCTTGCTGAAAAATGCGTTGGTCTGGCGTGCGACGGCGCCGAAAACCGACCCTTGCGTCAATAGTCCGGAGAACTCCCCGTCGTTCCACGGGCGCGGGAAGCGCAAGGCATGCAAATCCGACACCGCGGCGCAATCCTCATGCTGCATCGGCACGATCTCGAAATAGGGTTTCCAGGTCAGATAATCGTCAAACATCACAAAAATCAGGCATCACAAAAATCGGGCATCACGGGAATCAACGGCATGCATCAAGGCTTGCCCTATCAGGCAACGCCCTGACGTGCCAGCGCAAAACCAGTCTGTGGCCGGGCGTCCGGCCCGCGCAGATAAAGCGGCGCGGGTTTCGGCTGGCCCGCCGGCTTGCGCGCGGCCGCACGCGCCACCGAGGCGATCGGGAAATGATCCGGCCCGGAACCGATCTCCGCACCCGCGAAAAGGGGTGCAGCGGAACCGATGACGGCGCCATCGAAACTGTCGATGACCATCCTGGCGTCTTCAAGCGACAGGAGGCCGGCATCGCGAAGCGGCGATCCGTCAGCCGAAAATGTCTGGAGATAGGTTTCGCCGCGCTTGGCATCCAGCCCGACAGCCACGGGCCGGTCGGGGTTTTCCAGCAGGTGATGCAGGGCAAGCGTCTCAAGCGTGGTCACGCCCATTGCTTCAATGCCGAGCGACAGGGCAAAACCACGCGCAGCAGCAACACCGACACGGATACCGGTGAAAGACCCCGGCCCGATCGTCACGGCAATGCGTTCGACATTCTGGAGCGACAGTTGCGCCTGCTCCAGAGCCCCATCGATCACGGCCATCAGCCTTTCGGCATGGCCCTTGCCGATCGTTTCGCAGACCTCTCCGAGCACCCTGTCTGAGGTGCTGTCATAGATGCAGGCGGAACAATCCACACCTGAGGTGTCGAGTGCGAGAACAATCATGACCTGGCTTTACAGCATTATACCGCTTCGACTTCGCGCACTTCCGGCACGAAATGGCGAAGTAGGTTCTGAACGCCATGCTTCAGCGTGGCGGTGGAGGACGGGCAGCCCGAGCAGGCGCCCTTCATGTTCAGGAACACCGTCCCGTCGCGGAAACCACGGAAGGTGATGTCGCCGCCATCCTGCGCCACGGCGGGGCGAACGCGGGTATCCAGCAGTTCCTTGATGGTCGCGACGATGGTTTCGTCACCCTCTTCGAAGAACTCGCCTTCTTCATCCGATACTTCGGCCGCAATAGCCGTACCCATGATCGGGCGGCCAGACATGAAGTGCTCCATGATCGCGCCCAGAATGGCCGGCTTCAGGTGCTGCCATTCCGCGCCGTCCTTGGTGACGGTGATGAAATCGAAACCGAAATAAACGCCGGTAACCCCCGGAATGGTGAAGAGACGCTCCGCCAGCGGCGAAGCCTGCGCCTGCGAAGGATTGAGAAACTCCACCGTCCCGCTTTCCAGCACCACCTTGCCCGGCAGGAACTTCAGCGTGGTGGGGTTCGGCGTGGCTTCCGTCTGAATGAACATCGTCTTCTCCTTCGAGGTCGCCGTTCACGCCCCGTAATTTAGAATTCTTCCAAAAAATACGCCCGGCGAAGCTTCACTTCAAGCCCTGACATGATAATTACATTCAAGAAATCGTCAGCCCCTAAATCTTGCCTGAGCCCCGGGGTCAGCAGAGTGCGTCGATTTCCTCGTCCGATAACGTATCCGGCAGCACGGTGACGGGGATCGGGAAGGCTGCCCCTCGCCCGGCAATGGAGGAAACGAGCGGTCCCGGCCCTTCTTTAGTCGATCCCGCCGCCAGAACGAGAATCGCGATATCGCGGTCTTCCTCGATCAGCCCGTGGATCTGCTCGGTGGCGCTGCCTTCGCGAATGACAGCTTCGGGCTCGATGCCGATGGTCTCACGAACCTTCTGGGCGATCTTGGCGAGTGTGGCTTCCGCCTCCTCCCGCGCTTCCGCCCGCATGATCTGCTCGACACCAAGCCATTGCTGGAAGTCGCCTTCGGGGATCATGTAGAGCAGCACAAGCCCGCCATTGGAATTCTTGGCGCGACGACCGGCATAGTGCACGGCCCTTTCGCATTCCGGTGTGTCATCGATAACAGCGAGAAACTTGCGACGATGCCCTTCCAGACGCGACAGCCGTTTTGAAACCATTCTGCACTCCCTAGGTCCGCCGTGATCCGAGAAACCGCCCGACGGTTCGGGCGGAGATTATATCAAATCACGGCAGGCGCAAACCGCCCACCGCATCCGCGCGGCAGCGACCTGTCAGCGCAGGAAGCCGATGATATCGCGCACCTCGTTCATCGTCTTTTCGGCGATGGCACGCGCCCGCTCGCCGCCTTGGCTGAGGATGGCGTCGATATGGGTCGGGTCATCGAGAAGACGGCGCATCTCATTATTGACCGGCGCCAGGACATTGACGGCAAGCTCGACGAGGGCCGGCTTGAAGGCCGAGAACTGCTGTCCGCCGAATTCGGCAAGAACATCGGCCTTGGTCCTGTCGGACAGGGCGGCATAGATGCCGACGAGGTTTTCGGCTTCGGCACGGCCTTTCAGGCCTTCCACTTCGCTCGGCAGCGCGTCCGGATCGGTCTTTGCCTTCCTGATCTTCTTCGAAATCGCATCGACATCATCCATGAGGTTAATGCGCGACAGATCGGAGGGATCGGACTTCGACATCTTCTTGGTGCCGTCCTTCAACGACATCACACGCGGTGCCGGACCGCCGATCAGCGGTTCCACCATCGGGAAATAGGCGTGCACCGGCTCATCGCCGACCGTGATATCGAGCCCAAGCCCCGCCTTGCGGATATGATCGCTGAAATCGATGTTGAATTTCTGGGCGATGTCGCGTGCGAGTTCCAGATGCTGCTTCTGGTCGTCGCCGACCGGAACATGGGTGGCGCGATAGACGAGAATGTCGGCGGCCATCAGGCTCGGATAGGCGAGCAGACCGAGCGAGACCTGCTCGGCATTCTTGCCGGACTTGTCCTTGAACTGCGTCATACGCTCCATCCAGCCGATGCGCGCCACGCAGTTGAACACCCATGCCAGTTCCGCATGTTGCGGCACGGCCGACTGGTTGAAGACGATGTGCTTCACGGGGTCGATACCGGCTGCGATGAAGGCGGCCGCAATCGAGCGGGTCTGCGCCTTCAGGTCGGCGTGAACGAGCTGGGCGGTGATGGCATGCATGTCGACGACGCAATAGATGCAGTCGTTATCTTCCTGCAGCGCCACGAATTTGCGGATCGCGCCGAGATAGTTGCCGAGATGCAGATTGCCGGTCGGCTGGACGCCCGAGAAAACCAGCGGCTTGAATGCGTTCATTGTCGTCCTCGAAAAGGCTTGTGGAGGGCCCCGCCCCATGGTTGGAATTGCACGCGCGCTTATGCACCCGCAGCCCCCCGCAATCAAGCGGTTTCAGGGCTTGTCAGCCGCGCGGTTCCAGAAGATCCCAACGATTTCCGTAAGGGTCAACAAAGACCGCAACGGAGCCGTAAACCTCATGGCGCGGCTCCTCCAGAAAGCCCACACCGCGGGCAAGCATGGTCTCGTAATCGCGCTGGAAATTGTCGGTATGCAGGAAAAACCCGACACGCCCGCCCGTCTGGTTGCCAATGGCAAGCCTTTGCTGCTCGCCATCCGCCTCGGCAAGCAGCAGGGCGCCGCCCTCGGTCCCTTGCGGCTTCACCACCAGCCACCGTTTGCCGTCGCCAAGCGGCTGATCGGAAAGGCATTCGAACCCGAGAACGTCGCAATAAAACACCTTCGCCCGGTCGTAGTCATCCACGACAAGCGTGACGAGCGCGATGCGGCGGTTTTCAGCAAAGGACATCAGCCCGCCTCCGTCTCGACGTTCTTTTTGCCGCGCTTGCGAATGGCTCTCTTCACCATGCCGATATCGGCCCCACCCGAAACGAAAGCCAGCACGAAATAAACCAGCATGGCCGCGAAGACGAGAGCCATGATGGTGCCAGCCCGGATGAAAATGGACGAGGCGGAAGACAGCTCGAATGTCAGCCAGGTCAGCGCATAGTGCACGAAACCGGCCATCAGGGCCGCGGCCAGCAGCAAACGCGGAATGCGGGTCAGCAGTGGAATATCCACATGCCAGTGACCGCGCCACAACAACATGCCGAACAGCAGAGCGGCATTGAGCCAGCCGGCAGTGATTTCGGCAATGGCGATGCCGGGACCGCCAAGGCGCGGGAAGAGCGTCAGCGCCAGCGAGACATTCACGACAACGGAAATCGCCGCGAAGATCATCGGCGTGCGGGTATCCTCACGAGCGAAGAAACCGGGAATAAAGGCCTTGATCAGAACGAAAGCTGGCAGGCCCAGACCGTAAATGCCGAGGATTTGCGCAACGGTGATGGTGGCCGAGGGCGAGAAATTGCCGCGCTCGTAAAGAAAACGCACGATGGGCTCCGCCATGACGAGAAGGGCCGCGGCGGCGGGCAATGTCAGAAACAGCACGAATTCCACCGAGCGGTTCTGCAGGCTTCCCGCTTCGACCATATGGCCGCCGCGCAAAGCCCGTGCCAGTTCAGGCAAGAGCACGGTGGCCACCGCGATGCCGACGACGCCGAGCGGCAGCTGGTAAATCCGGTCCGCATAGGCAAGCGAGGAGATCACCCCTTCACCAGCAGAAGCGATATTGGTGTTGATCAGCAGATTGATCTGGGTAATGCCGCCGGTGATCGCGGCGGGCAGGGCAAGAACCAGAAGCCGCTGCACATTTTTGGTCATCCGCGGCCTGCGGAAGCCTATGCGCATGCCGGCATTGCGCACGGCGATCCAGACGATGGCAAGTTGCACCACCCCTGCCACCATAACACCCCAGGACAGGGCGTAACCCACCTGCAGAGGATCGTAATTCTTCCACCACGCCAGAGCGAGAACGCCGATGAGGATGATGTTGAGGAACACAGGCGCGATCGCGGCCGCAAAATAGCGGTGCAGCGAGTTCAGCATGCCGCCCATCATCGCCGCCAGAGACATGCAGGCGAGATAGGGGAACATGATGGTCGCGAGCCGGACGGTGTTGTCGAATTTTACCGGATCTTCCAGGAAGCCCGGTGCAATCACGGTGCGCACGATGAACGGCATCGACAGTTCCATCAGGATCGTCAGCGCCAGGAGCACGGTGAAGAGAACACCGAAGACCTCCTCGGAAAAGCGCCTTGCGCCCTCCATGCCATTCGCCTCGATTTCCTTGGCGAAAAGCGGCACGAAGGCCGAATTGAACGCGCCTTCGGCAAAAAGTCGCCGGAAGGTGTTCGGAAAACGAAAGGCGGCGTTGAAGGCATCGGCCACGGGGCCTGTGCCGACGGCGGCGGCCATCAGGGTTTCGCGGAGGAAACCGAAGATGCGGCTGCCGAGCGTGGCGGTGCCGACGGTGGCGAACTTGCCGATCAGACTCATGGGCGCTTCAAGCCTTTGCCGTGCGCGCGGCAGGCAGGGCCGCCACGTCTGGATGGGCGATGATGCCGTTCGGCATGCGGTCACGCAATTCGTCTTCCTGTTCGCTCATCACGGCCTTCAGGCGCTGCGCAATGCTGGCCTGGCGGTTGTCGTTCGTCACCTTCTGGCCGAAGAGATCGGTCACATAAAAGGTGTCGATGACCTTTTCGCCGAAGGTGGTGATGCGGGCGGAGTGAATATCGAGCGACAGATCGGCAATGACAGCCGTCATATCAGCCAGAAGTCCCGGCCGGTCGAGGCACTCGACCTCGATGACGGTGAACTTGTTCGACAGCCCGTTGGAAATGATGACCGAGGGCGGAATGGTGAAAGCGCTTTTCTTCCTGCGGCTCTTGGTCCGCGTGGCGATCATTTCCGGAAGACGCTGCTTGCCGGAGAGAACCTCCTCGATGAGCTTGCCGACATTGTTGCCGCGCCGGGTCTCATCCTCGTCGATCGGAAATTCGCGATTGATCAGGATCGTATCCAGCGCCCGCCCGTCGGAGGTGGTGAAAATCTGCGCATCCGCGATATTGGCGCCAGCCGCCGCACAGGCACCGGTGATGATCGAAAGCAGGCGCGGATGGTCCGGCGCCAGTACGGTGATTTCCGTGATGGCATGGAAGGAATGGGTGCGCACCATGGTCGACAGCGCCTTTTCCTGCTTGTCGGCCTCGCGGATGAAGCGGGTGTGTCGCACCTGGTCTTCCAGCGCCACCGTCAGCAGATAGGGCTCGTAATGCAGCTTGGTGTATTTGCGCCGCGCCTTCTGGCCCCAGTCATCGAGAGCATCGTAAAGCGCCTGCCGGGCAATCTGCGCCCGTTCCTTGCGGGAGACTTCCGAGAAGCCGCCTGACAGAAGCAGCTCGGTCTCATAATAGAGCGAGCGCAGCAGCTGCCCCTTCCAGCCGTTCCAGACCCCTGGACCAACAGCGCGAATATCGCAGACCGTCAGGATGAGCAGCATCTTCAGCCGCTCCATGGATTGCACCTTGTCGGCGAAATCGGTGATGGTCTTGCGGTCATGCAGGTCGCGCGTCTGGGCGACCATGGACATCAGAAGATGCTGCTCGATCAGCCAGACGACCATTTCGGTCTGCTTGCCGGTCAGCCGGAAGCGCTGGCAAAGCTTGCGGGCCACGCGCGCGCCAGCAATCGAGTGATCCTCCTGCCGGCCCTTGGCGACATCGTGCAGCAGCACGGCCACATAAAGCGCCTCGCGTTCCTCCACGCTCGGCATCAGCTGGTTGGCGAGCGGGTGGGCGTCGACAGCCGTTCCCTTGTCCACTTCCGACAACACGCCGACGGAGCGGATCAGATGCTCGTCCACCGTATAGTGATGATACATGTTGAACTGCATCATCGCGACGATCTTGCCGAATTCGGGGATGAACTTGCCGAGCACGCCGGCCTCGTTCATGCGCCGCAGCGTCAGCGCCGGATCGCGTCGCGAGGTAAGGATCGACAGGAAAAGCCGGTTCGCCTCCTCGCTTTCGCGAAGCTCATCATTGATGAGCGACAGCGAGCGGGTGACGACGCGCAACGCATCCGGGTGCAGTTCGAGATTATTGATATCGGCGATGTGGAAGAGCCGGATCAGATTGACCGGGTCGTTCTTGAAGACATCAGGCTTGGCGAGCGCAATGCGCCCCCGGTCCTCGACAAATTCCACCGAGCCGGGAATCTTGCGCACACGATGGGCGAAGCGGCTGAGAACGCCGGAAAGGCCCGGCACGTCTTTCGCCTGGCGATCCTCAAGTGCTGCGCAGACAATGCGGGTCAGGTCGCCCACATCTTTCGCCACGAGGAAATAGTGCTTCATGAAACGCTCGACGGCGGAAAGGCCCGGGCGCGGCTGGTAACCCAGCGCATCGGCGATTTCGCGCTGAATGTCGAAAGAAAGGCGCTCTTCCGCCTTGCCGGTGATGAAGTGCATCTGGCAACGGACGGCCCAGAGAAAATCATCGGCCTTTTCGAACAGCCGGAGTTCCGGCCGTGACAGGACGCCAAGCTTGACCAGATCGGCCGTATCGCGGACGTGGTAATAATATTTGGCGATCCAGAACAGCGTGTGCAGGTCGCGCAACCCACCCTTGCCTTCCTTGACGTTCGGTTCCACCAGATAACGCGTATCGCCCGCCTTGCGGTGGCGCTGGTCACGCTCGGCGAGCTTGGCGGCGATGAATTCCGGGCCGGTGCCGGTGACGACTTCCGACTCGAAACGCTTTTCGAGATCATCGGTCAGGGATTTCTTGCCGCAAATCGCCCGCACTTCCAGAATGGCGGTGCGGATGGTCATGTCGGATTTGGAGAGGCGGATGCATTCATCCACCGTGCGGGTGGCGTGGCCAACCTTGAAGCCGAGATCCCAGAGGAGATAGAGCACGAACTCCACCGCCTTGTGCATGTCAGGCGTGTTCTTGGCCGGCAGCAGGAACAGGAGATCGATATCCGATCCCGGCGCCAGCGTGCCGCGGCCATAACCGCCGACTGCCGCGACCGCGATCTGTGGCGCATCCTTGGGATAGACATATTGGCAGGCGAGATCATAGAGGATTTCGATCAGCCGGTCCTGAAGCCAGGAGATGCGCCGGGCGCAATCAATGCCGCTGCCATCGGCTTTTAGCAGTTCTCTAGCCTTTCCCCGGCCTTCCATGCTGGCCTTGCGGAAAATCGGCAGCAAGTCGGACCTGATATCGGCGGTGCGTTTGCCGTCTTCCTTAAAGATGATGTCGCATTCGCGCTTCAGCGCCGATACATCGAGAATGTCGGAAAAATCCAGGTCCTTGATGGCCATCTATGCCGGTATCCATGTCCTGTGGGATAATCCCACCGCTTGCGATGGGAGTGTCCTATAGCGAGTTTTAAAGGCGATGGACAGGCAATCTATCCCTTACGCCTTGCCAAGTTCTTTCTTCAACGCATAGAGCGCGTCCAATGCCTCTCGCGGCGTCATTTCGTCGGGGTTGAAGCCCTTCAGAGCCTCCTCCACCTTCGATGGCCCGACCTTGCGACCCTCCTCGCGGCGAACCGCGATCTGGAACAGCGGCAGATCATCGATCAGCTGGCTGGCCGGGTTCTTGCGGTCGGCATCTTCGAGCTTCGTCAGCACCTCACGGGCGCGCTCCACCACCGATGCAGGCAGGCCCGCAAGCCGCGCCACCTGAATACCGTAGGAGCGATCCGCAGCACCCGGCCCGACTTCGTGCAGGAAGATGACGTCACCTTCCCACTCCTTCACCCGCATCGTGGCATTGGAAAGGCGGCCGAGCTTTTCCGACAGCACCGTCAGCTCGTGGAAATGGGTGGCGAAGAGGCCACGGCAACGATTGACCTCGTGCAGATGTTCCACCGCCGCCCAGGCGATCGAAAGTCCGTCGAAGGTCGCCGTGCCACGGCCGATCTCGTCCAGAATGACCAGCGAGCGATCCGTTGCCTGATTGAGAATGGCAGCCGTTTCCACCATTTCCACCATGAAGGTCGAGCGGCCGCGTGCCAGATCATCTGACGCGCCAACGCGGGAAAACAGCCGGTCGACAACACCGATATGGGCGGCCTCCGCCGGAACGAAGGAGCCGATCTGCGCGAGGATGGCGATCAGCGCATTCTGGCGCAGGAAGGTCGATTTACCGCCCATGTTCGGGCCGGTGAGCAGCCAGATCGCACCATTCTTGCCGCCGTTCACGGCCGACAGATCGCAATTGTTGGCGATGAACGGTCCAGCCGACTGCCGCCGTAATGCCTGCTCCACCACCGGATGACGCCCGCCCTTGATCGCGAAGGTCATGGAGGCATCAACGATCGGACGGCAATAGGCCTGTTCGGTTGCGAGATAAGCAAGGCTTGAGGCGACGTCGATAGTCGCGAGCGCGAAAGCACCGGCCTTGATCGCTTCCGCCTGCTGCACCACAGCCTCGACCATACGCCCGAAGGCTTCCAGCTCCATGGTCAGAGCCTGCGCCGCGGCATTGGCGATGCGGCTTTCGAGATCGGCAAGCTCGGTGGTGGTGAAGCGCATGGCACCCGCCATGGTCTGGCGGTGGATAAAACGCGCCTTGGCCTCATCCGTCGCCATCATCACATCTGCGTTGCCGGCCGTGACCTCGATGAAGTAGCCAAGCACATTGTTGTGCTTGATCTTGAGCGACTTGATGCCGGTCTCATCGGCATATTTCAGCTGCAGCCCGGCAATCACACGGCGCGACTGGTCGCGCAGCGCCCGCACCTCATCCAGTTCGGGATTGGCACCATCGCGCAGGAAACCGCCGTCCCGCTTCAAAAGCGGCAGGTCGTCGGCCAGCATCGAGCCAAGCATGGCTTCCAGCCCACTCGGCAGCGCTTTCAAATCCGCGAGCGCCGTCGCCAGCTCATCCGGCAACAATCCCTGATCGAGAATCGCGGCTATCCTTTCGGCCGAAGCCAGCCCCTGCCTGATGGCGCCGAGATCGCGCGGGCCGCCGCGCTCCAGCGCAAGGCGCGAAAGCGCACGCGGCATATCCGCAACCTGTTTCAGCGCATCGCGCAGGCCATCGCTGAGCGACACGTCATCAATGAGATAGGCCACCGCATCGAGGCGGGCATTGATCTTCTCCGGATCAGTCAAAGGCGACATCAGCCGCTCGGCCAGAAGCCGTGCGCCGCCGCCCGTGACAGTACGGTTAAGCGCATGCAGCAGCGATCCGTCCCTTTCTCCTGACAGCGTCTTCACCAGTTCCAGATTGGCGCGGGTGGCGGGGTCGATGAAAAGGGTGGAGGCCGCACTTTCACGCTCCGGCGCGCCAAGCGGCGGACGTTCGGCGATCTGGGTTTTTTCGACATAAGCGACGGCCGCAGCGGCAGCGGCCATTTCCACCCGCGAAAACGTGCCGAAACCATCGAGCGTCGAGACGTTGAAATAACGGGCGATGCGCCCTTCCGCAGTAGCGCTGTCGAAAAGAATCGCCGGCTGCGGCACGGCCACACGACCGAGCACATCAAACACCGGTCGCAATTCCTCGTCATGGAACAGGCTGTCGGCGACAATCAACTCCCGCGGATCAATGCGCCAGATATCGGCGAGAAGCCGGGTCAGCGTGGTTTCCGCCAGACGGAAGACGCCGGTGGAAATATCGATCCAGGCGAGTGCAAACTGCGCCTCGGCGCTGCCGCGAATACGGGCGAGCGCCATCAGATAGTTGGATTCCGTCGGCGACAGCAGTTTTTCTTCGGTCAGCGTGCCGGGGGTGACAAGCCGCACGACATCACGTTTGACCACGGATTTCGATCCGCGCTTCTTCGCCTCGGCCGGGTCTTCCACCTGTTCGCAGACGGCGACGCGATAGCCGCGCAGGATGAGCTTCTGCAGGTAGTCATCCGCCGCATGGACGGGAACGCCGCACATGGGAATATCGTGCCCCATGTGCTGGCCGCGTTTCGTCAGCGTGATGCCGAGCGAACGGGAGGCTTCGACCGCATCGTCAAAGAACAATTCGTAAAAATCGCCCATGCGGTAGAACAGCAGCGAACCGGGATTGTTCGCCTTGATCTCGATATATTGCTCCATCATCGGAGTGGCCGTCGCGCGGCTCTCTTCCGAGATCAGGGAAGCGGTTGTCAGAACGTCCGTCAATGGCCTGCCGATGTCATATCGTGTTGCGGAAAAGGAGCGCCGACACTAGCGGCAATGCCCGCCCCTGCACAACACGCACCGAACAGCTGCCCACAGGAACATCCCGAAAGGTTCCGATCAAAAACCGGTCAGCCGTTGATGCGCTCGGTCTCACCGCCATAATAGCTGATGTAGCGGCCGGCGATGGACGATACGGGCAGGACCACGAGAACGTCCGTCGTGTTGAAGGCATGGTCAACAACCGCGCCGGAGCCGAACATGGCGCCAAGACGCATATAGCCCTTGATCAGCGGCGGCATGGCGTTCAGCGCTTTGCGGGCGTTGAGCGCCTCGGCCGGCACGAGGTCCATCTCATGATAAAGCTCGGGAAGGGCGGAAGCTGCCCACTCGCCCTTGGCCACGCAATTATGATGCAGGAAGGACAAGGCAAGCGCATGGGCCTCCGGCTGCACGCCGGGGAAGGAGGCGCAACCGATCATGGCATCCATGCGGTGTTTCACGGCATAGGCCCAGTTGCCCTGCCAAAGAAGCTCGACGGTACGCTTGGTGCGATATTCCGGCAGCACACAGGAGCGGCCAAGCTCCATGAAGCGCTTGCCCGGATGGCGCGCAACGAGCCCGGCAATGTCGAACTCGCTTGCGGAATAGAAGCCGTTATTGGCGAGCGCCGTTTCCTGTCGCAGCAAACGATAGGTGCCGACGATCTGGTCTTCGCTGTCGCCTTCGATCGCCTTGTCGAGCACCAGCAGATGATCGCAGACGCTGTCCCAGGCATCGATGTCGCGCTTGCGGCGCATCGCATCTGCGGGAAGGCGCGCCTTCATTTCCTCGACGAAAACCCGGTAACGCACGGATTGCGCGGCATCGATTTCGCGTTCATTTCTGGCGAGCCGTGTTTCCAGCGTGCCTATACGACCGAAAAGACCCTCATTGTCCTGAGCTGTCTCGGGACGAGGACTAATGACAACATTGCTTTCACAAATGTCGTGATTGAGGATTTCGGCAACCATGGGGAATCGCTCCGCCACCAAAGAATTTTCCTGTCATAAATCACTAATTGACGACAGAATAGTGACAAAATGTCACCAGCGCGAGTCTGTCAAGTTATGATGGCAACAGGCGTTTCGCCTCGAGCAGCCGACGGATTTCCTCTACCAGCCGTCGCGGGTCGGCAGGCTTGGTCAAAACTGCGCCGGCACCGGCCTTCAGCAGGATTTCGGCGGTTGCGTCACTCGTATCTCCGCTGAGCACGATGACGGGAATATTCCTTTCCCCCTTCAGCGTATGGAGAAGGTTGGGAAGCACGTCCAGCCCCTCGCCGCCCGGCATGTTGAGATCGGAGACGATGAGGTCAGGCAAACGGGATGCGCCTGGCTCCAACGATTGCCGCAACGCCTCAAAGTTCTCGACAACACGGACGATAAAACCGGTTTTCTCCAGAACGGCGCGGACGATGCGCTGATTGACGGCATCGTCTTCGGCCACGAGTATCTCGATACCGCTCGCACCCTCCGCCACCCGCGACGAAAATCCCACATCCGGATGGTTGTCGTTGATCGCGTCCCGTCGCTCTATGCCGCGCAGACGGCCGCACAGGACGTCGATCAGCGATTTTTCGCGCAGCGGCCGGATCAACCAGGCATCGAAGGAAACATGCATGGTCGACGGCCGTTCTTCCGGGCTGACCAGCAGCGTGCGGCGAACATTCTGTTGCGGCCAATCCTTGAGCGCGTCCCTGAACAGCGCCGAAATGCGTCGGTCGACAATGATATCGGTGAGATCATCCGCCCGGGTGGCAGACTCCTTCCGCAGCTTTTCAAGATCTTCAGACTGGTGGATGAGAGTACATTGACCGCCGAAGGCTTCGATAGCCTCCATCGTCACCGCCGCCGCCACGCCCTTTGGCGCGATGAGCAGGACATTTGTATGCCGCAGGCAATGACGCCGTCCGGGATCCGCCATTTCGGCGGGTGCGCCGCCCGGCCGGAACGTCAGTTTGAAAGTGCTGCCCTTGCCCTTTCGGCTGGAAACCGTGAGGCTGCCGCCGAATTCCCGCACGATACGGGCGGAAATCGCAAGGCCGAGACCTGTGCCTGCGCTTCGCTGCGACAGCGGGCCTGCCTGTTCGAATTCACCGAAAATACGGGCCTGCTCGGCCTGGCTCATGCCCGGACCGGTATCTTTGACAGTGATGTGCAATTCGCTGTCGACCATGCGCGCCCGGATGACGACGCCGCCTTCCCGCGTGAATTTGACGGCATTGCCGAGGAGATTGAAGAGGACCTGACGCAGCCTTGCCGGATCGAAATCGAGATGATCAGGCACGTCAGGCGTAACGAAGGAGGTGATTTCTATGCCTTTTTCATGGGCCCGATGGGCCAGCATCTCAACGATGCTCTCGATCATCCGCCGCAGGTTTTCCGCGCGCGGATTGAGCCTGAAGCGACCCGCTTCCATCGTCGAATAATCCAGCAGATCCTCGACAAGCTGCACCAGCGACTGGCCGGACTGCTTCATGCCATCGAGATAATTGCGCTGCTCCTCATTGAGCTTCGTCTGCGACAGAAGATGGTTCATGCCGAGCATGCCGGAAAGCGGCAGGCGGATTTCGTG
Organism: Agrobacterium sp. CCNWLW32; assembly: GCF_037083425.1. Taxonomy (NCBI): domain Bacteria; kingdom Pseudomonadati; phylum Pseudomonadota; class Alphaproteobacteria; order Hyphomicrobiales; family Rhizobiaceae; genus Agrobacterium; species Agrobacterium sp. CCNWLW32. Next base: position 411,847 of record NZ_JBAOJM010000002.1, read on the forward strand.
GCTTACGGTGGCAAGCAGCCTTGCTTTTTCGGCATCGGCCTTTTCGGCCCGCAACCGGGCATCTTCCCGCTCACCGAGCGCAAGCCGCTCTTCGGTCACATCTCTGGCGATACTGCTGATGAGAAGCCGGCTGCTTGCCAGATCGCGGGTCACGACATCATGCCAGGAAAAGATGCGCTGACCGAACGGGGTCGCGATCTCGACATCATAGGCGTGGACCTTGTCACCCGGGCGGAAAGCGATGCCGATTTCCTCGCAGCTCAGCCCTTCGGGGGCCGCACAGCCGGTCATTTCACGAAAGACCCGGTTCGCCTCAACGATGCGCCGGTTCATGTCGCGGATCACGACGATATCGCCCATGAATTCCTGCATTTCGGCAATCAGCGAGCGGTTTTGCGTTTGCCGCATCCGGAGATCGGAATCTGCAACCAGTGCGCCGGGATGCCGGGAGGATTCGCCGAAGAGCGCGTAGAGGAGGACACCGACAAGCACTGCGCCAAAGAAGGTTGCCAGCGCGACGGTAACCGCATAGGGCACCGCAAGCGCGATCAGGGCTGCGGAAAAAGCCCCAACTGATAGTGAAACGGCGACATAAAGCGCAATCGATCTGGCATCGGTCGCATGTTCTTCATCCCCATGGTGCGTTGTCGTATCGACACGATCCGCCGGCTGCGCCGCCGTGGCGGCCAGGCCATCTGAAACTTTCTGTCGAAGTCTTGCCAGTTCGCTCATAGGCAACCGCTACCACGGCAGCGGTTTTGATATGTTTGGCTGAAACCTTAAAATTTTACTTTTTAGCCGCCCGGGCGTGCAAAAACTCGTCGAGAATGACGCAGGCTGCGCCGATGGTTATGAAACTGTCGGCCAGATTGAAAACCGCGAAGGACCATGTCTGCGTGTAAAACAGGATATAGTCGATGACGTGACCGTAGAAAAAGCGGTCGAGAAGATTGCCGGCAGCACCTGCGATGATGAAGGCGAAACCAAGATGGGCAAAGGTGCGGTCCGCCGCCGTCTTGCGCCACAGCCACAGAACGAAGACCACGATGACGAGCCGCATGCTGACGATGAACCAGCCGTGCATATCCTCCAGCATCGAAAAGGCCACGCCGAGATTGTAGGTGCGGTAAAGCGCCAGGAATGGAGCAACCGGAACCATCTCCTGCAGCGGCAGATAGGCTTCGACCAGCTGCTTGACGATCTGGTCCAGCACCAGTGCGGCAACGATCAGCGCAAAGGCCGGACCGAATTTCGAGAACAATGCCGCTTTGGCCATTACGTCACCGGTGCGAGTTCGAGGAGATGCCGCCGTGCTTCAAACAGCATGACGGCGGTTGCGATGGCGAGATTGAGGCTGTCGGCGCGGCCCTGTTGGGGAATGCGCGCCAGCTGGTCGGCCTTCCCGGCGAGTTCCGGCGGCAGGCCGGATTGTTCGTTACCCATTAAGATCACGACCGGCTTGCCGGCATAATCGATCTTTCGATAATCAACCGAACCCGCCAGATGGGTGGCGACGACGCTGACCTGCGCCGATTTTTTCCAGGACAGGAATTCTTCGACCGAAGCGCGGGCAACGGGCGTGGCGAAGACCGAACCCATGGTGGCGCGCACCGTTTCCAGCGAAAACGGATCCGTGCAATCACCCACGAGAATGACGCCTGAAGCGCCCGCCGCATCCGCCGTGCGGATAATGGTGCCGAGATTGCCGGGATCACGCACCCGGTCGAGCGCGATATAGGTTTCGCCCTTTTCCGGGCGGATATCCTTCAGCGGCTTCCATTTCTGTTCGAAAATGCCGACAACCATCTGCGGATTATCGCGGCGGGTGATAGAGGCGATGACCTTTTCGCTGACTTCGAGCACCAGCCCGCCCGTGGCGACCGTCTTCACCGCCGCCTGCTCCACCAGCGGCTTGCCCTTGGCGGCCTTGGCATAAACCAGCGTCTTGATCGTCCAGCCGAGTTCGAGCGCGTCGATGACCAGCTTCAGGCCTTCAGCCATGAAGGTGCCGGTCTCTTCCCTGCCCTTTTTCTGGGTGAGCGCCTTGATATCCTTGATGATGGGATTGGCAAGGCTGGTCACTTCCTTGACCTGTCCAACCCGGCGCGCGGTGTTTTCACGCATATCCTTCATCATTTCGGCTCCCAGCGGCTGAACAGCGATGTGGAAAGCACGCGGCCCGGCGTCTTGCCGTCGAGCCCGGCTTCACGAATGACAAGCTCGCCTGACGCGACGACGCCACCGGCGCCGCGCATGGTTTCGCGCATCAGTTCATGCATCGAATAGAAGCTCGCCCGGATCGAATAGGCCGTCAGCACAAGGCCGAGCGCCTTGGGCGAGAGGATTTCGCGGCAGATATCCAGCATCAGCGGCAGATGGTCGAACAATTGCCAGACTTCACCATGGGTGCCGCGGCCGAATTTCGGCGGGTCGGTGAGGATGATATCGTAGCTGTTGCCGCGGCGCTCCTCACGCTGGATGAACTTCATGGCGTCTTCGCAAATCCAGCGGATCGGTGCCTGTTCGAGCCCGGCAAGCGCCTGGTTCTCCTTCGCCCAGCCAATCGCTTTCTTGGAGGCGTCGACATGGGTGACTTCAGCACCCGCAGCCGCCGCGACCAGCGAGGCGACACCGGTATAACCGAAGAGGTTCAGCACTTTCAGCGGACGGTCGGCCGTTTCGATGGCATGTTTCAGCCATTCCCAATGCACGATCTGTTCGGGAAAGACGCCAACATGCCGGAAGGCCGTGAAGCGGCCGAGAAATTCGACCCCGAGCAAGGACAGCGGCCATGTCTCCCCGAGCGCTTCCTTCGGAAAGCGCCAGCGGCCCATGCCGTCCTCATCGGTATCGCCGGTAAAGACGGCATCGGCATTCTGCCATACGCGGTCGGGGATCGAAGGCTTCCAGAGAGCCTGCGCTTCGGGACGGACGATGCGGTAATCGCCATATTGTTCAAGCTTCAGGCCGTTGCCGCTATCGATCAGATGAAAATCACCCGCGCCGCTCGATTCCAGAATGACCGGAACCTGTTCCGCGGGAAGCGCCCCGGTGCGCTGCATAAGTGCGCGCGCAGGGACCTGTTCGACGGCGGTCGCTACGACGGGTTTTTCCTTCGGCGCGGCCTTCTGCACGCTGCGCACGGCATCCGGCTCGCGCTTTTTCGGCGCGGCATCCGCGCGACGCGCCGGCTTTGCGGCATGAACCTGTTTTTTCTCGTTCCCGGCTCGCACACGATTGCCCGGCCGGCTGTCTTTTTTCTTCAATGGAAATCTTTCCGCTTTTGCCCGCGTCTTATTGCGCCAGCAAATAGCATTCCACGCGCCGCTCGCCTAGAGCCGGAACGAATGTCGGCGCCATCACTTTGCCGGGAGTTGTCCCGCATGTGGAAGCTGTCCGGCGGCGGCCGCCTTCTGGCGGTTCGCCTCATCATGCCAGCGCACAGCCTCCTTGGCTTCGATACGGGCACGCTTGCGATGTTTGCCCTGCGCAAACCAGGTGGCCGCCGATCCCAGCAGCACGCCGAAAATCACCGCCAGGAACAGGAAGACGAAAAACGGCGCGGTGAAGGAAAGAACGCCGTCTTCCGGCCGGAACGGATTAAGCGCCAGCGTCACGGACTGGCGGTTGGCCACGCACAGAATGACGAGGATGACCGCCAGCGGAAGCAGGATGATGAGATTGATGATTTTTTTCGACATCCGACAATACTCCATCGCAGCGGGCGTTCCACCGGCTCCTTTTCAGTCGCCAGGCGGCAGGGACGATCAATCGTCCTCTTCGTCGCCCATACCGGGGTTCAGGCGCTCACGCAGTTCCTTGCCCGTCTTGAAGAAAGGCACCCATTTTTCCTCGACGAAAACCGACTCACCCGTGCGCGGGTTCCGGCCGGAACGCGAAGGACGGTTTTTGACCGAAAATGCGCCGAAACCACGAAGCTCGACACGATTTCCTGCCGCCAGGGCGTCGGTGATTTCATCCAGCACCGCATTGACGATGTTTTCCACGTCACGGTGATAAAGGTGCGGGTTACGCGCAGCAACGATCTGCACCAGTTCAGACTTGATCACGGTTGCCCCCTGAAAGAATTGGATTTTTAACGCGGCTCAACCTGCCAAACGGAAACAAGACCGTCAAGAAACAACTTGTCCGCACCGAGCTGGCCGGGGCCTGCGAAGGGAATTAAATCGTCATATCCCAGAAACTTCGCTATTTGCGCAACACTGAAAAGCGAAAAAGGCGAACGGGACGACGGCGCGCGCCATTCGACGATCGGCAAATCCTTGGCAACACCGCGTGTTTCGAAATAGCTGCGAACTTCCTTTTCGCCGCCCAGCGTATCAACCAGCTTGTTGGCGAGCGCCTGCCTGCCAGTGAAAATCGATCCATCTGCCAGTTTCAGCACGTCTTCGCGCGGCAGCTTGCGGCGATCGGCCACAAGGTCGACAAACCAGCCATAGCTGTCCATCACCATGGCGCGGATCATCGACTTTGCCTCTTCCGGCGCCTCGTGGAACGGCGAAGGCTCCGCCTTCATCGGCGACGACTTGATTTCCTGCAACGAAACGCCGAGCTTTTCCATCAGCTGGCCAAGCTGCGGATACTGGAAGATGACGCCGATCGAACCGGTGATCGAGGTTTCGCCAGCAACGATGACATCACCCGCGGACGCGATCATGTAACCTGCGGAAGCGGCGAGCGTGCGCACATCCGAGACAACCGGCTTCTTTTCCGCCACGCCTCGAATGGCCTTGAAGATGCGCTCACCGCCATAGGTGGTGCCGCCTGGCGAGGAAATCGACACGATCAACCCTTTGACATTGTCGCTCTTGGCGATCTTGTCGAGCCGCTCGAGAAGTTCGGTATTATCGGTGATCAGGCCGGAGACCTCCACGCGGGCAATATGGGGCTTCGCACTTTGCTGCGGTCCATCCCATAAAAACCGGTAGAGACCGAAAGCGCCGGCGACGAGCAGAAGAACGGCCGCAATCCGCCAGAAAGTCAGCTTGCGGCGCAACCGCCTGCGATCCGCTATCGCCATATTGTCCATAGAAACCTCTGTCATCCGCTTTTACGCTTTAGGCCATATGGTTCTTCTAACGCGAAGCCGCAAGGAAACAATAAGGAAACCAGAATTACGATAAAATTCGCATTTCCCTTGCACCTCTCCAGACAAAAACCATATTGGCAGGACAAAGCACTCATGCCAAAGACATTTAGATAGAGACACAAGCTTCGATTGTGCGCCAGAATGGCGCCGGGGAAGCATTCCGGACCCACTCTTATGCTCGAAAGACTCCGCGAACCCGCGCCAGCATTCTCGCTGCCCAATGACCAGAACGGTGCCTATGACACCGCGCTGAGGCATTCTGCGCGCGTGAAACGGCTGAAAATCATTCTGCCGCTCGGCGCAGCCATCGTTTCGCTCGCCTTCATCGCCGTCTCGGTTATCCGAACCTGGGCGCCCGATGAGGTCTCGCTTGAGAGCGCGCGAATTGAAGACGGCAAGATCGTGATGGAAAAACCTGCCGTTGCGGGCCGCAACGAGAAGGGGATCGATTATTCCATGAACGCCGACCGTGCGTTGCAGGACATCGCCAACCCCAACCTGATGACGCTTGAGAAGGTTCTGGCCGCAGTGCCGGTGAATGACGGTATCGCCCAGGTGATCGCCCATGAAGGCATTTTTGACCGGGCCACCAACAAGCTGAAGATGACCGCCCCTTTTGACATCAATCTCAGCAATGGCATACAAGCGAAGTTCCAGTCTGCGGATGTCGATCTGAAGGCCGGGAAAATGAGCAGCCAGGAGCCGGTTTCGATCAAAACAAACGACGGCTCGATTGTTGCGCAATCGATTGACATCGCCGATAATGGCAAGACAATTACATTTTCGGGGCAGGTACGGGCACGTATCGCTGCATCCAATATCAAGAATGAAGGCAAGTGAGAGCCCGGTCCAGATGATGCAAATTTCCCGTCCCGTTTCCCTTGGCAAATCCGCCGGCCTCGCAGCTGCAGGTCTTGTTTTTTCGTGTCTTGCAACTGTGGCTTTCGCCCAGAACACCACCAGCAACATGCAGGGCGTCAAGCTCTCCGGCGACCAGCCGATCGCAATTGAAAGCGATCAGCTCGAGATTCGCGATCAGGAGCGCAAGGCCTATTTCACCGGCAATGTGAAGGTGGTGCAGGGAACGACCACCCTTCAGGCCGGCAAGATGACGGTGAACTACAAGGGCGAGGGTTCATCGCTCACCAGCGGCGACGCCAATATCGAAAAAATCTTCGTCGACAATAATGTCTATCTGACGTCCGAGACCCAGAAGGCGACGGCCGATCACGGCGAATTCGACATGGCGGCGCAGACCTTCATCCTCACGGGCAAGCAGGTCGTGCTGTCCGAGGGCACGAATGTCTTCACCGGCTGCAAGCTGACCGTCCTCATGAATACGGGACAGGCCAAGCTCGAAAGCTGCGGCGGCCCTGTTCGGATCATGCTTGATCCGAAATCCCAGAAAAAACAGTAGTCTTTCCTCGTGAAGATACCCTCGATCTCAAAGATATTCGGCGGCGGACGCAGCCGATCCGCGGACGCGGTCCCACCGGCGGACAAGACCCCCTATCAGGGCACGCTGATCGCGCATGGCCTGACGAAGACCTATAATACGCGTCGTGTCGTCAACGGGGTTTCGCTGGTCGTGCGCCGTGGCGAGGCCGTGGGACTGCTCGGCCCGAACGGCGCCGGAAAGACCACCTGTTTTTACATGATCACGGGCCTGGTACCCGTCGATACCGGCAAGATCGCCATCAACGGCAATGATGTCACCACCATGCCGATGTATCGTCGCGCCCGTCTCGGCGTCGGTTATCTGCCGCAGGAAGCATCGATTTTCCGCGGCCTCACGGTTGAGGAAAACATCCGCGCCGTGCTGGAAGTGCATGAGCCGGACGCAGCCAAGCGCAACCACAAGCTTGATGAGCTGCTGGAAGAATTTCACATCGCGCAGTTGCGCAAATCCCCTGCCGTGGCGCTTTCGGGCGGCGAGCGGCGGCGTCTGGAAATCGCGCGCGCTCTTGCGACCGATCCGACTTTCATGCTGCTCGACGAACCTTTCGCGGGCGTTGATCCGATTTCTGTCAGCGATATCCAGAATCTGGTGAGACACCTGACAGCGCGCGGCATCGGCGTTCTCGTGACCGACCACAACGTCCGTGAAACGCTCGGTCTCATCGACCGCGCCTACATCATCCATGCCGGCGAGGTTCTGACGCATGGGCGTCCAGACGATATCGTCAACAATCCGGATGTACGCCGTCTCTATCTCGGCAACAATTTTAGCCTTTGAACGCCTGGGCGCGAAAGATTCTTCATCGCGCCCCGCCCTGACGCTTGACCAAACAAGATAAAAAAGCAATTTTTGGGCCAAGTTCCATCGCCTCCGCAAAATTTATGAAAACTGTGGCCATGGAGAAGCTGTAAGGGGAGTTTCGCGTCCGCCATGGCATTATCTGCCAGCCTTTTGCTGCGTCAAAACCAGTCTCTTGTAATGACACCGCAACTGATGCAGTCCATCCAGCTGCTTCAGATGACGCATTTCGAGCTGACGCAGTTCATCGCGCAGGAGGTGGAGCGCAATCCATTGCTGGAAATTGCGGCAAACGATGGCGATTTGAGCAGCGATGCCCCGGTAGAGGCGGAGAGTTTCGGCGACGCGGACAGCGAAGGCTCGGAGAGATCCGCCACGGTGACATCAGACAGTGACGATTGGTATGGCGATCGCGCCGCAAATCTCGGCGAGCAACTGGATACCAGCTTCGAAAACGTCTTTCCCGACGATGCTGAGCCCCGAAAAGCCGATGCGCCTGAACTGGCCGGCCAATGGAAATCCATGCCCGGTCAGGAGTCCGGGGAAAGTTATGACCTCGATGATTTCGTCGCGGCCAGACAGAGCCTCGGCGACCATCTCAATCAGCAATTGCCGCTCGCCATATCAGCCGCCGAGGACCGGATGATCGCCGATGCGCTGATCGGCCAGCTCGATGAAACCGGCTATATTGCGGCTGATGCCGTCGATGATGTCGCCGAACGGCTGGGAGCGGCGCCGTCGGCAGTCGAGCACGTCCTGAAGACGCTTCAGGGCTTCGACCCACCGGGTGTATTTTCCCGTTCCCTGAGCGAATGTCTGGCGATCCAGCTGGCCCAGAAGGATCGGCTAGACCCGGCCATGCGGGCTTTCGTCGATAATCTGGAACTTCTGGCGAAACGCGACTTCGCCTCCTTGAAAAAAATCTGCGGCGTCGATGAGGAAGACCTGCTCGATATGCTGGCGGAAATCCGCACGCTCAACCCCCGCCCCGGCGCAGGTTACGACTCGATGGTTTCGGAGACCATCGTTCCCGACATTATCGTTCGCCCCTCCTCCACCGGCGGCTGGCTGGTGGAAATCAACCCCGAGACCCTGCCGCGCGTGCTCATCAACCAGAGTTACTTCGCCGAGGTATCGAAACATAAGGCGCGCGCGGGCGAGGATCAGGATTTTCTGGCCGAATGCATGCAGACGGCCCATTGGCTGACCCGCAGCCTAGACCAGCGCGCCCGGACAATCATGAAGGTGGCGACGGAAATCGTGCGCCAGCAGGATGCCTTCCTCGTCAATGGTGTCGACCAGCTACGCCCGCTGAACCTCAAGACGGTGGCCGACGCCATCAAGATGCACGAATCCACCGTCAGCCGGGTGACGTCCAAAAAATACATGCTGACGCCACGCGGTCTGTTTGAGCTCAAATATTTCTTCAGCGTCTCGATCAGCGCCGTGGAAGGCGGAGACAGCCATTCGGCGGAAGCGGTGCGTCACCGCATCAAGGCCATGATCGCGCACGAGGCCGCCGAGGCAGTCCTTTCCGACGACGACATCGTCGACAATCTGAAAAAGAGCGGCATCGATATCGCCCGCCGCACGGTCGCCAAATATCGCGAGGCGATGAACATCCCCTCCTCCGTGCAGAGGCGCCGGGAAAAGAAGGCGCAGGCCAAGCTTTCCGCCTTCTGAGCAACGAGCCCATTCACGTTTGGGGCGGTTTTTTGCCGCACCATTGACTCTTGCCACGCCAGGGGCTAGAAGCCCGCCGCACACGTAAGCAAGGTCATTTGTAACGGATTCATCTCCACCGTCCATGGGCGTAAAATTCAAATGGAGGCTTTTTAAGGTCTTCGAAACGCTTGGATGCGCGCGCGGCTTGACGTAAGCTGGTACTCGCAAATCACTACAAAAAGGAAAATTTCCATGAGTGTGCGTGTATCTGGTAAACATATGGAGATCGGTGAATCTTTCCGTCAGCGGATCGAGGACAATATAGGTCTGGCAGTTACCAAATACTTCGATGGGGGGTATTCAGGCCAAGTGACCGTGGAGAAGTCCGGATCGCGTTTTGCCGCCGACTGCAAGCTGCATCTCGATACGGGCGTTGTATTGCATGCGGCGGGTCAGGCAAATGATCCGCAAGCCAGCTTCGACGCCGCCGCCGAGCGGATCGAGAAGCGCCTGCGTCGCTACAAGCGCAAGCTGAAGGACCACCACAGTGGTTTGAATGGCGTGTCGCAGGAAATCGCCTATACGGTGATGGATGCTGTTCCCGATGAGGACCACGAGGTTCCTGAAGATTACGCACCCACCATTGTGGCGGAGAGTTCGAAACAGATTAAGACCATGTCAGTCGCCAGCGCCGTGATGGCGCTCGACATGACCGACGAACCGGTTCTGCTCTTCCGCAGCCCCGGCAAAGAATATCTCAACATCGTTTATCGGCGTCATGACGGCAATATTGGCTGGATCGACGCGGAAACGATCAAGAGCTGAACAGTCTGACAAGACGTGGGAGGCAGAGCGCGAAAATGCATCTGCCTCCTGCATCGTCTCGATGGCATGAAGGAAAAAGAGAATGGCGTTGGCAGATTTGCTGCAACAAGATGCGATTATTCCCGCCCTCAAGGTGAATTCCAAAAAGCAATTGCTTCAGGAGCTGGCTGCAAAGGCAGCCAGAATTACCGGAGTCTCGGAACGGGAAGTTTTCGACGTCATCCTCCAGCGCGAGAAGCTCGGCTCCACCGGTGTGGGCCACGGCATTGCCATTCCGCATGGCAAGCTCAACAGTATTCACCAGATCACCGGCGTTTTCGCACGCCTTGAAACGCCGGTCGATTTCGAAGCGCTGGACGACCAGCCGGTCGATCTGGTCTTCCTGCTGCTTGCGCCCGAGGGCGCCGGCGCGGATCATCTGAAGGCTTTGTCCAGAATTGCACGCGCCCTGCGCGACCCTGAACTGGTGGCCAAGCTGCGTGCGACCGATTCCGACACAGCAATCTACGCCTTCCTCAATCAGGAACAGGCGACGGCGGCTTGATCGCAACCCGCCCCCTCAGTTTAACGGCAATAAAAAACGCGCCCTGAAGGCGCGTTTTTTATGACGTAAAGACAGATGCCTTACGCGTCTTTTTCATTGAGAGACGAGGTGCCCGGCTCGGCAGAGGCGGCTGTCTCCACCTTCGGGCCACCCTTGGCGACACCGACCATGGCGGGGCGCAGCACGCGATCGCCGATGGTGAAACCAGCCTGGACCACCTGCAGCACCGTATTGTTCGGAACCGCCGTATTCGGAATTTCGAACATGGCCTGATGGAAATTCGGGTCGAACTTCTGGCCCTCGGCATCGATCTTCTTCACGCCGTGGCGTTCCAGCGTCGACAGCATCGAACGTTCCGTCATCTCGACGCCTTCGATGAGGCCGTTGAGACCGGCTTCACCATTGGTCTTGAGCTCATCGGGAATGGCTTCGAGCGCACGGCGAAGATTATCGGAAACGGCGAGCATATCGCGTGCAAAACCTGCCAGGGAATAGGCCTTGGCATCCTTGACATCGCGTTCGGTGCGACGGCGAAGATTGTCCATCTCGGCCGCAAGTCGCAGGAATTTATCGCGCAGATCGGCGTTCTCAGCCTTGAGCAGCTCGACCGGATCGGGTTCTGCCGTTTCGGCCTGTTCTTCACCTGCCTGGGCAAGATCGACAAAATCTTCCGCGACGTCCGCGTCAGGTCCGGGCTTTTTTGTATCGTCGGTCATGACGTTCTCCAGATTTGAATATTGTTGGTTGCGCCCGATATCGAGCTTTGACGGGCAAAAATCAAGGCTTGCGGCGAAAAGCTTGCCGCATTCTCTGACCTTTGCGGGCTTGTCCTATCTTTGCTTGCGGGAAAGGCGCGCCATGATCTGCGCAGTATAATCCACCATTGGCACGATACGGGCATAATTCAGCCTGGTGGGGCCGATAACGCCGACCGCGCCCACGACGCGATTGTCCTCATCGCGATAGGGCGCGACGATCAGAGAAGAACCGGAGAGCGAAAACAGCTTGTTTTCAGAGCCGATGAAAATCCTGACCCCGGAGCCGCTTTCCGCGAGGTTGAGGATTTCGATGAGGTTTTCCTTGCGCTCCAGATCATCGAACAGCAGGCGCACCCGATCGATATCTTCTTCACCGGCGAGACCCTCCAGCAGGTTGGAGCGTCCGCGAACGATGAGGCGGCCAAGCTTGCCCTCCTCATTGTCACCCGCCCAGACGGCCAGACCGCGCTCGATGAGATCCTGCGCCAGCGTGCCGAGTTCCGATTGCAGTTCCGCCTGCTGCTTCTGGAACTGTGTCCGCAATTCCTGCAGCGTCTGGCCGGACAGATGGGCATTGATGAAATTCGCCGCCTCGATCAATTGCGATGACGAAATGCCGGCAGGCAATTCAATGATGCGGTTTTCGACCTGATTGTGATCGCCGACCAGCACGGCGAGCGCCTTGGTGGGCTCCAGCCTTATGAATTCCACATGTTTGAGGATGACATCATTCTTGGCGGTCAGCACCAGGCCGGCGCCGCGCGACATGCCTGACAGCATGCGGCTTGCCTCGGTCAACAACCCTTCCAACGACTGCTCGTGGCCGGCGACCGGCCCGATCTGACGGTCGATATTCGCCCTTTCTTCCGCGGGCAGATCACCCACCTGCATGAAGGCGTCGACGAAAAAGCGCAGCCCCGTCTGGGTGGGCAGGCGCCCGGCGCTGATATGCGGCGAATAGATGAGGCCGAGTTCCTCAAGATCGCTCATGACGTTGCGGACGGAGGCGGGCGAAAGCGACATCGGCAACAGCCGCGACAGGCTGCGGGATCCGAGCGGCTCACCCGTATCGAGATAGCCTTCAACGATGCGCCGGAAAATTTCCCGAGACCGTTCATCCAGCAATGATGCCTGATCTTTTGATAGCGGTGCGGAAAAACCCATTTCGTCCGTTCTTTGTCGTTCAAACCAGCTCGCATCAATATAATGCGTTGCAACGCCGCGGCAAAATGGAAATTGGCTTTGCAAAAGCCCGGAGCGCGCCTTAGAAGGCAGGGACCAACATGGAGAGTGGATCATATGCGGCCTTCAGGCAGAAAAACCGACCAGATGCGCAAGGTTTCCTTCGAGCGCAATTTCTCGAAACATGCCGAAGGTTCCTGTCTGGTGAAATTCGGCGACACGCATGTGCTCGTCACCGCAAGCCTGGAAGAAAAGACGCCGCCATGGCTGCGCAACAGCGGCAAGGGCTGGGTCACCGCCGAATACGGCATGCTGCCGCGCTCCACCCATGAGCGCATGAAGCGCGAAGCCGCTTCCGGCAAGCAGGGCGGCCGCACCCAGGAAATCCAGCGTCTCATCGGCCGCTCGCTGCGCGCCGTTGTTGATCTGCAGGCACTCGGCGAACGACAGATCAGCATTGACTGCGATGTCATCCAGGCCGATGGCGGCACCCGCACGGCCTCCATCACCGGCGCATGGATTGCGCTCCACGATTGCCTGAAGTGGATGGAAACCCGCAACATGATCAAGGTCGAGAAGGTTCTGAAGGACCATATCGCGGCGATCTCCTGCGGTATCTTCGCCAACCAGCCGGTGATCGATCTCGACTATCTCGAGGATTCCTCCGCCGAGACCGATGCAAATTTCGTCATCACCGGTTCCGGCGGCATCGTCGAGGTTCAGGGAACGGCGGAAGGCGCGCCCTTCTCCGAGGAAGAATTCCTGACGTTGCTCGGTCTTGCCAAGGCCGGATGCAGCGAACTGGTCGCCCTTCAGAAACAGGCCATCGCCTGAGCCGACAGGAAAACGTGATGCGCAAGCTCGATACCAGAACGATCGTCGTCGCCAGCCACAATAAGGGCAAGATCGCCGAAATCGCCGATCTGATCGGGCCTTTCGGTTTCTCCGCCAAATCGGCGGCGGAGCTGAATTTCTCGGAGCCGGACGAGACGGGCACCACCTTCGAGGAAAATGCCGCCATCAAGGCGCTTGCCTCCGCAAAGGCATCCGGTCTTCCGGCTTTGTCCGACGATTCCGGTCTGGTCATCGACGCGCTTGACGGTGCGCCTGGCGTCTATACCGCCAATTGGGCGGAGACGGCCGACGGCACCCGCGACTTCGCCATGGCGATGCAGAAGGTCGAGGATGCCCTTGCCGAGCGTGGCGCATCGAAGCTGGAAGATCGCACCGGCCGCTTTGTCAGTGTGCTGTGCCTTGCCTGGCCGGACGGGCATGTCGAATATTTCCGTGGCGAGGTGGAAGGCGCTGTCGTTTGGCCACCGCGCGGAACGAGCGGCTTCGGTTATGATCCCATCTTTAAGCCCGAAGGTTATGACACTACATTCGGCGAGATGAGCTCGGATGAAAAACACGGCTGGAAACACGGCGATGCCTTTGCGCTGTCGCACCGTGCCCGCGCCTTCAAGAAATTCGTAGAAACCTGCCTGGAGGCATGAACCCGATGGTCGGGGAGCATCAACTTTCTGCCCCCGGCGCATCGCTTCTGCCGGATACGGGCGATCCCGGTTTCGGGATCTATCTGCATTGGCCTTTCTGCGCGGCCAAATGTCCCTATTGCGATTTCAACAGCCATGTCCGCCACCGCCCGGTGGATCAGGAACGGTTTACGGCTGCCTTTCTCCGTGAAATGGAACATATGCGGACGCTGAGCGGCCCGCGCGTTGTGACCAGCATCTTCATGGGTGGTGGCACGCCATCACTGATGGACCCGCAGACGGTCGGCGCACTTCTCAATGGCGTCGCGCGCTTCTGGCATGTGCCCGATGGTATCGAGATCACCATGGAGGCCAATCCCTCCAGCGTCGAGGCGGAACGTTTTCGCGGTTATCGCGCGGCGGGCGTCAATCGTGTCTCACTCGGCGTGCAGGCGCTCAACGACCGGGACCTGAAGTTCCTCGGCCGCCTGCATGATGTTGCCGATGCCTTGAAAGCCATTCGGCTGGCGCGGGAGATTTTTCCGCGTATGTCCTTCGATCTCATCTATGCCCGCCCGAACCAGACGGTGGCCGAATGGGACGCGGAGCTGAAGGAGGCTGTCTCCTACGCGGTCGACCATCTGTCGCTCTACCAGTTGACAATCGAGGAAGGCACGCCCTTTTACGGCCTGCACAAGGCCGGCAAGCTCATCGTGCCCGATGGCGAACATTCGGCCGTGCTTTATGAGGCAACCCAGGAAATCACCGAGCGTTACGGCATGCCGGCCTATGAGGTTTCCAACCATGCCCGGCCCGGCGCCGAAAGCCGCCACAACCTCACCTATTGGCGTTATGGTGACTACGCCGGCATTGGCCCCGGCGCGCATGGACGCCTGACGAGAGGCGCTTCCAAGCTCGCCACCGCCACCGAACGCCACCCGGAAAACTGGCTCGAAACCGTTGAGCGGGAAGGCCACGGCATGGTCGATCAGGAACTGCTCGGCGTCGACGAACAGGCCGACGAATTGCTGCTGATGGGCCTTCGCCTGCGCGAGGGCATCGATCTCGCCCGCTGGAGCGACCTTTCCGGCCGCGATCTCGACCCGGAGAAGGAGGAATTCCTTCTGCAGCATGGTTTCGTGGAAAGGCTCGGCAATTCCCGCCTGCGCTGCACCCCTTCAGGCATGCTTATTCTGGATGCCGTGGTGGCCGACCTCGCCTGCTGATCCACAGCATCGACACGCCTCGAAACACCAATAAAAAAGCGGCCCGAAAGCCGCTTGAGGGTGATGACGAAGTCTGAAAACTTGCCTTCATCATGCTCTGGCCAATCCCGAGCATCTGCAACCTATTGATTTTACCATACGTGATTGGATCCTCGGGACAGTCCCGAGGACGACATCGAATACGAGAGCGGCTTGCCAACGGACTGAAGCGGCCCGAAGGCCGCTTCTTTTTATGCGTTGTTTTCGTTGATCAGGCGCTTCAGCAGCTCAACCTCATGGCCAAGCTTGGTGTCACCGGAAATCAGTTCCTCGATCTTGCGCACGGCATGCAGAACCGTGGTGTGATCGCGACCGCCGAAACGGCGACCGATCTCGGGGAAAGAACGCGGCGTCAGCATCTTGGCCAGATACATGGCGATCTGGCGCGGCTTGACGATGACGCGGGTGCGACGGTTGGACACCAGTTCCTGCCGCGACACATTATAGTGCTTGGCGACGATGCGCTGAATATCCTCGATGCGCACGCGCTTGGCCTCACCCGTCCCGACGAGATGTGACAGCAGTTCATCGACACGGTCAACCGAGAGGTTCGGCTCAAAAGAGCGACGGAACATCAGCTGGTTAAAGGCGCCTTCCAGTTCACGTCCGCTCGCCGTCACGCTTTTGGCAACGTGGGTCAGGATTTCGTCCGAAATCTCGAAAGACGGATCGTCCTGACGCGCCGAGCCGAGGCGGCGGTTGAGCATTTCGTAGCGCATGTCGTAATCGGGACCTTCGATCTCGATCGCCATGCCGCCCTGAAGACGGGAACGGACACGCGGATCGAGCGATTCCAGCTCCCATGGCGCACGGTCAGCAGCGACCACGACCTGCTTGGCGCTGTCGAGCAGCATGTTCAGCAGGTGGCAGAATTCATGCTGGATCATCTTGCCCTGCAGGAACTGCATGTCGTCGATGACGAGCAGGTCGATATTGCGTAGCGTGTCCTTCAGCGTCAGGGCATCGTTGTCGCGGATTGCGGTCGCAAAACGCCACATGAAATATTCAGCTGTCAGATAGACCACGCGCGGATTGCGCGGGCTGTCGATGGCGGCATTGGCGATTGCCTGCAGAAGATGCGTCTTGCCGAGACCAACACCCGCATGGATGAACAGCGGGTTGAAGCGCACGGCGCCGGCACCGGCTTCGGCGATCGTCTTTGCCGCCGCAAGCGCGACGCGGTTAGATGAGCCTTCAACAAAGGTATCGAAAGTGAAACGTGTGTCGAGCGGCGAGCCGAACAACGGCCCGGAACCGCCCTGACGCAGGGTCGCCTGCGAAGTCGCGGGCTGCGCGGCAGGCGTGGCGGGCTGCGACGGTATAAAGGACTTGTTCCGCGGAGCCGCACCAACCTCCGCAACGGGCTGCACCCTCTCCTCGGTCTGAGCCGGACGGATCGGGCGGCTGGCCGAGCGGACCAGAATCTCCACCTTCAGCACATCCGGATCCTCGCTCTGGACGAGGTTGGTGATCAGGTCCATGTAACGGTTGTTGATCCAGGACTTCAGAAAGGTCGTCGGAACGGTAAAACGGACGACGCTTTTCGAAACGGTATGGAGTTTGAGCCGTGCGAACCAGCTTGCATAGACCTCCGGACCAACCTGTGCCTTGAGCCGCGCGCTAAAACGTTCAAACAGCGCATCGTGCGTCATAGCCGATTTGTCCCCTGCCGCATCTGAGCAAGCTGCATCACGCGTCTTTGGTGCGCGGTCCCCATCAGCCACCGCACCCATCGCCAAATTCAATTGCATATTGCCGCCTTTCAAATTGCCAATCATAGCCTGACGATCAAAGATCGACCGTCAGGGATCCCCCTCGTTTATTTCTGCCCCCAAGCGTTCCCCTCGAAAGAACGCCAAAGGCGACTACTTGTTTGCGAGCCGGTTATCCCATTTCCCTCCCCCTCATGGAGAGGCCTGCGACACGCTAAAAACGCTCCTTTCGCTACAACCTTAAGGCGCATTCTTGAGGACAAAAAACCCCCGCCCGTTCCGGAGACCGAAACGGCACAAAAAGCTCCATGACCTGAAAAAACGGACCTCGAAAGACCCGTCAGCAAGAAGGTGAATATCGTCGATACGATCATCGAGATAATCTGTGGACTGAGATCCGCACCCCTTGTTGAAATGCATTTAGGCAGGATCGTGGGGAGAGATCAATGGCGTTTTTTCTGCAAAAACTCAGATCGGCCATTGACTCGCAAAGGCCGTTTTGCATCACCGACAGGGTGCGAAGCAGAATCGCTTATGAATCAATGAGATTCAATTTTGGCAATTTTTAAGAGCGGATTTTGGCAAAAAAATAAAAATCTTCTTGACTCAAAACTAGCCGCGACTTCCGTAGAGAAAGCCCCTGAGTTTTCCAGAGACCTCCAGCAAGTTATTGTTTTTACTGCAAATTTCCTGTCGTCCATCTGACATGCGTTTGTCACGTTACGGCAGCAATGGTTAACGGGCAGTTAGAATCACAAAAAGCCCGGTCAAAAGACCAGGCTTTTTGAATAATTATTTGTGATTAGCCGGATTAGGCGGAAAGAGCCTTAACGCGCTGTGCGAGACGCGACACCTTGCGGGATGCGGTGTTGCCGTGCAGAACGCCCCGGGTGGCGGCGCGCTGGATCTCGGGCTGAGCTGCCTTCAGAGCTTCGGTGGCGACTGCCAGATCACCGGAAGCGATGGCTTCCTCGACCTTGCGGATGAAGCCGCGAACGCGCGAACGGCGAGCCTTGTTGACTGCGGTACGGCGAGCGATCTTGCGGGTCGCCTTTTTCGCCGAAGTTGTATTGGCCATGTATGCCTCTCTTCGAATTCAAACCAAATTCCGCAACCATAGGATCGGGTCGTTAGAAGACCTCACGTAACCCAAGAATGCGGGAGTAATTTCGGACAAGCCGGATGGCTTTCCTTAACCGTGGGCGGGCATATACCGCTAAAGCTTACGCCCGTCAACGCGCAAAACGCTTAAAAGCGCCGATATTCCGAATCCTTAGCGATTCCGGAAAGCGGGTTTGCGCTTTTCCACGAAGGCGGCCATGCCCTCCTTCTGGTCCGCCGTGGCAAAGAGCGACTGGAAGGAGCGTCTTTCAAATCTCAGACCTTCTGAAAGCGGCACCTCGAAGGAACGATTGACGCTTTCCTTGGCCATGAGCACGGAGGCACGCGACAGGGAAGCTATGCGGGTAGCCGCCTCCACCGCCTCGTCCATCAGATTTGCAGCCGGCACAACACGCGACACGAGACCGGCGCGCTCGGCTTCTGCTGCATCCATCATGCGGCCGGTCAGAACCAGGTCCATGGCCTTTGCCTTGCCGACTGCCCGTGTCAGCCGCTGCGAGCCGCCCATGCCCGGAATGACGCCGAGGGTGATTTCCGGCTGGCCGAACTTCGCCGTATCAGAAGCGATGATGAAATCGCACATCATCGCCAGTTCGCAGCCGCCGCCGAGCGCAAAACCGGAAACGGCGGCGATAACAGGCTTGCGGGTGGCAGCAACCTCGTCCCAGCCGCCGAGAAAATCGCCGACATAGGCATCGACGAAATCCAGCCCCTGCATTTCCTTGATGTCGGCGCCAGCAGCAAATGCCTTTTCCGAACCGGTAATAATGATCGCACCGATGGAATCATCGGCGGAAAACGAAGACAGAATGTGCCGCAGCTCTTTCAGAAGCACCGAATTGAGAGCGTTGAGCGCCTTGGGGCGGTTGAGGGTGATGACACCCACCTCATCGCGTTTCTCGACCAGTATCGTTTCATAGTCCACGGCAGTCTCCCCTTCTCCGTTACTCCGACAGCGTTACTTCTGGCAGGCGGCGCAATAAAAGGTCGAACGACCGGCCTGCACCACCCTTTCAACCGTACCCCCGCAGCCGGGTGTCCGGCAAGGCTGGCCTTCCTGATCATAGACCGAAAAGGAATGCTGGAAATAACCGAGCGTTCCGTCCGTCTGTATATGGTCTCGTAATGAGGACCCGCCGGCGGCGATGGCGTCGGCGATGACATCGCGGATTTTCTCCGTCAGATCGGCGAGTTGTGCTTTGGGCTTGCCACCTTTCGTTACCAGCGTTCCCGCGGCCCGCAGGGGCGAAAGATGCGCGCGCCACAGCGCCTCACAGACATAGATATTGCCGAGGCCCGCGATGACCTTCTGGTCCAGCAGCGTGCTTTTCAGGGGCTGGCTTTTGCCCTCAAACCGGCTCGCCAGATAATCCGCGCTCAGCGCATTACCTGTCGGCTCCGGGCCAAGCTCGGCAAAGGCCGGGTAAAGATCGAGCTTGTTGCGCTCCACCAGATGCATGAAGCCAAAGCGGCGCGGATCATTATAGATGACGCAGACGCACTCTTCTCCTTTATCGAGATGAAAGACGACATGGTCGTGCTTGCCGTCCTTCGAGCGGGCGTGATGAAACGCGCCGGGCGTCTTGTCAGCCTCATCCGTTTCCGCCTCGATACGAAACGAACCGGACATGCCGAGATGGGAAACGATCGTCAGCCCGTCTTCCAACTCGATGAGAAGATATTTCGCCCTTCGTCCGAGCGATATGATCGTCTTGCCCTCGATCAGCCCCGCGAAATCCTCCGGGAAAGGAAAGCGCAGATCCGGGCGGCCGAGATGCAGCCTGCGGACCCTTGCCCCTTCCATAGCAGGTGCAAGGCCACGTCTGACGGTTTCGACTTCTGGCAATTCTGGCATCTGGCTTATCCGACAGTTTATCGTTAGGACCATGTGGTCTATACAGTGCACGCGAAATGTCGCGCCCAGGCGATGCGGCAACAGATAGCGTTGCCATGGCGTTTCCGCTATGGTCCGCCACGCAATAAATATGGAGACAGACGATGACCGACGCCCGTACCACTGCCCAAGGCGGCATGGAAACGTCCTATGGCTTCCACAAGGTGGACGAAGGCAAAAAGCAGGGGCTGGTCAACGAGGTCTTCCATAAGGTGGCCAAGCGCTACGACATCATGAATGACGTAATGTCGGCTGGCCTGCACCGGCTGTGGAAGGACGCGATGGTCTCTTCGCTTTCGCCGCGCAAGGACCCGTCCTACAAGATTCTGGACGTTGCGGGCGGCACCGGCGATATCGCCTTCCGTATCATCGAAGCCTCCAACCGTCTGGCGCATGCCACCGTTCTCGATATCAACGGCTCGATGCTGGCCGTCGGCGAGGAGCGCGCGGCAAAAAAGAAGCTTTCCGACAATCTGACCTTCGTGGAGGCCAATGCCGAGGAGCTGCCCTTCGAGGCGAATAGTTTCGACGCCTATACGATCGCGTTTGGCATTCGCAATGTGCCGCGCATCGATGTCGCGCTGAAAGAGGCACACCGTGTCTTGAAGCGTGGCGGGCGGCTGCTGGTGCTGGAATTTTCCGAAGTCGATATGCCGCTGCTCGACCGTGTTTATGACGCCTGGTCGTTCAACGCCATTCCGCAATTCGGCAAGATGATCACGGGTGATGCCGAGCCCTATCAATATCTGGTCGAATCGATCCGCAAATTCCCCAATCAGGAGGATTTCGCGACGATGATCCGCACCGCCGGCTTCTCCCGCGTGACCTACACCAATTACACCGGCGGCATCGCCGCCCTGCATTCCGGCTGGAAGCTTTAAGACCATGGCCGGTAAAAGCAGGAGACAAGCATAAGCATGAGTACTTTGGGCGCATATTTCCGCCTCGCAAGGGTTGGTTGGGTTCTCGTGCGCGAAGGCGTCGTGCTGGCCCTGCCGTCCGACGACCTGCCTGCTCCCGCCCAATTATTGAAAGCGCTGCTGAAGCCATTCGCCCGCAGCAAGGCGAAACGGGCGCAGCGCAGCGACCGGCTGGCGGTGGCTGTGGAGCGGCTCGGGCCCTCCTATGTGAAGATGGGTCAGTTTCTCGCCACCCGGCCGGATGTGGTGGGCGCCGACTTCGCCGACGATCTCGCAAGCCTTCAGGACCGCATGGCCTTTTTCCCGGCGGCTGCGGCGAAGGCCAATATCGAAGGCTCGCTCGGACGGTCGGTGTCTGAACTCTACAGGGAATTCGGCGATCCGATCGCCGCGGCTTCCATTGCCCAGGTGCACCCGGCAATGGTGGATACACCAAAAGGGCCGCGCAAGATGGCCGTCAAGGTCATCCGTCCCGGCGTGCGCCAGCGTTTCCAGAACGATCTGGAGGCGATGTATCTGATTGCCGACCTGCAGCAGCGTTTCGTCCGCTCCGCCCGCCGCCTGCGCCCCGTCGAGGTGACGCGCACGCTGGAGCAGACCACCAAGATCGAGATGGATCTGCGGTTAGAGGCCGCCGCCCTTTCCGAACTTGCCGAAAATACCAAGGACGATCCGGGTTTCCGTGTTCCGGAGGTGGATTGGGAGCGCACCGGTCGCGATGTCGTCACCATGGAATGGATTGACGGTGTCAAGATGTCGGATATCGAGGGCCTGAAGGCCGCCGGCCACGACCTGAACAAGCTCGCCGATACGCTGATCCAGTCCTTCCTGCGGCATACGCTGCGCGATGGCTTCTTCCACGCCGACATGCATCCCGGCAATCTCTTCGTGGATGCGGAGGGCGAGATCGTTGCCGTCGATATGGGCATTGCCGGACGCCTTGGCAAAAAGGAACGCCGCTTCCTTGCCGAAATCCTCTACGGCTTCATTACCCGCGACTATATGCGGGTGGCTGAGGTGCATTTCGAGGCCGGTTATGTGCCGGGCCACCACGACAAAGCCAGTTTCGCGCAGGCGATCCGCGCCATTGGAGAACCGATCCACGGCCAGCCGGCCGAGACGATCTCCATGGGCAAGCTTTTGACCCTGCTGTTCGAAGTGACCGAGCTTTTCGACATGGAGACGCGGCCGGAACTCGTCATGCTGCAAAAGACCATGGTGGTGGTGGAAGGCGTGTCGCGCATGCTCAATCCGCGCTTCAACATGTGGAAGGCGGCAGACCCGGTCGTTGGCGGCTGGATCAGGGACAATCTCGGACCGAAACGTGTCGTTACCGATCTGAAGGATGGCGTGAAAGCCGCCCTCAAGCTTGCCGAGGCAGCACCGGAGATTGCCGCCAAGACGGAAAAGCTGCATTCCGAATTGATGTATATGAGCGAGAACGGCCTGCGTTTTGATGCGCAGACGGCGGAAGCCATTGGCAAGGCGGAAGCGCGCCACACCAAATGGGGACGGATCGCTCTCTGGGTCATTGCGCTGACGCTTCTCTATATTGCGATCAGGGTGAGCTGAGCATTTCGGCACCGCTATGTGCCATGTTTGTGTAATGCATTGGAGCGATAAGGGTCTGATCTCTAGCCAAGACAGGTGATTGGTGCGGATAAGGGTTGCTCGGAAGCCTGCGCGGAAGTGCGCCGATGGTAGAGACGGATACGCCGGACAGGATTTGATTTTGATGGCAAAAGCGCAAGTACTAAAAGCAGCCCTTTCCTATACCTCCTGGCCACTGGTGTTCGTCGGCGGCCTCGTCGGGTCCTATTTCGCTTTTGCGAGCAGTCATCCGATCGCAGCCTTTCTCGCCGTTTATGCGGGCGCGGTTCTCAGCCTGTTTCTCCTCGAGCGCTATATTCCCTATGAAGTCGAATGGCTTGAGGGGGATGGTGAGACCATCAACAGCATCGGTCACACGCTTCTGACGAAGGGGCTCGTACAACTCGCTGCCGCCGCCGCGGCAATCTTCCCGATGGTAGCCGCGAATGTTCTGCAGCCGCTGGCGGCGATGCGGTTCGACCTGTGGCCTTCCCATTTGCCAATGATCGTCCAGGTCGCGCTTGCGGTGACGATTGCCGAATTCGGTCTCTACTGGGCCCACCGCATTGCGCATGAAACGGTATTCTTCTGGCGGTTCCATGCCCTGCATCACAGCGTCGTGCGGCTCTGGGTCGTCAATACAGGTCGGTTTCATGTGGCCGACTCCCTGTTCAAGATCGCGCTCAGCCAGATTCCGCTTTATTTCATGGGTGCGCCGCTTCAGGTTTTCTGGTGGCTGGGCGCCGTGACCGCCTTCATCGGTATTTTGACCCATTGCAATGTCGACATGAAAACGGGGCTGCTCGATTATATCTTCAGCACGCCGCGCCTGCACCGCTGGCACCATTCGAAGCAGCTTCCGGAAGGCAACACCAATTACGGCGAAAACCTCGTCATCTTCGATCTCATTTTCGGATCCTACCACAACCCCGACCGGCCCTCTTCCACCGATATCGGCATCAAGGGTGAGATCGCAAAGGGGTTTGTGCCGCAGCTCCTGCAGCCCTTCACCAAAGAAGGCGTCCGCCAGATCATTGGTAAGGACAAGAAGGTCAACTGACGGTAAATTATAAACGGGGCGCGGTATCGATCACGATGCCGAGTTCGCCCCGCAGCTTTTTTGTCAGGCCGGCGGCGACAAGCTCGTAGGAACGGCGCAAATAGTGCTCCAATTCCTCCTGTTCGAGCGGTGAATGATCGGCAATCGACACCCATTTGCGTTTCGCAAAATAGGGCGCCTGAGCGATGCCCTCGAGTGAGGTCAATATTTCGAAGCTCTCTTCCGAGCATTTCACCACCAGCCGCCAGTCCTCCCGTTCGCCAAGCACGGCAAAGACCTTGTCGCCCACCTTGGCGACATGTGAATCCCATTGATCGACGAACCGGACGCCCGGCCATTCGCCAAGCACCCTGTCGAATGTCTTGCGATCGAACAGGCTCATGCGAGTTTCTCCGCGATCAGTGCCGCCAGACGTTTTGCGACTTCGGTCTTGTCGAGATCCGGCCAGGCCTCGACACCGTCAGCTGAAATGATCTTCACGCTGTTGCGATCCCCGCCCATGATGCCGGTTTGCGCCGAGACATCGTTAGCGACGATATAATCCGCTCCCTTGCGTTCCAGCTTCGCCCGGCCGTTCTTCTCGATATCCTGCGTTTCGGCGGCAAAACCCACCACCAGCGTCGGACGCTTTTCATGATGGCCGACGGTTTTGAGAATATCGGGATTTTCCGTCAGCTGCAGCGCCAGCGGCGCATCGCCCGGCTGCTTCTTGATCTTCTGTTCCGATGAGCCCGTCACCCGCCAGTCGGCGACGGCGGCGACCATGACGGCGATATCCGCCGGCAGCCTCGAGATGACCGCATCGCGCATCTCCTCGGCGCGCTCGACATGCACCGTTTCAACACCTGCCGGATCCGCAATCGTGACGGGGCCGGAAACCAGCGTGACCTTTGCTCCCAGCTCCGCCAGAGCCGCCGCAATGGCGTGACCCTGCTTGCCAGAGGAACGGTTGGCGATATAGCGCACGGGATCGATCGGCTCGTGCGTGGGGCCGGAGGTGACGATCGCCGTTTTGCCATTCAGGGGCTTTGGCCCCTCATCCAGCAATGCGGCGACGGCTTCGACGATCTGCAATGGTTCGGCCATACGGCCAAAACCAGCCTCGCCCTTCTCTGCCATTTCACCGACCATGGGTCCGATGAAAAACACCCCGTCTTTTTTCAGCGTTTCGACATTTCGTACCGTCGGTTTGGCAGACCACATTTTCGGGTTCATCGCCGGAGCCACCAGCACCTTGCGATCCGTCGCAAGAAGAATCGTGGAGGCAAGATCATCTGCCAGACCGTGCGCCATCTTCGCCATCAGATCGGCTGTGGCGGGAGCCACCAGCACGAGGTCGCAGTCGCGCGCCAGCCTGATATGGCCCACATCCTGTTCATCCTGTCGGGAAAAGAGCTCTGTGAAGACATGGGTGGCGGACAGTGCGCCGACGGCAAGCGGGGTGACGAATTCCTGCGCGCCCTTCGTCATCACTGGCGTCACCTTCGCGCCGCGCTCTTTCAGGCGGCGGATGAGATCAAGGCTCTTATAGGCCGCGATGCCGCCGGAGATGATGAGGAGAATATGTTTGCCTGAAAGCGTCATGATGCCGGACCAGTTTCCCGTTTCAGGGGAAACTAAGCCCTTGGCATTCAAAGTGCAATCCGGCTGATATCACGCCGCCTTGGCGACGTGATATTCCTTGATCGCGACCATCTTGATCGCCGGAAAACGCTCGGATTCGTAACGTAGCGAGAAGGCGTCCTGCGCCAGAAACACCGGATCGCCGTCCAGATCGCGGGCGATATCGCCGCGTTTGACGTTGAGGAACTTGTCCATTTCCGCCGGCTGATCGGAAGAAATCCAGCGGCAGACCGAAAAACGCGACATTTCGAAGGAGACCGGCAGGCCGTATTCGCCCATCAGGCGCTCCTTCAACACATCGAGCTGCAGCGCGCCGACGACGCCGACGATGGCGGGAGAGCCGTCTTCCGGCGAAAAGAGCTGCACAACGCCCTCTTCCGCCATCTGCTGCAGGGCTTCTTTCAGCTTCTTCGCCTTCATGGCGTCCTCAAGACGTACGCGCCGCAGGATTTCCGGCGAGAAGTTCGGAACGCCCTGGAAAACAAGATTTTCACCTTCGGTCAGCGTATCGCCGATGCGCAGCGTGCCGTGGTTCGGGATGCCCACCACGTCACCCGCAAAGGCGGTATCGGCCAGCTGGCGCTGCGAGGCGAAGAAGAATTGCGGCGCGGTCAGCCCCATCTGCTTGCCGGTGCGAGCAAGCCGCGCCTTCATGCCACGCTCCAGCTTGCCGGAGCAGATGCGGGCGAAAGCGATACGGTCGCGGTGGTTCGGATCCATATTGGCCTGAATCTTGAAGACAAAGGCCGTCATTTTCTCTTCAGCCGCATGTACGGTGCGGGTATCCGCCACCTGATCGCGCGGCGGCGGCGCGAAATCGCCAAGCGCATTGATGAGGTCACGCACACCGAAATTGCGCAGCGCCGAACCGAAGAACACCGGCGTCATGTGGCCTTCGAGAAACGCCTGACGGTCGAAAGGACGGCAGGCTTCCAGCGCAAGCTCCGTTTCCTCGACAAAAAGCTGCCGTTCATTTTCCGGCAGGCGATCGGCAACCGCCTGCGGACCGTTAACCGGCAGTCCGTCAACCTGGGTATCGTTGCCGCGGAAGGTATTTTCGGCGAGATTATAGGCGCCGCAGAAGGTTTTGGCGCGACCGACCGGCCAGGTGATGGGCGCGGTATCGAGCGCGAGCTTCTCCTCGACCTCATCCAGAATCTCGAAGGGGTCGCGGCTTTCGCGGTCCATCTTGTTGATGAAGGTGATGATCGGGATATCGCGCATACGGCAGACTTCGAAGAGCTTCAGCGTGCGCGGCTCGATACCCTTGGCGGCGTCGATGACCATGATTGCCGCATCCACCGCCGTCAGCGTGCGGTAGGTATCATCGGCAAAGTCCTCGTGGCCGGGCGTATCGAGAATATTGAAGACCCGGTCGTTATATTCGAAGGTCATGACCGAGGTGACGACCGAAATGCCGCGCTCGCGCTCGATCTTCATCCAGTCCGAACGGGTCTGGATGCGGTCCTTCTTTGCCTTCACTTCACCGGCAAGCTGGATCGCTCCGCCGAACAGCAGCAGTTTTTCGGTAAGCGTGGTCTTACCCGCGTCCGGGTGCGCGATAATAGCAAAGGTGCGGCGGCGGGAGACCGCCTCGGCAAGTGTTTCGGCCATCTGACAAATCCTGTGGAATTGCGGGCTATCTAGCGTTTCAGGCCCGCATTTGCAATTGACCTTGCCGCGATCTCGGCAAACTAATGCCGCATGACCGTTCAAAATGACAATAGCCCCCTTCTCCGTCTCGTCCGTCTCGCCAATGGCGCAGACCTCGAATTGCCGTCCTACGAAACCCGTGGCGCCGCCGGCATGGACCTGCGCGCTGCCGTGCCCGCCGGTGAAACGCTGACCCTGCAACCGGGTGAACGCGCGCTGGTCCCGACCGGTTTCATCTTCGAGGTCCCGCAGGGCTACGAGGCGCAAATCCGCCCCCGCTCCGGCCTCGCCATCAAGAACGGCATCACCTGCCTCAACTCTCCCGGCACGGTGGACAGCGATTATCGTGGCGAAGTGAAGGTCATTCTCGCCAATCTGGGGCAGGACGTTTTTGTCATCGAACGCGGTATGCGCATCGCGCAGATGGTGATTGCGCCGGTAACCCAGGTTATCGTGAGCGAGGTGACGGAAACCTCCCAGACGGCGCGAGGCGCCGGCGGTTTCGGCTCCACCGGCGTTTAGCCACACCGCTTGGCCGGCAAGCTGTGCGGCCCGCTTTATCAGACCCCCGTCCTGCCGTTCCGACAGGACGGGGGGATGTGACCAATTGTCTTTGCCCGGCGATTTCGCTATGGATCTGGCGGATTTTCCGGGAAACACGATCATGACGCTGACGACCCTTTTCGCCTATGCAACAGCCCTCTTCATCGCCGCCGCCATTCCCGGCCCCGGCATGACGGCGATCGTGGCGCGGGCACTGGGTTCAGGCTTTCGGGAAACCTTCTTCATGGGCCTCGGGCTGGTGCTGGGCGACATGATTTACCTGACCGGCGTGATACTGGGCCTCGCCTTCGTTGCGCAAACCTTTCAGGAAGCCTTCATGGTGCTGAAATTCGCGGGCGCTGCCTATCTCCTCTATATCGCCTGGAAGCTTTGGACCGCCGGCCTGCTGCCACAGGAACTCAAGGCCAAGAAAAGCACCAGCATGCCGATGTCCTTTCTCTCCGGCCTGCTGATCACGCTTGGCAATCCGAAAACCATGCTGTTTTATGTGGCGCTGGTGCCGACGCTGATCGATATCCGCATGATCGGCCCTTCGGAATATGCGACACTTCTCGCCATCACCTTCGTCGTGCTGATGGCGGTTCTCCTGCCTTATATCCTGCTTGCGGCCAAGGCGCGTAACCTCCTGAAAAGGCCGAGCGCCTTGACGATCCTCAACCGCACGGCGGCGGGCATTCTGGCGGGAACGGCGACCATGATCGCGATCCGCAGCACGTAAAACAAATTCGTGCATTTATGCGATTTATCGTGAAATTATTCCTGTAATTCAGGAATATTAGGACGAACGTTCGCTAGCTTGAGAAAGCTATTGCTCCTATTCTGCCGCTCAAATCTTGCGGTCTTTACACAGGAGAATATCATGCCCGAAGCCAGAAAGCCCGGACGCGGACGCGTCTATTCCTCTATTACGGAAACAATCGGCGATACGCCGATCGTGCGGCTCGACAAGCTGGCGAAGGAGAAGGGCGTGAAGGCCAACCTTCTCGCCAAGCTCGAATTTTTCAATCCCATCGCTTCCGTGAAGGACCGCATCGGCGTCGCCATGATCGAAGCTCTGGAAGCGCAGGGCAAGATCACCCCCGGCAAGACCACGCTGGTGGAGCCGACCTCGGGCAACACGGGTATTGCCCTCGCCTTTGCCGCTGCCGCGAAGGGCTACAAGCTGATCCTGACCATGCCTGAAACCATGTCGGTTGAACGCCGGAAAATGCTGGCCCTGCTCGGCGCCGAACTGGTGTTGACCGAAGGTCCGAAGGGCATGAAGGGCGCCATCGCCAAGGCGCAGGAACTGGCCGAGACGCTGCCTGACGCGATCATTCCGCAGCAGTTCGAAAACCCTGCCAATCCGGATATTCACCGCAAGACGACGGCGGAAGAAATCTGGAACGACACCGAAGGCACGGTCGATATTCTCGTCTCGGGCATTGGCACCGGCGGCACCATCACCGGCACGGGCCAAGTGCTGAAATCGCGCAAGCCCGAAGTGAAGGTGATTGCCGTCGAGCCCGCCGACAGCCCGGTTCTTTCCGGCGGCAACCCCGGCCCCCACAAGATTCAGGGCATCGGCGCCGGTTTTGCGCCCGCCATCCTCGACACCGGTATTTATGACGAGATCGTCACCGTCACCAATGATGAGGCTTTCGAAATCGCACGTCTGGCGGCAAGGCTGGAAGGCGTGCCTGTCGGCATCTCCTCGGGTGCGGCGCTGGCGGCAGCCATCAAGGTTGGTGCGCGTGAGGAAAATGCCGGCAAGAACATCGTCGTCATCATTCCTTCCTTTGCGGAACGCTACCTTTCGACGGCGCTTTTCGAAGGCCTTGGGCTTTAAGCCAGGCTTTCAAGCGCAGTGCGATCCCGCATCCGATTAGCGAATATCCCGATGTGCCGCTGGCCCCGCTGGCGGCACAATGGTTTCTGAGGCAAAGCACCAAGGGCGACCTCCTACGCCGCCGCCGTAAGCCTTTCCCCTGCGATACGATAGGACACAGCTTCCGCCACATGGATGCGGCCAACCGTCTGCTTGCCATCCAGATCGGCCAGGGTGCGGGCAACCTTGAGAATGCGATGATAACCGCGCGCGGAAAACTTCAGCCGCTCGGCGGCATCGCGCAGCAATTGCAGCCCGGACGCATCCGGCTCGGCATATTTTTCTATCAGGGTCGTCGTGCAGCGAGCGTTCGTGCGAATGGCGGCAAATCCCGCCGCGTAGCGTTCCTGCTGCGCAAGGCGTGCCCGGGCGACCCGGGCGGCCACCACCGCACTCGGCTCGGCCACCACAGGACGAATGAGATCGGCGGCAGAGACAGCGGGAACGTCGATGCGGATATCGATACGGTCTAGCAACGGTCCGGAAATGCGAGCCTGATAATCGGTTACACAGCGCTGGCCTCGGGCGCAGTTGAAACCCGGCTCTCCCGCCATGCCGCACCTGCAGGGGTTCATGGCCGCAACGAGTTGGATTTCTGCCGGATAGCTGACGCGGTGATTGGCTCGCGCAATGATGCATTCGCCCGTTTCCAGCGGCTGGCGAAGCGCATCCAGCACCTGCGGCGAAAATTCCGGGAACTCATCCAGAAAAAGAACGCCGTGATGGGCAAGCGAAGCTTCGCCCGGTTTGGCGCGCAGCCCTCCGCCGATCAGCGCCGCCATAGTGGCGGAATGGTGCGGCGTGCGGAAAGGCCTGCGGTCCGACAGCTTGCCACCCGACAATTGGCCGGCGATGGAATGGACCATGGACACTTCCAGCAACTCCGCCACTTCCAGCGGGGGCAGGATGGAAGGCAAGCGGGCTGCGAGCATGGATTTACCCGAGCCGGGTGGGCCGACCATCAGCAGATTGTCAACAAAAGACCTCATGCTTTATCGGGGAGAAGTTTTATGACGAAATTTGATTTCGATGCGGTTGCCCAGCATATCCGAAAGAAGCACCCGGGGTGCCCTGAATTCGCCGTGGAATACCTTGCGAAAGAAATATCAGGCAGGGAATGGGCCGGAGTAAAACTGGGGCGCGCTGTTGGTATCACGATGGATGGTTTATTGCGTCATCAGATGACGGAATATGACACGCTTCTCCGAAACGGGATGGACCGGAATGAAGCTCGGAAGCGGGTTCAGCCAAGGGTTGAGGCTATGCTGCGGGTTTGGAGAAAGCGCCATCAGTAAATTCTCTGCCGGTAAAGGCTTGCGAGCAGATCAGTACATCTTGCGGTTGGATCAACTCTCTATATCCTGAGCGTCTCATTTGCCACGGGGGATATAGGCTTGAGTGATCGATATAACGCGATAACAAAAAAGGAACGGGGAGCATGGGTCGTTCATCACGCTCAAAAGACGTCAACGACTCAAAATGCCTCCGCGGAATTTCCGGCAATAGACGCAGCTGGCAAAGCCTCTTCCCTGTTGTCCCAATTATCTGCAAGTGAGCAGGCTGTAATTCCAAAGAAAACTGTTGATGCATTTGCAAAAGCAGCGGGCTTAAACCCGAAGACCGAACTGTACTCATTATTGGAAATGCTCAAGCGCCGAAGAGTTGTAGATGTTTCTCAAGGCGGTGACGTTTCGGTTCTGGGCTTAACCACTAGCGTGACAGTACAGCACGCAAGCGATATTTTCGAGGAGCTAGAACCATCTCAGGAAGAGCGAGCAACGATTGTCCTCGCGGACGTAACCTCAGACAGTCCTGTTTCTCATAGAGACACAACGGAATTCATTTCCGACGAGTTTAGAATCCCTAAATCCAAAACCATTGAGCTTTTGGAACGATCGGAAGCCGTCGGATTCGTTGATGGCGAATTAGTGGAAGATCAAAGAACATATTTCAACGGTAATCTCTTTAGGCGAGACAACCTCAATAAGATAACAAAGGTTCTCTCCTCACTATCTACATCAGATACAGTAAGAATTACCGAGCTTGATGAACTACTTACGAAACGGGGGTGCGTGAGTACAAAAAAAGCAGATGAAGTTCTAGGTACTGCTCTCTTCGACAAGGTAAGAGCGGCAGGTATGTACGATGTAAACCACGTGATGAACCACTCGGGTGAACATGGTTTCGTTACTAGACCTGCTGCATTCCATAAGTTTAATGATCCAATGGCTGACGATGCATTCGATTTAGCAAAGGCGCTAGTTGCTGCTTTGACATATGGAATGACGCAGCGATCATCTCAGACAGGCCGAATAGGCATGCTTTCTGCATTACTAAACAGGTTGATAAGTGGTAACGAAATCGGACCTGCTACGGCAATTGGAGAGGACTATCGAGTTTTGGAAATGAAGGGCGTCATCCAAACACGTCCGGGTCCACGTTTTGGCTATTTGATGAAATTGAAAAAGAAGGACATCGGCCAAATGGCACTTGCGGTCTTGACGACAGGAGAAGCCGCATCAGCTAATGCAATTGATCGTCCATTTGAAGGACATATGTCAGGTTACCAAGGACCAGAGGCATCGCGAAGCGATTTCAGGCGGAAGCGGCAGACGCAAGAGAGTAAAAAGCTAACCGGGGACATACTCGCGGCACTCAGAACAGGGGGCGCTTTCTAATGGCTGGAGAAAAAACCGGGCAAAAAGGCGGCGCGGCTGAGGAGATGCTAAAAGCATATTTTTGGGCAGCAGGGTATTTTGCCGTCCGTGGTGTGCCATTCAGACTTGACGGTGAAGATGTTACAGATGTTGACTTGTGGCTCTACGAGAGGCCCGCAGCGCTTACGCGGAGACGCCTGATACTTGATGCCAAAAATAAGAAGGTTCCTAAAGCCGCTGAGCGCTTGGTTTGGGTTCGAGGGCTGCAAGCTGCGTTAGGTGTAGATGGCGCAATAGTCGCGAGTACCGATAAACGACCAAGCTCGAAACGGTTGGCCAAGGCAATGGGCGTTACTCTGCTTGATGGGAACGCTCTCTCAAAGCTGAGTTCGTCAAAAAAACTCTCCCTTGAGGGTAGGCTTGCGTCGGAAGATTTTGACAATCTGTTTAAAGCTGTCGATGGGAGCCGTGGGTCTGTCGAATGGAGGGAGGCACTACTGGGGCCGCGCGCTGCTCTTTTGTCGAGCTTCGGTATTCACTCCGCCAACACAGCGCTCCGCGCTGCCGGGTACTTCGGTGAGCAGGCAATTCTATCTGTACCGAAGTCCCCTCAAGCGCAGATAGCCTTGCGGGGATTTTATTCTAATTGTGCGTTGGCAGCGGTAGCTTTGGATCAGGTAGTGGCGGACCTTACTTTTCGGTCTAGAGAAGAACGCCGAGAAGCTTTGATCAACGGAATTAGATACGGACATACGGACACGCGTGAAGCGCTATCAACCGTTAGAGCCGCCGTGGCATTGATCAGACAGCACACTGCTAACGGCAGCGGAATCGCCAAGTTAATTGAAAAGGGTTTTGAAGATCGCGCTAACCAAGTTCCAGCAGAAACTATTGCAGACTATCTGACTCGCGTGTCGAGCGCGGATGCTCTCTTTTCTGTGGCGCGGGAGTTAGAATGGAACGCTTATAATGTGCACATGGCACATTTTGACAATTTAAGCTTGGAAGCCCGCTCTTTGCTAGGAGTCTTCATTGATTTTCATGAACTCTCCCGAGAGAAGATCGCTATTGCTGGCATAGCTGGAGCGCCTAACACTGCGCCAGAGACAAATGAAGACTCTCAAATGGTACTAGGTGCACTTTTCCCTGATGATCACTTGTCCACAAGCTAAAAGTAAGCACGCCAAATGGCGCACCTGAGGTCAGTAGTTTCAGTCCAGATATGAAATGGAGGGCGTCGTATGGGTTCGAACAAAAAACACTTACCGCCGGTGGTACGGTAATTGAAACACCGCGCGCTTTGATTGCTCCTCCACCAAGTAGAGCGTCGTGTAGCGGACTGCCCACCCAAATGTGGCAGCTTTGGAGAAAGGGAAAGAGAATTCCGCACAAATTTCCTTTCTGCCTTTTTCTTCCCGCAGTCGAGGCTCCCATTGTTCAATGCAGTCCAGCATCCTGTCGGCGTGAATGCGATGGTTCATTGACGTTAAGGAAGAGGACAAATAGCTCGGCGCTGTATAAAAACCATTGGATTGTGTAAACGTATTTATCCCCTGTCTTGCGAGGGCCTCGCCCTCCCGAGCGTCGGTCTCTCTTGAAACGCCGGATATCCCGCGTATGTGCATCCCCGAAGCAACCTCTAGATCAGAGACGGCTTGCCGAAGCGTTCCATCATCGAAACTGGCGTGGTCACCGCACATCACGAAAAGTACGTGGTCGCGTTTCACCTTGACGAACAAGAGTTCCTTACTGTGACCCTTTCGCTTTCCCTTCTCGTTGCTGGGAACGAGATGCAAATGATGGGTATCGTACGCGTTCAACGCCCTATCTTTTCCAGCAGCTATCAGCCCTGAGCGAGTTGCAGAATACGGTGAGTAGCCACTAATATTCACGCGAGGAGAGAGATAAGGCTTTAGGTCTTCACCCTGCGTAAACAGCTCTGCTATCGCGGCGATCTTATCGGCGTGGGACGCAGTACGCGATGTAAAGAAGCCATCCCACGCCCTCACTTCTCGGGGACGGGGTTCGATAAGGCGATCAACCCACCCGATATATACCGCGAGCAAATCTGAAAAAGACATGCTGCGTAGCTCACGTCGAGCGGCAGCGGGGTCGCAGGGTATTGCGTCTATCAGGCTATTCTGAATTGATGTGAGATTGGCTGAAGTCGCTACGAGTCGATCTATACTTTGGCCTGCGTCCAGCATTGATACCCCTGCAAAACAAGTAGACGCCCCGACACAAGGACAGACTGAGTAACTACTAATTATATTACGTCTGTTATCATGCGATAAACTGTGGAACGTGCAACGTTAAATCGCTTCGCGACAGCCATCGGTTTATCCCCAGCAGCCAAAGCCGCCCTGATAGCATCCCCGTCAACCGTCACGGGACGCCCTTTGTATCGCCCTTCTTCTTTCGCTTTGGCGATACCCTCAAGCTGTCGCTCTTTCCTTAGGTCCGTTTCAAACTCGGCAATGGCACCTAGCATGTTGAACATAAGGCGTCCGGTGGGTGTCGTGGTATCAATATTCTGCTCCGTTGCGATCAAGTCCACGCCCTTAGCCTGTAACTCCTGAGAGATTGCGTGTAGGTCAGGCACAGAGCGGGCTAGGCGATCAAGGCGGGTCACCACTAAGGCATCTCCCTTCCGAGCAAAGCGGATGGCCTCAGCGAGCTTTATGCGGCCTTCACGAGAAGTCCCGCTTGCTTTGTCGATAAATACCTCCTCAACACCGTGGCGGGTGAGAATATCCACCTGAGGGCTTTCGTTCTGGCCGGTAGAAGATACGCGGGCATATCCGATTTTCATGAGACACCTTTTGTCCGATAAGGTCTAAGATAAAATCGGAATAGTGTCTCTTAATTCGAATGTCAATTCATATCGGACACATTCAGTTTCGTTGAGTTTGTCCGCAGTGGGTATACCTTTTCGGAATTTTGGAAAACCCGCTTGGTTCTAGGAACCAACCACGTGTAGTAATGCTGATGTTGGGTGGAGGATAATGTGGTAGAGGAAATAATGGACCTTCCAAGTCAGGGTGAGGTGGAGCAAGCACTTCTTTCTCTTCTTCAGGCTCGCAATCAGCCCCTTCGTCCGGCTGATGTCTACGAAGCATTGGCGGAGGAGTTCGGCCTGTCAGAGGAATTGCGTCAGCGGACTATGGAAAATAGCGCGCGCAACCATTGGGAAAACCGTGTGCAGTGGGCACGTAACGAACTAGTAAAAGCCAAGGTCATCGCTTCACGGCCTCGGGGCTTATGGGCGCTCACTGAGTCGCAGCAGTCCGGTGAAGACTGGTCGGAAGACGAGGTCCGTGCGCTCGTCGCAGACTATTTCGAGATGCTCACGGCTGAAATTCAGCATCTAGAGTACTCGAAGACCGAGCATAGGAACCGCCTGATGGGATTGGTTAGACGTTCGTATGGCTCAATTGAACGAAAGCATATGAATGTCAGCGCTATCCTGAAGGAACATGGCTATCCCTACATCGACGGGTACAAGCCATATCCCAATTATCAACGGGCTGTATTGCCCGCGATTGTCTTGCCTCACCTCGTAACATTGGGAGATGATCTGGACCGGTCTCTACCCACACCCATAACTAAACTACCGAGCGGTGCTGACCTTTTCGTACCTCCCCCAGCCGATGGCGTCAGGATACCGGCCCCTTCCGACCCCATCGCGCGTAGGTTTGATGTAGCAGAGCGAGACGCCAGGAACAGAGCGCTTGGGACAGCAGGCGAAGAGTTTGTGATTGAGATTGAACGTCAACGGCTTGTCGATGGTGGCCGCAGCGACCTGTGTAGCGAGGTCGAACTCGTTTCCAAAACCAAAGGAGACGGCCTCGGATACGACATCCGCTCTCGCGACTTGAGTGGCGATATTTTGTTCATCGAGGTGAAGACCACACGCAGCGACGAGCATGCGCCATTCTTCCTGACTGAGAATGAGCGACGAGTGGCCGCACAACTTGGCCCGGCATACAAACTCTACCGGGTCTTCAACTTTGGCAAAGAGCCGAACATATTTGTTCTCTCGGGACCATTGGAGGGCAGCGTAACGCTTCAGCCGACTGCTTATCGTGTAGGAATTGTGCCAGGGCTATAGGCGGAAAGGTGAAGAACTTTGGGCGACCTTCCATTCGATACACCTGGTCTCGTACTCATCGGTTCGCTTTCGCTCGTTGAATAGCATTGTCGAACTAACCTAACATCAGGTCGCCTGCGGTTGGGTTAGTGCACACCCAAATGGACAGCGTCGAGAAATTTCCATAAGACTTGAGGAATTGCCGAGGGGCGGCTTATTTCTTTTGGGGTTAGGCATGGTAAATGAGCAGCGCCAATTAGAAGATCAAAGATTAAAGGACATTGACCGGTCGCATGCAATTCGTTGGCACCAACAGCATAATGAAACCGGCAACATGTACGTTAGGGCAGCAATCGACTTTGGATTGGAAGCCATTAGAACCGCTGCTCTGATTAACGGCGGGGCAGTGATTGCCTGTCTTGCGTTTATTGGGACACTTCAAGAAAAGTCGGCATCGGCATCGCCATTACTGGATGCAGTCTGGTTTAGCACGGGGGTCTTCACTGTCGGAGTGGTTATGGCGGGTCTTGCTTCTGGCTTCGCATATTTCGCACAGTATTTTTATGGCTTCGAACACCACGCCGTTAAACTGACGTGGGAGCATCCTTATGAGAAGGATTTATCTAGCAAAAAGTGGTTCAATCGCATCGCTACAGCTTGGCACACACTGGCAGCGCTTATGGTCTTATTGTCCTATTGCCTAGTTGTATTTGGTGCGGTGCAAATCTATGAGGCCCAGTCGCTCGCCAGAACTGAACATCACTGGCCGATCAGTCTTTTCGCTAAATCTTTCCCGGCTTTCGTCAAGTGAAGCTCTGGAGACCTGGCACCCGTAGGCCCGCATCGCTGCTCCACGAGACCAAGTCCCGGTCTCCCGTGTCGGTCATATTTGCCCAGGGCGTACACGTTCCGGGATACTGAGGATTGGCTAAGGCTGGTCATTTCGGGGAGGTCACATTGAAGAACCCCCGGTCGCATTGCGACGGTCAGAAAAACTGAGACCATCTGTATCGGCATATCAGCACGAAACTCCCGCAGCACCTCAATGCGGTCGCTAAGGGTCCGCAACGCGCTCGCTCGCTTGGCCGTCTTCCGTCTCTCAATCGCTAGTTCCATATGGTCTCCCTTTGCACGTCATGAAGATGCCGGAAGGAATGCCAAGGTCAAGACTTGATCTTGATTGAGAGAAAGCCTAGCCGCGCATGCGCCTCCGCCCGAGCTATTCCGGGCGTCCGTGGGGGCAGGGGGGAATGCGCGCGAGCATTTCTATCGATTGCCGTCTCGGATTTTTTCGGCAAAATATTACTTAGCTTGCGAAGTCTGCAAATAAACTGGAATGCGGTTAAAATCGCCCGGTGATTGAAAATCACGCCAGACTGTCATCCGTTGGATTAAAGCAGCATTCTGGATGAAATAAATTTTATCGTTCTTAGAGGGTACATGACTACAGAAACTGAACGGAATAATGCCCCTAGATCATACAAAAACGATATCCGGAGTTGGCGCAAAAAGCTAATCCGCCGAATAAGGAATTGGGCTTCGCGGAAATTTCCAGCACTTATTGAATCATCGAACATAAAACAATCGCGCAACTACTACCGAGAAAAAGATCACAATCTCATTCCCGAAAGTATCCCCCATCCTGACGAGATCGCCGACCTAAAAGCAGTCTATGCAGCAGAATTCTACACACCAGCTCACGCGCAGCGACTCATGCTCGGTTTTAAAAAGATGGGTTGGGATTCTGAAGAGCAATCAGCTTTTCATAGAAATCACGCAGAATGGGTTTCCAGAAGCCGACGAGACGGTAGCGGCATATGGATTAACTTAGGAGGGATTGTATCGCCAAAAGATAGAAAAATATATCGTGACGTAGCGACAGCAGAACTGCCAGCAGGATTCAAGTTTGCTCACGCAGAACTTTTCGCCATAAGTTCCTCTGTAAATTGTATAGTCATTCGGTTCGATCCGACGCATGAGACAGAGGTGGCTTATGGGCACATTGCGCGTGAACAACTGGCCACAGAACTGAGAAAAACCAAGCGAGGTTTTACAATCATACGGCCACGGGCGCGAAAAACCGATCTAATAGGCGCGTTCCGTGAAAGCTTTCGCAAAGACATCCTCAATTGGTTTGCCTCAAATTTACCCGGCGCTTTTTCGTCAAATGGAAACGCTGAACTATTTCCCACATGTGAGGTGCTTTTCCTAGATAACGTTTTGAAGCGGGCAAATGATAGTGGGCAAGCAACAACTCTATGGCTTGAATACCTAGGCATAAACTATGGGGTGGGTCGCTGGGCAAGCATAGATATCCCAGGACTTGGATTTACGCACCCTGTATCTCACCGTGTTGATCGCAAAGGACATGCGGCTATCTCAGTCGAGCGGGGCTCATTAAACGAGATAGACATTTCTCTGTACGGAGACCAAAATGACGATGCCTATTTAAACAAGCTTTCTTTGGGGATGTCTGGATTTATTTGTCAATGGTCTGTAAATGCACTGATCGATATTTACCGAGACCAGATAAATTCTGCCAGAGATACAAGCTGGTCGACTGATTCCGCACTTGATACTGTTAAAATACTTAAACGCCTGCAGAATATTACGTCAAATAGTGTCGATGTTTCACTACTCGCATCTGAACTGCCTAATGCCCTATCGCAACCAATATGGGACAGTCTCGAATTCTCTTCGTCGTGTGTTGAGGAGGACGCTATTTCCTTGTCGGCTGCTTTGACAGATAGAGCGATAGGCACGATAGGTCAGCTCGTCAGTTCGGATAAAATTGTTCGGGACTCTCTCCTTCAACAAGGAAATTTGATTAATGCGCTTGAAGCGGTGCAGACACAACGCAACATGGCTAGATTAACGACAATTATGATGTGGCTGACTGTAGCAATATTTTTGCTCACCACGATCATGGCTTATCCAGTGATTTTCCCAGCGCGAGAAATGTCTAAAAGCGGCCAGATCGCGATGGAAAAAGTTTGATAGGCTCAACCCTATATTTCACATGATCTCGATCAAAAGATGTGCAAGCTTAGTCAACGCAGAGGCGGTTATTCAACGCAACTATTTTAATGGTGGCTGAAACACGAGAGTCGCGGTGATCGAGACCGCGGCCCTCATCCAGCATCATGCCTGCTTGGGTTTCCCATAACGATTATAGCTGTCCAGCCCGACACCGCCGATCTTGAGAGCCGCAGCAAAGGGGCTTGGGCCGGTTGCCCACGGCATGGAGTTGATGCGGTCCTGGGCTTTCGCCTTGAGGCCGTCCATCTCCCTCGTGAGGTTAGCGGTGGTGAAACCGGAGTTCTGGCTGATGCGGTCTTTCGCGGTCGCCTCTTTTCCGTAAACGTCCGCAAGAAGAGCATCGACCGATAGGCCGGATACACCAGCTTCCCCGGCTGCGGCCATGGTGGTCGCTCGGGCAGCACGGGCTTCACGGGAAATGTCCTGCTTCTGGACAGCCGCTGCATCCTCTTCCTGAATTTGCCGCGTCTGTACGTCAGCGTATTCACGGACAAGGTTTGCATTCGCGGCGCGTTGGTTTTCTCGGACCATGGCGTTCTGAGCTGCTGCGGCCTGTTTCTCGCCCGCATAGCCGATAGCAGTTTGTGCAGCTCCCAGCGCCGTGGCAACGAGGGCTAGTGGGTTACACATTGATCAATCCTGATTTTGAAAGCTTCTTGGAGATTGTGGCCGAGAGGTCCACAGGTGATGTTACCGAAGTCGAAACCACACAGCCGCAGCATCCGTTTCCGAGTGTGGTCTCGGCTATCCATGAGGCTCGATAGGATGGGATATTTTCCATGGAAAGTTTCCACGTAATGGCGGGCTGTTACGGTCAAGCGCCCCACGTCGATGTCCAAATCATCGACCGCCAGAAACCATAGGTTTCCCACGGTGCTGTCTTGGGGATACGGCACGGTCCCAAACATGACTGCCGGTCGCCCTTCGTCATCCAAGGCGGTCAGGCAAATGTCGGAATGTCGGAGACCACGGGTAAGGCTAACTTCGGCGGAAGGCGATGCACATACCACGAGGCTTTCGAGGTCGGCCTTGCGGAGCCTTGGGGCGAGATAGATAACGTCATCGGGAACGGATGGCCGGACCTCAAGGCGGGCCGGTGATGGCGGCGGTTTGCGTTTCACGGAAATATCCTTGCGGGTGTCGCAGACAGAAAGCCGCTCCTCAAAGATGAGGCGGTGCTGTTGGGAGGTGGTGATGATGGTGGAGAAGGGTACAGGATGCAGAGCGATATTGGCTGCCATAGGTCAGCATAAAGACGCCAGAAGGTTCCCATAGGTATTACCTATGATTATGCTTTTATAATCATCCTATGAATAAATATTTTAGGTTTAACCTAGGGAAGACCATCTCTTCTCCTATGGTGGGCTATAACATCTCCTCCTATGGGGAGGGGTAATCGATGGTCTGCCCATTTTGGTCTAAGAAATCATGGTCCGGATAGGAACCAATTCAGATGCTTTTTCCTGATCGACAACCGCCCTTTGGGGAAGCCTCCCTCTGCCGCCGCATTCGCCAGAGTGTCAGCCATCTCATTGAGACGATGACCGGAATGACCAAGCACCTTCTCCCAATAGATGGTCTTTCCAGCGCAGGCGGCATCTAGCCTTTCCCATAGCTCCCTGTTCTTCACCCAGCCGCTAGATGACTTCCAGCCCTTGGTCTTCCACTGGGGCAGGTAGAGCGTGAAACCTTTTAGTACATATTCGCTATCCGTTTGAATGATGGTCGGCGTTTCCGCCTCCCGGACGCTCTCCACGGCCATGATAACTGCCGTCATTTCCATTCGGTTGTTGGTGCTTTCCAGCTCTTCCGAACGGGCTGCATTGGGTGCTTGCTGTAGCAGCTGCGCACCGTCCCAAAGCTGCTTGATGTAACCCCAGCCACCGGGGCCGGGATTTGGAATGGCAGCGCCATCGGTGGCGATAATGTAGTGCCTGCCGGTCTTGATGGTGGCGAGATCGATATCGGCGTTTGTGGTCATGCTGTTTCCATCGGTTGTTGATCGCGCATCAGCGCTGGAAAAAGAAAACCCCCGACCCGTGTGGACCGAGGGGAAGATTGCCAGAGGCAACAAAGGTTATGTGATTTGTGACGTTATCGACCTGTGCCGCGAGACCATTCCGGCAATGGACTGATGAACGTCGAGAGAAGCTGGGCGACACCGTTGAGGTTCTGGAACGGCAGCACCCGCGCCAAAGCTCGGGCGTCTTGCTGTGAGAACCGCTTGCCGTGCAATTGCTTGCCAACCACACCCAAAGCATCAAGTCCGGACTGCGCGAGATCGGCAGAGGGGTTACCGAAGATCGCATCAGCGCCCATCGCTGTGGAGCGGGCGTCGAACAGCGGGTTTTCCTTCTCGCGGAACCGTGCCGCAACCGTGTCCACAGTTACCGGCATAAGGGTTGCCCAGGAACCGTTCTGAACGCCAGCAGCGGCAATGCTACCGAGAGACAAACGCTTCTCAAGGTACGCCTCCCGGTCACTACGGCCAACCGAGTTGGCATAGGTCCGCATCATGTAACTCATGGAGGCAGCAAAGGAGGTCGTGATGAACGCCGTGGCTGTCGTTGCGTCTCGGAAGTTGAACCCCTGTAGCGTCTGCTTGGTGTAAGCCGCCAGCACGAAGGAACGGAACTGGAGGAACGTCCGGGCCAAGGGATGTGACATCCACATGGCCATTTGGCCGATGTCATTCTCCTGAATAATGGAGCGGCTAAGGCGGAACGCAGCGAACTCGAAGTTTGCCACGGCCTCCTGATCGGCCCACTTGGAGAAGTTCATTGACTTGAGCCGACCATCCTTGAACGTCGCATGGTTGCGGATGTTTTCATAGATCGCATCCACGCGGCGCTGATCGAGGTTAAGCGCAGCCAGTCGCCTTGGGTTCATCGTAGTTTTCCCTCGGGCCATCAAGGCGAACTTGTTCATGATCGCCCTGCCTGTCCAACGCTGGAGCGCGGTGTTCACCGGAGCCATGCCGGACATTGCAGAAACCGCACGTTTCCCGGCTTGAAGCCCATCGTCCAGCCTCTGGAGCATAGGGTTATTGAAGGCGTCCAGAGGATTATCGAAGAGGTCTTCCCTGCGGTGGGTCGCATGGCGCACCCAGTCCGCACCTATGCCGGTCATATCTTCCCATTCACGCGCCAAGGCATCGTCTAGCATCCCGGTCTTGGCATTGCGCCACATCGCCCGGAATGAAGGGACATTCGTGAACGACGCCTTAAGACCGAGTTGGGAAACGGTGTTCATGGTCTCCGACAACTGGGCAAAGCCCACCTGTCCCATTACGCGGATGAAGTTGTAGTCCCGCACCATCCGAAGGAACTGGCTCCACCTATCGCCTTCGTTCCGCGTTGGCTTCCCGACGATGGTGTTATAGACCCAGTTGAGACGCTCAATGTCCTCCTTGGTGGTGGCCTGGATGCCCTTCTGGTCGCCCACGTCACGCACCTTATCCATCAAGGTTTGCCACTCGCCGTCTGAGGTGATGCCTTTGACGAAGTGTTCATCACCTAGGTCACCGGCCTGCCACTTCGGGTTCTTGATCTCCATGCGAGCCATGGCGATACGCCCCGACATTTGCCGGGAATAGGACCGCATGAGCGTGTCTGCATCATTGACGAACAGGTCTGAGATGCGGACGAACTGTGCCCCAGGCTGGCCATTGGAATACGGGAGCATCAGGCCGAAGTTCTCATCATAGAACATCCGGCTTTTGCCATGGCGGCTGGCACCGTCCTTCTTCCCTGGCTTCATGTGGCTGACAACCGCGTCGATGTCGGCCTCGGAGAGAT
Source organism: Agrobacterium sp. CCNWLW32 (assembly GCF_037083425.1). Classification (NCBI taxonomy): domain Bacteria; kingdom Pseudomonadati; phylum Pseudomonadota; class Alphaproteobacteria; order Hyphomicrobiales; family Rhizobiaceae; genus Agrobacterium; species Agrobacterium sp. CCNWLW32. The sequence continues at coordinate 454,516 of NZ_JBAOJM010000002.1, forward strand.
CGGTGTCCCTCGTCAGGTTAGCCTTGAGCGCGTCGAGGTCTTCCCCGGAGAACACCCGAGACATTCCCTGTAGCTCACCAGCAGAAAGAGAGTGGAGCTTCCTGATGTAGTTCGAGGCGAACTTGTTGGCCAACTCTTCGCTGATCTCGTCATTCACCTCACGCATGGCACGGGCGACCAAACCCGAGAGGGTCTTATGACCGAACTTGGTGAGGTGTTCTTGGATGGAGCCGAGGTCGAAAATGCGCGGAACATAGAAGTCATTCCGGGTCATTCCCTCGAAACCCCGAACGGGACGCAAGGTGCGCCCATCGATCAAGCCGGGGTTCGCTGCGGTCTCGGCATAGGTTCCGAGGATATCCCGTAGGATGGAGCCTTGGGCTTTAACGGCTGGGTCGTATTCCACCATGAGGTCGCGATCTCGGACGAACGCGGTTACCTGCCGATGAAACTCATCACGGCTGACTTCCGGATTCCGTTCCTTGAACTGCTTCCAGTTGGCCTGATTGGAAGCTGCCCAGCGGGCCTCGGCACGTTGATGGAGGAGCGCCTGGACTTCCGAAGCCCCGATTGGCGTTAGGCCGGTCTTGTTGCGGGCACCGTCCTCTACGATCACGTTACCGATCATGGAGGTGAGATCGTTCTCGGAACTCTTGAGTGAGTAAGCGCTGTCGTATCGCGCACCACCCGCATGGAAAACATCGGGCCTCTCGGCATCACGCACAATATCCGCCGTGTCCATCCTAAGCGGCTCCCGAGGGTTGACCTGCATCGCACCTGTGGTTGATCCACCGGGCGGTGACAAGGCTGTCCCGTTCTGCATATTCCTGCCGATCTGCTGGAGTTGCTGGGCTTCCTCACGGGTGGCTGGGTTTCTCGCTAGGGAGCCGAAAGCACCACCGAGGAGCATGCCTGTCCCTACGCCCCACCAGAGGTCAGCGCTCTCTGCGGTGGGTTTGTTAGCGTAAAGAATGCCTTCGGATACAGCAGAACCCGCGCCACCCTCGGCTGCCGCCAAGGCAACCTGTCCAATCTTTCCGAACCTTGCGGCCATCGCAGCCGGTGCCCCGGCACCCATGGAGGCAACAGAGATACCAGCTGCAGCGGCCCAAGCCAGAGGGTCCGTTACGCCCGCTGCTACCCGGAGGCCGACACCACCCCATCCCATAGAGGACAGGCGCTGCTCGGCTTCGAGCTGCTTCATGAGAGAGGTCCGCATACCCTCGGCATGAGGAAGAGATTGAGCATCCGCGAAGCGGTCCCAGTATTGCTCCGGGATACCCTTGGTCAGTTCCTCAGTAAGCTTCTGGTCCAGCCGAAAGTTTGGGTCGGGCTTGGTCTCCGGTCGGTCCTGCCAGACGGCAGAAAGCGACCAGTCCGTGTTCACGGCATCCTTCACACCCTGCCAGAGGGAAACATCCGGCATCGCGTCCTCACGGGCCTGAGCCGCTTTCCTATCTTCCTGCATGGTGGTCGGAAGCATCGGCTGGGTAACGTCCATGACGGACATGGTGTTCTCAGGTTGCCCAAGGGTGTACTTGGATTGCGGCTGGTCGGCACCGGGGTTTGAGAAGGTGAGCCTCGTGGGTTCCCGGTTTGTGGAAGTTGGGGCATGGTTGTACGCTTCACGGAGCCACGGGGCGGCGTTGTCGCCATTCCCCTCTGCTCCCCATACGCCGGGGTTACCGTAGCCGATATGCATGGAACCTGGCTGCATGTATCCCTGCCCCGCACCGAAGCCGGTCACCCCCGCGCCACGGGCACGTTTGACGATCTCTTGGAAAACCGGAACGTCATCTGGCTTCGACCAGTCGAGCTTCCTGCCGTCCTTATAGAAGAAGACATCCGCCGCGCCGCCGTGGTCATGCCGAACGGAACCCGTGCGTTGACCCTTGCCAGCCCTGGCCTCTTCCTTGGTTACCTGCCCGCCGCTGAACACCTCCATCTCGACACCCATGTCCTCTAGGAACCCTAGGGCGTTGACGAGTTCGCCGCTGATCGGAAGGTTACGCTTTGCGCCACGGTTGGCGTACCGCAGCCACGAGGGTGCGTTGTTACTGTCTGACATAGGGGTCCTTCTTTCCGGCAACAAGCTTGTGCCGAAGTATGTGGGTGAGACCGGAAGCCCGGTGATGAAATTAAAAAGGCCACCGCCAGCGTTCTTGAAGAAAACCGAGGGTGGCCCGAGGGCGCTCAATCAATTTGCAGACGGAGCGGACGACGATTTGCGAGAATGTCTATGGTGAGGGGTAATCGGCCCATCGGGCAGGCATCAGACCTCGCTTGGTCGCTACAACCCTCTCACGGGCGGGGACATAAAATGACCTTCACGAAATCAGCATCCTCAACCATGATGCCGTGTTCGGTCGCTAGGACTCGCAGGGAGACACCCTCGGGCGAGATGAACTCCCGCATGGCATGGCGGCCAATACCCGAACTGATGAATTGAGGCTTGAGGCGCTCTTCCATTTCATTGAAGCGGTTGATGTAGGCGATCTTGAATTGGAGCGCCTTGGTGCGGGTGAAGCCCATGGCCAGGAGCCATAGGCGATACCCGCCGCTTTGATACCGAGCGCTCTGAGGACATCCATCCCGGCGAACCATGGCTCACCATTTTGAACGAGTATATGCAGTTCAAGGCTAGCGTGGCCCAAACATAAAAACCTCTGGCCGAGGTGGTGCAAGGGCGCGAGCTTGGGCGGATATGAGAATTGCTATGGTGGGCGGCAATCGATCAAACTGGGTTCAGCGATCACCAAAAATGCGTCGCAGTTCTTGTTGCTGCCACTCGGGAAGAGGTTCGGTACCGCTGACCGCACCAATGAAGGAGAGGAAATGCCACCACTGTCTTCGCAATTCAGAGAACCGCGTAAGCGCCAGCACTGATTTAATTCCATCGTCTTCCATGTGATACATTATCCACCCGCCTGGATCGTCCTCGTCTGGCTCGAACAGTTCGAGGTGGACAGAACCTCCCGACCACTTCTTTGGATTAGATGCCGAGTGCTTGTAGGTATTCGCTATTGCGCGGCAAGCAGCTTGATGAGGAACACGCTCAGCCAGAGCTGTGTCGAAAGCTTTGTCGTCTCGGCCTTTGGTCCGCTTGAAATGATTTGAAGCCCAATCCTGTAACGCAGATGCAGCAACGCAAACATTGATTGCGGCATAAGAGAGCCGCTGCTTGTCAGTCCTGCTACGTTGAAGCTCTTCGAAAATCCAAACGTCCCAAGCCAACTTCTCCCACACGGAATGTGGGTCGTGAATGAGTACGGTATGGATTTCTGGTGGACCTTGGAAACGACTCATACGTAGTACGCTAGCATGAACCCACTGCTGTTTTAACTATGGGCGCCTAGGCCAGTGCGTCCACATCGTAGCCCTGCTCACGGAGTTCCGTAGCCATTGCGAAGCTGACATTGCGGTCGGACTTCCAGAGTGCGATTGCGACTGCCACTACTCAGCCAGATTGCACGGCAGACGCACGATAAGCATCATGGAGCCGGAGAGGGGGGAAAGATGCCTTCAATTCTGAGGACGTCTTCCTCACTTAGTTCGCTCGGAGAAACTCGAAGGCGCGCAACACGCCTTTCATCTTGTAGAGCAGTCTCCAAATGCGGCCAGAGTGCATGCTCGGTTGTCACGCCGCCTGCCTTTTGGCCTTCGTTTCAATAGAGATCGCCCCACGGAATTTCCCTAAGAAGAACTCAAGGCTCCCGCCCGTCCGCTCATAACCCAAGCCGACATTAACATTTGACCGCTCAACGAACAGTTCAACTCTTGTCCACGGCATTTTGAAATAGACCGAGTTAAGTGCATTGGTCTCCGGTTCGAAGAACACGTCAAAATGGGATTTAGCCCAGTCACGAAAATCCCATACTAGAACACGGGCCGTTTCAATGATGCCGGTGATGATGTTGCGCATGAAAAATATTCCCTGATAAGCGCTGCACCTTCCGCAATGTTCGGAAGGCGTGGAAGCGAAGCCGCCAAGAAGGACCACGAAAGGAAAGGAATAGATGGGCGTGACGATACCAACGCGCCTATGGTTTCCCCGTGGTTCTTCCTTGAGGCTTCTAAACCGTTGCCGCTTCTTCCATCGGGAAACCAAAAACAATTTTTGAAGTCCCGCCGTGCTTCCATAAAAATTCAAGGTGGCCGGTCGGGTAATTGATAACTACCCCGCTCACCACTTGCCGAAGTGAGGAGTTCGCCAACTGCCTATCCTCTGCTTCCCACTCGTCCAAGGGACGCATCGTCAAAGCGTCATAGAGATCAGCCAGACGCCGCTCTACAAGTTTACCAGTCTGCGCGCTCTGCTCACGTTCCAAGCCAACAAGCTGCTTCTCTATGCCGTCTTTTGCTGCTTCGAGCTGCGCTAGGCGCTCATTGATAGCCGCGCCTGATGCTCCCTCGGCAATCGCTTCGAGGACATTTGCTATTTGTTCTTGCAGCGCTTCCAGATTAGCGCGTGTCTGGTCGATTGCGTCATCTGTCCTGTCATCACCTGCTGGGGCTAATTCAATTAGCCATCCCGCATTTTGGACTAGCGCTTTCTCCGCTTGCTCGATGGCCACCCCTAGATAACGGCACCCTGCCCCGGTCTTTGCTCGGGCACACACAAGCTTTGGGACGCCACCCTTAGGGCCCTTGGAAACACGGGTCATGGTCCCTCCGCACAAGGGGCATTGTGCAAGACCCGCGAAAAGGCTTGCTATCGGATATTTCCCGCCCTGCCGCGCCACGCGATCTACACCGACCCGTTGCGCTTGGACATCCTGATAGACGCTCTCCGTGATGATCGCAGGAAAATATCGTTCTACGGGCGATTGCGGTACTCTACGTTTCTTCACACCCGAACGGTCAAGGGTATGAGGGGTAAAGGTTCCGACAACGGCGGGGTTTTCGAGGAGCTTCTTGATGTATGACCTATGCCAGTAATTGCCTCTACCAAAAGTTGGCATGCCTTCCGTATTGAAGGTGTCCGCAATTTGGTGCTGCCCCATCCCGTCAAGCGCCATTCGAAACACGCGGCGGACAATCTCGGCGCGCTCTTCCACCACTACGAAACCGCCGTTAACTTTATCCAGCCTCAACCATGCAGGTGTAATGGAAGTCATCGGGGTTGCCTCCTCCGTGGCCTTCCTCCGCTTTTCTTTCCACGCTTGTCCTAACCTACGGGCCTTGGTGGCGCTTTCCTCGTTGGCTCTAATCATCACCATGAAAGCCATCATGAAGGATATGGGGTCAGTGCTGAGGTTGCTATCGGTGTAAACCTTGCCGTCAGAAAGGGTCACCACGGCGATACCTAACTCGCAAATATCCTCAAGGAGGCGCATGGCTTTTCTTGCGGTATTACGCGAGAGGCGATCTAGGCTCTCGATGAGAAGGAATGAACCTTTCTCTATCATCCCAGCGCGAACCGCCTCAAGAAATTCTCGAAGCATGCCGGTCTCGGCGTTCGCCCCCATGTACGCAGAGACGCCCAAATCTTGGAATGTAAGTTTATCGTCTAGTTCAACACCGTTGCGTAAAGCCCACTGCTGGGCCATATCGGATTGGCGGCGAAAGCTATCCCCTCGCATTTGCTCGGGTGTGGAAAATCTTAGATAGCTGTAGGCTTTGGGCGTAACCACGTTATGTTCCATGTAGATCGTTTATACGAGAGGTCTTTGGATCACAACATCAGCAGATTATGGCCGCCAGCGGCGGCCACCTCCAGCGCGCGCCGGGCACTCTCCTGTCCCTTGATGTCAGCTAAATCAGGCAGATTAACCGGATTGGCGCGGATGGCGGGCGTCGGGCGCGCGAGAAGCTGTGTGCCGCGAAAATGATTGGCGAGTGCAATGAGACTGCGCGGGGCGAGAATATCGATACTGGCTCCGGCCCAGGCCGCTTCCGGCCCGCTTTCAGCCGGGCAGATCAGCCCCTTGCCGAGTGCATTGGCGCCGATAGCCGCCGGCAGGGCGCCCGAAACCGTACCGATGGTGCCATCAAGATTGAGTTCGCCGAGAACCACATAACGTCCCAGCATGTCTGCCGGTATCGCCCCCAAGGCAGCCATGAGGCCAAGCGCAATGGGAAGATCAAAATGCGATCCTTCCTTGGGCAAATCCGCAGGCGCGAGATTGACGGTGACTTTTTTCGCCGGCAGCGCCAAACCCGAGGCATGCAGGGCGGCCTGCACCCTCTCGCGGCTTTCGGCCACCGCCTTGTCTGGCAGGCCGACAATCTGGATGCCGACCTTTCCGGGTGCGACCATGACCTGCACCTCGACGGGCACACCCTCTATGCCCTGAAATGCAACCGTATTGACCCTTGCCACCATGGCCTGCCCCGCAAACCGGCCGCATCACCAGAGCTTCATGCCCTGTTGCGGCCACCCGCAAGCAACGTGCCACAGGGCAAAGAATAAAACAAGAACATCCAGCGAACAATTTCCCGCTGACGATGTATTTTAGTTGCATCTAGTTGCGCTCATGGAACAAAGCTGGATCGGCAGCAGGTCGCGTCAGAAATCCTGAGCTTCGCGCTTTTTCTCGATCGCGTCCCACAAAAGGCTTGCGACATCGGCACCGCCGAATTTGCGCACTTCACGAATGCCGGTCGGCGAGGTGACATTGATTTCTGTCATATAGTCGCCAATCACGTCGATGCCGACGAAGAGGAAACCGCGCTCGCGCAAGGCCGGACCGATGCGGCGGCAGATTTCCTTCTCGCGCGCCGTCAGTTCCGTCGGTTCCGGCCGTCCGCCGGCATGCATGTTGGAACGGGCATCGTTTTCCGCCGGTACGCGGTTGATTGCGCCCACAGGTTCGCCATCCACCAGGAGGATGCGCTTGTCGCCCTTTCGGACGTCAGGCAGATATTGCTGGGCGATGTAAGGCTCGCGGAACATCTGGCCAAACATCTCCAGCAGCGAGGAGAAATTGCGGTCGTCGCGCGCGGAATGGAAGACGCCTGCGCCGCCATTGCCATAAAGCGGCTTCAGAATGATATCGCCCATTTCATTGCGGAAGCGGGCGATTTCCTCCACGTCCTTGGTGATCAACGTCTTCGGCATCAGATCGGCGAATTCGGTGACGAAAATCTTTTCCGGCGAGTTACGGACCCAGGCGGGATCGTTGACCACCAGCGTTTTCGGATGAATGCGTTCCAGCAGATGGGTCGAGGTGATGTAAGCCATGTCGAAGGGCGGATCCTGACGCAGATGGATGACATCCATGGTCGAGAGATCGACACGCTCCGGCTCCGACAGGGAGAAATGGTCGCCCTTGATGTCGCGCAGTTCCATCTGCTCCACCGTGGCGTAAATCTTGCCATCGCGCATGGAAAGGCGCTCGGGCGTATAATGGAACAGCCGGTAGCCGCGTGCCTGCGCCTCGAGGCTCATGGCGAAGGTGGAGTCACCGGCGATATTGATGCCGGAGACATGATCCATCTGGATCGCGACGTTCTTGATCTTCGCCATGCGCATGTTCCTCTTGCAGCATGCGGACGCTTTCCCGGCCCGCCGTGCCCATTGCCTCGCCTTTTCAAGCTTCCCTGCAGTACCGGGAGGGACCCGGAAACGCTTCAGAAAACCCTGAAGATGTAGGGCAGCGATCATTCAAAGGCAACTGCTGCAAGCGGTGGTTCGTGTGAGTTTTATTGAACCTTCACAATTCCGTTGGCGGCGCCGCACCGGCCCCGCCCATCGGAAGGTTTTATGGGTTCAGGCCGCCAGCTTATAGGAACGGCCGGCAAACAGCTTGTTCTTGACGCGATAGGCGAGAGCCAGCGCCTTGGGGAACGGGCGGCGCATGAAAGCGACCTTGCGGACATAATCATCCACCCGCCAGGTGGCCCATGTTCCCGCAGGGAAATAGGCGACATCGCCGACCCGCAGGATGCTGATGGAACCGTCTTCCGCGGTTACATGCACTTCGCCTTCCAGAATATAGACGGTTTCATCCCAGCCGAAGAACCAGCGGAATTCCCCCGCCGTGCAATCCCACATGGCGGTGCTGGAAGCACGGTCGCCGCTTCTGGAGTGATCCGCCGCGCGCGCCTGGGGGTTACCGGAAATGATCCAGTCCGGATTGATGGGGGCCGGCTGAAGCCGCAGATCGGTGCAGGATGCGCTGACGACAGCCTCATCTTTTGACCGACGCAAATAGGCCGGCAATATCGGCATTGTGCGGACCGCCATGGTTGCCGCGGCAGCGAACATCATTTTGAAGGACATATTAGAAAACCCCCGTGAAATATTGGAGGTCTTCTATCATCGGGATCGTAACGAAGCGGTTTTGACAATAGGCGCAATTTTATTCATCGCGCCGATTTCTGTGATGCGCTCAGGCCGTCGCCATCTGCGCGGGCTGCGCCGCCAGCTGCTCCGCTTTGCCGGCAATGCGCTTGCCGGTTTCGCTGGAGAAGAAATGCAGTTTTTCCGGCGCGATCGTCACGGAGAGCGCGGACGGAACCTCGACATCCGGCGGGAACGCAACTGTCAGGCTCTGGTCGCCGATCATGCCGTGGATGAGACGCTGCGAACCCAGTTCCTCGATATAATCGACCCGAAGCGGGAAGCCCTGTTCACCTGCCGCAGCGAGGCGGAAATCTTCCGCCCGCATGCCCACCGTTATCGGGCCGGAGGTGGGTGCAAAACCGTCGAGCGCAAAGAGCGCCGGACCGACGGCAAGGCTATCGCCATGCAACTCGGCGTTCAGCAGGTTCATGGCGGGAGAGCCGATGAAGCTGGCGACAAAGGTGGAGGCGGGCGTGTGGTAGACATCAAGCGGCGCGCCGATCTGTTCGATACGGCCGCCATTCAGCACAACAAGACGATCGGCCAGCGTCATGGCCTCCAGCTGATCGTGGGTGACGTAAATAGAGGTGGTGCCGAGACGCTTTTGCAGGCGCTTGATCTCGCCGCGCATGGAAACGCGCAGCTTGGCATCGAGGTTGGACAGGGGCTCGTCGAACAGGAAAGCCGCCGGTTTGCGCACGATGGCGCGACCCATGGCGACACGCTGCCGCTGGCCACCGGAAAGGGCGCGCGGCTTGCGCTCCAGATAGGGTTCAAGCTGCAGCATACGCGCGGCTTCGGCCACGCGCGCATCGATTTCCGCCTTCGGCGTCTTGCGGTTCTTCAACCCGTATTCCAGGTTCTCGCGCACCGACATATGCGGGTAAAGCGCGTAGTTCTGGAACACCATGGCAATATCCCGATCGGCGGGATCGGTCTGGTTGACCACCCGGTCGCCGATCTTCACCGTGCCTTCGGAGATGTCCTCGAGCCCGGCGACCATGCGCAGCAGCGTGGACTTGCCGCAGCCGGAGGGGCCGACGAGCACGATGAACTCGCCGTCCCTGATGTCGATATCGACGTGATGCACGGCGCGCACGCCGCCATGATAGTCTTTGCAGACCTGACTGATTTCTATCGCGGCCATTTCGGTTTCCTTATTTGTCGCTTTCGGTGAGGCCCTTGATGAACCAGCGCTGGAAGATCACGACGATCATCACAGGCGGCAGCATGGCCAGAACGGCAAGCGCGAAAGCTTCGTTGTAATCGGGAATTTGCGAACCGACCCAGACCTGCAGGATCGACTTGATGCCACGCATCAGGGTGAAGAATTTTTCGTCATTCGTCATCAGCATCGGCCAGAGATACTGGTTCCAACCGTAGACGAACATGATGATGAAGATCGCCGCCATCATGGTACGGGAAAGCGGGATGATCACATCGATAAAGAACTTGACCGGACCCGCACCGTCTATGCGGGCGGCTTCCAGCAATTCCTCCGGAATGGATTTGAAGAACTGCCGGAAATAGAAGGTTCCGGTCGCAGACGCCAGAAGCGGCACGATGAGGCCGGTGTAGGAATTCAGTAGACCGAGTTTGCTCATGACCTCATAGGAGGGCATGATGCGCACTTCCAGCGGAAGGAGCAGCGTGGTGAAAATGATCCAGAAGGCGAGCGTTGCAAAACGGAAGCGGAAATAGACAATCGCATAGGCGGCCGTCATCGACAGGACGATCTTGCCGACAGCAAAACCGATGCCGAGGATCAGCGAATTCAGCACCATGTTGAGGCCCGTCACCTGTCCGGTGAAACCACCCTTCTGGGTCAGGACCTTTTCGTAGGTCTCGATGAAATTGTCGCCGGGAACGATCGCCAGACCGCTGCGGTGGATTTCCGCCGCCGTGTGTGTGGACGTCATGAAGGCAACGATAACAGGCAGGATCAGAAACAGCGCGCCAATGATCAGCACCAGATGATCGAGGGGTTTTGTCTTGTACATTGGTTTTCCCTCAATTGTAGTGGATGCGCTTTTCGATGAAGCGGAACTGGATGATGGTGAGAACAAAGACGACCAGCATCAGGATGACGGACTGGGCCGAAGAGCCGCCGATATCATTGCCGCGGAAACCGTCCAGAAACACCTTGTAGACCAGCGTAATCGGGTTGTTGGCGGCCTTGTCCTTCACCATCACGTCGATGACGCCGAATGTGTCGAAGAGCGCGTAGGTGATGTTGATGATCAGCAGGAAGAAGGCCGTGGGCGCCAGAAGCGGCATGATCACCGTCCAGAACCGGCGAAAGCCCGAGCGGCAATCGATGGAGGCGGCTTCCCGCACGGAGACCGGAACGCCCTGGAGACCCGAAAGGAAGAAGATGAAGTTGTAGGGAATCTGCTTCCAGACCGCGACGACGATCATGGCGAAGGCCGTATCGAAATAATTGAGGCCGACCTTCATGTCCCAGCCGAGAAACGCCGCCATCTTCACGAAGGGGCCGATATGCTGATCGAAGAACATCATGCCGATGAGACCCGCGACAGGCGGCGCGATGGCGTAGACGGAAATCAGCACCGTCTTGTATGTCGAACTGCCGCGAATGACCGCATCAGCCTTGACCGCAAGCAGAAGGCCGAGCGCCAACGAAAAGAAGGTTACCAACACGGTGAAAACAACCGTGAATTTGGCGATGCCGAGATATTCCGGGCTGAATATCGCATCCGAATAATTGGCGAAGCCCACGAAGGACGCGCCGAATCCGAAAGGGTCTTCGATAAAAAAGGAAGATTGCACGGCCTGAACGGACGGCCAATAGAAGAAGATGAAGATCACCGCAAGCTGCGGCGCCAGAAACAGATATGGCACGAAGGACGAGGAGAACTGCACGCGCTTCATGCCGGCTTCAGCAGCCTTCGGCGGTTTTCCGGGCTTTGCGGACCGGCCGGAAAATCGGCTCGGTTGTGAGGATGTATAGGCCACGTTTTCGCTTCCTTATCCAAGAGCGAGCCTCCCTTCCGGCGGAAAGGAGGCTCGACAACTATCGTTGGTTTAAAACGGGCCGATTAGCCGGCCGTCTTGGCGAAACGGGCGAGAATGTCGTTGCCTTCCTTCTCGATGATCTCGAAAGCAGCCTTCGGCGTGACTTCGCCGGAGAAGATGCGGTTATATTCGCGTTCCATGACGGCGCGGATCTGCGGATAGAAACCGAAGCGGTAGCCCTTCGACCATTCGCCGCCCGGCAGCGACAGCTGCTGGATACCGACTTCCGCAACCGGCTTTTCCTTGTAGTAGCCTTCAGCCTTGGCCTTTTCGTAAGCGGCCTTGGTGATGGCGACGTAACCGGTTGCCTTGTGGTAGAAGACCTGGATTTCCGGCGAGGTCAGGAACTGGAAGAAGTCAGCCACGCACTTATTTTCGGCTTCAGACTTGCCCGACATTGCAAAGAGAGCTGCACCGCCGATGAAGGAGTTGGTGCCTGCGCCCTTGATGGAGCCCCAGTAGGGAAGGAAGGTTGCCGAGAACGGCATGGTCGCCGTCTTCTGCAGGCCGCCGAAGGAGCCCGAAGAACCGATCCAGAAAGCGACTTTGCCTTCTTCGAACGGCTTCTGGTTGTCGTTCCAGCCGGCACCATAATAGGCGAACAGGCCCTTGTCCTTCCAGTCCTTCAGCTTGTCGAACATCATGACGAGGTTCGGGTCGGTGACCTTGAGCTTGGTGTCAGTGACGCTGTCGTAACCATTGTTGTTGGTGGCGAACTGGATGTTGTTACGGGAGAAGAAGTTCTCCGTGAACTGCCAGGTCAGCTGCGACTGAACGAGCGGAATGTAACCGGCTTCCTTCAGCTTCGGCGCAACCTTCTCGAACTCTTCCCAGGTCTTCGGGGCTTCGACGCCGGCCTTCTTCAGGGCTTCGTCGTTGACATACATGATGGGAGCGGAGGAGTTGAACGGCATGCCGACAAACTTGCCGTCAGCGGCAGCGTAGAAATAACGCACGCCATTGATGAAGGCGTCGCGGTCGAACTTGTAGCCGGCCTTATTGATGAGGTCTTCGGCAGGAATGACAGCGCCCTTGGCGTTGATGATGGTGGCAGCGCCAGCGTCAAAAACCTGGAGGATGTTCGGCTGTTCGCCCGAACGGAAAGCAGCGATGCCGCTGGCCAGCGCTTCTTCATAGGAGCCCTTGGAAACCGGCGTCAGAGCGCATTCCTTCTGGGCTTCGTTGAACTTCTGCGAAACTTCGTTGATGACTTCGCCGTTACGGCCGCCCATGCCATGCCACCAGGTGATGTTGGTAGCAGCCATGGAAGACGTCGCCGAAATGCTGACGGCCACTGCGGCCATGGAAATCTTCTTCAACATTACTAAATCCTCTCCACCATTTATTGGGGTGAGGATGCGAATAGAGGCGTTCGATGACGCCTCTTTGACAGTTCCATGTCAGATTTATTACAGCAGCTGGCGAAATTCTCAGTCGGCTATACGCTTTATGGGCCGAGCCGGATTTCCCACCACCGTCACGCCCGGCGGCACATTGCGCGTCACCACCGAACCGGCGCCGACAATCGCGCCGTCACAAATGGTGATGCCCGCCAGAAGGATCGCTCCGCCGCCGATCCAGACATCTCGCCCGATCGTCACAGGCTTCGCGATTTCAATGCCTTGCGCCCGCGGCACCGGGTCCAGATGGTGTTCCGCACAATAAATCTGCACAGCAGGCCCGAGCATCGCGCCATCGGCTATCGCGACCTTCGCGGAATCGAGAATGGTGCAGCCGGCATTGAGATAAACATTTTTGCCCAGCGTAATGTTGAAACCGTAAGCGCAATGAAACGGCGCTTCAAGAAATGCGCCTTCCCCGACAGAATTAAAGAGGGTGCGCAGCAGCGGTGCAATCGCCCCGCGCTCATCCGGCGGCATCGTATTGTGCTGGTGGACGGCCTTTCGTGCCCGCCAGCGCAATATATCCAGCTCCGTATCCATGCAGCTGTACCATTCGCCCGCGGCCATTTTTTCCCGTTCGGTGGACATTGTTTCCCTCCCCTCAAAAGGCGTCGATGAAATGCTGCGGCAGGCGATGCGGCAGGACCGCGACAATATCGAAACGCAGTGAAAACCGCGCGGCATCCTTGCGGCGGGCGAGCCAGAGATCGGCGGCCGCCCGGATGCGCTGCTGCGAATGGAAGCCGACAGCATCAACCGCACCGGCTCCTGAGGACCGCGCCTTGACCTCGATGATGGCAACGAGGTCCTTCTTGCGGGCGATGAGGTCTATTTCCCCCAGCCGGGTGCGATAACGAATGGCGAGGATGCGATATCCCTTCAGCAGCAGATAAAGTGCCGCCCAATATTCCGCAGCATGGCCGCGTCGTTCGGCTTTGCGCCTTTCATTGCTTCGCCCGTCAGCGGCCATCCGTTTCCTTCATATCCAGCAGCCTTTGATAAAGCTCCTTGCGCGGCAGGCCCGTCAGCTTCGCCGCTTCACCCGCGGCCTTGGCGGCCGACATGGTGGCGACGAGATCCTTCAGAAGCTTCTCGACATCCTCGATATCGGGTATCTCATCATAGGAGGGCGGCTCCACCAGAAGCACGATCTCGCCCTTCACCACCCGGTCGCCATCATAATAATCCGCAAGCTCGCCGAGCGTGCCACGCCGGAATTCCTCGAAAGTCTTGGTCAGTTCACGGCAGACCACGGCGCGGCGGTCGCGGCCGAGCACCTCCGACGCGACTTTGACGGAAGCACCGATACGATGCGGCGATTCAAAGAAGATCAGGGTTGCGGGGATTTTCGCCAGCGCGGCAAAACGGTCGCGCTTGCCGCGATCTTTCACAGGCAGAAAGCCTGCAAACAGGAAGGCGTCACTCGGCATGCCCGAGCCGACGAGGGCGGCAAGCGGCGCAGAAGCGCCCGGCACCGGCACGACGCGATGCCCGGCTTCAAGCGCCAGTTGACCGAGGCGATAACCGGGATCGGAAACCAGCGGCGTTCCGGCATCCGATACCAGCGCCACGGATTTTCCGGCCTCGAGAGCTGCGATGAGCTTCGGTCCCGCTTCGTTGGCATTGTGCTCGTGATAGGAGAGCGGGCGGGTGCGGATACCGTAACGTTCGAGCAGGATGCGGGTGACGCGGGTATCCTCGCAGGCGAGAACATCGGCCGAGGCCAGCGTTTCCAGCGCACGAATGGTGATATCACCGAGATTGCCGATGGGCGTGGCCACGAGATAAAGGGCGGGCTCCAGCGGTCGTGCCGCAATGGTGGCCGTGCCGATCCTGAAGCTCTTCTTGTCTCTGTTGTCGCTGTTCGATATTTCTTCCGTCACACGGCTTCCAATCATTCTGGCCGATCATTCCCGGCCGGTCGCTCCGGTTTTCCCTCTTTATGGGCAATAGAAAACCGGCGAACAAGCTCCATGGATGGTTCAAGCCTGTGGATCATGCTGTATAGCAGCAAAATGAGCGGCGGCAGACGCACTCGGCTCTTGCATTTTCTGCAATAACTCTGCCATTTTGCCCGTCCACATTGTCCGGCTTTGCGGCCGGTGAAGACTCTTCTTGCCGATCCGGCGGTGGCCGGTTCGCAACGGTTGAAAGCGGTAGCGTCCATGCGTATTACTCTTGAGCGGTCGAACCTTCTGAAATCGCTGAACCACGTCCACCGGGTTGTCGAGCGTCGCAACACGATCCCGATCCTGTCCAACGTCCTCCTGCGCGCATCCGGCGCCAATCTGGACATGAAGGCGACCGACCTCGATCTCGAAATCACCGAAGCGACCCCGGCCATGGTGGAGCAGGCGGGCGCCACCACCGTGCCGGCGCACCTGCTTTATGAAATCGTGCGCAAGCTGCCTGACGGTTCCGAGGTGCTTCTGGCGACCAACCCGGACGGCTCCTCGATGACCGTTGCCTCCGGCCGCTCGAAGTTCTCGCTGCAATGCCTTCCGGAGACGGATTTCCCCGACCTGACCGCCGGCACCTTCAGCCACACCTTCAAACTGAAGGCGACCGACCTGAAGATGCTGATCGACCGGACGCAGTTTGCGATTTCGACCGAAGAGACGCGTTATTACCTGAACGGCATTTTCTTCCACACCATTGAAAGCAATGGCGACCTGAAGCTGCGCGCCGTCGCCACCGACGGTCACCGTCTGGCGCGCGCCGATGTGGATGCGCCCTCCGGTTCCGAAGGCATGCCTGGCATCATCATTCCGCGCAAGACCGTCGGCGAGCTGCAGAAGCTGATGGACAATCCGGAACTGGAAGTCACCGTCGAAGTCTCGGATGCGAAAATCCGCCTGACCATCGGTTCGGTCGTTCTGACCTCGAAGCTGATCGACGGCACCTTCCCCGATTACCAGCGCGTGATCCCGACCGGCAATGACAAGGAAATGCGCGTCGATTGCCAGACTTTCGCGCAGGCTGTCGACCGCGTCTCGACCATTTCTTCCGAGCGCGGCCGCGCCGTCAAGCTCGCGCTCACCAATGGCCAGCTGACGCTGACCGTCAACAACCCGGATTCGGGCAGTGCGACGGAAGAAGTGGCCGTCGGTTATGACAACGATTCGATGGAAATCGGCTTCAATGCCAAATATCTCCTCGACATCACCTCGCAGCTTTCCGGTGAAGACGCGATTTTCCTGCTGGCCGACGCCGGCTCGCCGACGCTGGTTCGCGACACCGCTGGCGATGATGCGCTTTATGTTCTGATGCCGATGCGCGTTTGAAAACGCGCATTTCTCATCAGTTTCATCAAGAACGCCGGGGAACTGCTTCACCGGCGTTTTTTTGATTCGGCCGAAGAAGTTTCACGTCGGAAGCGAATTTTTCCAGTTACGACATTTTGCCTTGTTTTTGCGCCAAATGGGATCAACAGTACGTAACAGTTTTTTGATAATGACCAAAAGCATCTGAGGGAACTATGGCACTTAACCTGAAGCAACGGCTTGAGCAGAAATTTGAGGAAGAAATCCGCTTTTTCAAGGGCATGGTCAGCCAGCCGAAAAAAGTCGGGGCCATTGTGCCGACATCGTCCATCACGGCGAAAAAAATGGCGAGTGTCATCAATCCCCATTCCGGCCTGCCGGTTCTAGAACTCGGCCCGGGCACGGGTGTCATCACCAAGGCCATTCTGGCGCGCGGCATCAAGCCGGAGAACCTGACCGCCATCGAATATTCGACCGATTTCTACAATCAGCTGCTCAGGAGCTATCCGGGCGTCAATTTCATCAATGGCGACGCCTTCGATCTCGATGCGACGCTTGGCGAGCACAAGGGCCAGATGTTCGACAGCGTCGTCTCCGCCGTGCCGATGCTGAATTTCCCCATGGCCGCCCGTATCAAGCTTCTTGACGAATTGCTGAAGCGCGTGCCCCACGGCCGTCCCGTCGTGCAGATATCCTACGGTCCGATCTCCCCGATCGTCGCGCAGCCGCACCTCTATCATATCCGCCATTTCGATTTTATCGTGCGCAATATTCCGCCGGCGCAATTGTGGACCTATACGCGGGCCTGATTGCTCGACAGGATAGGCAAGGCCGTCATTTCCCGGTCGCGACGAATGGTTAGGGTGTTGATTTGCCCTTTCCATCGCCTTTGAGGACCGATTGCCATGCATGCGCTCTACATCACCCATCCCCAGGTCAAGATCGATGCGGATGTTCCCGTTCCCGAATGGGGGCTTTCGGAGAGAGGGGCCGAGCGGGCACGGGAAGCGAGCCGCCTGCCCTGGGCGCGGTCATTGCGCCGCATTGTTTCCAGCGCCGAAACCAAGGCGATCGAAACCGCCCGCATCCTCGCCGAAACCTCCGGAGCGGAGATAGAGATCGTCGAGGCGATGCATGAAAATGACCGGTCTGCCACCGGCTTCCTGCCACCGCCGGAATTCGAGAAGGCGGCGGACTGGTTCTTCGCCAACCCCGAAGAAAGTTTTCACGGCTGGGAGCGCGCAATCGATGCGCAGGCGCGGATTGTCCGGGCCGTCAAAGCCGTTTTCGAGCGACACGATCCGCGGCAACCGATCGCCTTTGTTGGTCATGGTGGCGTAGGTACGCTCCTGAAATGCCATATCGAAGGCCGTGACATCAGCCGCAGCAAGGACCAGCCGCCCGGCGGCGGCAATCTTTTCCACTTTTCCATCGCCGAATTTTCACTTGCAGCCGCGTCCCCCACATGCGACTGGACGGCAATGGAAACATGGCAGGGATAAGACAATGACCGCGCGCGAAAAACTCATCGTCGGGCTGGATGTTCCGACTGTGCAGCAGGCCGAAGACATCGTCTCGAAAATCGGCGATGAGGTTCTGTTCTACAAGATCGGTTACCAGCTGGTATTCGCCGGCGGTCTCGAATTCGCGCGTGACCTTGTGCAGAGCGGCAAGAAGGTCTTTCTCGACATGAAGTTGCTCGACATCGACAACACGGTTGCTTCCGGTGTCGAAAACATCGCCCGCATGGGCATGTCGATGCTGACCCTGCACGCCTACCCCAAAGCCATGCGCGCTGCAGTGAAGGCTGCTGAAGGTTCCGGCCTCTGCCTGCTGGGCGTCACCGTGCTGACCTCGATGGATGACGTTGATCTGGCCGAAGCCGGTTACGCGTCGGACGCCCGTTCGCTGGTGCTGCGCCGGGCGGAACAGGCGCGCGAAGCGGGCATGGGCGGCATCGTCTGTTCGGCAGAGGAATCGACCGCCGTGCGCGAAATTCTCGGTCCGGATCTTGCCGTCGTTACCCCCGGCATTCGCCCTGCCGGCGCAGATCTTGGTGATCAGAAGCGGGTGATGACACCCTACGACGCCATCAAGGCCGGCTCGAGCCATCTGGTCGTCGCCCGCCCGATCGTTCGGGCGGAAGATCCGAAGGCGGCGGCCCGCGCCATTCTTGATGACATGCTGCGCGCCAGCTTTCCGGCCAATCAGTAACGACAGGAGCAGATGAAATGGCAAAGGGATATTGGATCGCCCGCGTCGATGTACGCGACAGTGAGCGCTACAAGGACTATGTCACGACGGCAAAGCCCGCCTTCGAGCGGTTCGGTGCCAATTTCCTGGCCCGTGGCGGTGCCTTGACCGAACTGGAAGGCAAGGCGCGTGCCCGCAATGTCGTCATCGAGTTCCCGTCAGTTCAGCACGCCATCGATTGCTACAACTCCCCCGAATATCAGGCAGCCGCCAAAATCCGCCAGGAAATCGCGGATGCGGAGATGATGATCGTCGAAGGAATTTGACGGGCGTCAATCGCATTTCCAAAACCGGCCCCTGCCCTGCGACAACATCTCTTCACGCGCGCGCGGCTTTGGGCTAAGAGACTGAAAAACGCTTTATCGACAGCTTCTGAGGAGCCTCCCATGACCTTGGCCAACCTTCCACCCCTCGTCACCGTTTTTGGCGGTTCGGGTTTTGTCGGGCGGCATGTCGTGCGGATACTTGCGAAGCGCGGTTATCGTATCCGTGTCGCCGTACGTCGCCCCGATCTTGCCGGCTTCCTGCAGCCGCTCGGCAATGTTGGTCAGATTTCCTTTGCCCAGGCGAACCTGCGTTATCGCGACTCCATCGTCAAAGCCGTGGAGGATGCTGATCATGTGGTCAATTGCGTCGGCATCCTGACCGAAAGCGGTCGCAACACCTTTGACGCCGTTCAGGAATTCGGTGCGAAAGCCATTGCCGAGGCGGCCCGCGATGCTGGCGCCACGCTGACGCATATTTCCGCCATCGGTGCGGAAGCGGGTTCGCCGACCGGTTACGGCCGCACCAAGGGCCGCGCCGAAGCTGCCATCCATTCCATCCTGCCCGGCGCCGTGATCCTGCGCCCGTCGATCATTTTCGGACCGGAAGATGATTTCTTCAACAAATTCGCCAAGATGGCCCGCAGCATGCCCTTCCTGCCGCTGATCGGCGGCGGAAAAACCAGATTCCAGCCGGTCTATGTCGAGGACGTCGCCGAAGCCGTCGCCCGTGGCGTCGATGGCAAGCTGAAGCCCGGCGCCATTTACGAACTCGGCGGCCAGGACGTGATGACGTTCCGCGACTGTCTTGAGGCGGTTCTTGCCGCAACGTACCGCCAGCGTCCTTTTGTCGACCTGCCTTTCGGTGTCGCCTCAACGATCGCCAAGCTCACTTCGCTGGTGCCGCTGATTAAGCCGCCGCTGACGGTCGATCAGGTGACCATGCTGAAAAAGGACAATGTCGTTTCCGCCGAGGCGGAAAAGAACGGCCTGACGCTGGAGGGTATCGGCATCACCCCCGTTCGCGTCGCCTCCATCCTGCCGTCCTACATGGTGCAATATCGCACCCACGGCCAGTTCTCAAACGCAGGTAAAGCGGCCTGAAGCTCAGGCCAGCGCCAGCGATTTCAACGAAAGCGGGAGCCATTCCCGCTTTTTGTTTTTGCCCAATTCAATTGCAACCAAACCGCTATTCGTGCATTTTCTCCTCAACTGCAGGGGAGGTGTAGAATGAACTAAGGCAGATTTCTAAAGCCGGGTAAAAGTTAACGGCCGTCCGGCCGCCACAGGCAAGCGTGGCACAAGCGCAACTGTGGAAAAGACTTCGCATTAACCCGGTATTCAACAAGCTGCTTTATTGATATTCGCCACATTCCAAACATATCCCGAACCCTCACTTCACACACGGCGGCACGATCCGCGCGAACGAACGTCTGAAAGGCAATAATAAAATGGGCAGATCTATCGCACTCTTTTTTGCGTGTGCGGCTTTGGTGGTTCTGGCGGGTTCTTTCATGGCGCCGGGAACGGTTGCAGCGGGCAAGAGCGGTTGCGCTCCCGCCTACGGCGTCGACCCCTGCGCAACGGCTTCGATCAGCACCAACTGATCGGCCTTTAAAAGTTTCAAAGAAAAAGCGCCGCCGGTTCTCCGGGGCGCTTTTTCTGTTTTTGTTCGTTCATTACGGACGAGGGTTATTCCCGTCCTCGGCTCAGCCGAAAACCAGAAGCGCGATCAGCCCCAGCGAACCGATGGCGATGCGCCACCAGGCAAAGGGCGCAAAGCCCCGACGCGACACAAAATCCAGCAGAGAGCGAACAACAAAGAGGCCCGAGACAAAAGCGGCGATGAAACCGACGGCAATCAGCGCGCCGTCATCAAAACTCAGCGCATCGCGGTTCTTGTAAAGGTCGAGCGTGAAAGCGCCGAGCATGGTCGGCATCGCCAGAAAGAACGAAAATTCGGCGGCGGAGCGCTTATCCGTGCCCATCAGCAGCGAGCCGACGATTGTGGCGCCGGAGCGCGACGTGCCGGGAATCATCGCAAGGCACTGGAAGAGGCCGATCTTGAAGGCAAGCGACGGCGGATAATCCATGATGTCGGTATATTTCGGTTTCAGCGGCATGCGGTCGACTGCAAGCAAAATGACGCCGCCGATGATCAGCACCACGCAGATGAGCATCGGCGTTTCAAACAGCACGGTCTTGATGAAATCATGCGCCAACGCGCCGATTATCGCCGCCGGCAAAAAGGCGAGAGCGACGGCCAGCACGAAACGACGCGCCTTGGCGCTGGCTGGCAGGGCCAAGGCTATAGACATAAGCTTTTGAAAATAAACGAGAAGAATCGCAAGGATCGCGCCGAGCTGAATGAGGACGGCAAAGGTGTTGCCGGGTGATTTGAAGCCGAGGAAATGCCCGGCCAGCAGCACATGTGCCGTTGAGGAAACGGGAATGAACTCCGTCAGACCCTCGATAATGCCCAGCAGAAGCGCGCTGATGATCGATTGGTCACCCATGAGGTATCCTTCTTTTCAGGGGGAAGTGGCAATGGAAGGCAATTGCGTTAAACTTGTTTTAAAGTAGCCAAGCTCTTATAGCGTCTTGATGAAGCGAAACTGAAAAAGTTTTCCGGCAAATGCCGATCATGACAACCAATCGTAAAAATTGAGTACCGATGCCAACTCTCTATCACTCTCCGATGTCGACCGCATCCCGGTTCGTTCGTCTGATCCTTGCGGAATACGGGTTCCAGACCGATCTCGTGGAGGAGCAGCCGTGGGAAAGACGGCGGGAGTTTCTGGCGCTCAATCCGGCCGGCACCCTGCCGGTCTATCTCGATGACAATATGCGCTCGCTGAGCGGGCCTTATGTGCTTGCCGAATTTCTCGACGAAACGCATGGCGTTCTGAAGCGCGACCGCCGGCTTCTGGCGGAAGACCCGTTTCAGCGCGCGGAAATCCGCCGCCTGACGGAGTGGTTTCTGCAGAAGATGGAAAATGACGTGACCCGGCCGCTGGTGCGGGAACGGGTCTATAAATTGCAGATGACGGCGGCCCAGGGCGGCGGACCGCCGGATTCCAAGCTGCTGCGCACCGCCCGCAACAATATCCGCCAGCATATCAAATATCTGGAATGGCTGGCCGGTTCGCGCACATGGCTCGCCGGCGATCGGTTGAGCTATGCCGACCTTGCCGCAGCCGCCGGCGTTTCGGTGCTGGACTATCTCGGCGAGATCAACTGGCTCGAAGCGCCGATTGCCAAAGAATGGTATCAGCGGCTGAAATCGCGCCCGTCCTTCCGGCCGTTCCTGAGCGAGCGCATTCCGCGCCTTGCCCCCTCCTCCCACTACGCCGATCTGGATTTCTAAGTTCCAGTCCTGCTGGTTGTTTGCTGTGGCCTGCGGCTCAGCCTATATATGCCGCAGAATAGCCCGCAGGAGAAACGACCATCGACGTCGCGAGCGAAAAGCAGCGGATACGCGCGCACAAACTGACGGACTTCGTTCGTCAGGAAGCGCTTTCGCTCGGCTTCGATCTCTGTCGCATCACCGCCCCAGACAGCATTCCGCTCGCGCCGGAACGGCTGAGACAGTTTCTCGACAACGGCTATCACGGCACGATGGCGTGGATGGAGGAAACGGAAGCACGGCGTGCCGAACCGAAAACGCTGTGGGGCGACGTGCGCTCCATCGTCATGTTCGGACTGAACTACGGCCCGGAAGAAGATCCGCGCGACCTGCTTTCCAAACCGGACAAGGCCGCCATTTCGGTCTATGCCCGCAACCGCGATTATCACGACATCATCAAGGGGCGGTTGAAGGAGATCGCAACCCGTTTTGCCGCGCGCGCCGGCGAAGATGTGAAGGTCTTTGTCGATACCGCGCCTGTGATGGAAAAGCCGCTCGCCGCCGCAGCCGGTCTCGGCTGGCAGGGCAAGCACACAAACCTAGTAAGCCGCACCCATGGCTCATGGCTGTTTCTCGGCAGCATGTTCACCACGGCCGAACTCTGTCTCGATGAGGCCGAAAAGGATCATTGCGGTTCCTGCCGCGCCTGTCTCGATGCCTGTCCGACGGCTGCCTTCCCCGCGCCCTATCAATTGGACGCTCGCCGCTGCATCTCCTATCTCACCATCGAGCACAAGGGGCCGATCCCGCACGAGTTCCGCCCGATGATCGGCAACCGCATCTATGGCTGCGACGATTGCCTTGCCGCCTGTCCGTGGAACAAATTCGCGGCCAGCGCCTCCGAGATGAAACTGCAGGCGCGCGAGGAT
Organism: Agrobacterium sp. CCNWLW32; assembly: GCF_037083425.1. Classification (NCBI taxonomy): domain Bacteria; kingdom Pseudomonadati; phylum Pseudomonadota; class Alphaproteobacteria; order Hyphomicrobiales; family Rhizobiaceae; genus Agrobacterium; species Agrobacterium sp. CCNWLW32. The sequence goes on from NZ_JBAOJM010000002.1 coordinate 477,296, forward strand.
CTGAAGGAACCTTCCATCGCCTTCCTGCTCACGCTCGATGACGCTGCGTTTCGCAGTTTCTTCAGCGGCTCACCGGTCAAGCGCATCGGCCGCAATCGCTTCATCCGCAATGTGCTGATCGCGGCGGGAAACTCCGCAGACCGGCAATTCGTGGAACAATGCAAGGCGCTTGCGGAAACTGACCCTTCGCCCGAGGTGCGCGGCATGGCCGCATGGGCTTTGTCACGGCTTATGGACAGGGACGAATTCCGTACATACTCTGCCGGTCGCGCCCCGGAGCCTGATCCGGAGGCGGAAATGGAATGGCAACTGGCAGAGGCGTGAACCATGCATGTGATGATTTTTGGCGCGGGATATTCGGGCAAGGCCATTGCAAACGCGCTGAAACCCGAGGCCGCAAGCCTTTCCGGCACCACACGCAGCAAAGACAAGTTCGCAAGCCTCGCCACAGCGGGCATGACGCCGTTCCTCTTTGACGGGGTCCATCTCAATGACGAGCTCATCGCCGCCATGGGCAATGTGACGCATCTCGTACAATCCGTCGCGCCGGGCAGGGATGGCGATCCGTTGCTTGCGCTTCTGGGCGGCGATCTGAAAAAGTTCCTGCCCAATCTGACATGGGTCGCTTATCTTTCCACGGTCGGTGTTTATGGCGACCATCACGGCGCCTGGGTGGACGAGACGACACCCTGCCGCCCTGTTTCCGCGCGCTCCGTGGAACGGGTAGCCGCTGAGGCTGCCTGGACTGAAGCAGCCCAAAAGGCGAATGTGCCGCTTTCCATCCTGCGCCTGTCCGGAATTTATGGCCCGGGACGTAATGCCTTCATGAATTTCGAGAAGGGAACTGCGCGGCGGCTTGTGAAGAAGGACCAGGTGTTCAATCGCATCCGCGTCGAGGATATCGGTGCCGCACTTGCCTTTCTGGCACAAAAAAACGAACGCGGTATCTTCAACGTGACAGATGATGAACCCTGCCCGCCGCAGGATGTGGTGAGCTTCGCAGCGACGCTGATGGGCGTGGAACCGCCGCCCGAGCAGGCTTTTGAAACCGCCGATCTGACGCCGATGGCGCGCTCTTTCTATGGCGAGAACAAGCGCGTTTCGAACGCCAGAATACGCGATCTTGGCTTCGATTTCCGCTTTCCGGAGTACAGACTCTCCCTGAAACAATTGTGGGAAAACGGCCTCTGGCGAGGCTGAGAATGGTCCCATCGAAAGCGATGAAAAATCCTTCCAATCCGGCTTTTGCGGATGGTTTTCGTCTTATTTCAGCTAATTAGGACTTTATTAACCATCCAAAAATCACTAAAATCGTAGTCATTAGAAAAATATTTCACTCACATTTCGTGAAGTGGATTCACGAAGCCGTGACTTGCAACAACATTTCCATTGAGCGTTGATTCTGCATTATTTTTTCCGAATTGTGACAGGGATGGCCAGGCGACGCCTTTCCGGCTAACGATCACGAATATTACAGACTGTAACAGTTCGTGATTTGAGATCAGCTTTTTTTCGCCATTTTTCCCTCGCCCTACAATCTCGCATCAAAAGGCGTTCAGGCCAGTTCATGGCCGTTTAGCAAGGGCACAATCAATCGGCGCGGGGCCGATTTTCAGGGAAGCACAGTTTGTTGAATATCCGTCGTATAACTTTCACCGCTGCAACTATCGCCGCCTGTTCCATCATTGCGCCTCTTCAGGCGAATGCGGCAAATGGTTGTGGAGGCGCATCGTGGTATGCGTTGACCTCCAAGACTGCTTCTGGCGAGCGCATGAACGCCGCCAACCTGACCGCCGCCCACCGCTCGCTGCGGTTCGGCACCAAGGTCAAGGTGACCAATGCCCGCAATGGCAAGGCCGTTGTGGTGCGCATCAACGACCGCGGGCCGTTCATCAAGGGTCGCGTTCTCGATCTTTCCAAGGCGGCCGCCAAGAACATCGGCATGATCAACTCCGGCACCGCCAAGGTTTGCTACGAGATCGTCAAGGCCGATTGAGCCTTGCCCTCGCCGCCATTCGCGTCTACCAACCGGGCTTATCAGAAGAACGAGGTAGACAATGCGTTTAGGCGGGCGTTTGGCCGGAGCAATCGAAGTATTGGCGGATATTGAGGGACGCAGGCGTCCCGTCGCCGATGCTCTGAAAGATTGGGGCCTTGCCCATCGTTTCGCCGGTTCCGGCGACAGGGCGGCAATCGGCAACATCGTCTATGACGCGCTGCGCATGAAACTGTCGCACGCCTGGCTGATGGATGACGATAGCGCCACCTCTCTCGGTTATGCGGTTCTGCTGCGCCAATGGGGCAAGAGCTTTTCGGACCTTTCGGCGGAATTCGACGGCGACAAATTCGCCCCCGCCGCACCGGATGAACAAAGGCAGCAGGCCTTTCTCTCCCGTTCTCTCGGTGACGCACCGGCCCATATTCAGGGCGATATTCCAGAATGGGTGCAATCTTCCCTCGAAACGGCCTTCGGAGAGCGCTGGCTCGCCGAGGCGCAGGCGCTGAACGAGCGGCCCACGCTTGATCTGCGCGCCAACACCTTGAAAGCGACACGCGACAAGGTGCTGAAGGCGCTGGAAGAAAGCGGTGCGGAAGCCACACATATCGCCCGCCAGGGCGTGCGCATCCCCGCTGGCGAAGGCCCTTCCCGCCTGCCGAATGTGACGGCCGAACTGTCCTTCCAGAAGGGCTGGTTCGAAGTGCAGGACGAAGGATCGCAGATCGTCGCCGATCTTGCCGGCGCCCATGAGGGCGAACAGATCCTCGATTATTGCGCGGGCGGCGGCGGCAAGACGCTGGCCATGGCTGCCAGCATGAACAATAAGGGCCAGGTCCACGCCTTTGACGCCGACCGCAAGCGCCTTGCGCCCATCATCGAGCGGCTGAAGCGGGCCGGCACGCGCAATGTGCAGGTCCATGACCGCGCATCAGGCCTTACGCCGTTTCAGGGAAAATTTGACCGCGTTCTGGTGGACGCACCCTGCACTGGCACCGGAACCTGGCGCCGACGCCCCGATACCAAATGGCGGCTGACGGCGCGCAATCTGGAAGAGCGCGTGCAGCAGCAGGGCGAGGCGCTTTCGCAGGCCAAGGGTTTCGTTCGCCCGGGCGGAGAGCTGCTTTATGTCACCTGTTCGGTTCTGCCCGAAGAAAACGAGCAGCAGGTCAAGCGCTTCTGCGCGGACAACCCGGAATTTTCCATCGGCTCTGCACTGGAACGCTGGCAGACAACTTTCGGCGGCAATGCGAATAAACCGCATTCTTCCGACGGCAGGACAGTGACGCTGACGCCTGCAACCACAGATACGGATGGCTTCTTCTTCTGCTTGATGAAACGCAAAGCATAGTACCCTCTTTGCAAGCACTGATTTTACTTGAAAAACAGCCCTCGATCTTGTTTCAAAGCATTCTAAACTAGAATGTTTGACACAAGTTTGTGATTGGGTCAGAACTCGCTTGCCGCGGCGCGAAGTCATTTCGCGCCTGCCGAAGGAGAGGGATCATGATCCGCAAAACCATTCTCAGCGCTTCTTTTGCGCTTCTTGCCGCATCTGCGGCTTTTACCGCGCTCCCCGCACAGGCCGCCACTGACGCGGCCGCCGTCGTCAAGCATTATGCTGATGTCGCGCATGCGAAATACGAGGATTCGCTGACCACGGCGAAGGCGCTGGACAAGGCCATCGATGCGCTGATCGCAACGCCGAGCGAAGAAACCCTGAAAGCCGCGCGGGAGGCATGGATCAAGGCCCGTGTTCCCTATCAGCAGTCGGAAGTCTATCGTTTCGGCAACCCGATCGTCGATGATTGGGAAGGCAAGGTGAATGCCTGGCCGCTGGATGAAGGTCTGATCGATTACGTCGACGGTTCCTATGGCACCGAAAGCGACGAGAACGAACTCTACGTTGCCAACATCATCGCCAATCCGAAGATCAAGATCAGCGGTGAAGAGGTCGACGCCTCCAAGATCACCCCCGAGCTGATCGAAAGCCTGCACGAGGCGGGCGACGTCGAAGCCAATGTGACGACCGGTTACCACGCCATCGAGTTCCTGCTCTGGGGTCAGGACCTGAACGGCACCGGACCGGGCGCGGGCAACCGCCCCTATACCGATTATGACAAGGCGAAATGCACGAACGGTAATTGCGACCGCCGGGCCGATTACCTGAAATCCGCCTCGACCCTGCTGATCAAGGATCTTCAGGAGATGGTGGATGCCTGGGCGCCGGAAGGCGAAGCCACGAAGACAGTGGAAGCCGATCCCAAAGCGGGCCTGACCGCCATTCTCACCGGCATGGGCTCACTCTCCTATGGTGAGCTGGCCGGCGAACGCATGAAGCTCGGCCTTTTGCTGCATGATCCGGAAGAGGAGCATGATTGCTTCTCCGACAACACCTATAATTCGCATCTTTACGACGCGATCGGCATCGCGTCGGCCTATACCGGCGACTATACCCGCGTGAACGGGACGAAGATGACGGGCGCCTCGCTGTCTGAACTGGTCGGCGCCAAGGACAAGGCACTGAACGACGAGATGCTGGCGAAGCTGAACAAGACACTCGACGCCATGCACGCGATGGAAAAGCGCGCCCAGACCGTTGAGGCCTATGACCAGATGATCGGCGAAGGCAACAAGGAAGGCAACGCCGTGGTTCAGACGGCCATCGATGGCCTTCTCGACCAGACGAAGACTGTCGAACGCGTCATAGCGGCGCTCGATCTCGGCAAGATCGAGCTTGAAGGCTCCGAGAGCCTCGACAATCCGAACGCCGTCTTCAAATAAGCGGCAAAGCGGGCCGCAGATTGCTGCGGCCCGCTGCTCCCCATCGCCCCTGTTGTCATGCAATTTTTGCTGCCGCTGACCCCTAAGCCGTTCTTCTTAACCGGGGCAGCCTGCCTTGTGGCGTCGATGGCGCTTGCCGAACCGCTGCGTAGCGATCTGACGGAGACAGATCGAGGCCGCGTGCTGGCCGTGACCACCCCAACGACGGATTTTACCAGGCCGGAACCTTTCGAGGCCATGTCCGGCGGAGCAACGACCAGCACCGGCAAACCCGACAGCGGCGCGTTTTCGCATCCTTCCGCCACAATGCCTCTGGCGCGGAAACAGGATTTCAAGCTTGGCAACGCGCTGTTCCAGAAGCTCTGGGTCTCTTCTCCCTCCTCCACACAGGCCTCAGACGGTCTGGGGCCGCTTTTTAATGCCCGTTCCTGCCAGACCTGCCATGTGAAGGACGGCAGGGGTCGACCGCCCCTTGCCGGAGAAGACGCCGTCTCCCTCTTCCTGCGGCTGGCGCGACCGGCCCGCAATGAAGCCGAACGACAGGCCATTGCCAGCCACCAGGTCTTTAATTTTCCCGACGAGACCTATGGCCGGCAGCTTCAGAACCTGGCCATTCCCGGCCTCGCCGCCGAAGGCAAACCGCTCATCACCTATACGGAAAAGCCGGTTCAGCTACCGGGAGGCGAGGTGGTGATGTTGCGCAAGCCCGACTATGCCGTGGCTAATCTGCAATATGGCCCGCTTGGCGCCGACACGACGCTTTCAGCGCGCATTGCCATGCCCACCCTCGGGCTTGGCCTGATCGAGGCCATTGCCGAGGCCGATATTCTGGCCAACGCCGACCCAGACGACAACAATGGCGACGGCATTGCCGGGCGTCCGGCATGGGTCAAGGATCATCGCACTGGCGAGATAAAACTCGGACGGTTTGGCTGGAAAGCGCAGAATGCGAGCGTGCGCGACCAGAGCGCCAGCGCCTTCTCCCATGATATCGGCATTTCCACGCCGGATGCGCCGAACGCCTATGGTGATTGCACTGAAGCCCAGAATGACTGTCTGGCCATGCCGACCGGCGTGCAGCCCAGGCTCGGGCCGGTAGAAACGCCCAACCCGGTTCTCGATCTCGTGACCTTCTACACCGAAAACCTCGCCGTACCGCGCCGCCGCAATGTCGATGATCGGGTGGTTCTGCAGGGGAAGCAGCTTTTCTATGCCTCAGGCTGTACCGCCTGCCATACCCCGAAATTCGTCACCCGACGCGATGCCGCCGACCCCATGCATTCTTTCCAGCTGATCTGGCCCTATTCCGATTTTCTGCTGCATGACATGGGCGAAGAGCTTGCCGACGGCCAGCAGGTGGGTGAAGCAAGCGGGCGGCAGTGGCGTACCCAACCGCTCTGGGGCATCGGCCTGACACAAAAGGTCAATGGCAACGGTTTTTACCTGCACGACGGCCGGGCGCGCAGCCTGTCGGAAGCGATATTGTGGCACGGCGGCGAAGCGCAGAAAGCGCGCGATGCCTTTGCCGCCTTGCAAAAATCCGACCGGCAGGCTTTGCTGGCCTTTCTGGAGTCCCTTTGATGAACAATGCCATGCGAAAAATCTCCGGCCTCTTTTCCGTGCTGCTGCTTCTGGCCAATCAGCCGGCAAAGGCACAGGACGTGGAACTGATGCCGCCACCGCCGCTTGACCCCATGCAGGTGCGGGGTGTCATGGAAAAGGCTGTGAACGGTTTCATCCGTCCCGGCTATGACCACTTCCGGCAATCGGCGGAGACGCTGGAAGGCCGTATGAAAGCGTTTTGCGCCGCTCCGTCCCAAACGACGGAGACGGCAGCGCGGGCGGCTTTTGCCGATACTGTCTCGAGCTGGTCGACCATCGAGATCGTGCGTGTCGGCCCTGTCATCGAGAAGAACCGTTTCGAACGTGTGCTTTATTACCCCGACAAGAAGAGTCTGGGCCTGAAACAGGTGCAGCGTTATCTCGCCGAAAAAGATGAAAGCGTCACCAGTGCCGAAGGCCTGAGCGGCAAGAGCGTTGCGGCGCAGGGGCTCGGCGCTCTCGAATTCGTACTTTACGGAACCGGAGCGGAAGAGCTGCTCGACAGGAAGGGTGATTTCCGCTGCCGTTATGGCGCCGCCATCGCCGGCAATATCGCCAATGTGGCGGCGGAACTTTCCGACAGCTGGAATACGCCTGATGGCGCGCAGAAGAACTGGACTGAGCCCGGTACGGACAACCCCGTCTTTCGTGACGAGCGCGAGGCGCTTGTTGCCCTGCTCGGCATTCTCGTCCACGGCTCCGAGGCTATCCGCGACCAGCGGATCGAAACCTTCTACAAGGGGCCGGACAAGGCAAGATTTCCCCGCACCGCCATTTACTGGCGCTCCGGCCTGACCTGGAAGAGTATTTCAGCCAACATCAAGGCGGTTCAGACCCTGCTGCACACGGCCGATATGGTCGAACTCGTGCCGCCTGACCAACGCTCCATCGTCAACTCCATCGATTTCATCGCCAAATCGATGATCCGCGTTGCCGGAACCATCGATACGGATGTGCAAAAGGCGCTGGATCAGGACGATCAGCGCGCCAAGGTGGATTATCTGCTGCTCAACGGCAAAGACCTGATCTATCGCCTGAACGATCAATATGGCGGCGCGATCGGCCTCAGCTCCGGCTTTTCCTTCGCCGACGGAGACTGAGCCGATGATCTCAGGCAAAAAGCCGATGCTGATGGACCGGCGAAGCTTCATCAAGGCGGCGGGCATTCCCTTCCTCGCCACACTTGCCCCCGGCTCGCTGCATGCGCTGGAACGCGCCGATGCCGTCTTCGCTTCAGCCTTTCGCGCCCGTGACGGCTCCTACGGCATCGCGACCATCAGCGAGCGCGGCGAGATCATCGACCGCGTCGCGCTTCCCGCCCGCGCCCACGGAATGGCGACGAGCCACGCGACCGGCATGACAGTGGCCTTTGCGCGCCGACCCGGCACCTTCTTCATGGCCTTCGACCCCGCGCGGCGTCACGAGCCGATCGTGATGCACACGCCGGAGAACCGCCACTTCTATGGCCACGGGCAATTCTCACCCGATGGCGCAATCCTTTATGCCAGCGAAAACGACTTCGACGGCAATCGTGGCGTCATCGGGCTCTATGACGCCCGCAACGGCTTTGCCCGCATCGGCGAATATGACGCGCATGGCATCGGCACGCATGACATGACAGTGAGCGATGACGGGCGGCTGATGGTGATCGCCAATGGCGGCATCGAGACCCATCCGGATTTCGGCCGAACCAAGCTCAATATCGACAATATGCAGCCCTCTCTTGTGCTTCTCGATACGGCGACCGGCCAGTTGATTCAGAAACACGCAATGCCGGATCGTCTGCGGCAGCTTTCCACCCGCCATGTGGATCTCGGCGATGACGGGCGCATCTGGTTTGCCTGCCAATATGAGGGACCGCGCAACGACCTTCCGCCGCTTGTCGGGCATTTCTCGAAGGGTGAGGATGTGTCCCTCGTGGATTTGCCCCAGGAAACGACGATGCGCCTTGCCAATTACGTCGGGGCCATCGCCGTCAACCGGCGCGATGGGCTGGTGGGCCTGACATCGCCCAACGGCAACGCCGCCGTGACGCTGGATGCAAAAACCGGGCGCGTTTTATCCGAGACGACGGTGCGGGAAGCCGCGGGCGTCGCCCCTGCCGCGAACGGCATTGCTGTTTCTTCCTATGACGGATTTTTCGAGACCGTGCGCAGCGACGTGGCATGGGACCAGCATATCGTGCGTCTCTCCAGCTAAAATACTGAAAAGGCACGGGAACAAAAGCATGGTCGGCGCATTGGATGCGTCATGAAAAACCTTACCGTGTATATTGTTTTCGTAGTTGCAGTTGTTGCCGTTGGAGCGCTGATCGGCGTCAACAATGTGCCGGGCGAATGGTATCAATCGCTGCAGAAACCATTCTTCAATCCACCCAACTGGATTTTCGGGCCGGTCTGGACGGCGCTTTACGTGCTGATCGGCATTGCCGGCGCCCGCACATGGATCAGGAAGCCGATGGGGACGCGTATGCGCCTCTGGTTCACGCAGATGATACTGAATTTCCTGTGGTCGCCGATCTTTTTCGGCATGCAGAGCCCGGCAGGCGCACTCGTCATCATCATCCCCATGCTGATCTGCATCATCGCCTTCATGGCGCTGACCTACCGCCGTGACCGCATATCGATGTGGCTTTTTACGCCCTATGCGCTGTGGGTCGCCTTTGCCACGGTGCTCAACGCAAGCATCAGCATGCTGAACTAATTCGGCTGCAAGCCCTTGCCTTGCCCGCCGCCACGCGCCATGTCAGTCTGCGACAGGGCAGAAGGCAGGCAGGTAAGCCATGGAGATCACGGATCCCGGCGATTTTCGTCAGCGGATAGAAAGCAGCTTTGCGCGCCAGGGCGTGGTGCAGGCGATCGACGCCGAGATCACCCGTATCGAACACCGGCTGGTGGAAATCGAACTGCCTTTTCATGAAAAGCTGACGCAGCAGCACGGCATATTACATGCGGGCGTCATCGCCGCCGGTCTGGATACGGCCTGTACCTATGCGGCCTATACGATCATCGAGCCTGACGCCTCGCTGCTGACCATCGAGTTCAAGGTCAACCTCATGTCGCCCGGACGCGGCGAACGGTTCCTGTTTCGTGGCGAAATCATCAAGCCCGGAAACAACCTGATCGTCGCCGATGGCCGCGCTTATGCGCTTTCGGACGGGCCGGCAAAGCTGATCGCCTCCATGACCGGCACCATGATGGTGGTAAAGGGTCGCGAGGATATTACCGGATGAACTACCGGCTTTTGCATGTTGCGGATAAATCCGTCCTCTTCGTCATGGCGGCTTCCGCCGAATACGGCCCCCATCTACAGGCCCGCATTGCGCCGCTGATGACCGGCGTCGGCCCGGTCGAGGCTGCGATTTCGGTAACGGCCGTTCTTGCCGGTCTCGATGCGGCAGACCATTTGCCCGACCTCGTCGTTTCTCTCGGCTCTGCCGGTTCACGCACTCTGGACCAAACGGGCGTCTATCAGGCGATTTCGGTTTCGTATCGCGATATGGACGCCTCCGCCTTCGGTTTCGAAAAGGGTCGCACGCCCTTTCTTGACCTGCCGGCCGATGTGCCATTGCCTTTCCTCATACCCGGCATTGCCGAGGCACGTCTTTCCACCGGCGCCAACGTGGTTTCCGGTGCGGCCTATGGGGCGATCAACGCCGACATGGTGGAAATGGAAACCTACGCCGTGCTCCGTGCCTGCCAGCGCTTCGGCGTACCGCTCGCCGGTCTGCGTGGTATTTCCGATGGCAAGGCGGATGTGAACCATGTGGATGACTGGACGGAATATCTACACATCATCGACGAAAAGCTGGCGGAGGCCGTCGACGGGCTTTGCCGCGCCATTGAAGACGGTACGATCGCCCTTTGAAACCTTGCGATTTTCGCAAATTTCCGCTGTTTGACACCCGCTTCCGGGTTGCCTAAAGCTGCCATTTTCTTTAAAGGCTCGCCATGACCCAGATAGCCCATCCCGACAGCATTCTCATCATCGATTTCGGCAGCCAGGTGACGCAGCTGATTGCGCGCCGCATCCGCGAAGCCGGGGTCTATTGCGAAATCCATCCGTTTCAGAATGCCGCAGAGGCGTTTGAGAAGCTTCAGCCCAAGGGCGTGATCTTCTCCGGCGGCCCCGCATCCGTGACGGCGGAAGGAAGCCCGCGCGCGCCGCAGGCGGTGTTTGACAGCAAGGTTCCGATCCTCGGCATCTGCTACGGCCAGCAGACGCTCTGCACGCAGCTCGGCGGCGTTGTCGAGGGCGGCCATGCGGCGGAATTCGGCCGGGCCGATATCGACATCAAGAAGGCAAGCCCACTTTTTGAAGGCTTCTGGGAACAGGGCAAGAGCTATCCCGTCTGGATGAGCCATGGCGACCGTGTAACGAAGCTGCCGGAAGGTTTCGAGGTCATCGCGACCTCCGAGAACGCGCCTTTCGCCATCGCCGCGGACGAGACCCGTCACTACTACTCCACCATGTTCCACCCGGAAGTGGTGCATACCCCTGACGGCGGCAAGCTGCTCTCCAACTTCGTGCACAAGATCGTCGGGCTTAAATCCGACTGGACGATGGCGGCTTATCGCGCCGAGATGATCCGCAAGATCCGCGAGCAGGTCGGCACCGGTCGCGTGCTCTGCGCACTCTCTGGCGGCGTCGATTCCTCGGTTGCGGCTATCCTCATCCATGAGGCGATCGGCGACCAGCTCACCTGCGTTTACGTCGACCATGGCCTGATGCGGCTTGGTGAAAGCGAGCAGGTGGTCGGCATGTTCCGCGACCATTACAATATTCCGCTTGTTCATGTTGACGCCGCCGATCTGTTCCTCGGCGAACTCTCGGGCGTTTCCGATCCGGAAGCGAAGCGCAAGACCATCGGCCGCCTGTTTATCGAAGTCTTCGAGGCCGAAGCGGCCAAGATCGCCGCCGACGGCAAGGGTGCTCCGAATTTCCTCGCACAGGGCACGCTTTACCCTGACGTCATCGAGAGCGTCTCCTTTTCCGGCGGCCCCTCTGTCACCATCAAGAGCCACCACAATGTCGGCGGCCTTCCCGAGCGCATGAACATGCAGCTCGTGGAGCCGCTGCGTGAACTTTTCAAGGACGAAGTACGTGCGCTTGGCCGTGAACTCGGCCTGCCGGACAGCTTCATCGGCCGCCACCCCTTCCCAGGTCCTGGTCTGGCGATCCGTTGCCCCGGCGCGATTACCCGCGAGAAGCTCGATATTCTGCGTAAGGCCGATGCGATCTATCTCGATGAAATCCGCAAGGCTGGTCTTTACGACACCATCTGGCAGGCTTTTGCCGTGCTGCTGCCGGTGCAGACCGTCGGCGTCATGGGCGATTACCGCACCTATGACTTCGTCTGCGCGCTGCGCGCCGTGACCTCGGTAGACGGCATGACGGCGGATTTCTATCCCTACGACATGAATTTCCTCGGCCGCGCGGCAACCCGCATCATCAACGAAGTGCGGGGCATCAATCGCGTTGTCTATGACGTGACGAGCAAACCGCCCGGCACGATCGAGTGGGAATAGGACTATAATCGACACAGTGGCGTTGCTACCGCAACGCCGCCATGTCGAAGGCAGTTTAAACGATGACGCCGCGACTAGTTCGCGGCGTTTCTGTTTTGTCGTGTGAGATAGATCATCTGGGCGGCCAGGCCGACCACGAGGATCGCCAGCAACCCTGCCTGAACACCGAGAGGCAGCGGTGATTTCAGGTCCGTAACCAGAGGGTGACCGTCCGGAACACGACGCAGGATTTCGCTGGCCGTCGGGACCATCAAAAGAAACGCAGTGATGCTGAGACAGATGGTTTCAATATATCTGGCCAGGCGCGTTGAACCAAGAACGCGTTCGATGCCGTAACCTGCAAGCAGGAAAAAGATGGTCAGGACGCCAACGCCATAGCTGATCGGCTGATGCGCGACGAGGAAGACCGTCGCAGCTCCAATCAGCATGGAAACAAGATAGAGGGTGCCCGGCGCTGATCGCGGAACGATTCGACCGTAGCGGGCAAACATGTAAATGGCGGCGGGAATGGCCGGCAGGCTTCCAAGTGTATGGATCCAGCCAAGCGGAGAAATTCCGAACATGAGAGATTGCCTTTCTTGTCCAAAAGGACGGGGTGGTCCAGGAAGCAGACTGTCATCGACAAATCTGCCAGCTTAATGCTGTCTGTTGTTTCGGTGGCGTGCCGCCCGGGCCACGCCTTCACGTTCCCCGCGAGGCTCCGATTTTAAGCGGTCATGCGCTCAAGCAGGGGGCGGGTTATTGCACCAAAAGTCGTCGCATCACCGTGAGCACGGGCGGAAAGCATCGCGCCGTGCACGGTGGCCATGAAGATTTCAGCATTGGCTCTGGCAGTTCCGCTCAGCGCGATGCGCCCTTGGGCAACGCCGCGTTCCAGAACTGTGGTGAGCCAGTCCGAGAGACTTCGAAAATGCGCGCGCACTTCAAGAGCGACTGCTTCAGGCAGAACCGGAATTTCACTGGCGAGCAAAGCGCAGACGCAGAAGGGATGAGTGGCCTCGGCGATACAGCCCTCCCAATAGCCGATATAGGCGCGAAGCTGTTCGAGCGGGTCGGAAACGTTTCGTTCCAGTTCGGCGATCCCGGCTTCCGCCTCCTGCCTGTATTGCGCAACCAGTTTTTGGACCAGATCGGTCTTGCTGGGAAAATGGTGGTGAATGCTCGCATTGCGAATACCGACCACAGCGGAAATATCGGCATAGCTGAAACTGTTGTAGCCGCCCTTTATGATCAGGGAGCGTGCGCAACGAAGAATTTCATCCGCTTTGGTTTGTGGATTTTTCATAGTAATTACCTACCAACTAGTAGGTAGAATGTCAACCCGAAGCCGTTTGCCTTATGGCTGCTGACGGAATCCCGCCGGAAACCAGATGTGCGCGGGGCCGATATTACTGGACGTACCGACTGCCGAAAGCGACTAAAAGATGAACCACCAAACAGTGATCGCCCATTCCGGTCCGCAAGCAGCTGTCGCGCGGTCGGCTAGACCCGAGACCGCTTATGCGTTTGACTTTCTGCGCTTTTTTGCCAGTATTCGACCGTCTTTCGCAGAGTACCGCCGGCCCCACACCGCTTTAAGGCGTGTAATCAGTCCACCAGGACAGGCTGCCGTTCGTCCTATCGAGGACAATAGAAGGAAGCCCATCGATGACATCCGATGCCGATCCGAAGCCTATGTCACGCGCCGCCGCGATCCTGTACGCCATCAGTTTGCCGCTGGGCCTGATGGCCTTGGTTTTTCTGCCTGCGGGCAGGATCAACTGGTGCCCGGGCTGGATTTTCGTCGTGGTCGTCGTCGTTTCTTTTGGCCTTTCCGCGCTGGTATTGGCGCGTGTGAACCCGGTCATTTTCCGCGCGCGCAGCCGGTTCCAGCCGGGCACCAAGAAATGGGACCTGATTCTGGTCTCCGTGATCCTTTTGGCTTTTTTTGCTGAAATCCCGGTTGCGGCATTCGATGCCGGCCGGATGGAGTGGTCTGCCGTGCCGTTGTGGGTCGTGCTGCTCGGCTACATCCTGCTTGTCGGCGGTATTGCGGTTACGGCCTGGGCCCAGGCCGTCAATCCGTTCTTCGAGCCCGGGGTCCGCATCCAAAGCGAGCGCGGGCAGCGGGTGGTCACGTCGGGCCCATACCGTATCGTGCGCCACCCCGGTTACACGGCCGCAATCGGCATGTTCACTGGCATACCGCTCGCATTGAGTTCCTGGATAGCCCTGCTCCCCGCGGCTTTGGCCATCGTGCTGCTAATCATCCGTACCGGCTTGGAAGACCGCCTGCTGCAGGCCGAATTGCCCGGTTATTCTGAATATGCCCGTCAAAGGCGCTATCGGCTGTTTCCCGGTATCTGGTAAACGTCACAAAGCTTTTGTTCTCTTTTTGTTCTTTCAATTTTAACCGGTGATGGTAATATCGCGGCCCTGGCAAAGGCCATGGAGCATCGTCATGAGTTTCGAGTTGGCAGAGGAAGGAAGCTCAAAGCAGCTTTGCTTCGAAGGGTGGGAGTCGGAGAAAATACGGCGTTTCAATCCGCGATTAAGCAGCAAGCTCCTGATCATGGTGAAACCGCCGGCAGCCTTGGCGGAACGAATTTTTGCCGATGCGTCGTGCCATGCTGCGGGGCGGACGAAGCGTGAGGCCTATCCGCCGGAGCTTCTGCATATAACCCTGCTCTGTGTCGGATGTTTTGAGACCGTGCCTCACGGGCTGGTACATCGGCTGAAGGCGACGCTCGGGGAAATCAAGGCGCGGCCCGTTCCGATCACATTCTATGGATCGTCGCTCTTCGGCAATCGCAACAGTCTGGTGCTACGCAGTGGCAGCGAGATGCAGGAGCTTAAGGCTCTGGCGAAGATGGTGCAGCGCTCCCTTAGGCGAGCAAACCTGCCCTATGTCGCCGCATCGTCTTTTACACCGCATCTCACCATGATCTACGGCTGCGGGAAAATCGAGCTGATGCAGGTTGAGACACCCTATAGCTGGCTGGCGGGGAACTTCGAACTTGTGTTCAGTCACAATGGCGAAACGCGGCATGAATTGCTCGAGCGCTTCGCACTTTCGCCGAAAGCAGACCGTTATGAGCGGCCTGAAAGCCAGTTACATTTGCCGGGGAAAGTGATCGGACCTTCGAAACGGCCGATGCAAAGGGTGGCGATGCGGTAAGATGCACCCGAAGTGGCATAGCACTTCCCACGCCGATAGTCGTTTCCGCATCCGCTGTTGAAAGCTATACGGAACCTTGTTTTGCGAAGCCGGGGCGCTTTTCGCGCCATCCGCGTATCCACCGCGCCCGTCGAAAACCGATCCGGTTGTCGATCCTGAGCGCAAGCGAGGCGGTATCGCCTCGCAACGGATAATGGCCAGCTTAGAGCTGTACCTTGTCGAAAGCCTTACCGTCGATACCGAGAGCTTCGAGATCGGCACGGGCGGGCTTGCGATGTGCGCGAACAGCGGCCGAAACCGAGAGCGCTGCACCGAGAACGGCGAAAGTTTCACCGAAGAAGTTACGCGATGTCTTTGCAACCTGACGCATTTTTCTCTCCATCTTTGATGCCCAGATAATGGGCATTTCGGCCCCGTTCTACAACTCATGATGTAGCAGGGAAGCCATGCAGCTTTGCTCGCGCTCGTTCGGATATCAGCCATTGCGATTTTGCATGACTTAGCATCAAGACGGGGCAAATGCGCAGGGGCAATTCAGCGGGCGGGTTGAATAAGGCGGATATTTTGTTATGCCGGAGAGCTTGAAGACAAAGAGGCTGGCAGCATGACGATCACCATTTACGGCATCAAGAACTGCGACACGATGAAGAAGGCCAGAAGCTGGCTGGAGACCCATGGCGTCGACTATTCTTTCCATGACTACAAGGCGTCGGGCATCGACCGCGCCCATCTGGAAACATGGTGCGATGCCGCGGGCTGGGAAACGGTTCTCAACCGCGCCGGTACGACCTTCAAAAAACTCGACGACGGCCAGAAGACCGATCTGAACCGTGAGAAGGCTATCGCGCTGATGCTGGAGCAGCCCTCCATGATCAAGCGTCCGGTGCTGGAGGCGAAGGGCAAGATAACTGTCGGTTTCAAGCCTGAAACCTACCAGACCCTTTTTGCGTGACTGCAACCTGTCATGTCCAAAACAACACGCGCCACCCAGATGCTGACCAAGGCAGGCGTTGCCTTCACCACTGTCACCTATGATTACGATCCGAATGCAGACCGCATCGGTCTGCAGGCGGCCGAGGCGATCGGTGAGCCACCGCATCTGGTGCTGAAAACGCTGATGGCGGAACTGGATGGCAAGCCGGTCTGCGTCGTCGTCCCTTCGGATCGTGAGGTCAGCATGAAAAAGCTGGCCGCCGCCTTCGGAGGTAAATCCGCCAGCATGATGAAGCCTGCCGATGCGGAGCGCGCCACCGGTTACCATGTCGGCGGCATCAGCCCTTTCGGGCAGAAAAAACAGGTGCCGACGGCCATCGAGGCCGGGGCGATGACGCATGATTATGTCTACATGAATGGCGGGCAGCGTGGCTTGCAAGTGAGGCTTTCGCCCCGCGATGCCCAAATGGCGCTGGAGGCCATTGCCGCACCGCTGGTCGCCGATTGAAGCGCCGGAGGGCATGCCTGAAAGCATTTGGCTTTCGGGAGGAATGGGCTATGGTCGGCGCCTCCGATTGAAATAGACGAAGGCAGATCATGACAGTTTCTCCCATCGATCCCGTCAAACTCGAAAAACTGGCCGAAGTCGCCATCAAGGTCGGCCTGCAATTGCAGAAGGACCAGGATCTGGTGATTACAGCGCCGCTGGCAGCCCTGCCGCTGGTGCGATTTTTGACCAAACACGCCTATCTGGCGGATGGCGGACTGGTCACCACCTTTTATTCCGATGAAGAAACCACGCTTGCGCGCTATCGCCATGCCAGTGACACCAATTTCGACCGGGCTTCCGGCTGGCTTTATGAGGGCATGGCAAAGGCTTATGCCAATGGCGCAGCGCGGCTGGCGATTGCCGGCGACAACCCCATGCTGCTGGCCGAACAGGACCCGGCCAAGGTTGCCCGCGCCAACAAGGCCAACTCCACGGCATACAAGCCGGCGCTGGAGAAGATTTCCAATTTCGACATCAACTGGAACATCATCTCCTATCCCAACCCGTCTTGGGCAAAGCAGGTCTTTCCTGATGTGACGGAAGACGAAGCGGTCCGCAGGCTTGCCGACGCCATCTTCGCCGCCTCGCGGGTGGATCTGGCCGATCCGGTCGCGGCGTGGGCGCAGCATAATGCCAATCTCGCCAAGCGCTCGGCATGGCTGAACGGCGAACGTTTCGCTTCGCTGCATTTCACCGGCCCCGGCACGGATGTGAAGATAGGCCTCGCGGACGGCCACGAATGGCATGGCGGCGCCTCCACCGCCAAGAATGGTGTGGCCTGCAACCCGAATATCCCGACTGAAGAAGTATTCACCACACCACATGCGCTGCGCGTGGATGGTTACGTCTCCAGCACCAAGCCGCTCTCGCATCAGGGAACGCTGATCGACGATATCCAGGTGAAGTTCGAGGCGGGCCGTATCGTCGAAGCCAAGGCTTCCAAGGGCGAAGCTGTATTGAACAAGGTGCTCGACACCGATGAGGGCGCGCGGCGTCTGGGCGAAGTGGCGCTGGTGCCGCATTCCTCACCGATTTCGGCAAGCGGCATCCTGTTCTACAACACGCTGTTCGATGAAAATGCCTCGTGCCACATCGCGCTCGGCCAGTGCTATTCAAAATGCTTCCTTGACGGCGCCTCGCTGTCGCAGGAGCAGATCACGGCGCAGGGCGGCAATTCCAGCCTGATCCACATCGACTGGATGATCGGCTCCGACAAGGTGGACATTGATGGCGTGAAGCCGGATGGCTCCACGGTTCCGGTGATGCGCAAGGGCGAATGGGCCTGACGGGACCTATCTCGGCAACTGACTGCGCTGACTGAGCCAGATGCTGAAAAGCACCGCGACGAAACCTGCGATCTGTGCTGGCGTGAGGCTTTGGCCAAGCGCCAGCCAGCCGAGCAGGGTTGCAACGACCGGGCTTAGAAAACCGAGCGATGCGGCGGCGGAAGGTTCGATACGGGTCAGCCCGCGGAACCACAGAAAATAGGTCAAGGCGGCGCCGATAATACCCAGATAGGTCATGCCGAGAATATTGGCCGCTGTCGGTGTCGGCAGGGCCGGTTCCAGGAAATAGGCGACCGGCAGCAGCAGGATACCCCCGGCCGTCAGTTGCCAGGCGGTAAATGTGAGGTTCGACACCGGTGGCCGCCATTTGCGGGTCAGCACCGTTCCGAAAGCCATGGATACGGCACCGGCAAGACCTGCTGCCACCCCGATACCATCCAGCGCAGCACCCGGCGCCAGAACCAGAAGAGCGACACCGACAATACCCAGAAAACCGGCCGCGATGGCCAGCGGCCGAAGGGGTGCTGCGAGAAACAGCCGGGAGAGGCCAATCACGATCAGGGGCTGGACTGCGCCCACCGTTGCCGCCACGCCGCCCGGCAGCCGATAGGCTGAAACAAAAAGCATCGCCCAGAAGAACGAGAAATTCAGCGCCCCGAGAATGAAGCTGCGCGCCCACCAGATGCCCTGTGGCAGCTTTCTCACGAAAAGCAGCAGGAGCAGGCCGGCCGGCAATGCGCGCAGCATGGCGACATGCAGGGGATATCCCTGCGGTAAAAATTCCGTCGTGACGAAATAGGTGGTTCCCCAGATGGCCGGGGCAAGGGCGGTCACCAGCACATCGGCGGCATAGGTCGTATTTTTCTTCATTTCAAGAATCTCTATATCAAGATAAGTGCAATCTAGCTGATTTTATCTTGACGTCAAGATACCAGTTGTTATGCCTTGGGAATGAGCAAAGAACCGTTTGACCGCGTCGATCACATTCTGGCGCAATGGCACAGGGAGCGGCCCGATCTCGACGTCGGCCCCATGGGACTCCTCGGGCGCTTGAACCGTCTCACCACCCATCTCGGTCGAGAGGTGGAGGCGGTGCTGCTGAAGCATGGGCTTTCCTCCTCCGCTTTCGATGTTCTGGCGACATTGCGGCGCTCCGGTTCGCCCTACCAGCTCTCCCCCGGCGATCTGCTTGCCATGGCGATGGTAAGCTCCGGCACCATGACCAACCGCATCGACCAGCTTGAAAAAGCGGGGCTGGTGGAGCGCATACACAACCCGAATGACCGGCGCAGCGTCCTGATATCGTTGACGGAGCGGGGGTTTGCCATTGTCGAGGAAGCGGCCGGCGCTCACGTCGAAAACCAGCACCGTCTGGTTGCCGGCCTCAGCGAAGAAGAGCGTGCGACGCTGAACCAACTGCTGAAACGGTTTTTGCGAGATTTCGAAGAATAGGCTTTCCGGGCCGGGCAAACACGCAATGGCCGCGTGATGGCGCTTGTTTCGCCCCAGAAAATCCTGTAAGCAATTTTCCATAAACCTGTACTACAGGTTGGAGGAAAAATGTATAACGCCATTTCCCACGAAACCGGTCTCGTCAGCAGCACGATCGGCGCGATCACCCGCCACATCAGGGAAAACGAACTTGCCCCCGGCGCGAAACTCCCCAGCGAGCTTTCGCTCTCACAGCAGCTCGGCGTCTCCCGTACCGTCGTTCGCGAGGCCTTCAGGTCTCTGTCCGCCATGCGGCTGATCGATGTCAGCGCCGGCAAGCGCGCCACGGTGGCGACACTGGATCATGGTGCAATGTCATTGATGTTTGAACATGGCATTCACACCGAACAGATCAACATCCAGCAGATCTACGATGTGCGCCGTACGATCGAAGTTAGAACCGTAACTTTGGCAGCGCTGCGGCGAACGGATGCGGAAGCGCTCACCATTCTCGACCATGCCAACAATATGGAGCGGGATTTCGGCGACAACGACAAGGTCATGGAACACGATCTTGCCTTCCACCTCGCCGTTGCCAGAGCGTCAAAAAACCCGGTTTTCGAACTTATTCTCGGTGCCTTCCAGAATGTGACGCGCCAGACATGGCCGATCGGCTGGAAAAGCCGCACATCCGATGCGCAGCGCCATGCCGCAGGTGAACTTCACATCGCCATCGGACAGGCCATTGCCGCAGGAGACCCGCAAACGGCCTCAACGCTGATGGCGCGGCATTTCGATGAAAGCGTGCACGCGCTTCTGGCGGCCGGCATCGCCTGATTTTTTCAACACAGTTCCAGACGGAACACGACTTGCCTCTGGAGGAGACACTTCATGAAAATTACGAAACTTGAGACCGTCCGCGTGGCGGAACGGGCAAACCTGCTCTGGGTTCTGGTCCATACGGATGAAGGCATTACCGGGCTTGGCGAAACCTTTTATGGTGCCGAGACGGTGGAAACCTATGTGCACGAATATATCGCACCCCGCGTGATCGGCCGCGATCCGCTGCAGATCGATCTTCTGGCGCAGGACCTCGTCGGTTATCTCGGTTTTCGCTCTTCGGGAGCGGAGGTACGGGGCAATTCCGCTTTCGATATCGCGCTGTGGGATATTTTCGGCAAGGCCACCAACCAGCCGATCGCCCAGCTTCTCGGTGGTTTCAGCCGCAAGGAAATCCGCACCTACAACACTTGTGCGGGCACCGAATATATCAAGAAGGCCACCGGCCAGCAGACGGCCAATTATGGCCTGTCCGGCGGCAAGGATTATGACGATCTGAACGGCTTCCTGCACCGGGCTGACGAGCTGGCCCACTCGTTGCTCGAAGACGGCATCACGGCCATGAAGATCTGGCCCTTCGATGCGGCGGCGGAAAAGACGCGTGGCCAATATATTTCGATGCCGGACCTGAAAAGCGCGCTCGAGCCTTTCGAAAAAATCCGCAAGGCGGTGGGCGACAAGATGGATATCATGGTGGAGTTTCACTCCATGTGGCAGCTTCTGCCCGCGATGCAGATCGCCAAGGCGCTCACCCCCTACCAGACCTTCTGGCATGAAGACCCGATCAAGATGGACAGCCTTTCCAGCCTGACCCGTTATGCCGCCGTTTCGCCAGCACCTATTTCCGCATCCGAGACGCTCGGTTCCCGCTGGGCCTTCCGCGATCTCCTGGAAACCGGTGCGGCCGGTGTGGTGATGCTTGACATCAGCTGGTGCGGCGGGCTTTCCGAGGCGCGCAAGATCGCTTCGATGGCGGAAGCCTGGCATCTGCCGGTCGCGCCGCATGATTGCACCGGCCCGGTGGTGCTCTGCGCCTCAACGCATCTGTCGCTTAATGCGCCGAATGCGCTGGTGCAGGAAAGCGTGCGCGCCTTCTACAAGACCTGGTATCGCGATCTCGTCACCGCATTGCCGGAAGTGAAAAACGGCATGATCACCGTGCCGCCAGGTCCCGGCCTTGGCATGGAGCTGCATCCCGATATCGAAAAGACCTTCACCGTCAGCCGCCGCTTTTCGGATGCGGCGTCGATCTGATCAGAACAGATTGCCTTGATCCGTCGGGCCAGAAGAAGCCGGTTTTGCCGGCTTCTTTTTTGGCGCGGCTGACGTATCCGAGGGCGGCGTCCCCTCTCCGGTTGTGATGGCAGAAACGCGGCCATCGGCAAATTCCATCGATACCGCAGCACCAGACGCGATGGCGGCAGCACGGGTCAGCGGCCGGTTCTCCTCATCGCGGATGACGGCATAACCGCGCTTCAGCACGTTCTTATACGACAGCGATTGCAGAATGCGGTCATGGGAGGCAAGGCCCGCGCGGTTCTGCGTCATGCGGTGCAGCACGGCTGTATCGGCGCGGCGTGCAGCAGTGACAATGCGTTCCTTCTGCCGCTCCAGCTGGCCGAGTAGCCGGGCGGGAAGCGAACGCAGCGAAGAATCAAAGGCATCGACACGGCCTTTTCCCTGCAGCAGGCGGCGCTCAACCAGGGTCTCGGCCCGATGCATGCGCTCGGTAATCCGCTGCCTGTGCTGTTTGAGACCGTTCAGCAGGGTTTCCGGCCTGAGACCCGAGGCTGAACGTTCGAAGGCGCGGCGTTTGTTCAGCGTGGTCAATTCCAGTCCCCGCCCGAGACCGCTCGCGGCCTCATCAAACCGGCGGCGCGGCAAAGCGAGAAGCTGATCGAGCGAGGGCAGCGCCCGCACCAGCGCCCGCACGCCCTGACGGCGATTGTCCATCTGCCGCGATACCGAGCCGGAAAGGCGCGCGGCAAGGCCGGAAAGCTGCGCTTCCAGCTCGGCCCGCACCGGCACAGCCATTTCGGCGGCCCCCGTCGGCGTCGGCGCGCGAACATCGGCGGCATAATCGATCAAGGTCGTATCGGTCTCATGCCCCACGGCGGAAATCAGCGGGATTTTGCTCTCGGCAGCGGCACGCACGACGATTTCGTCGTTGAAACTCCAGAGGTCTTCCAGACTGCCGCCGCCACGGGCGACGATCAGTACATCCGGCCGTGCAATTTCACTACCGGGTTGAAGCGCATTGAAGCCGCGAATGGCGTTCGCCACTTCCTCGCCCGAACCTTCGCCCTGCACCTTGACCGGCCAGACGACGACATGCACGGGAAAGCGATCCGAGATGCGGTGAAGAATATCGCGGATGACTGCGCCCGTCGGCGAGGTCACGACCCCAATGACGCGCGGCATGAACGGCAGGCGACGCTTGCGTTCCGCATCAAACAACCCTTCCGCCGCCAGACGTCGACGGCGATCTTCGAGCAACGCCATCAGCGCGCCGGCACCTGCCGGTTCGAGGCTTTCTATGACGATCTGGTATTTCGAGGAGCCGGGAAAGGTAGTGACCTTGCCGGTGGCAATGACTTCCATGCCCTCTTCCGGGCGGAACTTCAGTCGCGAAAACGTGCCCTTCCAGATCACCGCATCGATGCGGGCACGATCGTCCTTCAGCGAGAAATAGGCATGACCCGAAGAATGCGGACCGCGATAGCCGGAAATCTCGCCGCGCACCCGCACCTGCTCGAAAGCCGTCTCCACCGTGCGCTTGATGGAACCCGACAGTTCGGACACCGAGAACTCGGCAAGATTGCTCAATGCTGCGTGGGAGAAGATATCGCTCATGCCCGTTTGTAACCAAAACCCGTCGATTCGGAAATGCCGGCACCGGCCCGGCCCATTTTAACGGCGATGAAACCATATCCTCAACTAACGAGTTAGGAAAATGGGGATTGGAGGAGAAAACAAGGGTTCGTTAGGGAAGACGGCGTTACGTCTGTCCCAGGCCCGGCAACCAAAGAGGAGGCGGCATCATGATTTTTCTTACCGCCACAGTGCTCGGCGTAACCGCAGTTGCGTTGCGTTCGGTTTTCAGCATCGTTTTCATCTGCATGATGATTATCGGTGCCTATGGCGTGGCGATGGCACTTTCTTCCACGGCCGTGCCCCTGATGTCGCTGCTTCTGGCGCTTGCCGGTTACAATTTCGGTGTCGTGGGTGTCGTTATCAGCCTTCTGGTGCTGCAGCGCCCACGTTCCACCCAGCCAACCCTCTAAAAGTCCACGGCCTTGAGGCTTCCGCACTTTGCGCTGACCGAGATTTGCGGACTGGCCACTGACCTCACCGTTACCTGTGTGCTTATTTTCTATCTCGGCGTCGATCCGCTTGCCGCCCGTTTGCCGGGCGCGGCAGCGGGGCTTGCAACAAGCTGGCGGATGAACCGTTCGAATGGTGAGGCATCAGCCGCACTGAACAGCTTTCTGACAAATGCCGTCACGCTTACCTCGCGTATCGTCAGCGTCGGGCTGTTTGCCCTGCTGCAATGGCGCAACCCGCTGGTGCAGCCGCTCGTCCCGCTTGCCTTTTCAGCACTCGCAGCACTGTTGCTGGCGCTTTACGGCTATTGGCGGCTTCAAAGGCAACGGCAAGAGCCGGATTAAACCGTTTCCCACCCGTCCTTTTCCGCCGCCCGGTAAATGGCGTCGATGAAAAGCTGGTTCTTCCTCGAGTTTTCCAGCGTAACGACTTCGCCCTCACCCTTCGCAGCACGGGCAAAGGCCTCCGCCTCCAGCTTATATTGGCGGCTATCCTGAAACCGGAAGATTTGCGACTGGTTATGGGCCTGATTGGTCAGCTCGATCTCTTCCGCACCCCAGCGATTGGCGTTGAAGGGAGATTTGACCTCGATATAACCGTCAGTGCCATGGAAAACCATCAGCTGGCGGGCGGCAAGCTGTGTGGCCAGATAAAAACTCAGTTCGAAACCGCCGAAATCGGCCCTGACGCTGGAATAGATATCGGTGCCAAATTCCTTGTCGCGCTCGACGGTGGCCTGCACGCGCCTCGGCTCCACACCGGTGACGAAGCGGGTCACGATGGTGGGGTAGACGCCGATATCGGGCAAGGCCCCGCCACCCAGTTCGGGAATATTGCGCATATTGCCGGGATCGCGGTTGAAATAGCTGAAAGCGCCCTGCACTTGCTTCAGTGTTCCGATCGCGCCCGAGGCCAGCAACTCCTTCACCTTTGCCCAGACCGGCGCATAAGTAACCATGAAGGCTTCCGAGACGATGACGCGGTTGCGGTCACGCGCGGCGATGAGGGTGTCGATCTCCTCTGCCTTCAGTGCAATCGGCTTTTCGCACAGAACGTGTTTGCCGGCATCGGCGGCCTTGATGGTCCACTCCACGTGCTGCGATGTCGGAAGCGGAATGTAAACCGCGTCGATGACATCGGAAGCCAGCATTTCCTCATAGGAACCGAAGGCGTGGGGCACGGAAAAACGATCCGCCACCGCGCGCGCCCTGGTGAGATCCCGGCTGGCTATGGCGCTGACCACGCAGTTCTGCGCATCCTGTATCGCCGGAATGACGTGATCCTGAGCGATTTTCGCCGTTGAGATTATTCCGAAGCGCAGCATACCGTTCTCCTGCTCTGCCATTCAACGGAAACTTACCATCGTCACACGTCATGGCAAGCCGCAGGTGCATGACAGAATACGATATGGCTGAATTTGTCCTCTCTTTGTCAGAATGCCCGCTTTTCTTCGAGCTGGATAAGAAGAATTATGCTATGCATGAACCCAATGGAGATACATGAAATGTCCTCTTCTCATACAGCACTGCTGGTCATCGACGTTCAGGAATCCTTTCGGCATGCCCCCTATTTCGAGGAAAGCGGTTTGGCCGCCTATCTGGAGAAACAGCAGGCGCTGATCGATGGCGCCAAAGCCGCGGGCATTCCAGTCGTTCAAATCTTCCATGTCGATGGCGACAAGGCCTTCTCAAAGGACAGTGGCTATATCCGGGCGCTGGAGGGTGTGCGGATCACGCCTGATGTCACCTTTCACAAGAACCGCCATTCGGCTTTTGCCGGCACCGGCCTCGAAATCTGGCTGACACAGAAGGGCATCAACCGGCTGATCGTCTCCGGCATCCGCACCGAACAATGCTGCGAAACCACCACGCGGCACGCTTCTGATCTTGGTTACAGTGTCGATTACGTCACCGAAGCGACCCTTACTTTCCCGATGACACATGCTTCCGGCACCGTCTTCAGCCCGGACGATATCCGCAAACGGACCGAACTGGTGCTGGCTGGCCGCTTCGCACGCATCCTAACCGTCAACGACGTGCTTGCCACCGTCAAAGAGGCCGCATGATGGATAGAGGCGGCACGCGCATCATTCCCTTTTATACGCTTGTGCCGCCTCACGCGCTGTTGCTGGACATTGCCGGTCCGCTCGAAGTGATCCGTTATGCCAACACGGAACAGCGGGACATCCATTTCGACTGCCGATACATTGCTGCGAGTGGCGAACAACAATCCTCCATCGGCCTTGGGCTTTCCGGACTGGAGAGTTTGCCCTCGACCCTGCCGGAAAGTGCTTTCCTGCTGATCTCGGGCAGCACGTCACGCTTCGACAATGATCCGCAGACACAGCGAGAGCGGCAGGCGCTGGCGGCATGGCTGCGCCGCGCGGTGCGTGCCGATACGACAGTCATTTCCATCTGCTCCGGCGCGCTGCTGGCGGGCGAAGCGGGACTTTTCGACGGGCGAAACTGCACGACTCATGCCGATTGCGTTGAAGGGCTGCGCCGCATCGCGCCGCTGTCGCAGGTGGCCGAAAACCGCCTTTTCGTCGAGGATGGCAACCGCTTCTCGAGTGCCGGTATTTCCACCGGCATCGACCTGATGCTGCATGTGGTTTCCCGGCTGACATCCCCGGCCGTTGCGGCCCGCATTGCCAAAACCATGGTGGTCTATCTCAGGCGCAGCGGCAGCGATCCGCAAATCTCCCCCTGGATGACCGGCCGCAACCACATCCACCCCGCCATTCACCGGGTTCAGGACCGTGTGATGGCCGAGCCGGCGCAGGACTGGTCGCTGGAGCGGCTGGCCGATATTGCCGCGCTCAGCGAAAGGCATCTGTCGCGCCTGTTTCGCGAGCATACCGGCATCAGCGTCATCGACTATGTCAACCTGATGCGGGTCAATCTCGCCCGCGACATTCTCGCAAACAGCCGCCTGGATATGGAAGCCATCGCGGAAAGGGCGGGTTTTGCCTCCGCCCGGCATTTGCGGCGTGTCTGGCAACAGCACAATCGCCATCCGCCCAGCCATTATCGCGGTTTTCAGGCCTGATTTTCGCAGACCCTGCCGCTGCCTGATGAATGCCATCAAAGGAATTGAATGGTTATGCCGGCAGGCAGTTGCTACCTTGCCATAAAGACAGCAACAGGAGCATTTTCCGTGGAAAAACGAAGTCTCGGCCGCACCGGCCTCTCCATCGCCCCGATCGTCTTCGGCGGCAACGTGTTTGGCTGGACAGCGGATGAGAAGACTTCCTTTGCCCTGCTCGACGCCTTTTTCGATGCCGGGTTCAATGCCATCGACACGGCGGATGTCTATTCCGCCTGGGTGGATGGCCATGTGGGCGGAGAGTCCGAGGCCATCATCGGCAAATGGCTGAAGCAGTCCAGCGTCAGGCGTGAGGATGCGGTGATCGTCACCAAGGTCGGTTTTGACAATCGCGGCCAGAAGACCGGTCTCAGCGCCAGGTGGATCGCCGAAGCCGTCGAGGCTTCCCTGAAGCGGCTGCAGACCGACTATATCGACCTTTACCTCGCCCACAAGCCGGATGCGGATGTGCCGCTGGAGGAAACACTCGCCGCCTTCGCAAAGCTGAAGGAACAGGGGAAAATCCGCGCCATCGGCTGCTCAAATTATTCCGCAAGCCAGCTTCAGGACGCGCTGGACACGGCTGCAAAGAACAAGCTGCCGCGCTACGACGTGCTGCAGCCGGAATATAATCTCTACAACCGCACGGATTTTGAAGGTCCGCTTGCCGATCTCTGCGTCAGGCAAGAGATCGGGGTGATCAACTATTACAGCCTTGCGGCCGGTTTCCTCACCGGCAAATATCGCGCCAAAGCCGACACCGAAGGCGTTGCCCGCAGCTACCGGGTAGGCGACTACGTCAACACACGCGGCCTTGCCATTCTGGGGGCCATGGATGCGGTTGCCGTGGAAACCGGTGCCAAGCTCGCCGATATCGCACTGGCCTGGCTGCTGCGGAAGAGTGCCGTGACGGCTCCAATTGCCAGCGCCACCAGCCTGTCGCAGCTCGAGAGCTTCAAACGCGCCGTCGATCTGAAGCTGACAGACGAGATGATGGTTCTTCTCGATAAAGCGGGTGCGTGACATGGACCTTACAATTCGTGACGCACAGCCGAGTGACCGGGCGGAATGGCTGCGCCTGTGGAACGATTATCTCGCCTTCTACGATGTCCACCTTGCCGACGACGTGACCGAGCATACTTGGGCGCGTATTCTCGACCCAGCGTCGCGTGTTTCCATGCGTGTGGCCTTGCTCGGCGACAAGATGGCCGGTTTCGCCATCCATCACTTCCATGATTCCACCTGGGTCAAAACACCCGATTGCTATCTGGAAGACCTGTTCGTCGACGGCGCGATCCGCGGCAAGGGAACAGGTCGGGCGCTGATGGATGATCTCATCGCCATCTGCGCCGAAAAAGGCTGGGCACGGCTTTACTGGAACACGGACGAGCACAATCACCGGGCCCAGAATCTCTATAACAGCTACGTGAAAAGCGATGGCCATATCCGCTATCGCATCAAGTTCTGATCACCCCTGAAGCGGAAGAAATCTACGAAAGCCCTCAGCGCCGGGCGCATCTGCCGGCGCGAGGGATAATAGATATAAAAACCGTCAAAGGGCGCGCACCAATCCTCCAGCACGCGGATTAACCTGCCCTCTTTGATATCGTCCTCTACGCGCTGTTCGAAAACGAATGCAAGGCCTGCCCCATCTATTGCCGCCCGGCGAATGAGGCTCTGGTCCGACAGGATCAGCGGTCCCTGTACATCCACCACCAGCGGCTTGCCATTCTTCTCCAGTTCCCAGCGATAGATAAGGCCGCTCGCGAAACGCCGGCGGATGCAGCGGTGACGGATGAGATCCCTCGGATCGGATGGCGGCGGGTTTTCTGCGAAATAGGAGGGCGCGCCAACAATCGCGCCGCGCCATGCACCACTCGCTTTCACCGCAATCATATCCGCATCGAGGTGCTCTCCGAGCCGCAGACCGGCATCGAAGCCTTTCGCGACGATATCTTCGAAGCGATCATCCGTTGAGATTTCGAGTGATATGTCGGGATAGAGCCGCAAGAACTCACCCAGCCGGGGCACGATAAGGTCCTCGGCCGCAAGCCGAGGCAGGGTGATACGCAGAGGACCCGCCGGCCTTCCGCCGTGCTCGGCAAGTGTCTGGATGACCGTATCGATATCGGCAAGAGCCGGTCCCAACGTTTCGAGCAGCAGTTTACCCTCCTCCGTCGGAGAAACGCTGCGGGTGGTGCGGTGAAGCAGCCGCAGGCCAAGGCTTTCCTCCAGCGCAGAGACCGCATGGCTGACGGCGGAAGGCGCGATGGCCAATTCGGCCGCGGCCTTGCGGAAGCTGCGGCCTTCGGCAACGGCGGCGAGAACGGCCAGCTGGGAGAGTTGCACACGGTTCATTGTTCTAAATGATAGAACAACCCAAGCGGATTTGCAGCGGTTATTTTTACCACCGATGGGCAGTATGTTTTGCCCGTACCCACTCCCAAAGGTATATTAAACCGTCTTGGACACACATGCTCCGCCGCAAACCGCGGGATAGCTTTCAAGGCGTGCTCTGACAAAGGACAGGCAGATGAAACACAGAATCCTCGGAAAAGACCTCTCCGTTTCCGCACTCGGGCTTGGCTGCATGGGCATGAGCCATGCTTATGGACCTTCGGATGAAAGCGGTTCTATCGCGACGTTGCATCGCGCCGTCGAGCTTGGCGTCACATTGTTCGATACGGCGGAAGTTTATGGGCCGTTCAAAAACGAAATCCTCCTTGGCAAGGCTTTGAAGCCCTATCGCGATCAGGTGGTCATCGCCACCAAATTCGGCTTCCGCATCGACGGCAGCAAACCTTCGGCGGAAATGATCCAGGGTGTTGACGGTTCGCCGGCAAATGTTCGTGCCGTCGCCGAAGCCTCACTGAAAAGGCTGGGTGTCGATGTCATCGACCTCTATTACCAACACCGCGTCGATCCGGACGTGGCAATTGAAGAGACGGTCGGCGCAATGGCCGATCTGGTGCGGGAAGGCAAGGTGAAGGCGCTCGGCCTTTCGGAGGCGAGTGCGGCGACCCTTCGCAAGGCGCATGCCGTTCACCCGATTGCAGCCATTCAGAGCGAATATTCGCTGTGGACCCGCGATCCCGAAGAAAATGGCGTGCTGGAAACCTGCCGTGAACTCGGCATCGGCTTCGTACCCTTCAGCCCGCTCGGACGCGGCGCTTTGACAGGTGCGCTGAAGTCGCTCGACGGGCTTGCCTCCGACGATTTCCGCCGCAGCCTGCCGCGCTTCCAAAGCGAAAACTTCGATGCCAATCTGGCCCTCATCCAGCTGCTGGAAGATATGGCGGCCGCGAAAGGCGTTACCGCAGGGCAACTGGCGCTCGCCTGGGTCATGGCGCAGGGCGATTTCATCGTGCCGATCCCCGGCACCACGAAAATTGCCAATCTGGAGAAAAACGTGGCGGCAGCGGATGTCGCGCTGACAGCCGACGAAGTTGCCAGCCTCGGCGCATTGCTCTCTCCGACAAAGGTTGCGGGGGAACGTTATCCGGAACGAATGACGCGATTGGCCAATCGCTAAAAACAAAAAGCCGCGGCAACCGCCGCGGCTTTTATCATTTCGTCAGCTGCTTTCAGGCGCGCAGAACGCCGCCCGTCGATTTTTCGACATTGCCGACGATCTTGGCCGTCAGCGCCTCAAAATCCTCATCGGTCAGCGTCTTGTCGACCGGCTGGATCTGGACTTCGATGGCCACCGACTTGCGGTCTTCGCCGAGCGATGCGCCTTCGAAAATATCGAAGACATTAACGCCGGTGATCAGCTTGCGGTCAGCGCTCGTTGCGGCCTTGATGATCGCTCCCGCCTCGACAGACTTGTCGACCACGAAGGCGAAGTCGCGCTTGACCGCCTGGAACGGCGAAAGCTCGAGCGCAGGCTTGGTGCGGGTCGCCTTCTTCTTCGGC
Source organism: Agrobacterium sp. CCNWLW32 (assembly GCF_037083425.1). Classification (NCBI taxonomy): domain Bacteria; kingdom Pseudomonadati; phylum Pseudomonadota; class Alphaproteobacteria; order Hyphomicrobiales; family Rhizobiaceae; genus Agrobacterium; species Agrobacterium sp. CCNWLW32. The sequence continues at coordinate 507,726 of NZ_JBAOJM010000002.1, forward strand.
TCCTGCATGGCGTCGAGATAGACTTCAAAACCGCAATAGGCGCCGGAAACATCCAGCTCGGACAGTGTCTTCGGGTGGAATTCGCCGAAATAACCGAGCACGACCTTCGGACCCATCTTGATGGTACCGGAGCGGCCGGGATGATACCAGCCGGGGCCGCCGGCCTCGATCTGGACATTGGCCATGGGCAGGCCGCAGGCTTCGAGCACCGCCAGCGCATCGGCCTTGGCGTCGTAGACATCCACGGGCTTGCCGCCGCCCTTCACAGCATTGGACCACATGCGGCCGCTGCCTGCGAGCGAGGCCGTGCCACGGCGAACACCGCCAGCCACGCGACGCTGGGTTTCCGGCGTATCACCCTCATAGGTGCCGGAGACCTCGAAGATCGCGACGTCACCATAGCCCTTGTCGGCATTGCGCTGTGCTGCGGTCAGAAGGCCCGGCAGCAGCGAAGGACGCATGTCCGACATATCGGCCGCGATGGGGTTGGCCAATTTCAGGGCGGGGGAACCGCCGCCGAAAAGCTTCGCCTGCGCTTCCGGAATGAAGGACCAGGTGACGGCTTCCAGCATGCCACGGCTTGCCAAGGCACGGCGCGCAGTGCGGGTGCGGGTCTGCAGCGTCGTCAGGATGCGGCCGTTGACCGCGCCGAAGCTTTCCAGCGGTTCCGGCTTGATATTGTCGACGCCATGGATGCGCATGACTTCTTCGACCAGATCGGCCTTGCCATCAACATCCGGGCGCCAGGACGGCACGGTGACGGATACGCGTTCGCCCGTTCCCTCGACACCAAAACCGAGGCCTTTGAGAATGGTGAGGCTCTCTTCCACCGAGACTTCAAGACCCGTCAGGCGCTTCACTTCCGCCAGCGGAAAATCCACGACCTTGGCCTGATGGCCCTTGTAACCGACAACCTTGACTTCGCCGGCAACGCCGCCGCACAGTTCCAGAACCAGTTCGGTGGTGCGTTCCAGACCCGGGACCATATATTCCGGATCGACGCCTCGCTCGAAACGATAACGCGCATCGGTGATGATGCCGAGCGAACGGCCGGTCTTGGCAATATTGATCGGATCCCAGAGAGCGGATTCGATCAGCACATCGACGGTGTTTTCGTCGCAGCCGGAATGCTCACCGCCCATAATGCCGCCGATCGACTCGAGGCCCTTTTCGTCGGCGATGACGACATTGTTCGTGCCGAGCTTGTATTCGCGCTGGTCGAGCGCGAGGATCGTCTCACCCTCTTTCGCACGGCGAACCGTGAGATCGCCCTTGACCTTGGCGGCGTCGAAGACGTGCATCGGCCGGCCCTGATCGAAGGTCATGTAGTTGGTGATATCAACGAGAGCATTGATAGGACGCAGGCCGATCGCCATCAGGCGCTGCTGCATCCATTTCGGGCTGGGGCCATTCTTCACGCCGCGCACGATGCGCAGCGAAAAGCCGGGGCAAAGCGCCGCATCATCCAGTTCCAGCTTCACATCGACGGGGGTTGCGCCTTCAACCTTGAAGGACGGCGCAGGCTTCGTCTTCAGCTTACCCAGACCGGAGGCGGCGAGATCGCGGGCGATGCCGTAGATCGAAGTGCAGTCCGGACGGTTGGGCGTGAGGTTGATCTCGATGATCGGATCATCGAGGCCAGCATAGGATGCGAAGGAAGTGCCGACAGGCGCATCTTCAGGCAGATCGATGATGCCGTCGTGATCGTCGGAAATGTTGAGCTCCTTTTCGGAGCACATCATGCCGTGGCTTTCGACGCCGCGAATCTTGCCGACGGCCAACGTCACATCGATGCCCGGAACATACATGCCGGGACGAGCGAGCGCACCAACGAGGCCGGCGCGTGCATTCGGCGCGCCGCAGACGATCTGCACCGGCTTGCCGTCACCAGCATCCACCATCAGCACCTTGAGGCGGTCGGCCTCGGGATGTTTTTCAGCGGAAACGACCTTGGCGATGACGAAAGGCTTGTAGGCCGCCTTGTCATCGACGTCCTCGACCTCGAGGCCAATCGCCGTCAGCCGCTCGCAAATCTCGTCCAGCGTCGCATCCGTTTCGAGATGCTCTTTCAGCCAGGAAAGAGTGAATTTCATGTCTTTGCTCCTTGGCTAACCGGATTAAACGCTCAAACCGCCGAACAGCGTCGGCATGTCGAGCGGGCGGAAGCCGTAATGGTTCATCCAGCGGACATCGGCGTTGAAGAAATCGCGCAGATCAGGCATGCCGTATTTCAGCATGGCGATGCGGTCGAGGCCCATGCCCCAGGCAAAGCCCTGATATTCATCCGGGTCCAGCCCACCGGCGCGCAGCACGTTCGGGTGCACCATGCCGCAGCCGAGGATTTCCATCCAGTCCTTGCCTTCGCCGAACTTGACGATGGGGCCGGAACGGTCGCACTGAATATCCACCTCGAAGCTCGGCTCCGTGAAGGGGAAGAACGACGGGCGAAAGCGCATGACGACACTGTCGACCTCGAAGAAGGTCTTGCAGAATTCTTCGAGAATCCAGCGCAGATTGCCGACATGCGCCTTCTTGTCGATGACAAGGCCTTCGACCTGATGGAACATCGGCGAATGGGTCGCGTCGGAGTCCTGACGATAGGTCTTCCCGGGAATGACGATGCGGATCGGCGGCTTCTGACTTTCCATGGTGCGGATCTGCACTGGCGAAGTATGGGTGCGCAGCACCTTGCGCTCGCCCTTTTCATCCGGCTGGAAGAAGAAGGTGTCGTGCATTTCGCGGGCCGGATGGCCTTCGGGGAAATTCAGTGCCGTGAAGTTGTAATAGTCGGTCTCGATGTCCGGACCTTCGGCGATCGAGAACCCCATATCCGCGAAGATGGCAGTAATTTCATCGACGATCTGGCTGATGGGATGAATGCGCCCGCGCTCGGCCGGAGACTGACGAACCGGCAGGCTGACATCCACCGTTTCCGCTTTCAGTCGGGCGGTAATGGCGGCGTCCTTCAGCGCGTTCTTGCGCTCGCCGATGAGGTGGGTGATTTCGGTCTTGAGCTGGTTGATGGCCGCGCCCCGGGTCTGGCGCTCTTCCGGCGTCATGCTGCCAAGCGTCTTCAGAAGCTCCGAAACCGAGCCTTTCTTGCCAAGTGCGGAAACACGCACGGCCTCGATGGCCGGCTCATCGGCAGCCGTGGCAATCTCCGACATCAATTGCGATTTCAAGGTATCAAGTTCAGTCATCTTTTCCTGCCTTGCCGGTATTTTTAACAGCGGCTTCGGGGTTCACAGCATTCATCAAATAGTCGGTCGCCATGATAAAGCGTCGCAGATCACTACCCATCCGCACGCGCCCGATCAACCGGGCAACCGGTAAAAAACGCCCCAGAATGCCGGTCAGACGGCACAATTCTTCCAGCGCCCGGGGCGGGGCGTTTTCGCGCCAGCGGGCAAAGGCGGCATCACAGGTTTTCGGCGCATCGCAGGCGCGGGTCGCGACCTGCAGAAACAGCAGCCAGATATCGCGGGCCTGCGCCGTCTCAAGCGGCATGACGTCCTGCGGGCGTTCCTCGAAATCCATGAAACCGACACGGCCGTCTGCGAGAAAAAAGTCACGCACATGCGGACGTCCATGGCAAAGACCTGCTGCATGCAGTTCGCCGAGCGCCTCGGCGGATTTTACCAGCAGGGCGTCATGCTCCACCGGCATCGCGGTCTTTATCGCGTCCATGCGTTCCATGATGGTGGGACCGACATCCCCCAGGACAACGGCCGTCAGCGAAGAATAGATGATGGGCGGAACAGGAAAACCACGGGCCTTGAAAGCCTGCAGCGTTTCGAGTTCACGGCGCATCAGGCCGGCGCCATCGAGCGGAGGCGACGGGCGCATAAAAGTGTAGGGGAGCAGCTTTGCGAGAAAGGTCTGCAGCTTTATCCACCAAGACGGCGTTTCCGTGCCCTGGCGCTTGATCCAGACGGTCGTCGAAGAAAGTTCGAGTTTCTGCACACGGCGCTCGCTTTTAAGCAAAGCCCGCATCAAGGCTGCGATATCGCTATCTTCCAGATGGACGTGGAAACCCTTCGCCTTTTCCGCGTCGCTTGCGGCAACCAGCATTTTCTGCCCCCAATGGAGCCTGCCGGCCAAAAGCCGGATGCCCCACCCTTTTGGCAACCTCGGCGTAAAAGCGTTACGCACTTCTGCCGAAACTGCCGTGAATTCCAAAAAACGAAAACCCGCGCCGGAGGACCGGCGCGGGTTTCAAATGAACAACAGATTGTCCGCGCCGTAATTACTTTACAGCGGTTTCAAACTCGTTGGCCGTACCAGCGTCCTTGAGGTACTCAAGCGCCTTCTTCGCTGCTTCGACGAGCGCGCCGAATGCTGCCGGCTCATGGATAGCCATGTCGGACAGAACCTTGCGGTCGACTTCGATGCCAGCCTTGTTCAGGCCGTCGATGAAGCGGCCGTAGGTCAGGCCGAATTCGCGAACAGCAGCGTTGATACGCTGGATCCACAGAGCGCGGAAGTTGCGCTTGTTGACCTTACGGTCGCGGTAAGCGTACTGCTTGGAACGATCCACGGCAGCCTTTGCTGCGCGGATGGTGTTCTTGCGGCGGCCGTAGAAGCCCTTGGCTGCCTTGAGTGTCTTGGTGTGCTTGGCGCGGGAAGTTACGCCACGTTTTACGCGTGCCATGTCATGATCTCCTTAAAGTGTCCAAAAGTGCGGAAAAGTCTCAGAGACCGTTCGGCAGGTAGTTCTTGACGACCTTCTTGCCGTCAGCTTCGGCGAGAACCATGGTTCCACGCGCGTCGCGAATGAACTTGTTGGTACGCTTGATCATGCCGTGGCGCTTACCGGCGGCGGCTGCAACAACCTTGCCGGTAGCAGTGATCTTGAACCGCTTCTTTGCAGCGGACTTCGTCTTCATCTTGGGCATTTTGCTACTCCGTTTTTTGTATCGAAACAGGCAGACGAGGCCTATTTCAAGCTATTCAGGAACGGCCTCGGCATGCCCTGCCGGACCGTTCGGACGCGCGCTTATAACCGCAGTCGGCTAAAAGCGCAACGGGGAATGATAATTTCCCCTTGGCGTTGGGATACGCGCCAGGTCTGTGAACGCGTAAAAAGATTATTTCGGGGCGAGAACCATCATCATCTGACGGCCTTCCAGCTTCGGCTCGGCTTCCACCTTGGCAATCGCCTGAGTGTCTTCCTTCACCTGAAGGAGAAGCTTCATGCCGAGTTCCTGGTGGGCCATTTCGCGGCCACGGAACTTCAGCGTCACCTTCACCTTATCGCCATCGTCAAAGAAGCGGCCCATCGCCTTCATCTTCACGTCATAATCATGCGTGTCGATGTTGGGGCGCATCTTGATTTCTTTAACTTCGACGATCTTCTGTTTCTTGCGCGCTTCGGCGGCCTTCTTCTGGGTCGAATACTTCAGCTTGCCGAGATCGAGGATCTTGCATACCGGCGGTTCAGCGTTCGGCGAAATCTCGACGAGATCGAGACCGGCCTCTTCCGCCATTTTCAAAGCCTGATCCGTCGGCATGCTACCGAGGTTCTGGCCCTCTTCATCAATAAGCTGAACTCTGGGAACCCGAATTTCCCGGTTGGAGCGCGGGCCCTCCTTGACGGGGGCATCGGCTTTGAAAGGTCTGCGAATGGTCGTATTCTCCTGATCTGTTTCTGGATCACGTCAGCAAAAAACAGCTTGTTTGGTACAAGCGGCGGAAATGTCGTTATTGCCGTGGCGAAGTCAATAGCATATCTGCCCGAAAAGATCACCTGTTGCCACGGTTTTTGCAAATACGCCGCCGATATTGCACGAAAATCAGGAGAATTGCATATACATGACCGAACAAGCTGCTGAATTCCTGCATATAGGAGCGGGTGACGACGCCCGCAACATCGCTTTCCTCCATCGCTCCCCAACATCCCAGCCGAACGCACCAACGCTCGTCTGGCTCGGCGGCTATCGCTCCGACATGACGGGAACCAAGGCGGTTGAGCTCGATCGTTTTGCAGCGGAAAACGGCCTTGCCTGCCTGCGGCTCGATTATTCCGGGCACGGGGCTTCCGGCGGTGATTTCAACAAAGGCACGATCTCGAGATGGCTCGAAGAGGCACTTGCGGTGGTGCGTGCAAAGGCGCCGTCGCGTGTCGTTCTCGTCGGCTCGTCGATGGGCGGGTGGATTGCGTTGCGTATGGTCGAGGAGCTGCGCAAGGCGGGTGGAGCGCCCTCCGTCGCCGGTCTGGTTCTCATTGCGCCTGCGCCGGATTTCACGCAGGAACTGATAGAGCCCAGCCTGTCGGATGCGGAAAGGACCTCTCTCGCAGAACGGGGTTACTTCGAGGAACATTCGGAGTATAGCCCCGAGCCCAACATCTTCACCCGCGCGCTGATGGAAGACGGAAAGCAGAACCGGGTGCTCACCGGCATCATCACGACCGGCTGTCCGGTTCATGTTCTGCAGGGCATGCGCGACCCCGATGTTCCCTATCAGCATGCGCTGAAGCTCATCGAACATCTTCCCGCCGACGATGTGGTGCTGACGCTGATCCGTGACGGAGACCACCGGCTTTCCCGGCCACAGGATATCGAGCGGATGCTCGCGGCGGTCAAAGCCCTTGCAATATAGGCATTTGCGCAACGCTCTTAACCATATTCAACGAGTCTTGCGCATCGCCGATTGCTAGAGATTGACTCAAACCCCCTATCCCTCTTAACTTTTCGTTAAGAATTAAGGGACGGGTTTCATGATGAACGCACCGCTGGCGCGTGCTCTGCTGTTTGCAGTTGCTGCCGGGCTAATGACTGCTGCCTCCGCCATGGCGGAAATCAATGGAAGCCCTTCCATGGTGACGGGCGGGATCACGTCCCAGCCGATCGGACATTACGAGTTCTGTCAGAAATACGCCGACGAATGCAATATTCGCAGCAAGGCGACACCGCCCCCGCGCGTCACAGATTATGGCTGGGATGTCATTCGCGAGGTCAATACGTCCGTCAACACCACGATCGTGGCGATGACCGACCAGGAAATCTACGGCAAGGACGAAGTCTGGGAATATCCGACGACCGCCGGTGACTGCGAAGATTTTGTGCTGCTGAAGCGCAAGAAACTGGTCGAGCGCGGTTTTTCCGTTGCCGATCTGCTGATCACCGTCGTGCGTAAACCGGATGGTGAAGGCCATGCGGTGCTGACGCTTCGCACCACTGATGGCGACTATATTCTCGACAACCTCACCGACGATGTGAAGCTCTGGACCGATACTAACTATACCTATCTGAAGCGGCAGGCGTCCTTCAATACGGGCCGTTGGGTCTCCATCGAAGATGGTCGCGACGTTCTGGTTGGCGCATTGCGCTGACGCTTGGCCCACGTTTGACAGATTGAGAGCCCGCCATCGCGGGCTCTTTCTTTTTCATCCGTTGCCGATGATAATGCCGGCCGCCAGCACCAATGAGCCGCCGAGGACCACCTGAAACACCGCGCGCAGGAACGGCGTTTCCATGAAGCGGTTTTGAATGAAGGCGATGGCCCAGAGTTCCACGAAAACGACGACGGCCGCAATCGCCGTTGCTGTCCAGAAATGCGGGATGAGATAGGGCAAGGCATGTCCGAGACCGCCGATGGCCGTCATGATGCCCGATGCCAGACCCCGCTTCACCGGAGAACCGCGACCCGAAAGCTTGCCGTCATCATGGGCCGCCTCGGTGAAGCCCATGGAGATACCAGCGCCGACGGAGGCTGAAAGGCCGATCAGGAAAGTCTGCCAGGTATCCTGCGTGGCGAAGGCGGCCGCAAAGATCGGTGCGAGCGTCGAGACGGAGCCATCCATCAGACCGGCGAGACCGGGCTGCACATAGGTCAGAAGAAACTGCCGCTTTGCGGTTTCCTCCTCTTCCGTCCGACCATTTTCATCAAGATGTTTTTCTTCCAGCATCTGCGCAATGTCTTCGTGGCCCCGTTCCGCCTCGGCCAGATCGCCGAGCAACTTGCGCGTAGAGGCATCGCTGGTGCGCTTGACGGCCTCATCGTAAAAACGGATCGCCTGCGCTTCCATCAATTCGGCCTGCGCACGGATTTTCTCGAGCGACAGGTTCTTCACGAGCCAGTCCGGGGTGCGCTCGTAAAAACCGCGTACATGTTCTCGGCGGATCAGCGGGATCGTCTCTCCGAAACGGCGACGATGCATGTCGATCAGGACATTTCGATGCTGCTGCTCGACCTCCGCCATATCGTCGAAGACTTTGGCCGATTGCGGATATTGCGCGCGCAGGTGATCGGCATAGGAACGATAGATGCGGGAATCGTCTTCTTCGGACGAAATGGCGAGTGCGAGGATTTCCTGTTCGCCGAGAGAGGAAAAGGGGCGTTTGGACAGGGAAAAAAGACTGCGAAACATGGCTGAAACCTTTTTAGAATAATTCTAAATACATCCGCCCTGCGCCGAGATCAAGTCATCTTAGAATAATTCTAATAAGGCAAAGGGTCGCATTGCAGGCCGCCTCGCAGCGGGGTAAATTCGCGGAAAAGGAAGCACCATGCAGGAAGACGTTGCGGCGAGAGCCGCCCACAGCGCGGAAATTCAGGACAGGGCGGAAAAGGCCATGGCGGAAATCGGCGTGGATGCCGGTTTCATCGACCTGCTGGTGGAAACATTCTACGGCCGCGTTCTTGAACACTCCACGCTTGGCCCGGTTTTTGATGCGCGACTCGCCGGGCGCTGGCCGGAGCATATGGCCAGGATGAAACAGTTCTGGACGGCCGTCGCCTTCAAGAATGGCGGTTATGGCGGCAAGCCCGTGCAGGCCCATCTCGGGGTAAAAGGCATGTCGGCGGAGCTTTTTCCGCAGTGGCTCACGCTGTTTTCCGCCACGCTTGATGATATTGCGCCGAGCAAAGAGGCACATGACTGGTTCATGGAAACGGCGCAACGCATCGCCAGAAGCCTGACGCTTTCGCTGTTTTACAATCCCGCAATGGATGACCCGGCCTTAAAGCGCAGCATGCCTTAGCCGCAGCCGCGCCGAACAGCGAAAGACCGGTACAAGCAACAATTGCCAAGCCGTGCGTAAGATCACGCAAGTTTCAAACATTCCCTCTTGATGGCCGCAGGGATAAATGTTTAGTAGCCGACGGGAGGCGTACCGTGCGGTTCGCCTGTAATATGCAGACATATCAGGGCTTATCGACATGGATCGCAGATCATTTATCCGCAAGGCGGGCGCCGTTGGCGCCGGTGTTACCGCAACGGCGCTGGCCGCTCCGGCCATTGCACAGGAAAACCCCAAGATCACCTGGCGCATGACGTCGTCCTTCACCAAGGGCCTCGACATTCTTTTCGGCGCGGGCCAGATCGTCGCAGATCATGTCAAGGAAGCCTCCGGCGGCAACTTCGTCATTCAGCATTTCGCCGGCGGTGAAATCGTGCCGGCGCTGCAGGCAGCGGATGCGGTGACGGCCGGAACCGTCGAAATGGCGCATACCTGCTCCTATTATTACGTCGGCAAGGACCCGACCTTTGCACTCGGAACGTCGGTTCCCTTCGGCCTTAACGCACGCCAGACGAATGCCTGGTTCAACCAGGCCGGTGGCAACGAGCTGCTCAATGAATTCCTTGCCCAGCACAATATCTACTCGATCCTGCTCGGCAATACCGGCGCCCAGATGGGCGGCTGGTTCCGTAAGGAAATCAACACCATCGACGACCTCAAAGGCCTGAAGATGCGTATCGCCGGCCTCACCGGCCAGGTCATGCAGAAGGTTGGCGTGACACCGCAGCAGATCGCCGGCGGCGATGTCTATGCCGCGCTGGAAAAGGGCACGATCGACGCCACCGAATTTGTCGGCCCCTATGACGACCAGAAGCTTGGTTTCTACAAGGTCGCAAAATATTACTACTACCCCGCATGGTGGGAAGGCGGCCCGGCCGTTCATGCCTTCGTGAATCTGCAGAAGTTCAATGAGCTGCCCGAGAATTACAAGCGCATCCTGAAAGACGCCTGCGCCGCCGGCAGCGCCAGCATGCTGGAACGCTACGATGCGCGCAATCCGAAGGCGCTGAAGGAACTCGTGGCGCAGGGCGCTATCCTGCGCCCCTTCAGCCAGGAAATCCTCGACGTCTGCCACAAGGCCGCGCAGGACACCTATGCGGAGATTTCGGCCAAGAACGAGAGCTTCAAGAAGATCTACGAAAGCCAGCAGGCCTTCAAGAAGGACGCTTATCTCTGGGCGCAGATCGCGGAATATACTTATGACACCTACATGATGATCCAGCAGCGCAACGGCACGCTCTGATCCCCATCATTTCCCGACGATCTTCAAACGGTCATCCGGCATCTGCCGGGTGGCCGTTTTGTTTGGTGAGACCAGTTTCCACACTTCACGCTCCCGCCAGTCGACAGGGCTCATGCCGGTGACGCGGCGAAATTCGCGGTTGAAGTTGGACTTGGTCTGAAAGCCCGAGGACAACATGATCGCGGTTACCGATTGCTCCGTTTCCTCAAGCAGCCGGCAGGCTTCGCGGATGCGCAACTGGTTGACATATTGCGAGACATTGACGCCGAGCGAGCGATTGATCGCGCCTGATATCTGCCGGCTCGGCAGCCCGAGGCGTCTTGCAAGCCGCGACAGGTTGAGGTTCTCATCACGGTAAAGCGCCTGCGCCGCCATCAGCCGATCGACCCTTGCAATGATGTCCCGGTCCTGCTCGGATGGCTCCGGCGGCGGCGGCAATTCCGCGACCGGATCCATGGCCGTTTGTGGTGCTTTGCTTTCACCGGCCAACGCAGCCATGAGGCCAATCAACAACAGTCCGAAAAGATTGGCATTGCTGACGAGCGCTGCAACATTTTGCCCGTGCGCCCATTCGAAATCGAAAAACACCAGAAGATCGAACAGGGCGGAAACGCACAGGGCTAATGCGGCGATAATCAGCGCCCGGTGCGCGGAGGCGACGCTGGCGAATTGCGCCTCATCCAGCCCATCCGGCCCTTTTCTGCCAAGAAGAAGCAGGGCGACGGCGTGGCCGACGAAGATGACGATCAGTGCAAGATCGATCGCCATCGGCAAGGTGACTTCCATGATGACGATGAGCAAAGGCGACAGGACGAGATTGGCGAGCATCGCTCTCCTGCTTTCCGCCCCCACTCCCATCAGTCCGCGAAAGGCAATGTAGACAAGCGGCGGCAGGCAGGCTGCGAGGATCGGCAGAACATAACGCGTTTCGATGACGCCATACCCCCAGCGCAGGCCGACAAGGACGGATTGCACGGCACAAAGCACGATCAGCGCCAGAAAGGCCCGGTTGGTCCGCACATCGTCTCCACCTCGAAGGAAAACAATGAACATGACGACCAGCAGAAGCGCCACGACGAAAGGCAGCGGAATGAACAGCACGAATGATATCCCCGGAACACAACGACTTATATTGCGAGTTCATGGACCAGATCGCGTTTCGGGACGACCTTTAACGTGATCAAGGACGCGAAAAATATGTGGCGGCGCAGATTGAACCCCGTTCTTCCCAACCGCACGAGGTTTTCATGCGCCCTATTAGCACCATCACGACCATACTGTTTTCCGCTCTCGTCACCCAGCCTGTTTTTGCAGGCGAGGTGGTTGGCGCCAGCGAAACCACCATCCATTCGCCGGCACGCGGCAAGGACCTTGCCGTCACTGTCTGGTATCCATCCGACGGAAAGGGCACACAGACGCTTTCCGGCGAGGACCGGATTTTTCAAGGCACGCCCGTGTTCAAGGATGGCGCGGTGAACCCGGGTCGCCTGCCGCTTGTACTTCTGTCCCACGGCTCGGGTTCAAGAGTGTCCGGTATGGCATGGATCGCCGCAAAGCTTGCGAGCGAAGGTTTCATTGTCGCCGGAACCAACCATCCCGGCACCACCAGCGGCGATTCCACGCCCGCCGATACGCCGAAAATCTGGGAGCGAACGGACGATCTCTCCACGATCGTTACGGCCCTGGCGGCAGAGGGCAAATGGTCGAATGCGATCGACACGAAGAGGATCGGCGTTCTCGGCTTTTCGCTGGGCGGCAGCGCGGCGATGGAGATTGCGAGTGCGCGCGCCGATCTCGATGCCTATGCGCGCTATTGCGAAGACCATGCCACGATGATGGATTGCCAATGGTTTGCTGGCGGCCGGGGTTATCTCGATAATGAGCCGGTCAACGTGCCGAAGCTTGATCTCAGAACCCTCGACAAGGCCCGTTTCGAGCAGCAGAACCGTGATCCCCGCATCCGTTCCGCCGTACTGATCGATCCGGGCCTGGCGCTGGCCTTCAAACCGGACAGTCTGAAAGAGATCGATATTCCGCTGACCTTCATCAATCTCGGCAGCAAGGGCAAAATTCCCGCGGCTGTGCTTGCGGATAAACTCGCGGACGAAGTACCCGGCGCGACCTACCAGCAGGTGGATGACGCCAATCATTTCAGCTTCCTGCCGCTGTGCAAGCCGGATGCCGATGCGTTCCTCAAATCCATCGGCGAGCGCGACCCGATCTGCGAGCCGGCCGGACCACGGGACCGCGCCGATATTCACGCACAATTGGAGACGATGATTGTTACCGCCTTCAACCGTACGCTGAAGCCGGGCCAGTGAAACGGAAGTCTGAAAAGACTAGCCGATCCGCTTGTAGAACAGGGTGGTGCCGCAAAAGCGTCCATCCGGGAACAGGGCGTAATCGGGAATGACGCCGACCCGCTCCCAGCCAAGACGAGGATAAATCGCCTCGGCATCGCTACCCGTGGCCGTATCCAGAACCAGAAGGGTACGGCCACGTTTTACCGCCTCCTCCTCCACCTTTTGCATGAGCATACGGGCAAGTCCGAGGCCGCGTGCGGATGGGTGCACGAGAAGCTTCATCAGATCACCGCGATGCGGCTGATTGGGCTTCGAGGCAAGACCGACCTGCACGGTGCCCACCACCTTGCCATCCACCTCCGCCGCCACATGAATGGTCGCACCCTCGCCTGTCGTTTCCGCCACGGATCGCCAGAAGGGTTCAGCATCCTGTGGGGAAAAGGGCAACATGAAGCCGACGGATGCACCGCCATTCACGCAGGCGGCGAGGACTTCGCAGAGTTCAGGCAGGGCATCGATCGTCTCTTCCCGGTTCAACACGCGGATAGTGGCCATAAGAACTCCTGTAGGGAAATCAGCGCTGTCTTTGATCCAGCACGACGGCGTAACGGGCAGGTTTTTCGGAAGGATTGTGGAAGACGTGCCCTTCTCCCACCGGCATGAAAAGGCAATCGCCGGGCTCCAGCCGGTGAACGTCTCCGCCGCTTGTCATTTCCAGCACACCTTCGAAAAGCCAGACATATTGCGTCATCCCCCGGCTTGCCGCATGCGGCGGGAAACCGACGCGCGCACCGGCCGGAAATTCGACTTCGACGATATCGACATCGGAACCCACACGCGGCGGGGAAATGGCGCGGCGGACATAGCCTGTCTCGGGGTCTTTCCAGACCTGCTGGTCACGCTTTCTCACCAGCGGGGAAACAGCCTCTTCGTTTTCGGCGAAAAAGCCGGAGAGCGACAGACCAAGGGCTGCGCAGATGCGGGCAAGCAGCGACGCGGTTGGGCTCGCCTCCCCGCGCTCGATACGGGAAATCATGGCGCGGCTGACGCCGGATTCAGACGCAAGCCTGTCCAGCGTCAGGCCGTTTTCAGCCCGCAATGTTTTGATCCGCTCACCGATCGAGCGCTCAAGAATATGATCTTCGTTTTCCATCATACGAGAATTGCATTCTCATATGATGGAGTCAATATCCATGATAATGGAAACAAGGATTATCTCTTGCCCGCCGATTGCGGGCGAGAAATCACGCCTTAAGCGCCGACCTGGGCAATCCAGTCGTTCAGATTATAGTAGTTCGTTACTCGGCTAACTTTTCCATCCTTCAGGTCGAAGAAGGCGCCGGCCGGCAGTACATATTTCTGGCTACTCGCCTCGGGCAATCCCTCATCGGTCTTGAGATATTCACCATTAACGATGAATTCGGCGGAAACACGCTTGCCGTCATCGCTCGCCATGATGACCATATCGGTGAGGTTTTCCTTATAGCAGCGGTTCATGTGGTCCATGAAGGAGGCGAAGGCGGCCTTGCCGGTCTGGCGCTCGCCCTGATTGATGTCATGCACCACCTCGTCATGAAGGAGCGCCAGAAAGGCATCCATGTCCTGACGGTTGAAGGCTTCGTAATAGGCGCGGATGGTCTCGGCAGCGGTCATCGTCTTCTCCGTTCAATGCTTGCGCGGGTTTTCCATGACGGTATAACCAGTGCAACCGAAAGTGAAATGCCCATGACCGTCGAAATCAAGTCTCTTTCCGGCATTGACGCCACACCCTATTTCGATGATCTCGCGCGCCTGCGGATCGAGGTGTTTCGCGCTTTTCCCTATCTCTACGACGGTTCGCTGGATTATGAACGCAAATATCTCGCGACCTATGCCGATACGGACGGCGCGGTCTTCGTGCTGGCGCTCGATGACGCCAGAGTGGTCGGCATGTCCACCGGCATGCCGATGGCGGCAGAGACCGATGAGGTGAAAGCACCGTTTGCCGAAGCGGGCTACGATCCGGACCGGATATTTTATTTCGGTGAAAGCGTGCTGCTGCCCGGCTATCGCGGTCACGGGATAGGCGTGCGCTTCTTCGAGGAGCGGGAGGCGCATGCAAAGAGGCTCGGCTTTAACCGTTGCACCTTCTGCGCGGTCGAGCGGCCTGCCGACCATCCCCGCCGGCCGGCGGATTACGTGCCGCTCAATGCCTTCTGGGAAAAGCGCGGTTATCACCATCACCCTGAACTGCGCACCAACTTCACATGGCAGGACCTCGACGAAAACACCGAGAGCCCGAAACCCCTGTCCTTCTGGATGAAGACCATTCTTGCCGGAGACGGAGATAAATGACACGCCTCGCCGCCAGCCAATATGCCATCGAACTGATCGAGACATGGGAGGCTTATGCCGCGCATCTTTCCGCCATCGTCCGCGAGGCTAAGGAAAAAGGCGCCGAACTGCTGCTGTTGCCGGAATATTCGGCTATGGCGCTGACCGGGCAATTGCCACCCGACGCGCGTTCCGATCTGCATCGTTCCATCGAAGAGATACAGCCGTTGATCCCTTCCTGGGTGGAGCTTTGCGAGGAACTGGCGCGGCAACATCAAATCCTCTTCCAGCCGGGCAGCGCGCCAGTAAAGGACCCGGACGACAAGTTCCGCAACCGCGCATGGCTGTTCGGCCCGGATGGGCTGATCGGTTATCAGGACAAGCAGATCATGACCCGTTTCGAGCGGGAGCAGTGGAACATTCATGCGGGCGTCGAGGGACTGAAAGCCTTCGAGACGCCGATCGGCAAGCTCGGCATTCTCATCTGTTACGACAACGAGTTCCCGATGCTGGGCCGCAGGCTGGCGGAGCTTGGCGTCGAACTCGTTCTCGCCCCCAGCTGCACCGACACGCTGGCGGGTGCTTACCGGGTGCGGATTGGCGCGCAGGCGCGGGCGCTGGAAAACCAATATGCCATCCTCTCCTCCCCCACCGCGGGCGAGGCCCCGTGGTCTCCTGCGGTTGATGAAAATCGCGGCCGCGCCGCACTTTATGTGCCTTCGGATTACGGCATGCCGGCATCCGGCATCATCGCGGAAAGCGAGAGTGATGCGGTGACGCAAAGCAGCCTTCTCATCGCCGATATCGATCTTGCCGCCGTTGCAAGGCTCCGCACCGAAGGGCAGGTTGCCACCCGCCGCGACTGGCCAGAGCAATTTGCGATCTAAAAAGCCCATTTTAAAAGGCTTTTAACCAAATTCCCGCTTTGCGGCATGAGAAGCCCCTGCTATAGCGCGGGACATGAGCACAAATTCGACCCGCACGCCCCTGGACCATATCCGCAACTTCTCGATCGTTGCCCACATCGATCACGGCAAATCGACGCTGGCCGACCGGTTGATCCAGTCGACGGGCGGCCTTGCCGAACGCGACATGTCGGAACAGGTTCTCGATTCGATGGATATCGAGCGCGAGCGTGGCATCACCATCAAGGCTCAGACCGTGCGCCTGCACTACAAGGCGAATAACGGTGAGACCTATGTGCTGAACCTCATTGACACGCCCGGCCACGTCGACTTCGCCTACGAAGTGTCCCGCTCGCTTTCGGCCTGTGAAGGTTCGCTGCTGGTGGTCGACGCATCGCAGGGCGTCGAAGCCCAGACGCTGGCGAACGTCTATCAGGCGATCGACAATAATCACGAGCTGGTCACCGTGCTCAACAAGATCGACCTGCCGGCGGCCGAACCCGACCGCATCAAGGAGCAGATCGAGGAGGTGATCGGCATCGATGCGTCCGACGCCGTGATGATTTCGGCGAAGACCGGGCTTGGCATTCCCGATGTTCTGGAAGCCATCGTCAATCGCCTGCCGCCGCCGAAAAGTGAAGTCGGTGAAAACGGGCCGCTGAAGGCGCTGCTGGTTGATAGCTGGTACGACACCTATCTCGGCGTCATGGTTCTCGTGCGCGTCATCGACGGCGTGCTGAGCAAGGGTCAGCAGATCCGCATGATGGGTTCGGGCGCGAAATACGGCATCGAGCGCGTCGGTGTGCTCACCCCGAAGATGGTCAATGTCGACAGCCTCGGCCCCGGCGAGATCGGCTTCATCACCGCCTCGATCAAGGAAGTCGCCGATACGCGCGTTGGCGATACCATCACCGACGACAAGCGCCCGACGGCGCAGGCCCTGCCCGGCTTCAAGCCAGCACAGCCCGTGGTGTTCTGCGGTCTCTTCCCGGTCGATGCGGCCGACTTCGAAGACCTGCGCGCAGCGGTCGGTAAACTTCGCCTCAACGATGCTTCCTTCTCCTTCGAAATGGAATCGTCCGCCGCCCTCGGCTTCGGTTTCCGCTGCGGCTTCCTCGGCCTGCTGCATCTCGAAATCATTCAGGAACGCCTCGAGCGCGAGTTCAATCTCGATCTCGTCGCCACTGCCCCGTCGGTCGTCTATGAAATGACGCTGACCGATGGCACGGAAAAAGAGCTGCATAACCCGGCCGACATGCCCGACGTTGTGAAGATCAAGGAAATCCGCGAGCCGTGGATCAAGGCGACGATCCTGACGCCCGACGAATATCTCGGCGGCATCCTGAAACTCTGTCAGGACCGGCGCGGCCTGCAGACGGAGCTGACCTATGTCGGCAACCGCGCGATGATCACCTATGAACTCCCGCTCAACGAAGTGGTGTTCGATTTCTACGACCGGCTGAAGTCCATCTCCAAGGGTTACGCCTCGTTCGATTACAACATCATCGACTACCGCGAAGGCGACCTCGTGAAGATGTCGATCCTCGTCAATGGCGATCCCGTGGATGCGCTGTCCATGCTGGTTCACCGCTCGGCGGCAGACCGGCGCGGACGCGGCATGTGCGAAAAGCTGAAGGAACTCATTCCGCCGCACATGTTCCAGATCCCGATCCAGGCGGCCATCGGCGGCAAGGTCATCGCCCGCGAAACCGTGCGCGCGCTGCGCAAGGACGTGACGGCGAAGTGCTACGGCGGCGACGCAACGCGCAAACGCAAGCTTCTGGACAAGCAGAAGGAAGGCAAGAAGCGCATGCGCCAGTTCGGCAAGGTGGAAATTCCGCAGGAAGCCTTCATCGCCGCTCTGAAGATGAACGACGAATAAGCGGCAATCACTTGCCATCGTTCTTGAAGGGAGGCCCACAGCCTCCCTTTTGCGTTTTAGGGTCCGATCACCCGTGCAGCTTCGCGCCCTTGGTGATCTTGTCGACGATCTTCTTGTCGGCCCTCAGCGCCATGCCGACCACCTTGGCGTTGTCAGGAGAAAACTCCGAAAATACCTGGCGATTGGCGACGTCGTGCCCGGTAGCGAACATTTCCTCGATATAAAGCGATGTCGTGACGTCGCGCTCGAGGGATCGCTGGTGGATTTTGCGCAGCGCCTCCTGATCCGTGGCCATGACGACGACAGGCTGGATGGACAGGGGATTATAGACGTTGCCTGCCCCGTCGCGGTATGGTTCTCCAATGATCTCCTTGGTCTGGGCGACGATCCCGGACATGAGGAATGCGGTAACGTTCAGTTTTTGCCACACGGCAAGGTCATCGCGAAGGATGACGGCGATCTTGGTATCAAACATGCGAACTCAATCTGGCTGTGGTTACGAAAGAGAAGCGACCCTAGCGCCTCGGGGCGGCGGCGATCTTGAACGTTCGTGCAAATTCGAAGGGATCGTGCAGGCGCCCTCCAGCGAGGGCATCGAACGCATAGACGCGCGTTTTCACGGCAATGCCTATGCCCCGCATCGCCATGATACTTATGCGATTGGCGTCACGCTTTCCGGCGTCCAGACCTTTTCCTATCGTGGCACATCGCATTTCAGCATGCCGGGAAATGTCATCGTCCTGCATCCCGACGAGGTTCACGATGGCGGCGCGGGCACTGACGAGGGCCTGCACTATCGAATGCTCTACCTCCCACCGGAAAAAACGACGGAGGCGGGATATAACGCGCTGCCCTTTGCCCGAAATGCCATCATCGAGGACGAAGAATTCCGGCAATGCCTCATCGAGGCACTCGGTAATCTCGAAGACGAACCGGACAATCTACTTCTCACCGACTGGCAATCGAGACTGGCGGATCTGCTCTGGAAACATTCAAACGGAAGCACCAGAACCATCAAGCGGATTGACCGCATCGCCGTTTTGCGATGCCGGGACTATCTGCTGGAGAATAGCGCCGACACCGTTGGTTCTGAAGAACTGGAACGGATAAGCGGGCTCGACCGCTTCACGCTTTTCCGGCACTTTCGTTGCCTGTTCGGCACGAGCCCGCACCGTTATCTCATCATGCGGCGGCTGCAGAAATGCAAGGACATGATGCGCGCAGGTACGGGTCTTGCCGAAACGGCCTTCGCCTGCGGTTTTGCGGACCAGGCGCATTTCACCCGGCATTTCAAAAATGCCTTCGGCATGCCTCCGGGCCGCTGGCTGAACCTCGTCTCACCCTAGAGCATTTCCGGAAACAGGATCGACCGGTGAGCCGCAGCGCCCGCCATCGCGCCGTCGCCCACCGCAAGGGCGACCGAGCCGGCGGGTCTTGCCACATCGCCGCAGGCGAAGATACCTCGGGTGGTGGTCTGCTTCATCGGGTCTGTGACGATGGTTGATCCCATCGGCCCCTCCTCCACCGCGCAGCCGAGTTTTTCGATCCAGTCGGCGGTGATCCGCAATATCGGCTGGGTGAAAAGACCGGCCAAGGGAATGCTGCGTCCATCTGTCAGGACGACATCCGCATGCCCCGCAATTTCCCTGATGCCGGTTGTTTCCATCCGGACACCGCGCGCTGTCAGCATCGAATACTGGTCCTCGTCCGGCTCGAATACGCCGTTGGTGAAAAAGGTCGTCTCACCCCAGTCCGGAAGCATCAATGCGTGGTGAATGGCCAAAGGTGAAGCGGCGATAACGCCAATCTTTTCCTGATTGAGCTCGTAACCATGGCAATAGGGGCAATGGAAGACTGAAGAGCCCCAACGCTCCTTCAGCCCGGCGATACCAGGCAATTCATCGGTGACACCAATGGCGAGGATCAGCCGATCCGCAGTCTCACGGCGGTTGCCATCGATCTCGATTGCAAAATCACCAAAGGAGCCTTCGGCATCGGTCACCCTGCCTTCGGCCCATTTTATGGTCGGATAACGTTCGATCTGGCGGCGCGCCTCGGCGATAATCTCGCTTGGCGCCTTGCCGTCCTGGCCGAGAAAACCGTGGGAATGGTTGGCGAAACGGTTTCTCCGTTCACCGGCATCCACCATCAGAATGTTTTTTCTGGCGCGTCCAAGCTGCAGGGCGGCTGAGAGACCGGCATAGCTGCCGCCGATTATGATGACGTCGAATTTCATGATGCACCCATCGTTTCAGGAGGAGGCGGAAGTGCCCGTTAATTTCACGATACTTATATTGTTACATGATTTTGAGAGTCAATGGTCACGCAACTTATATTGTTACGTCATCTTGAAGGTGA
Organism: Agrobacterium sp. CCNWLW32; assembly: GCF_037083425.1. Classification (NCBI taxonomy): domain Bacteria; kingdom Pseudomonadati; phylum Pseudomonadota; class Alphaproteobacteria; order Hyphomicrobiales; family Rhizobiaceae; genus Agrobacterium; species Agrobacterium sp. CCNWLW32. The sequence continues at coordinate 527,753 of NZ_JBAOJM010000002.1, forward strand.
TAGCGTCGATGCAAACAGACGGGTTTGGGCAATGAGACACGACACGCGCCTTTCACGGGTGCTGCATATTCTGATCCATATGGAAAAACATGAGGGCGCCGCGACCTCCGAGAGCATTGCGGCGATGCTTCAGACCAATCCGGTGGTGGTGCGCAGAACCATGGCCGGCTTGCGCGAGCATGGTTATGTATCGTCGGAAAAAGGCCATGGCGGCGGGTGGGTGCTGGCGCGGCCGCTCAGCGAAATCACGCTGCTCGATATTTACCGGGCGCTTGGCGCACCGGAACTGTTTTCAATCGGGCTGGCAGGCGACAATCCGAACTGCGTCATCGAACAGGCCGTCAACACGGCGCTTTTTGACGCCATGAAAGAGGCGGAAAACATTCTGCTGTCCCGTTTCGGAAGCATTGCCCTCTCGCAACTGGCACAGGAGTCCCTTAGCCGCTGGTCCCGTCTTTCCAACGACCCTTCCGCGATGGAAAGGCTCTAACGGCGGGTGACGGTCACTCTTGCAAGGAAAAACCGCCCGCGCGGAGGCAGGCGGTTTTATCCTATCAATAAGCCTATTACGGCTGGGTCTGCGTGCCGCCGGTAGTCGGGCTTGCCGGTGCGGTATTGTTCGCAGGCGGTGTTGCCGGAGTGGTCGGAGCCATCGGCGCCGGTGCCTGATCCGTTGCTGCAGGCGGCGTGGTGGAGGATGTTGTTGCCGGATCGGTGGTCGGGCCGCTCATCTGCGACCAGGCGAAAACGCCTACCAGAACGACAACGATGATCGCCAACCACGGCACCCAGGACGACGACGTGCGGGCACGCGGTTCATTGCTGATATTCACTTCCGGACGAAGATCGCGGTCCGGACGCGGGTTGTTGGGATCGAATGTCATGGTATTTCCTCCTCTTCATTCTGCGAAGAAAACGACGTTCACGGGATTTTGTTCCGATTCCTTCCAGAACGCTTACAACCGACGAAGTTCGGGCCCTTGCTGAAGTGCCTCCGCCAGCACCGTCATGACCTGCGGATCTGCCATTTGCGACACATTGAAACGCATGAAACCGGAGGCACTTTGCGACGAGCTGAACACATTGCCGGGGGCTAGCACCACCTGCCGCGAAAGCGCCCGGCGCGCAACATCGGCGGCATCGCTCCCCTCTGGCAGGTGACACCACAAAAACATGCCCGCCTGCGGCTCGATCCACGGCACACATCCGATCGATTTCAAACGCGCCGCCACCTCCGGCATCGCTGCCGCAAGACGCTGCCTGAGTGCCTCGACATGCTTGCGGTAACTGCCATCGGTCAAAAGCGAGAGGATCAGCGCCGCCGAAAAATGAGTTCCGCCAAAAGCGGTGGCGATCTTGAGATCGGTCAAGGCTTCCACCCACGCGACAGGTGCTGCAATGAAACCGCACCGTATGGAGGCCGACAGTGTTTTTGAAAAACTGCCTATCTGGACGACACGGTTCAGACCATCGAAGGTCGCCAGCCGGGGCGCAGCCTGGGTTTCGAAATCGGCAAAAATATCATCCTCTATGATGGTTAGCCCCGCCTGTTCAGCCAGCATCAGCAGCCGATGGGCGGAAACGGCGGAAAGCCTTGCACCTGTCGGATTATGGATTGCGGAATTAGTGATATAAAGCCGGGGCTGATGGTCTTTCAGCGCCTGTTCGAAAAGCGCCAGGTCCGGTCCGGTTGGCGTATAGGGTACGCCGATGATCTTCACCCGATGCGCCCGCAGGAGGGCGTGGAAATTGAAATAACAGGGGTCATCGACAACAACCGTATCCCCCGGCTGCAGCAGGAAACGGCACAGAAGATCGATCGCCTGCGTGCCGGAGTCGGTGAGCATGATCTGGCTGGCGCCCGCCTGCACCCCGTGTTCGGCCAGCCGGCGCGACAGAAGCTGGCGCAGCGGCAACAGCCCCATCGGGCTGCCATAATCCGTCAGCAGGGCGGCGTCGGCGCGGGCAAGCCCGCGCATGGCTCGCCTCAATGCCTCTTGCGGCATCCACGATACGGGAAGCCAGCCGCAACCGGGTTTGGCGAGAACGGAACTTTCATCCAGCGCCTGCCGCGAAACCCATAAGGGATCCACCGCCCTGTCGAGCTGTGGTTCGATATCGGCGAGCGAGAGGGGTGCAAGCGGACCTGAAACGAAAAAACCGGAGCCGGGGCGCGAGCTTATCGTACCCTCCGCCACAAGCCGGTCGTAGGCCTCGACGATGGTGGAGGTGGACACCTGCATGGTCTTCGCCAGAGCCCGCACCGATGGAAGACGCGCGCCCGGCACGAGGCTGCGCGAGGCGATGCGTTGCCGAACACTTGCCATCACCTTTTCTATGCGCGTGCCAACAGCGACCTGTCCATCCATGATTCTCTCCAACCGTACCGCTCATGAAACCATAACAGTTTGTTGAAATTGTATATGATTGTCGCTGTTCCCGCCAGCCATTCGGGATCAAGAAAGGCAAAACGCAGGAGTTGACGATGGACAAGACGACGAGCGGCTGGCTGAGCGGCCTGACAGGCGTGGTGATATTCAGCGGTTCGCTGCCCGCCACGCGCATCGCGGTAACGGGTTTCGATCCCGTGTTCCTCACCGTCGCCCGCGCCAGCATTGCCGGCCTGCTGGCGCTGGCGCTGCTGTTTCTGTTCAGGCAAAGACGCCCGGCGCGCTATGACCTGACATCGCTTTTCATCGTCTCGCTAGGTGTCGTGGTGGGTTTCCCGCTATTGACCGCGCTTGCTCTGCGGCACGTCACCTCGGCGCATTCTATCGTTTTCGTGGGACTGCTGCCGCTCGCAACCGCGATCTTTGCGGTGCTGCGCGGCGGAGAACGCCCACGCCCGGTCTTCTGGCTCTTTTCCTGTCTCGGCAGTGCGCTTGTTGCGGGTTTTTCGCTCTCGAATTCGTTTGCCGCCGGGATCGAAGCATCGCTTGCCGGCGATCTTCTGATGCTCGGCGCAATCATCGTCTGCGGGCTCGGCTATGCGGAGGGCGCTGCCCTTTCCCGCAAGCTGGGCGGCTGGCAGGTCATTTCCTGGGCGCTGGTTCTTTCCCTGCCGGTGATGCTGCCGCTTGCCTTTTTCAGCGGACCGGAAACGCTTGCCGGCATAGACCCGCAGGCCTGGGCTGGCCTTGCCTATGTTTCCCTGTTCAGCATGCTGATTGGCTTCATCTTCTGGTATCGCGGACTGGCGCTTGGCGGCATCGCCGCCGTGGGGCAGCTGCAATTGCTTCAGCCCTTCTTCGGGCTCGCGCTTGCCGCCACCCTGCTGCACGAAGAGGTGAGCCCGGCCATGATCGGCGTGACGCTGGTTGTGGTGCTGTGTGTTGCGGGCGCGCGAAAATTCGCGCGCTGACCATCAGCTCGAGCGGCGATCCACCCAGCGATGCCATGCGTCTTCGCTGCCATTGAAGACATTGAGATCGATACGGCCATCGACGCCATGCGACAGGCCGGAACCGGAATATTGCCAGAACAGCCACTTGCGACCGGGATAAACCACCGACGGATGCTGGGCGACGGCGCGCAGCCAGAAGGGATAATCCTGGAATTCGCCCTGGAGGTTATCCTTGTAAAAATCGGGCGCCGTATAAATGATCGGCCGCTGGCCGTAATGGCGCTCAAGCTTGTCCATGAAGACGCGCATCTTTTCCAGCACGCGTTCGCGGGAATGGCGCATCTTGCAGCTCGATTCGCCGTTATATTCCACGTCGATGACGGGCGGCAGCGCGTCCGGATCACGCGGTACATTACGAATGAACCAGTCCGCCTGTTCGCTGGCGTTGCGGCACCAGTAGAAGAAATGGTAGGCGCCGCGGCGAATGCCCGCTTCCTTTGCGCGCTGCCAATTGGTGCGGAACATCGGATCAAGATGATCACCACCATCCGTCGCCTTGATGAAGGCGAAATTCGCGCCGCGCGTGCGCAGCTGCGGCCAGTTTATATTGGCCTGCCAGCGGGATACATCCACCCCGTGGACCTGGAAATGACGGGGCTGAACCCTGCCGAAATTGATGGGCTTGGCATCACTGAAGCTGGAGCGGAAAATGCGCGAACGGATCTGAGCACCGGCGCTTGCCGCCGGGGCCGCCGCCATGGCCAATTGTACCGGACGCTCCATCTGGTTCATCGTGGGGCGCTCCGCCGGCCGCACCATTCCGGCCGCCTGTGGCGGAACCGGCAAACGGATTTCAGGCGCATCCTGCGTTAAGGACGCCTTGGGGGTGACGGCGGAAAAGGCCTTGGGCTCGTCAGGCACCGGCCCGCCCCATGCCAGAACTTGCTGCCGCGGCTGGGCGGCGATGGCCTGGGTGCCGACGCCTGCCTGCGGCACCGGTGCGGATGGCGTGACGGAACTCGTCGTTTCCTTCGAAGGCAAGCCGGCCATCAGGCTTTCCGGCCCGGAACTGGACGTGCAGCCTCCAAGCAGGAGGCAACCGAAGAGAAGTGCTGGCATAGCCGATGAACGCATGAGAACCCGTACGCAAAACAAATCGGGGGCACTCTGATGCCGCCCGGAGACCTCGAAATACAAATGCTAACGGAAGATTATCAAAAAAGACTGAATCTTATCTTTACGTCGGCACCTGCCGATGCGCCCGTCATTTCTGGCAGGCGAAACGCTTCGAGTTCTCGCGCGGCGGCGCGGCTCAGGCCGTCATGGCGGTCAGATCGACAGTGTCCGCACCGGGAGAATTTCTCTTTATCGATTCGATCGCGTGAATAGCCGATGCCTTCGCCTGGTATCCTTCCGAGGAGAACATCGTTTCGCCGTTGGAAGCCTTAAAGCGGAAACGATATTCGCCGGCCTTGTCCTGATAGATTTCGAATTTGTACATGATCTCTGCGCCTCCTTGCGCACGATAGCCCGTCTGTCGCAACTTTGTTTGGCCTCGATCACTTTCGCAACGGAAAATCGCCGCTCTGGATGAGGCGTACCCAGGCTCGGGCAATTTCCAGCCCGGCTGCATCGGCCATTTCTGCGCGCAAGCTGCGATGGTCGTGATAATTCTCCAGCCATCCCGGCGACATTCTTTCGACGGAAGTGGGGAACGTCTGACACCAGCCGTCAACCACGGCAGCGGAGGCTTCGAAATGGAATTGTGTGCCATAAACCGCCCGGCCGATGCGAAAGGCCTGGTTTCGCGTCGCGCCATTGGTCGCAAGTCGCGTGGCGTCCGGCGGAAGCGTAAATGTATCGCAATGCCACTGAAAAATGGGGAATGTCTTTTCGAGCCCAGCCAATAGCGGATCGGACACGCCCTCTTCCGTCAGGGACACCTCTTCCCAGCCGAACTCCGGCGGGCCGGAGAGAATGTTCTCTCCGCCATAGGCGCGCGCCAGCAACTGGCTGCCAAGGCAGACGCCCATGACTGCCTTGCCCGCATCGCCAAAGGCTTTCATGAGAAGGGCAAGATCGGGAAGATAGGGATAAAGCGCATCATCGAGCGCGGTCTGTTCGCCGCCCAGAACGACAAGCGCATCATGATCGGCCGCATCCTTGGGGAGAGGCTCACCCGCATAGGCGCGGATGATATGGACTTCCGCCGCCGCTTCTTTCAGCGCGACGCCGAGCTGCCCATGCGGCGTACCCGCCATGTTTTCTATGATTGCAACGCGCATAAAACCTCGTGGCGACGACAAAGGATTCAATCGGCAAGAAATGCCGATCGAATCCAGCTTCACCACGAGAAAAATCGATTCTCAAGAGCCGCTACATCATCATTGTGACAATAGCGGATAATCTGACGCGATACGCCCTAGAATTCACGCGCAAGCTTGGCGTCTGCCGAATGCCGGTTGCCGCCGCGAACGGCGAAGAACAGGAAAATCGCCGCCCAAAGGATCGACTTTTCCGCCCCGCCCAGACCTTCCGCCTTTACGATGCCGTGAAAATAAACCGTTACCAGAAGGACGATCATGGCCGCGAAGGATGCCGGCCGCGTGAACAGGCCGATAGCGACCAGAATTCCGCCGAAAAATTCCGTGGCGGCAAGCAGCGGTGACCAGAAGACGCCGGGGTAAAAGCCGAGGCTTTCCACCATGCCGACAGCACCAAAAGGATTGACGATCTTTCCGAACCCATGGGTGACGAGAAGAAGCCCGGCCGTGACGCGCAGAATGGTCTCTACCAGATCATGCGTCGCATTATAAAGCGGTGCGACCGCCGGAACGAAAAGACGCTGACGATTATTCTCGAACTGGGCCATAGGATCTCCACGTTTCAGCCTTCGACAGCTTCTCTGTTCGCAAAGCCGCATGATAAGAACAAGCATGCGCCCGGTAAAAACATGAGTATTATAGTTGACATTATCGTGAACATTATTGTCGCCGGGCGATGAAAGAGACCTGAGGATGACCAAGACCAAACCCCGCATAACCATCCGCTATTGCACGCAGTGCAACTGGCTGCTTCGGGCCGGCTGGATGGCGCAGGAAATCCTGCAGACCTTCGCTTCCGATATCGGCGAAGTCAGCCTCATCCCCTCGACCGGCGGTCTGTTCGAGATCTCCGTGGACGGCACGATCATATGGGAACGCAAACGCGATGGTGGTTTTCCCGGCCCAAAAGAACTCAAACAGAGAATCCGTGACATCATCGACCCGGAGCGTGACCTCGGTCATGTGGACAGAACGAAGCATGAAGGGCTCGACACCTGACCCGGCGACATGTTTCAACAGCCATAACCAAGTTTTTTCCCTTTAAAATCAATGATCGTCATAAAAGTTCAAAAAGTCTGTTGACACCGGGCGGCTGCCCTCGTACATCGCTCTCCGTCGCCCAGATGGCGGAATTGGTAGACGCGCCAGCTTCAGGTGCTGGTACTCGCAAGGGTGTGGAGGTTCGAGTCCTCTTCTGGGCACCATTCCATTTTTGATCTTAGCCAGATCAAGAACTTAGCCGAAAAAACAGCAACATATAGCCGACCGGCAAACGCCGGGAAGCGTGTTGCTTTTTTCGCTTTTAGCTACTCCCAGAAAAGCTGCAGGCACTCAGGGACAAGCGGCCTTCGTCCTCTTCGGAAGACCTCTCTCTACAGCACAGAACTCTGATGTGACATGCTTCGTTACGGCTGAGCGTCTTTGTCGCCACTATTTTGCGAATGCTGCTCGCAGTTCGGCGTACAGGACAGAACGGTCCGCTCCGTCTGGCGGAAAACTCGCACCGTATTACCCTCGTCGATAGAGACGAGAATGCGTTCATCCACGATTGGATTGCCGTCGGCATCCAGAAGCACGAGATTGGTCGTGCCGAAACTGCGACCCGTCAGAACAATCGTGGTGGCATCGGCAACCGTGGCATCGGCGACCTTGGAGTTGCCGACAATAACCTTGCTGACGGCGCGGTCGAGACGAAGGACACGGGCGTGATTCATCGAAACACGCAATATGTCATCCTCAGCAAAAGCCGGCTGCAGCGAACCTGATAGAAAGACGGACAAGCCGACCACAATTTTCGCCAGTTTTCCGGATGACACGCGTTTGGTCCTTGCTCACTACCCGCACTTATTGCTCCGCAGAATGCGCGGTTTTAGTGAATGAAGCGTTAAATGGCAGAAATCCGCGAGGCGGATGGTAACCATGCGTAATGTATTGATATTGCCGCGTCTCCCCGCCCCGCCTCAAAACTGAACATCTGCACCTCTTCCCAAGGAAACTTGGTCGGAAAAGACAAACTGCCAGCAGTTGAATATATTTGTTTATCGGCAAATGTAAAAATGCAGGCAATACTTTTTTGTTTTATTTACCAAAAGAAACTCATCCTGCCGTTTACTTTGAGTTAATCGTTTTTTTTAAGCGCTTGGAAATCGCTCGGCTGTAGTTTGAACGCAACCGAACAACGGAGAACAGTTGTCGGCGTGCTGAACCAACACAAGTTAGGAGAGACCCTATGACCAAGATTTTCGCTCGTTTCCTCAAGGATGAGTCCGGTGCTACTGCAATCGAATACGGCCTGATCGCTGCTCTGCTTTCAGTGGCAATCGTAGGCGGTGCAAGCATGGTCGGTACGCAGCTCGACGCACTCTTTGACGGCATCGGTACGACGATGCAGACGGCCCGAAACACGACGTTCTAATAGTTTTCGACCGCTGAATTGGGAATGCCGCTCAACCGTGAGCGGCATTTTCGTATTATACTGAATACCCGGATTCGTCTTCAATCCGCCTGGAATTGGCCGAGTAAAAGGGAGTCTCCCTCGTGGTTATAGCCGCCATTTTTCTGACGCTTCCGCTCTGCCTTGCCTTCGCGGCATTCACAGACCTTTTGAGCATGACGATACCCAACCGGATATCGCTCATTTTGCTGCTGTCATTCATTTTGATCGCGCCTTTTTCCGGTATGGACTGGCAGACTTTTGCAATGAGCCTTGCAGCTGCCGCCGCCGTGTTTTTTGCCTGCTTCGCACTCTTTGCAGCCAATGTTATGGGTGGAGGAGATGCCAAGCTATTGACTGCCGCAGCAGTATGGTATGGCTTCAACCTGTCCCTCATAGAATTTTTACTTTCGGTGACCTTCGTTGGCGGCCTGTTGACTCTCGGCATTCTGCTCTTGCGGTCGCGCTCGCAGGAAATCATGGCCAGCGGCATTCCCATCCCCGATTCCTTGCTCGCAGCAAAAAAAATTCCCTACGGGATCGGCATCGCCATCGCCGGTTTTTTGACCTATGGCAACGCACCGATCGTAGAAGCTGCCATCGCCAGTCTTTCCTGAGCGAATACTGTAATTGCCGAAATTAAAGGCCTGTTAACCACAAATCCACGCATAATATTAACCATAATTATACCAATAGCGCGTCATCCTGAGGGGAGAAGAATCTGATTCCTTCAAGGATCGAGCATGAAACCGTCGCGTATCGTCATTCTATCCGTTGCTTTGGTAGCCGCCGGTCTTGCCGGTCTTGTCGCCATGAAAATTTCCGGCACAAAGCAGGTTATCGAAAAAGCAGAAACGATCATCCAGAAAGAACCGACGGTCAACGTTCTCGTTTCCTCGGTCAACCTGCCGGTCGGCAGTCGCCTGAATGATAGTTCAGTGCGCTGGACTCCCTGGCCACAGGGCAACGTCGTCGATAGTTTCATAACGGAAACGAAAAGCCCGAACGCAATCATCGAACTTTCCGGTGCCGTCGTACGGCTCCCGTTATTCGAGGGCGAGCCGATCCGACCGGAAAAAGTCGTCGATTCCAGCGCTCGCATCATGTCCTCGCTTTTACCCGCCGGCAAACGCGCTGTTTCGACAGAGATTTCGGTTTCAACCGGGGCAGGTGGTTTCGTGCTGCCGAATGACCGTGTTGACGTGATCATGGTCCGCAAAGGCGACAACGGTAACTTTTTGACCGAGAATGTTTTGAATAACGTTCGTGTTCTGGCCATCGACCAGCAGATCAAGGAAGGCGAAGACGGTACGTCGGCAGTGGTTGGCGCAACCGCGACACTGGAACTGACGCCGGACCAAGCCAAGATTATGACCGTGGCGCAACAGATGGCGGATCGTCTCACGCTGGCTCTGCGCTCGGTTGCCGACGCGCAGGAAAACGACACGCTTTCGGCTGATTATCTTCTCAATGGCGGCGCCGGGCAGCCCGAAATTCAGGTGATCAAATCCGGCTCGATCGTCAAGGGCGGTCAAGGAGCATCACAATGATCAAGGGGTTCATGGCAAGGCGTTTCAAACAACACCTGCGTTCGTCGATGCTCGGCGGGCTTGCGTTCTGCGTGGCTTTTTCCGGCATTCCCGGCCAGCGTTCATCCGAATTTTTGGGTATCGGCGAAGCCGAGGCGCAAAGCGCGAGCATTGTGCGCATTACTGAGAGCGGATCAGGCATTCGCAAGCGCCTGAAGCTTGGTCTCAACAAGGCGCTGGTCATCGACCTGCCCGAGGACGCGCACGACATTCTTGTCGCCGATCCCAGCCTTGCCGATGCGGTAACGCGCACGTCCAGACGGATCTATCTCTTCGGAAAAACGGTAGGACAGACAAATATCTTTATTTTCGGCGATGGTGGGCGTGAAATCGTCAGCCTCGATCTGGAAGTAGAGCGGGATATCGTTGGTCTTGAAGCCAATATTCGTCGCTTCATTCCTGAATCCGACATCAAAGTCGAGATCGTCTCCGACAACATCGTTCTCACCGGATCTGTGCGCACGCCGCAGGATTCCGCGCGCGCAGTGCAGCTTGCCGAAGCCTTTTTGAAAGGTGGTGAAGCCACCACCCGCAATATCTCTCTGACGGGCGGCGACAACGGGGGTGACGCCGCGATTTTTGCCGAAAACCGCCAAGTATCGCAGATCGTCAACATGCTGACGATCGAGGGCGAGGATCAGGTGACACTGAAGGTGACCGTCGCCGAAGTCAGCAGGCAGGTGCTGAAGCAGCTGGGCTTCAACGGTTCCATCAGCAGTTCGACAAGCAACAACGGTTTCGAGTTCTCAAATCCTTCCAATCTCGGAAACGCAATCGACGGCGCGACGCGCATAGCCAGCGGAGCTATAGGCTCCGGCTCACTGAGATTTGCCTCTTACCTCAACGCCATGGAACAGGCAGGGGTGATGCGGACATTGGCGGAACCGAGCCTGACGGCGATCTCCGGCGAGCAGGCTAAATTTTATGTCGGCGGAGATTTTCGAATTGCTGCCGAACAGGATGTTTCGCTCGACAAGGAAACAGGCGTCGCGACCGTCAAACGCGAAACGGAAACAGTCGACTACGGTATCACGTTGAACTTCAGGCCAGTGGTGCTTTCACCCGGCAGGATAAGTCTCAAGATCGAGACGAATGTGTCCGAGCCGACCTATGAAGGCAATGTCGTAACCGGAAATTACGGTCGGGGCATTCCGGGTTCAACCTACATGTCTGTCCGCAAGCGGGAAACATCCACAACGGTCGAGCTTCCTTCTGGTGGCTCGATCGTGATCGCAGGGCTCGTTCAGGACAATATCCGTCAGGCCATGTCCGGGCTTCCGGGCATGTCAAAGATCCCGATTTTCGGCACGCTTTTCCGCAGCAAGGACTTCCTGCGCAACGAAACGGAGCTGGTCATCATCGCAACGCCTTATCTGGTTCGGCCCGTGGCCCGCAACCAGATCGCCCGGCCGGATGACAACTTCAACCCGGAAAACGATGCCGCCATGTATTTCATGAACCGCGTCAACAAGGTCTATGGCCGCAAGGACCAGGTTCAGGCGGCGCCCTATCAGGGGTCAGTGGGGTTCATCTACAAATGACGACACGCACACAAAATCCCCTCTTCACAGTAAGCCCGGTCAGGGCAGGAAACGTCATGAAGGAAACCTATTCCTCCTTTTTCCCCTGCCAGTCCGGAAGAAGGACCGGCCTCGTCATCATTGCCGCGCTTGCCGCCGGCCTGTTACAGGGCTGCGCACGCGATCCGATGACCACCAACGCCATTCCCGACGATTATCGCACACGCCACCCGATCACCCTGTCGGAGGCGGAGCATTCGCTGGACATTCCGGTCTCGGCCAGCGACAGCCGGCTGACCACGGCGATGGCGGATAACGTCCGCGGCTTTGCTCAGAATTATGCGTCGATGTCGACTGGTATCGTTAATATTCAGACCCCGTCGGGATCGGCCAATTCAGCGGCCGCATCACGTATGGCGAAACAGATTCGCTCGACGCTTTCCGGTGCGGGTGTGGCACCGGGCAAGATCATGGAAACGCGCTATGCCGCTTCCCCGAATGGCGACGCCGCCCCTATCCGCCTGAGCTATGTCGCCGTTACGGCCATGACCGGCCAGTGCGGTCAATGGCCAGAGGACCTGTCAGACAATACCTTCGCAAACAAGAACTGGTACAATTTCGGGTGCGCTTCCCAAAGTAATCTCGCGGCGCAGATCGCCAATCCAATGGATCTGGTCGGTCCGCGCGGTATGAGCGCAATCGATGCGGAACGTCGCGCGGTAGTCATCGACAACTATCGACAAGGCAAGACAACGGCGACGCCGAATTGATGCGGATCCAACAATTGTTACGGCAGGAAAGACCATGAGCGCTGTAGAATACGATATCAAGCCAAGTGGCGGCGGCGAAGCCGAGCCGCCATTGCGCGCTGCCGATATGGACCACCTCCGGCCCCTGCCCCGCATTTCCGTTCACGCTTTCTGCGTCAGCGACAATATGCAGGCCGTCATGGATGCACTGTCCAGCGACCGGCGCATGAGCAAGGTTACCCTGCGGGTGACGAAGGGCGACATCAATGCGGCCGCCACGATGTTTTCCGCGTCGCCCACGCCCAATCTCATCATTCTTGAAACGGCAAGCTCAACCGCCTCGTTGCTGAACGATCTCGCGCCCCTGGCGGAGGTCTGCGATCCTTCCACGCGTGTCATCATCGTCGGCCGACACAACGACATAACGCTTTATCGCGATCTCATCCGCAACGGCATTTCCGAATATCTCGTCGCGCCGATCAATATGGCCGATCTCTTGGCTTCTATCGCCGCGATCTTCGTCGACCCCGAAGCGGAGCCGCTGGGCCGTAACATCGCTTTCATTGGCGCCAAGGGCGGCGTGGGTTCATCGACCATCGCGCATAATTGCGCCTTCGGCATATCGAGCCTCTTCTCCACGGAAACCATTCTAGCGGATATGGATCTTGCCTATGGCACGGCGAATATCGATTTCGATCAGGATCCCGCCCAGGGCATGGCTGAAGCGGTCTTCTCGCCGGAGCGACTGGACGAGGTGTTTCTCGACCGTCTGCTGACCAAATGTTCCGATCATCTGTCGCTGCTCGCGGCACCGTCGCTTCTCGACAGGACCTATGATCTCGATCGTCAGGCATTTCTGCCGATCCTCGAGGTTTTGCAGCGCAGTGCGCCCGTTGCGGTTCTCGATCTTCCCCACCAATGGTGCGACTGGACCCGGGCAGTCCTTGCGGAAGCCGACGAGGTGATCATTACGGCGGTTCCCGATCTCGCAAATCTGCGCAATACGAAGAATCTCTTCGACGCGCTGATCAAGCTGAGACCCAACGACAAATTACCGCATCTCGTTCTCAATCAGGTCGGTATGCCCAAACGTCCGGAAATCGCACCGGCGGATTTCCTCGAGCCGCTGGAAATCGAGCCGATCGCGATCATTCCATTCGACGCGCAATTGTTCGGAAATGCCGCCAATAGCGGACGCATGATCAGCGAGATGGATGAAAAATCCCAGACGGCGGAAACCTTCTCGCAGATCGCCCACACCATCACAGGCCGCTCCGTGCTGCGCAAAAGCAGACGCGGCGGCCTGGAAAAACTGAAGAATATTCTCAAGCGCAAGTAGGTCTTCCGCCTGCGCCCTTAGACGGAAACGCCGATGTTCGGAAAACGCGGGCCTGAAGGCCCAGCCAGAAGCACGAAGCCGGAACCTGTTGCACCTGTGCCCATGCAGGTGGCGACGGTGTCTGAGCCTCGCTCTCTTGCAATTGACACTCTTGAGCCCGGCCAATCACCCATCACTCGTCAGGCTGCGGCGAGCCCACCGCCAGCGCAGAGAAAACGCACCCGCACGGAAGACTACTATAATACCAAGAGCCAGGTATTTTCCGCCCTTATCGATACGATCGATCTCTCGCAGCTCGCCAAGCTCGACGCGGAAAGCGCGCGCGAGGAAATTCGTGATATCGTCAACGATATCATCACGATCAAGAACTTCGCCATGTCGATTGCCGAGCAGGAAGAATTGCTCGAAGACATCTGCAATGACGTTCTGGGCTACGGGCCGCTGGAGCCGCTTCTCGCACGCGACGACATCGCCGATATCATGGTCAACGGCTCTGGCCAGACCTTCATTGAAGTCGGCGGCAAGACGATCGAGTCCGATATCCGCTTTCGGGACAATGCACAGTTGCTCTCCATCTGCCAGCGCATCGTCAGCCAGGTCGGCCGCCGCGTGGATGAGTCGAGCCCGATATGCGACGCGCGCCTGCCGGACGGATCGCGCGTCAACGTCATCGCACCACCGCTTGCCATCGATGGCCCGGCGCTGACGATCCGAAAATTCAAGAGGGACAAGCTGACGCTCGACCAGCTCGTGCGCTTCGGAGCGATCACGCCCGAAGGCGCGACATTGCTCAAGATCATCGGTCGCGTCCGCTGCAACGTCGTCATCTCGGGCGGCACCGGCTCAGGCAAGACAACACTTCTTAACTGCCTGACGAGCTTCATCGACAAGGATGAACGTGTCATCACCTGCGAAGACACCGCTGAACTGCAGCTGCAGCAACCGCATGTGGTGAGGCTCGAAACGCGTCCGCCGAATATCGAAGGGGAAGGTGAGATCACCATGCGCGATCTCGTCAAGAACTGCCTTCGCATGCGACCTGAGCGCATCATCGTCGGTGAAGTGCGCGGGCCGGAAGTTTTTGACCTGCTCCAGGCCATGAACACCGGCCATGACGGTTCGATGGGAACGCTGCATGCCAATACGCCGCGCGAATGCCTCAGCCGTATCGAATCGATGATCGCCATGGGCGGCTTCACCCTGCCGGCCAAGACCGTGCGCGAAATCATCTCAGGCTCAATCGATGTCGTCATTCAGGCCGCGCGTCTTCGCGACGGCTCGCGCCGGATAACGCAGATCACGGAAGTGATCGGCATGGAAGGCGACGTCATCGTTACCCAGGATCTGATGCGGTACGAGATCGAAGGCGAGGATGCCCAGGGTAAGCTGATCGGCAGACACGTATCAACGGGTATCAGCAAGCCGCATTTCTGGGATCGTGCACGCTATTACGGCGAAGAGAAACGCCTGGCGACCGCGCTCGATGAGATGGAAAAGACATCCTAAGGGAAAGTGACTGCCATGGACCCGACAATAATATTACTGGCCGTACTCGTCGCCATCTCGGCAGGAGCGCTCGCCTATGCCTTTCTTTTCCAGCAGATAGAGGTCGAAAAAAAGACCAGCAACCGCTTCAAGCGAGTGCAGGCCGCCGAGACGGATCATACAAACATCAAAGCTGCACGAGACCGGGTCCAGGAACTTAGCAAACGCCGCAAATCCATGCAGGACAACCTGCGGGAAATGGAAAAGAAACAGAATGAAAAGGCGAAAAAAGCGAAGAATATCGGCCTGCGCGACAAACTAGTTCAGGCGGGGCTGGTGCTTTCCGCTCGGCAATTCCATCTGTTGAGCGCCGGCGCGGCTGTTTTCTTCGCTCTCATGGCCCTTCTTTACGGCCTGTCGTTGCTTCTCGCTCTGCTCATAGGAATTGTCGTGGCGCTGGGGGTACCACGGTGGGCGTTGGCGTTTATTCTCAAGCGCAGGCAGAAAAAATTTCTTGAAGAGTTTCCAAATGCGCTTGATGTCATGTGCAGGTCGATCAAATCCGGCTTACCGCTGAACGACGCGGTACGACTGATCGCATCGGACGGCCAGGAACCGGTGAAAACGGAGTTTCAGCGCGTCGTCGATGCGCAACAGGTCGGCATCGGGATCCCGCAGGGGATCGAGCGTATGATGCTGACCATGCCGCTTTTTGAGGTAAGCTTTTTCGGCACGGTCATCAATATTCAAGCACAAGCCGGCGGCAACCTCTCGGAAGCGCTGTCCAATCTTTCAAAGGTCTTGCGTGACCGCAAGAAGATGCGCGCGAAGGTAAATGCCCTTTCGATGGAGGCGAAGGCTTCCGCAGTTATCATCGGCTCGCTGCCCTTCGTCGTCATGCTGCTGGTGCATTTCACATCGCCCGACTATCTGTCGGTACTTTTCACCGACTTGCGCGGCCACATTATTCTCGGAGCATCCGCGATCTGGATGCTGATCGGAATATTCATCATGCGCCAAATGATCAATTTCGATATCTAGGGGCGTGGTATGACAGGAAGTCTTCTTTCTCGCCTGACTGACCCACAAACGATCATCGCCATTCTTGTGACGCTCGCTGTTTTTGCGACCTTCTATACCCTCCTCATGCCGGTTTTTGAGCGGAAAGATTTCGCCAAGCGCATGAAAGCGGTATCATCGGAACGCGACCTCATCCGTAGCCGCGAGCGCGACCGCATGGCGACCGTCACCAGAGACGGCAAAACCTCCCTGCGAGGCAACAATAACAAATCCGCCCGCCGCATCGTCGAGAAATTCAACCTGCAAGAAGCGCTGGCCGATAAGAACACAATGAACAGGCTCCGGGCAGCCGGACTTCGTTCACAAAACGCGTTCAACACGTTCCTTGCCGCACGGTTTGTCTTGCCGTTTATTTTTCTGGCCATCGCCTTCACTTGGATCTTCATTCTCGGAAACCTCGCCGACAAAGCGTTTATCATCCGGCTAATGGCTGTGCTTCTTTTCGGTTATATCGGTTTTTACGCTCCCAATATTTACGTATCAAATCGCATGACCAAGCGTCAGGCATCAATCAAGCGGGCCTGGCCGGACGCGCTCGACCTTATGCTGATCTGCATCGAATCCGGGGTATCCATGGAAGCTGCCATGCGCCGCGTGGCGGAAGAGATGGGCGAGCAGTCACCCGAACTGGCGGAAGAAATGATGTTGACGACGGCGGAATTATCTTTCCTTCAGGACAGACGCGTCGCTCTTGAGAATTTCGGCACGCGTACCCAACTCGAAACCGTCAAAAGCGTGGTACAGGCTCTTATTCAGGCGGAGCGATACGGCACGCCGCTCGCCCAGGCGCTCCGCGTTCTCGCACAGGAAGGCCGCGATGAGCGCATGAATGAAGCCGAAAAAAAAGCTGCCGCGCTACCACCGAAACTGACTGTGCCGATGATCGTCTTTTTCCTGCCGGTACTGATCGCAGTCATTCTTGGACCGGCTATTATCCGCGTTCTGGACACATTCTGATAGAAAAATACCGCAAGGCGATTTGGGGCGATATTTGCGCCCCGGAGGCGACTGCTTGTCAGCCAGCCGCTGCACGCGGATGCTCGAACGCATCAACCAGCCGGTTTGCCGTCTTTTTTCGCCAGCTGCTGCCAGGAGTTCTGCTGCGAAAGCATCGCACGCAGATAGGTGAGGTTCGCCTGTGCCTGCTGCGCAGAGAGTTCCTGAACCGCGATGCGTTCGGCCTCGGCAAAGCGGCCCTGAAGACCGACCACGAGCGCGAGGTTCTGGCGGACACGGCTATCGGCGCCCGGCTGGGCGATGGCCGATTGCAGATATGTTTCGGCAGTGCGCGGATCGCTCGACAGGACATAGGACATGCCGAGGTTGGACAATACGCTCGGATCGTTCGGCTTCAGGTCAAGCGCCTGCCTGTATCGGGAACGTGCCTCGTTCGAGCGTCCAAGCTGATCAAGCACGGCACCCTCGGCGGAATATAGCCGCCAATCCGGCCGGTCCGGCGTCTGTGCCCGCTGGATGGTCGAA
This sequence comes from Agrobacterium sp. CCNWLW32, assembly GCF_037083425.1. Taxonomy (NCBI): domain Bacteria; kingdom Pseudomonadati; phylum Pseudomonadota; class Alphaproteobacteria; order Hyphomicrobiales; family Rhizobiaceae; genus Agrobacterium; species Agrobacterium sp. CCNWLW32. Next base: position 545,098 of record NZ_JBAOJM010000002.1, read on the forward strand.
AGCGCCTGCTCCAGCTGGCCGGCGGCGGCCTGCGACTTGCCATAGGCGGCAAGGACATCACGGTCCGCCGGATTGGCGATGGCGATCTGCTGCATGACGGCGAGAGCCTGTGTGTTCTTGCCGGTCATCATTAGCACGCTGGCATAATTCATGCCCACCGATTTATCCTTGGGGCTGCGTTCATAGGCTTTGCCGGCGCTCTCTTCCGCCTGGCGAAGCTGCTCCATGTTCATGTGATCATAGGAGCGTGTGGCGGCGGGAATGGAGCCGGTGGACATGCGATCCGGCTTGTTGGTGCTCGCGCATCCTGAAACCGCAAGAACCAATGCGGCAAGACATGCTCCCCGCAGCAACCCTGTCCGGCCCGTCTTGCCTAAAGAAAATGCAGTCATGGCAGCGCCCCCGCCCAAGAATGATCAATCTTGCGCCCGACACACGACAGACTCACACGACGCAACTTTCGCTTAAGCAATAATCTGTTAACCCTAACAGAGCGTTAATCGCATCGATTCTCGACATTTACGGAAGCATACAATGGCGCCCTATCAGTTCATCGAACGCCCGACCCCCTTCAGCTCCAAGGCCGGCAGCACATTGCCGGTTTTCGCCGTCACGCCGGCCCATATCGAACAGGGTGCTATCGACCCAGTCGCGCTGGACTGGGCAAAGAAGGCGGGTTTCAAGGCAGAGGCAGGCGCCATCCTGCTCGTTCCTTCCGCCGATGGTTCGCTGGGCGGCGTGCTTCTCGGTCTCGGCAGCAATCCGTCCGAAATTCCCTTCATCACCGGGAAACTCGCCCGTGAGCTGCCGGAAGGCGAGTGGCACATCGAGACCGCACCGCTGACGGCAAATCGCCTCGCTCTCGGCTTCGGTCTCGGCAGCTATCGCTTCGACAAATACAAGACCACGAAGACCAGCGGGGCAAAGCTTCTCATTCCGCAGGATGCGGAAGACGGCGAGATCAAGCGCGTTCTGGCCGGCGTTTTCCTCGCGCGCGACCTCATCAATGTCCCGGCCAACGATATGGGGCCGGACGAGCTTGAAATCGCCTTCCGTGCGCTTGCCGCCCATTACAAGGCGAAGGTGAAGGTCACCACCGGCGACGATCTGCTCAAGGAAAACTTCCCACTGATCCATGCCGTCGGCCGGGCCAGCGAAAGCGCGCCGCGGCTTCTGGAGATGAACTGGGGCAAGAAGGGCAATCCTCGCCTCACCCTCGTCGGCAAGGGCGTCTGCTTCGATACAGGCGGCCTCGACATCAAACCCGCCGCTTCCATGGCGCTGATGAAGAAGGATATGGGAGGTGCGGCCAATGTCCTCGGTCTTGCGCTGATGATAATGGATGCGAAGCTGCCGGTCGATCTTCGCGTTCTCGTGCCCGCTGTCGAAAACTCCATCTCCGCCAATGCCTTCCGTCCCGGCGACATCTACCGCAGCCGTAAAGGGCTCACCGTGCAGATCGACAATACCGACGCCGAAGGCCGTCTTGTTCTGGCGGATACACTAGCCTATGCGGACGAAGATGCGCCGGACCTGATGATCGATATGGCGACGCTGACCGGTGCTGCCCGCGTCGCGCTCGGCCCGGATCTGCCGCCCTTCTACACCGATGACGAGGATCTGGCGCATGACATCGCCGAAGCCAGCATCGATACGGACGATCCGCTGTGGCGCATGCCGCTTTATATGGGCTACGACAAGGATATCCGCTCACGCGCGGCCGATATCACCAACGCGCCTTCGGGCGGCATGGGCGGATCAATCACCGCCGCCCTGTTCCTGAAGCGTTTTGTCACCAATACCAGACGCTGGGCGCATTTCGATATTTACGGCTGGTCTCTGAGCGAGAGGCATCATTCATCGATCGGTGGGGAGGCGCAGGGTATCCGCGCACTCTTCCATTACATCGCACACCAGTTCGCGAAGTAATCTGCTGATAGGTCAGGCTTCCACGGGCGCTTCCTCAACAGAAGCGCCCGTTCTCAATTCAGAGCTTTTCCGGACGGAAAACCGGGCTCCACTTTTCCTGGAAAAGCTTTAAACCAGAACCTTCTGTTCCTTGTGGTCCTCTTCACCAAAGAACTTCAGGTAACGCTCCACTTCGGCCGGGTCGCCGGTTGCCTTTTGCGGATTGTCCGAGAGCTTCACGGCCGGACGGCCATTGGCGTCGCTGACCTTGCAGACGATGGAGATCGGCTTGAGGCTGGCGATGGTCTTCGGCGCGCAGCCGGCAAAATCATTCGTCAGATTGGTGCCCCAGCCGAAGCTCATGCGCACGCGGCCTTCGAAGTGCCTGTAGGTGTCGATAATGGCGTCGACATCGAGACCGTCGGAGAAGATCAGCATCTTCTTGCGCGGGTCGCGGCCCATCTTCTGCCACCACTCGATAATCTTTTCCCCGCCTTCGATCGGCGGCGCGCTGTCGGGGCGGAAACCCGTCCAGTCTGCCACCCATTCCGGCGCATTGCGCAAGAATGCGGCGGTTCCGAAGGCGTCCGGCAGCACGATCAGCAGGTTGCCGCCGTACAGCCGGTTCCAGTCCTTCAGGACCTGATAGGGTGCTGCGGCCAGCTCCTCATTCGTTTGCGCCAGCGCCGCGACCACCATCGGCAGTTCATGCGCGTTCGTGCCCACGGCTTCGAGATCGGAATCCATGGCGAGCAGAACATTGCTCGTACCGGTAAAAGCAGGCCCGATGCCTTCCTTCAGCGCCTCGACGCACCAGCGCTGCCAAAGGAAGCTGTGGCGGCGGCGGGTGCCGAAATCGGAAATGCGCAAGCCAGGCAGCTCCCGCAGCCGCTCGACCTTCTCCCACATCTTGGCCTTTGCGCGGGCATAAAGCACATCAAGCGTGAAATAACCGAGCGAGCGCATGGCGCTGCGCGAGCGCAGTTCGTTGATGATCGCGAGCGCCGGGATTTCCCAGAGCGTCGTATCCATCCAGCGGCCATGAAAATTCAGCTCATATTGCCCGTCGCGCTTGAAAAGTTCGTATTCCGGCAATTGATAGCTCGAAAGCCAGGAGAGGAATTCCGGCTCGAAAATCTGCGAGCGGCCGTAAAACGTGTTACCCGCAAGCCAGATATTTTCCTTCTTGGAAAGACGCAGGGTGCGCGCATGATCCAGCTGTTCGCGCAACTCCATCTCGTCGATCTCTTCCGCCAGCCGCACTGTCTTCGTGCGGTTGATCAGCGAAAACGTCGCGTCGACTTCCGGATAGAGCTTCCAGATCATCTGCAACATCAAGAGCTTGTAGAAATCCGTATCAATCAGGCTGCGGACGATCGGGTCGAGTTTCCAGGTATGATTATGGACACGGGTGGCTATATCGGTCTTCGTCATACTCGCATTCCCCAATATCGGCCAAAGGTCAGAACAGCCGATGTCACTCCGCACCCCGGCAGGTATCAACCTGTCATGCGGAAAGATTTATCTGAAAAAGCGACAACAAGTCCAGAGCACTGGCCCGGCAAATGCCCGCCGCGACCGCCCGCGCATCGATTTTCCGAAGACCACAATGGGGTTTTCGGTCCGGTGTTCAAACATGCTGCTTCAAAAGGTCGGGTCTACGGGGTTTATGCCGGGATACCAGTCCTTGGAGACGGGATTTCTGCCGCCGAAACTGGAAATGCCGTTTTCGTCGGTGCAGCGATACCCCTGAACAGGAAGCCCACGGCTGCCGAAAACATCCCTGTAGGGACCTCGGGAATATCCGGTCACGCCGAGTGCGCTATGGCAGTTGTAGCGGACCTTTGGCTGCAGCGTGCGCGGATCCTTGACGCCGGGCAGGTTTGCATAGGCATCCGGAGCGGGGGCAAAACCGTTCTGGAAAACAGTCTGTGCCTGCGCCGACGCGCTCAGCAAAGCCGCCGTGAGGATCGCTGCCAATCGTGTCGCCGTTCTTGTCTTCATCGATGCCGGTCCCGTACCATCATTCAACCGATGTAGGCTGTCGGCGACCTCCACACAAAGGGCGTGGCAGGCACAATTTCGTGAAAGCCGCCGTCTCAGTCCTCCAACCGGCGGTAAGCAGTTGGCTTTTCATAAAGCCAGCCAATGCGCTCGATGGCCGCATCGAGATTTTCGCGTGCGACATTCATCGTATGGCCATTGGCATGGAGCAGCGTTTCCTCGTTTTCCATAAGGCCGACATGACCCTTCCAGAAGACGAGATCGCCGCGCCGCAATTCATCCCGCTCTATTTCCACGCCGAGCGACTTCACCTGCATGTCGGTATCGCGCAGGACCCGCCGGCCCGTCATGGCCATGGAAAGCTGCACGAGGCCGGAACAATCGATACCAAAACCGGAGCGGCCGCCCCAGAGATAGGGCGTTTCGATAAAGCGCAGCGCCACCGCCACATAATCTTCCTCAAGCGCCGCGTCGACGACCTGGCAATGGGCAGCGATGATGCCTTCGCCCTTTTCGGTCAGCAGGTAACGGGTGCCGCGCGTCTCCGCTTCGCCGACGATGCGGATCAGGCTACCCATGGACAGCGCTGCGACCGGCGGTTTGCGCAATTCAGCGGCTGGGTAGAGAAAAGTGCGCGGTGCAATCACCCTATGGGTGGCGACAACGACATCGCCGATCGCCGTTTCCGGCACGTAACCGGCATACCCGTCCGCATCCGCCTGCACCCATGCCCAGCCGCTGGCCCTGTCGAAAACACGGATGGTTTCGCCAAACAGCAACTCGGTATCGATGCCGGCGGCAAGATCGGGCGTCGGCCGCAGGCCAGTAACCGGCAACACGATCTGGGCGGCCGTGCCGCTGACAAAACGTTCGGCCTGCACCACGCCCTGCAGTTTTTCATCGGCGAGGTCGGAGCGGAAGACATTCAGGCGGCGGTCGAGCATCATGGGTTTCACATCCAGAGGTTAGATCTTGCGCGCCTGATCAATAATCAGATCGCCGATTTTTTCCAGATAAAGCGCACCGGCCACCGTGCGTTTTATCACAACATTGCGCCTGTCCCGCTCATCCCGAACCCGATCGACCAGCCCGAGCGCGCCGAGACTGTCGAGCGCGCGGGTAATGACCGGCTTGGTGACCCCCAGCATGGCGGCAAGACCCCGGACAGTGTGCGGCGGCGGCACGAGATAAATCTGCAGCAGGATGGCGGTTTGACGCAAGGTCAAATCCGGCTGATCGTCAACGACCTGCGCCGTGGATACACGATGCCAGAGCCCCAAGGCCTCCGTGGGCGACAATTGTGCAGGCAAGCCGTGACCCTTCCAGTCGTTGTCCTACCGTTTTCATTCAACAGAGCGAAAAACTCAAGAACCATCCCGCACAAACAAAACCGCCGCACGGCGCAGATCCGAAAGATCGCGCGGCGCGGCGGCGTTTGTTGACCCGTTTTCGAGCCATAATGTCCCCTCTGGACTTGCAGAATGAGATGCAGGAAGCGTGCCAGTTTGCTGCGGCGCACAAATATTCGTAAAAACAGCGACTTAAGGAGCAGCTTCTGATTATGGCGAAATTTTCCGCAAAGAATGAATCGCAAGAAAAACAGGCAAAAAAGAATTTAATGCTTAAAAACTGCCTTCCGCCACGACGGCGGAAGGCAAGGGCAATCGCGGATCAGATTTCCGCGCCGCGTGCGGCATCGACCGCATCGGCATTTTGCTGCCGGTTATAGCGGATCGACGACCAGAGCGAGATACCGATCAGGCCCGCACCGCCAAGGCCCGTGATGACCTCGGGTATATGCACCATGGTCTGCACGTACATGATGACGGACAGGATAAGGATCGCGTAGAAAGCGCCGTGTTCCAGGTAGCGATATTCGGCCAGTGTTCCCTTCTCGACCAGCATGATGGTCATCGAACGGACGTACATGGCGCCGATGCCGAGACCGATGGCGATGATGAAGAGGTTTTGCGTCAGCGCGAAAGCGCCGATCACGCCATCGAAGGAGAAGCTGGCATCCAGCACTTCGAGATAAAGAAACGCGCCGAAGCCGCCCTTTGCTGCACCTTCCAGCATTTCCTGGCTGCGGTCGAGAATGCCGCCAACGACTTCCACCAGCAGGAAGGTCAAAAGACCCCAGATCGCCGAATGGAAGAAGGTGTTGGCCGCGACCGGACCAAGCGCCGGATCATCGCTTGCGCCGATGATGCGGGAAAAGACCAGCATGACGACAAGCACGAAGGCGATCTCGATGCCCTTGACAGAGGAATAGATCGCCGCCTTTTCTTCGATCCAGCGCACCCAGTGCACGTCCTTTTCATGGTCGAAGAAGAAGTTGAGGCCGACCATCATCAGGAAGGTGCCGCCGAATGCCGCAATCGGCAAATGGGCGTCCTGCATGATTTCCGCGTAACGTTCCGGCTGCGTGGCCGCCATCACGATTGCCGTCCACGGGCCGACATTCGCGGCAACGACGACGATGAGCAGCGGGAAGACGATACGCATGCCGAAAACGGCAATCAGGATACCCCAGGTCAGGAAGCGGTGCTGCCAGACCGGCGTCATATCCTTGAGCTTGTTGGCGTTGACGATGGCGTTGTCGAAGGAGAGCGAAATTTCCAGCACCGCCAGAACGACGCAGATGAAGAAGATCGTCGCCGTGCCGCCTACCGTTCCGGTCATTTCCCAACCGAGATAACCGCCGAGGATCAGACCGACCACGGTGACGATAAAAGCCCATTTGAAGTAGGAAAGCGTTTTTTTCTGGGTGGCGCTCATGTCCGGTCACCTCCCAAAACGAGGGCGTTTGCGGACCGACGCGGGGCGTCAGGCCGCACGCAGAAAGCACGCGCGCGAAGCACATTCAGGTTTTTCATAGTTTTTAATCCGCCGGCCAATTTTTGCAGGCGGTACCGACATCGCGAGAGCGCCGTAAAACTCTCGCCAGAGGGGCCCGGCACCTTTGTTTCCTCTGCCCTTGCGAGACAAATCATCGCAGGGCCCCTTCTTACTCCCTGAAGATCACGCCCTCGTCAAGTCCCGTGATTGTGACCAAAGATCAAACCTGCTCCGCAGCCAGTCTTTCGGCGGTGTCAAGACGACGCTTGAGCGTATTTTCGCGAAAGAAGATGTAAAGACCCGAAAGAACAATCAGGCCCGCGCCGACGACGATACTCGTCTGCGGCACATCACCGAAGAACAGCCAGCCGAAAATCACCGCCCAGAGCAGCAGCGTATATTGCAGCGGCGCGACGGTGGCGGCATCGGCGAGTTTAAGCGCCCGGTTGACCAGCACATGCGCCGCCATGGCGACGACACCGAGCAGGCCGAGGAAGGCCAGATCGAAACTGGACTGAACCGGCAGCCAGCCCGATGGCGTGAGGAACACCGCGACAATGCCCGCAAGTGCCGCACCAATGATCTGCCAGAAGGCGAGCACCGTATCGGGCGTATTGCGCAGCTGGCGGCCGGACAACATCATGAAGGCGAAGGCGGCGCTGCCGAAGATGGAAAAGAGCGCGGCGGAGGTGAGGCTTGCCGAGCTGGGTTTGAGCGCGATGAGAACACCGACAAAACCGATGGCGATGGCCGTCCAGCGACGCCAGCCGACCTTTTCTCCGAGCAGAAACGGCGAGAGCGCCGCCACGTAAATCGGAGCCGCGAGCCAATAGGTCATGACGTCGGCCAGCGGAAGAGACGCGACCGCGAAATAGAAACAGAAAAGCTCTGCGGTGGAGAAGAAGACACGCGCCACCTGAAGGCCGGGCCGCTCGATTTTCACGAGGCCGGAAAGGCCGGCTCTCCAGACGATCGGAACAAGGATGACAAGCGCTGCGGCGCTGCGGATGAGGATCACCTGACCCTGACTATAGGTAGAGACGAGCCATTTTCCCATGGCGTCGTTCAACGCGAAAAGCAGCATTCCAAGCAGCATGACGGCCACGCCGAGGCCCGTCGGCGAAAGCTTTCGTATCATAGTCGACATGTCAGTTCCGATCTCCCAATGGTTGCATTGGTCGTCCAACCAGCCGTCCTTTGTCAAGCCCCGAACGGCCGGGTCGGTACAATTAATAGTACTAATATATCGGCATGCAGATATCAGGTGAAGATGCGCCGCTCTTCGGCCACGAGTTCCTGGAGAAAATCGACCACCGTTCGGACCCGGACCAATTGACGGGCGGATTCGTGATAGGCCGTCCAGTAGGATCGGCTGATGGTGAGATGGGGCATGATCCGCAGAAGCTCGGGATATTGCCCGGCAATGTAATTATGCAGGATGCCGATACCCGCACCTGAACGTACTGCCTCGGTCTGACCGGTAGCGCTCGAGATTTCAAAGGCGGCGTCCCAGTCACGCATGATCTCGCCGGTAAAATTCAGCGAGGGCGAGAAGATCAGGTCTTCCACATAACCGATCCGCCGGTGGCGCTTCAGCGCTTCAATATCCGCCGGCGTTCCATATTCAGCCAGATAATCCGCCGAGGCGTAGAGACCCAGCGAATAATCGGTGAGCTTTGAAAACATCAGCCTGCCCTGCTCCGGCCTTTCGATGGTGATGGCGATATCGGCCTCACGCTGTGACAGGGAGAAAGAGCGCGGCACCGGAACGAGCTGGATTTTCAGATCGGGATAACGCGCCGTCAGCCGGCCAAGTCGCGGCGCGAGGAAGGAAACACCGAGGCCATCTGGCGCGCCGATGCGCACCGTTCCCGCCACTGCCGTGTCAACGCGGCCGAGATTGGCCTGGGCGTTCAGCATTTCAGTTTCCATGCGCTCCGCCCCGGCAAGCAGACGCTGGCCTTCCTCCGTCAGCTCGCAGCCATTGGTGCTTCGCAGGAAGAGTTGCGTGCCGATCGCCGCTTCAAGTGCTGAAATCCGCCGGCTGAGGGTGGCGTGGTTGACGCCGAGCTTTCTGGCGGCGGAAAGAAACTGCCCGCTTCGCGCCACGCTTAGAAACAAACGCACATCATCCCAGTTCACGGCACTCTCCTTATGTGCATTTTTGCACAATGGATGCTTATTTCAGGCGATTGATTTGTGCAAATCGAAAGGTAATGCTGCGCCATCACATTCTGGAGGAAAACCCATGAAGGAAATCGGTCATTTCATTAACGGCAAGCATGTGCCCGGCACCAGCGGCCGCACATCCAATGTCTACAACCCGGCCACGGGGGAAGTGCAGGCGACTGTCGCACTTGCGAGCGAAGCCGAGCTGCGCGCCGCCGTGGAAAGCGCCAAGGCTGCGCAACCCAAGTGGGCCGCCACCAACCCGCAGCGCCGCGCCCGCGTTTTCTTCAAGTTCGTCGAACTTCTGAACCGCGACATGAACGAGCTGGCGGTGCTCCTCTCCAGTGAGCACGGCAAGACCGTCGAGGATTCCAAGGGCGATATCGTCCGCGGCCTCGAAGTCTGCGAATTTGTTTGCGGCATTCCGCATCTGCAGAAGGGTGAGTTCACCGAGGGCGCAGGCCCGGCCATCGACATGTATTCGATCCGCCAGCCGGTCGGCATCGGCGCGGGCATCACGCCCTTCAACTTCCCCGGCATGATCCCGATGTGGATGTTCGCCCCGGCGATTGCCTGCGGCAACGCCTTCATCCTGAAGCCATCTGAACGCGATCCGTCGCTGCCGATCCGCCTTGCCGAACTGATGATCGAAGCCGGTCTTCCGGCCGGTATCCTCAACGTCGTCAACGGTGACAAGGGTGCCGTCGACGCCATCCTGACCGATCCTGACATCGGCGCGGTCTCCTTCGTTGGCTCGACGCCGATCGCCCGTTACGTCTACGGCACCGCCGCCATGAACGGCAAGCGCGCGCAGTGCTTCGGCGGCGCGAAGAACCACATGATCATCATGCCGGATGCCGATCTCGATCAGGCCGTGAACGCATTGATGGGCGCCGGTTACGGTTCGGCCGGCGAGCGCTGCATGGCTGTTTCCGTTGCGGTTCCGGTTGGCGAGGAGACGGCAAACCGCCTCGTTGAAAAGCTCATCCCGCAGATCGAAAGCCTGAGGATCGGCCCCTATACCGACGACAAGGCCGATATGGGCCCGCTCGTTACCAAGGAAGCGCAGACGCGCGTCAGAGGCCTGATTGACAGCGGCGTTGAACAGGGCGCGAAGCTGCTGGTCGATGGCCGCGACTTCAAGCTGCAGGGTTATGAAGACGGTTATTTCGTCGGCGGTTGCCTGTTTGACCACGTCACCCCTGACATGGACATCTACAAGACCGAAATCTTCGGACCGGTTCTGTCCGTCGTTCGCGCCAAGAATTACGAAGACGCGCTCGAACTGCCGATGAAGCATGAGTACGGCAACGGCGTTGCGATCTACACCCGTGACGGCGACGCTGCCCGCGACTTCGCAAGCCGCGTCAACATCGGCATGATCGGCATCAACGTTCCGATCCCGGTTCCGCTCGCCTATCACTCCTTCGGTGGCTGGAAGGCTTCGAGCTTCGGCGATCTCAACCAGCACGGCACGGATTCGATCAAGTTCTGGACGAAGACCAAGACGATCACCTCACGCTGGCCGTCGGGCATCAAGTCGGGTGCCGAATTCGTCATGCCGACGATGAAATAAGCCGAAAAGCCGGCAATCAGAAAAAGCCCCGCTGTTTGCGCAGCGGGGCTTTTTTGATTAAAAGAAAACAAAAATCATCAAGTTTTTCCTTCAAAATATTTCCACTTAAAGATGTTATGGCGTAAGACAGCCGTTGCGGCGTGGGGACGCCGCCAAACCGACGATAGCGGGGAAGCCTGCAACTCAATCTGCCCGGAGAGGGGCATGCCATGAGGGACCATTATGAGTGACATCTCTGTCAGCGTGGATCAGCGCGCAATCGAACGCGGCTCGTTCAGCGGAAATGCCAAGGAATATTTTGGAATCTGGATCGTCAATATTCTCCTGACGATCATCACCATCGGCATTTATTCCGCCTGGGCGAAGGTGCGCCGCAAGCGTTATTTCAACGGCAACACCGTGCTGGCCGGCCGCGCTTTCGGCTACCACGCCACTGGCGGGCAAATCTTCAAGGGCCGCCTGATCGCCTTTGCCTTCATCGTCATCTCGCAGCTCATCGGTCTTATCCATCCGTTTCTGGTCTTCGTGCCGGCAATCCTGCTGATGATCTTCTTTCCATGGCTGATCACGCGCAGCATTCGTTTCAATGCGCGGGTGACGAGCTATCGCAATGTGCGTTTTGATTTTGTCGGCACGGCGTGGGGCGCTTTTGTCTCCATCCTGCTTGGCAGCCTCGTTGCGTTCTTCTCCTTCGGCATTCTGGCACCACTGTCCAGCCGCTGGGCAAACCGCTATATTTTCGGCAACCTGCGTTATGGCGACCGCCCCTTCAGCGCCGACCCCAAGATTGGCAAGCTCTATCGCGCCTGGATCATTCCCGCGATCATGGTGGTGATCGGCGGCATCGTGGTCGGCTTCTTCGGCCTTGCAGCCTTTGCGGCAAACAGTGCGATGCTCGAGGACGAGACTACCGCCATGGCCACGGCGCTCGCATCGCTCTATGTGGGCGTTTTCGGCGCATTTCTGGTCTATGGCCTTGCCGGCGTCGTTTATCGCACCGGCGTTCGCAATGTCGTCATTTCCTCCATGCTGCTGGATGGAAAGCATGACCTGCACAGCGACCTGCATCGCTGCCGCTATCTCTGGATCGTCATCTCCAACCTGATCGTCACCGTTTTCACCCTTGGTCTGATGCGGCCGTGGGCGGCGGTCCGCGAAGCGCGTTATACCGTGGAGCGTACGGCAATCCGTTTCAACGGCGATGTGGGCGAGGTCCTCTCCTCGATGGAAGCAACGGGGGCCGCCGTCAGTGCCGAATATATGGATATGGAAGGTTTCGAATTTGGTTTCTGACACCGGAGAAACCGTTTCGGGCGAGTGGCATGCCGCTCGCTCCAACCTTTCCAGTGCCGCCAGGCTGAAGCTTGGCGGCACGGTCCTTCTCGTGCTCGATGCGAAGGACAACCACGTCAGAACCCAGGCCGAGATAAAAACGGTCGAGATCAGCCACCGGGTCGGCACCATCCCCCGGGAGTTGCATTTTCCCGACGGGTCGCTGTTCGAAACCCGCGACAATGACGGCGTGGACCGGCTGCTTGGCCAGCACATTGCCAAGCGATCCGGTTTCGTGCACTGGCTGGAACAGTTTCGCCCGCGGCTGATCGGCATCACCGCCGCAGCCGTTCTTCTGGCTTACGGCACCTACAAGCTGGCGCTTCCGGCGCTCGTGGAACTGGCGGTCGCGGTAACCCCGCCGATCGTTCCGCAGGTCATGTCGGCCAGTACCATGCAGGCCCTCGACCAGGCAGTCTTCTCTCCAAGCGAACTTCCGCAGGAAGAGCAGGACGCCATCCGCTCTGAATTTTCCCGGATCGCCGCCCATGCGGAAGGTTCGCCTGACGACTACAAGCTGAATTTCCGCAAGGGCGGTTACATCGGCCCCAATGCCTTTGCACTGCCGGATGGCACGCTGGTATTGACGGACGAGCTGGTGGAGCTGGCCGGCAACGACAGGCAGATGATCGCCGGCGTTCTCGCCCATGAAATCGGCCATGTCGAATATGAGCACAGCCTGCGGCAGCTATACCGCGCCGCCGGGGTTGCCGGTCTTGTCATGCTGATTGCCGGCGATGTCGGCTCGGCCATGGAAGATATTCTTACCCAGGGCGGCGGACTTCTGGCGCTATCGCACTCGCGCGATGCCGAGCGGCAGGCGGATCAGCGCTCCGTGGAACTGATGCGCAAGGCCGGGCTTGACCCCACTGCCATCGAACGCTTCTTCGCGCTGCTGGAAGAAAAACTGGGCGACAAGGGCGGCACCAGCATTGTCTCCACCCATCCCGGAACGCCGGAAAGGCGCAAGGCTATCCTCGACTACAACGCTTCACTGGACAACAAGCCGGCGGGTAACTGACCCGCCGGTATACGGAAAACGGCTTCAGTTGGTCGGGCCGTCGTTGAAACCCACTTCATCCACCAGTTCGGATGCCTGCTTGCGATGGGCGGCGATGTCCGTCAGCGGCAGCTTGTCCGGATGGATGGGACCGAAACCCTTCACCACGTCGGAAGGCTCGGCACCGGGCAGCACCGGATATTCGAAGACTTGTTTTGCGTAGATTTCCTGCGCCTCGCGCGATGCCAGGAACTCCATGAGCTTCAGCGCATTGTCCTTGTTCGGTGCGTATTTCGTAAGCGCCATGCCGGAAATATTCACATGTGTGCCGCGATCGCCCGCATTGGGGAAGATCACCCGCACCGATCCCGCCCATTCCTTTTCTTCCGGCTCGCGATCATTGGTCAACATCAGGCCGACATAATAGGTATTGCCAAGCGCGATATCGCACTCGCCGGAAAAGATCGATTTCGCCTGGCTGCGGTCTGTTCCGTCAGGCTTGCGGGCGAGATTGTTCTTCAGACCCGTCAGCCACGTGCGGGTATAATCGACGCCGTGATGGGCGATCATCGAGGCGATCAACGCGATATTGTAGGAATGCTGGCCGTCGCGAATGCAGATCTTGCCCTTCCACTTGGGATCGGCAAGTTCCTCATAGGTAATGTCCTTCTGTGTCACCCGCTCCTTCGAAGCATAGACAACCCGACCGCGCGTCGTCAGACCAAACCATTCGCCCTCGGGATCACGCAGATTGGCGGGGATATCCTTTTCGATGACGGGATCGCCCAGAACCGGCTGGGTAACCTTGCCTTCCTTCGCCTCGACGAGGCGGGCAATATCCACCGTCAGCAGCACATCCGCAGGTGAATTGACACCCTCGGCCTGGATGCGTTCGACCAGTCCCTTGTCGAGGAAAAGTACATTCGCCTCTATGCCGGTCTCTTTGGTGAAGGCATCGAGCAGCGGCTGGATCAATTCAGGCTGGCGATAGGAATAGACGTTAACCTCCCCCTCTGCCAGAGCGGCGGGCGCGAAGGAAAGGATCGTCAGCCCTGAAAAAACGGCAGCGGAAAAGTATGATTTCAAGCTTGCCATTATGAATGCCTCCATTACATTCCGATTCTTGACTTGTTTGTTCATGAATCATCAGGACGGTCAACAAGGCTGTTTAAGAAATATCTGATGGGTGCCAGTTTTTTCAGTTTCTGGAATTGTTCTAAACTGAAAAAGAGACTATATAACTCCACATTGAGAGTTAGGAGACCAGCATGCGCTTGACCAAACAGACCAACTATGCCGTTCGCATGTTGATGTATTGCGCCGCCAATGAAGGCCATCTGAGCCGCATTCCTGAGATCGCCAGAGCCTATGGCGTTTCGGAGCTGTTCCTGTTCAAAATCCTGCAGCCGCTCAACAAGGCGGGCCTGGTGGAAACCGTGCGCGGCCGTAACGGCGGCGTGCGCCTTGGCAAACCCGCTGAAAAAATCAGCCTGTTCGACGTGGTGAGAGTGACTGAAGACAGCTTCGCCATGGCCGAATGCTTCGAGGATGGCGCTGTGGAATGTCCGCTTGTGGACAGCTGCGGCCTCAACTCGGCGCTTCGCAAGGCGCTCAATGCGTTTTTTGACGTTCTGGCGGAATACTCGATCGACGATCTCGTCAAGGCCCGGCCGCAGATCAACTTCCTGCTTGGCCTGGACACGGAAATGCCGAAGGTCGCTGCCCTTCCGGCTGCCTGATCATCGCATTTCCTCCTCGGCAATTGTCACAGCCCGTGTCCTTCAGGTCACGGGCTTTTCTTTTGAAGAAGACGCGTGAAATATAATATTTTTGATCCCGCGTGTTGACGTCGCGAACGGAAGCGGCGCATTTGGTCGCGAGCTTTTTCAAGCAAACAATCAGCGTCGCAATGATCATCAAGCCTGAATTCCATACATTTGCGCTTACTGCGCTCATCGGCAGCATAGGTGCGCTGCTCGCAAGCCTCATCGATATTCCGGCACCTTTTCTGTCCGGCCCGGCGCTTGCGGTGACGATCACGGGGCTCGCCGGCATAAGGCTTGGCGTTCCCGCTTTCATCCGCAATGCCTGTTTCGTCGTCGTCGGCATTTCGATGGGAACGAGCGTGACGCCGTCCGTGATTGACGCCGCAAAAACCTGGCCCGTGAGCTTCATCGTCGTGCTCGTCGCTGTCGTCATCATGCTCTATGTCGCTTACTGGATCCTGCATTACGGCTTCGGTTACGACCGGACAACGGCGATGCTGGGCGCCTCTCCCGGTCATCTCAGCTATATCATCAGCCTTGGCGCCGAGACGAAAAGCGACCTTGCAACCGTCAGCATCGTGCAAAGTGTGCGGGTGCTGGCGCTAACACTTTCCGTGCCGCTGATCGTGGAATATTTCGATCTCGTCAGCACGGAACCGCTTGTCACCAACCCGCCAATGGGCCTGTTCACGCTGGCGCTGACCACCGGCGCCTCGCTTCTGACCGGCTGGCTTTTCCTGCGCTGGAAGTTTCCGGCCGCACTGCTGCTGGGCGGCGTCGCCATTTCCATCAGCACCCACATTACCGGCCTTACCGAGGGTGGTGTTCCCACCTGGCTCAGCCTGCCGGTTTACGTGCTGATCGGTTGCCTTATCGGCACACGCTTTTCGAATGTCTCGCTGATGGACGTGCGGAAAGGCTTTCTGGCGGGTTTCGTCGTCACAATCGCCGTGATGCTGATTGCCGGCAGCATTGCCTGGATGATTTCCGGTGTGACCGGCGTCCCGCTCAATGCCGTCATGATCGCCTATTCACCGGGTGGCCTGGAAACCATGGCGGCGATGGCAGTGATGATGCATGCCGATACCGCCTATGTCGGCTCCCACCACGTCATCAGGCTTCTCTTCCTCTCCGTTCTCATGCCGCTCGTCATGGGCAAGGATGCGCGCAAGCGGGACGACGAAGCCTGACGAAAGCGGCCATCGGCACCGACGGGAGCCATCGACGCGAAAATGCGGATGGCGTGCAACCTTTTTTCTTTCCGGTCGTTGATACTCCGCCGCAATTGCGGCGGCGATCTTTCGCCTGTTCGGCAGGCTGACCCACCGGAGGAACATTCATGAACCGCTTGATGACGTTGACGGGCGCCGGACTTGCGCTTGCCTTTTCTGTTTCCATCGCTCAGGCGCAGGTGGTGGTGTCGTCGAAGATCGACACGGAGGGCGGCGTTCTTGGCAACATCATTCTCGCTATCCTGAACCAGAACAAGATCGAAACGACAGATCGCATCCAGCTTGGCGCCACACCGGTTGTGCGAAAAGCGATCACCGCGGGCGAAATCGACATTTATCCTGAATATACCGGCAACGCCGCCTTCTTTTTCTCCAAGGCGGACGATCCACTCTGGAAAGATGCCGCCAAGGGTTATGAAGAGGCCAAAACACTCGATTACGATGCCAACAAGATCGTCTGGTTGACACCATCGCCGGCCAACAACACCTGGGCAATTGCGCTACGCAAGGATGTCGCGGACAAGAACAATCTGAAGACGCTTTCCGACTTCGGCAAATATGTTGCCGATGGCGGCGAGGTGGTCCTTGCCGCTTCCTCCGAATTCGTCAATTCCGCCGCAGCGCTGCCTGCATTTCAGACCACCTATGGCTTCACCATGAAGCCTGACCAGCTGATCACGCTTTCCGGCGGCGACACCGCGGCCACGATCGCCGCCGCCGCCAACCAGACGAACAACGCCAATGCAGCCATGGTCTATGGCACGGATGGCGGCATCGCCCCCTCCGGCCTTGTGGTGCTGGAGGACGACAAACATGTGCAGCCGGTCTATCAACCAGCACCGATCATTCGCGAAGAGGTTCTCAAAAAGCACCCGAATATTGAGGAACTGCTGAAACCGGTGTTCGAAAAGCTCGATCTGGCAACGCTGCAGGATTTGAACGCCCGCGTGCAGGTGGGTGGCGAACAAGCCAAGACCGTGGCGCTCGACTTTCTGACCAAGAACGGTTTCGTCAAGTAACACTCGCGGCGCTGGAGCGGACTTCGGGAACGGAAGCGTTCTCCTGGTCCCGCCCTAACCCAAGGGAGGGAAGCTGGATTTGACGAAATGGCCTGACAAGGTGGGCGTACTGATTTCGTGCCTGCTTCTTTATGCGCTTTTTATATCGCCCTTCATGACATTCCGCGCAAACCGGATCGTTCAGGGCGAAACAAGAACGGTCTTCGAAGCCCTTCCGGCTGCGGCTGCCGCCGTTCTCACCACCATCATTCTCCTTGCGGCTTTCATCGCATTTTTCCACTTTCCCGCGCGACTGAAGCTCACAGTCGCGCTGGCCGGCCTTGCTGCACTGGCGGTTTTTGTCGGCCAAGCGGCGTCTTTCCTCACGCCGCAGGGTAATGGTTTTGCCCGGGTTTCACCCGCCAGCGGTTTCTGGCTGATATTTGCCGGACTGGCTCTGCTCGCGACTGATTGTATTGCCCGTCTCCAGCCGAAGCCCGCCGTTCGGATTTTGCTGTTGCTGGTGGCGGTGGCTGCGCTTGCGGCGGTACTGACAAGCGGCCTCTGGAACGATCTCTCCATCATCAAGGAATATACCGGCCGGGCCGATATATTCTGGACCGAGGCCCTGCGGCACGTGGAGCTTGCCATCGGCTCGCTGATCGCGGCGACCATCGCGGGTATTCCGCTCGGCATCCTCTGTTACAAGGTCGAACGGCTGCGGGCGGGGGTGCTGAACACCCTCAATATCGTCCAGACCATCCCCTCCATCGCCCTTTTCGGTTTGCTGATCGCGCCGCTCGGATGGATCGCGGCCACGGTCCCGGGTGCAGCGAAGATCGGCATTGCCGGCATCGGCATGGCGCCCGCCTTCGTGGCGCTGTTTCTCTATTCGCTGCTGCCGGTGGTTTCCAACACGGTGGTCGGCCTTGCCGGGGTTTCGCAGGCGGTGCGGGAAGCGGCGCGCGGCCTTGGCATGACACCGGTGCAACGGCTGCTGCGGGTGGAATTTCCGCTGGCCATGCCGGTCATCCTCACCGGTATTCGCATCGTGCTGGTGCAGAATATCGGGCTGGCGACGATCGCGGCCCTGATCGGCGGCGGTGGTTTTGGCGTTTTCGTGTTTCAGGGCATCGGGCAGACGGCCATGGACCTCGTGCTGCTTGGCACCGTGCCCACCGTTCTTCTCGGCTTTGCCGCCGCGATCACCCTCGATGCCCTCATCGACAGCAATCTCTTCAGCGCAGGCGGAAGGCAAAAGGCATGATCGAGATCGACACCATCACGAAACGATATGGCGATACGACCGTCGTGGATCAGGTATCGCTAACGGTAGCGCCGCGCACCGTCACCGTCATCGTCGGCACCTCGGGGTCGGGAAAAACCACCCTGCTGCGCATGATAAACCGGCTGGTGGAGCCAACCTCCGGCATGATCCGGATCGACGGAGAGGATGTCAGCGCGATACCCGGCTTCAAACTGCGCCGCCAGATAGGCTATGCCATTCAGGGCCATGGCCTGTTTCCGCACCGGACGGTCGCCGAAAATATCGCGACCGTGCCGCAGCTAATCGGCTGGGACCGCAAGCGTATCGCGGCCAAGATCGATGCGCTGATGCACCTCTTCCAGCTTGACCCCGCGCTCTATGCCGACCGTTTCCCACATGAACTCTCAGGCGGCCAGCAGCAGCGCGTCGGCGTGGCGCGTGCACTGGCCGCAGAACCCAACATTCTTCTGATGGACGAGCCCTTCGGCGCCTTGGACCCGGTGATCCGCGCCAAGGCCCAGAACGATCTTCTCGATATCCAGAAGAAGCTCGGTGTGACGGTCGTTCTCGTCACGCATGATATGGACGAGGCTTTTTATCTGGCGGATCGTATCGCCGTGATGGACAAGGGCCGCATCGTGCAGGACTGCCCGCCAGCCGAGCTCGTGCTGAAACCGGCGACGGATTTTGTCCGCACCATGATCGGCGAAAACGAACGGGCGCTGAAACTGCTTTCGGTTCTCTCCGTTGCAGACATCGTGGAGCCGGGCAGCGCCGAGGGCGAACCGCTCACCGAACATACGAGCCAGCGCGACGCCCTGTCGGCAATGTTATGGGCGGGCTGCGATGCCTTGCCGGTAATCAAGGCTAACGGGCAACCCGCTGGCCGGGTGCGGCGTGACGTTCTCCTCCAGCGTGCCGCCGGAGCCCCATGAAAAACGCCTTATCCTTGTTTACCCTCGGTTTCCTGACGCTGGCGCTGATAATCTTCCTTGCCGTGCCGCAGGTCTTCGCACCACTGTTCCGCCCTCTCGTGCAGGCCAATGCGCCGGCGATCTACACTCAGGCAAATCTGTTTTCCCTGACGCTGTCACATCTAACCACAGTCGCGATTGCGACCGGGCTCGCCACATTGACGGCGGGCGCGCTTGCGGTTCTCGTCACCCGGCCATTCGGGACGGATTTCCTGCCGCTCTCGCGCAGCATCGTCAATATCGGCCAGACTTTTCCGCCCGTGGCGGTGCTGGCGCTTGCCGTACCGATAATCGGTTTTGGCGAAAAACCAACGCTTATAGCGCTGTTTCTCTACGCGCTGCTGCCGGTTTTCGAAAATACGCTGACAGGGCTGACCACCCTGCCCGCCACCGTGATGGATGCCGCGAGAGGCAGCGGCATGACCGGCTGGCAACGGCTTCTCAAAGCGGAATTGCCGCTCGCCCTTCCGGCCATTCTGGCGGGCATCAGGCTTTCGGCGGTCATCAGCCTTTCCACCGCTACCATCGGCTCGACAGTCGCGGCGCATACGCTCGGTGAAGTGATCATTGCCGGTCTGCAATCCAACAACCTCGCCTTCATTCTGCAGGGCGGGCTTATCGTTGCGGCGCTGGCGATCCTGATTCACACCGGCTTTTCCGCGCTGGAAAAAGCCGCGGCCCGCAAAACCGGGCACTGACATGGGCAAGCCCCGCATTTTTATATTCCCGATATCTGCCGCACATGTTAGGGGCTGACCGTCGAAACAGAAATATCAGAGGTTCGGGTGACACAGGCAATTGTCGTGATGGGAGTGAGCGGCTCTGGCAAGTCCACGGTCGCAGAGGAACTGGCGGAAAAACTGGGTATTGCCTTCATCGAGGGCGACAAGCTTCACCCTAAATCCAATGTCGATAAAATGTCCGAGGGTATTCCCCTGACTGACGAAGATCGCTGGCCCTGGCTCGATCTGATCGGCGCGGAACTGCGCAAGGGCAGCGAAAATAACGGTGTCGTCGTTTCCTGCTCGGCGCTCAAGAAAATCTATCGCGACCGGCTTCGCAAGGCTACCGGCGGCCCGCTTGCCTTCGTTTATCTGGATGGCAGCCTGGAACTTCTCAGCCGGCGCATGGGTGAACGCAAGGGCCATTTCATGCCGCTTTCGCTGCTGCAGACCCAGCTTGCCACGCTGGAAGTGCCGACTGGCGAACCGGGCGTCGTAACCGTCAGCATCGACACCACACCCGAGGATATTGCGAAGAACGCACTTTCCGGTTTGAAGGCGGTAACGTTCTAAAATCCGAGCCTGTCGCGCATGCCGTACCACCATGCACCAAGCACGGTCAGCGGCACGCGGAACGTCTTGCCGCCCGGGAACGGATAGTTCGGCAGCGAACTCCAGATATCGAAACGTTCAGCGTGACCGGCAACGGCCTCGCCCAATATCTTGCCAAGCAGATGCGTGGTCGTGACGCCATGGCCGCTGTCGCCATGCGAAAAATAGATATTGTCCGAGAGCCTGCCCATATGCGGGATGCGCGTCAGGGTCAGCGCGAAATTGCCGCTCCAGGCGAAGTCGATCTTCGTCTTTTCCAGTTGCGGGAAGGTCTTCAGCATGTTCGGCCGGATCACGCCCGTCAGATCGGCAGGGTCGCTGCCGCCATAACCGATGCCGCCGCCATAGAGCAGGCGATTATCCGAGGTGCGGCGGTAATAATCGAGAATGTAATTGGCATCCTCGACGCAATAATCGGCGGGCAGAAGCTCCTCAATCAGGTCGGCATCGAGCGGCTCCGTCGCCATGACCTGGCTTGAGACGGGCATCATCCGCTCGCCGATTTCCGGTAGCAATGTGCCGAGATAGGCATTGCCGCAGACGAGAACATATTTCGTCCTCACACTGCCCGTCGCGGTCCGCACGACGGGGTTCTCCCCCTGCTCTACCGCAATGACCCGCGAATTTTCGAATATCCGAGCACCGAGGCTTTCAGCCGCCGCCGCTTCCCCCTGCACCAGATTGAGCGGGTGGATGTGGCCACCGAGGCGGTCGATCATACCGCCGGCATAACGGTCCGTCTTCACATACTGGCCGACATCCGCCTTGGAGACCATTTCGAGCCCGCCATGGCCGTGTTTTTCCCAATGGGCCTTGTGAGCTTCCATTTCGCGGATCTGTTTCGGCGTAAAGGCGGCAAAGAAACCGCCATCGACGAGATCGCAGTCGATGGCGTATTTCGCGATGCGGCTGCGGATGATCGCGCCGCCTTCAAGCGACATTTCTCCGAGCTTCACCGCCTTTTCGTGCCCGTAACGGCCGGCGATGGTCTCGAGATCACGGCTATAGCCGTTGACGATCTGGCCGCCATTGCGACCCGAAGCGCCGAAGCCGACCCGCACACCTTCAAGAACGATGACGGAATAGCCGCGCTCACTGAGTTCAAGCGCTGCGGAAATGCCGGTGAAACCGCCGCCGATGACGCAGACATCCGCTTCCAGCGCGCCTTCAAGTGTCGGCCGCACGGATTTGACATTGGCGGAGGCCGCGTACCAGGAGGATGTGTGGCCGGGATTGGGAATGTTCGTTACCTCAGCCATCTCACACCGTCCTGATATAGGCGTCATATTCGACGTCGGTTACACGCAGGGAAAATTCGGAAAGCTCCTGCTGTTTGCAGGCGGAAAATAGCGTCCGGTACTTCTGGCCGAGCGTCGCATAGGCAAAGCTCGATCGCGTGAAGCGCTGCAATGCATAGTCCCAGTTGGTGGGCAGCGGCTCGTGGTTGATCGCGTGGCTGTCGCCGGCAATCGCGCCGCCGGGTTGGCGTTTCTCCTTCATGCCGGCAAGCGCGGCGCTCAGGATCATCGCGACAACGAGATAGGGATTGGTATCGGCACCGGCGACGCGATGTTCGATACGCGTCGCCGCCTTGCTGGCAACGATGACACGCACCGCCGCCGAGCGGTTGTCGATGCCCCAGGAGGCATAGGTTGGCGCATGTTCGCTGGGGGTCAGCCGGCGATAGGAATTGGCATGGGGCGCGAAGATCGCCATGCTTTCCCCCATGTTTTCCAAGAGGCCGCCAACCGAATGCATCAGCGCATCCGACGGGCCATTTTCCCCGGCGTAGATGTTCCTGCCGTCCCTATCGAGAACGGAAAAATGCACATGCATGCCGTTGCCGGCCTGCAAACCGTAAGGCTTGGCCATGAAGGTCGCGTCGAGATCGTGCCGGCGCGCCACGCCCTTGACGATGCGCTTCAGGAAAACGGCAAAATCGGCGGCCTGCAAGGCATCCGGCACATGGTTGAGATTGATTTCATATTGTCCGGGGCCGTTTTCGCGCAGCGTCGTATCGGCAAGAACGCCCTGCGCCCGGCAGGCTGTGGCAATGTCATGGAAGACATCCTCGAAATCCTGCAATTCGGAAATCGACAGAACCTGTGTCTGGCCCGTATGCCACCGGCCCTCGCGGCTATGCGGCGGACGGACCGGGTCAAGTGCAGAGCGGACGGGATCGATCAGGTAAAATTCGAGTTCGGTCGCCACGACCGGCGTGAGGCCGGCCTTTTTATAAGCGCTCAGAACCTGCGCCAGAACGTGCCGGGGATCGCCATAAAAACCGGTTCCATCCGGATTTTTCATCGCCAGCAGAACCTGTGCTGTCGGCCTGCCAAGCCATGTGACCCGCGACAGCGTGCCGGGAACGGGAAAGCAAAAACCATCGGGATCGCCCGTGCCCTCCGCAAGACCTGCGGCATGCACATCCCGCCCCCATATATCCAACGCATAAACGGAACGGGGGATAGCCATTCCCTTTTCAAGAACGTCGATTGCCCGTTCGCGCGGAATCCACTTGCCGCGCGGCACACCATTCGCGTCTATGACGAAAGCTTCAAGTATTTCGATATCGGGGTTATCGGCGAAAAATTTCTTTGCGTTTTCAATATCATCCATCATGCACCAGCAAGCCGTTTCCATCTCGTTTCATGCGCAGCGAAGGTCGCTAACGAAAATCGTCCTGCTGCTGATAGATGAGAAACCTCGCCACCATGATGACGTTTGCCCCTTTTCCCCTTTGCACTTGACCATGTTACGTGGCCTGTCCCCGGAAGGCCAGCGGATTTAGCTATCAGGGATTGAACCTTTCCGGGCGATAGGCGTCGATGGCGATAACAGGCGTTTCGCCCAGCATGGTTTCCGCCAGCACACGGCCGGTGATCGGCCCAAGCGTGAGGCCGTGATGGGCATGTCCGAAAGCAAACCACAATGTTTTATGACGCGGTGCCTTGCCGATGATCGGCATCATATCCGGCGTGCAGGGCCGCGCGCCCATCCACGGTTCCGCATCCAGCCTGCCGCCAAGAGGAAAGACGGTGCGCGCCACCCGTTCCGCCCGCTCGATCTGCACGGGAGATTTCGGTGCATCGCGCTCGGCAAATTCCGCACCCGTCGTCAGGCGGATACCCTTGCGCATCGGCGCAAGGAAATACCCACGCTCGGCATCGATCAGCCAGTTATTGAGCTTCGTGCCCTCCTGGGGCGCATAATGCATGTGATAGCCGCGCTTCACGCCAAGCGGGAAACGGTAACCCAGCCGTTCCGTGACGGTATCCGCCCAGGGACCGAGCGCCACGACGGCATGTTCGGCCTCGATTGCGCCGGTCTCGGTGCGCACCGTCCAGCCGCTTGTCGTTTGGCTGAGGGTGAAGGCATCGCCCCGGACAAAAGTTCCGCCGAGGCTTTCAAACAGTTTGACATAGGCAAGCGTCAGCGCGTGCGGATCAAGCACCGACCACGGGTCATCCCATTTCAGCCCGCCGACGAAATCCCGGCTGAGATGCGGTTCGGCCGCGGCCAGCTTTTCGGCATCGAGTTTGGTGTGGGATATGCCGTGCTCGCGCGAAAGACGCTCGGCAAAGGCATAATCAGCGTCCCGCCTTGCGGCGGTCCTATAGGCCTGCATCCAGCCATTTTTCACGATCAGATCGCCGGCCTTAGCCTCGTCGATCAGGATGCTGTGCTCGGAAACTGAATGTTCGATCAGCGGCGTATAGGCGCGAGCGATCGTGGCATGCCGCATGGCTGCGGAATTATACCAGTAACGGCCGAGGAAAGGCGCCATTCTTGGCAGGGCAGAGGGCCTATAACGGACATCGATCCTGTTGTTCAGCGAATAGCGCAGCAGCAGCGCAAGGTCGTGCGTGAAGCCATAAGGTACCACGCCCTCTCTCTGGATCAGCCCCGCATTACCGAAAGAGGTCTCTTCGCCCGGTCCGCGCCGGTCCACCAGCACTACCGATTTGCCCCTCCGGGCCAGTTGCAAAGCGACAGAGACCCCGATGATCCCCGCTCCCAAAACGACCACATCCGCTGCCATCGCAATCAATCCGTTTCCATGTCACGTTCATCGCAACATGGGTCGGCATTTTCCGCGAAGCAACAGAAAAATCATTGCCTTAATGGAAAATTCGACGCGCCTTACTGGCTGACCGCTTTCGTTTTCACCGCCTCGATATTGAAGGCCGCCGCCAGCAGCGCCTTGGTATAGTCCTGCTGCGGGTTGGCGAAAATATCCGCCGCCGGACCGCTCTCCACCACCTTGCCGTGGCGCATGACAATCAGGTCGTTGGCAAGCGCCTTCACCACCTTCAGATCGTGGCTGATGAAGAGATAAGCCAGCTCGTGCTTTGCCTGGAGATCGCGCAAGAGATCGACCACCTGCGCCTGCACACTCATGTCGAGCGCGGATGTCGGCTCATCCAGCATGACGAAACGGGGTTTAAGCACCATGGCGCGGGCAATGGCGATGCGCTGGCGCTGGCCTCCGGAAAACTCATGCGGATACCGCCAGCGGGTGGCCGGATCGAGGCCGACCTCTTCCAGCGCAGTGGCCACACGGGTATCGCGCTCGTCGGCCGAAAGAGATCGCTCATGCACTTTCAGGCCCTCGGCGACGATCTCGCCTACGGACATGCGCGGGCTGAGCGAACCGTAAGGGTCCTGAAACACCACCTGCAGCCGGTTTCTGAGCGGCTTCATCATTTCATAGGAATAGTGGTCGATCGACTGGCCGATGAAGCTGATACGTCCCTCAGACGCGATCAGCCGCGAGAGAGCCAAACCGAGCGTCGTCTTGCCCGAGCCGGATTCGCCCACCACGCCCACCGTCTGGCCTGCACGCAGGGTGATATCGATACCGTCGACCGCTTTCACATGGTCGACCACCCGACGCATCAGCCCCGCCTTGATCGGGAACCAGACCTTGATATCGTCGCCCTGCATGACCACGGGTTTGCTGGCGTCGGAAAGCGGCGGCTCACCCTTCGGTTCGGCAGCCAGAAGATGGCGGGTATAGGCGTGTTGCGGATCGGTAAACACCTGCTCCACCGTGCCGGTCTCGACGATCTTTCCCTTGGTCATGACGCAGACGCGGTCGGCAAATTTGCGGACGATACCGAGATCGTGGGTGATGAACAGCATGGACATGCCGTGATGCGTTTTCAGATCACCGAGCAGCTCGAGAATCTGGGCCTGAACCGTCACGTCAAGCGCCGTCGTGGGTTCATCGGCGATGAGCAGTTTCGGCCGGTTGGCAAGCGCCATGGCGATCATCACACGCTGCCGCTGGCCGCCGGACAATTCATGCGGATAGGCCTTCAGGCGCTTTTCCGGTTCGCGAATGCCCACTTGAAGCAACAGTTCCAGCGTACGCGCCCGCGCCTCCGCGCCCGTAATCGCCTGATGCAGCTCCAGAATCTCACCGATCTGCCGCTCGATGGTGTGGAGCGGGTTGAGCGAGGTCATCGGTTCCTGAAAGATCATGGTGATGTCGTTGCCGCGCACGGCGCGAAGCGCACGTTCCGGCAGGGTCAGCACATCCTTGCCGTCGAACAGGATTTTCCCCGAAGGATGGCTCGCTGCCGGATAGGGCAGCAATTTGAGGATGGAATTCGCCGTGACCGACTTACCGGAACCGGATTCGCCAACGAGGGCGACGACTTCGCCCGGCATCAGGTCGAAGGAGACCTGATCGACGGCGATGCTGGTCGCGCCGCCCTGATGGAAGGCGACGGAGAGATCACGGACAGAGAGAAGCGGCTGAATATTTGTTTCCGTCATGGCGATCACCGGAACGTCTTGCGTGGGTCGAAGGCGTCTCTAACCGCCTCGCCGACGAAGATAAGGAGGGAGAGCATGATGGACATGGTGAAGAAGGCGGTGAGACCAAGCCAGGGCGCCTGAAGATTGTTCTTGCCCTGCGCGATCATCTCGCCCAGCGACGGCGATCCCGGCGGCATGCCGAAGCCGAGGAAATCGAGTGAGGTCAATGTGGTGATCGAACCGGACAGGATGAAGGGCAGGAAGGTCAGCGTTGCCACCATGGCGTTGGGCAGAAGATGCCGGAACATGATCGTCCAGTTGCCGACGCCAAGGGCGCGGGCGGCGCGGACATATTCGAAGTTTCTGGCACGCAGGAATTCGGCCCGGACGATGCCGACGAAGCCAACCCATGAAAAGAGCAGCATGATGCCGAGCAGCACGAAGAAGCCCGGCGGCAGGATGGCCGCGATGATGAGCAGGATGTAAAGCACCGGCATTGACGACCAGATTTCGATGAAACGCTGCAGAAGCAGATCCGTCCAGCCGCCGAAGTAACCCTGAATGGCGCCGGCCGTGACCCCCACGAGGGCGGACGCGATGGTGAGCGTCAGGCCGAAAAGAACGGAAATACGGAAGCCATAGATCATCCGCGCCGTGACGTCGCGCGCCTGATTGTCCGTTCCAAGCCAGTTGAGATTGCCGAGCGTGCAGCCGGGATCGGCATTGCCCTGCGGATAGGCCGAGCACCGTTCCTTTTCATCCATCAGCCAGAAGGGCGCGGTGGGAGCGGAATGCGGAATATTGGAATTGACCGTCTGATAGGAATAACGGATCGGCGGCCAGATCATCCAGCCATTGGCGTTGATCTCATCCTGAATGAAGGAGGATTTGTAGTCGGTCTGGGCCAGGAACCCACCGAATTTTTCCTCCGGATAATCAACCATGACCGGCACCAGAATCTCACCCTTGTAGGAGGCGAGGACGGGTTTGTCATTGGCGATGAATTCCGCGATCAGGCTCAGGAAAAACAGGATCAGGAACAGCCAGAAGGACCAGTAACCGCGCCGGTTTGCCTTGAAATTCTGCCAACGGCGCTTGGTGGTTGGCGAAAACCACGGACGCTTCGGTTTCACCAGCGTTTCCGTTTCTGCGGTATGGGCAAGTGTCATCACACGTCCCTCCGCTCGAAGTCGATACGTGGATCGATCCATGTATAGATCAGGTCGGAAATCAGGCCGACCACGAGGCCCATCAGCGAGAAGATGAAGAGTGTGCCGAACACGATCGGGTAATCACGGTTGACCACCGAGAGATAACCGAGGCGGCCGAGGCCATCGAGCGAGAAGATGTTTTCGATCAGCAGCGAACCGGTGAAGAAGGCCGAGATGAAGGCGCCCGGGAAACCGGCGATCACGATCAGCATCGCGTTGCGGAAGACGTGGCCATAAAGAACCCTGCGTTCGCTAAGACCCTTGGCGCGGGCGGTGATGACATATTGCTTCTTGATCTCGTCAATGAAGGAATTCTTGGTCAGAAGCGTCGTCGTCGCAAAAGCCGAGAGCGACAGCGCGATCAGCGGCAGGGTCAGGTGCCAGAAATAGTCTATGATCTTCTGCCACCAGTTCAGCTGCGCGAAATTATCCGACACCAGACCACGCAGCGGGAACCAGTCGAAGAACGAGCCGCCGGCGAAGAGAACGATGAGAAGAATGCCGAACAGGAAGCTCGGCACCGCATAACCGATGATGATGATGCCTGATGTCCAGACATCGAAAGTCGAGCCATCGGAAACGGCCTTCTTGATGCCGAGCGGAATGGAGATGATGTAGGAAATGATCAGGATCCAGAAACCGAGCGACATCGACACCGGCAGCTTGTCGATGATGAGATCGATGACAGAGGAATTTCGGAAGAAGCTGTCGCCGAAATCGAAGCGGATGTAATTCCACATCATCTCAAGAAAGCGGGTGAGCGGCGGCTTGTCGAAACCGAACTGTTTCTCAAGCTTGGCGATCAGCTCCGGATCGAGCCCCTGCGCGCCGCGATATTTCGAGCCGCTTTCATCGAAACCGCCGGATTGGCCGAGAAGATCGCCGCCGCCGGAGAGACGGTCGGAAGCGCTGTCGCCCTGCCCCGTCAGCTGCGCGACGACCTGTTCCACCGGCCCGCCGGGCGCGAACTGGATGACGAGAAACGAAATGCCCATAATGCCGATAATGGTCGGGATCATCAGCGCCAGACGTCTGAGGATATAGGCGCCCATCAGCCCTTGCTCCCGGCCGATACGTCAGCGGTTTTCGTTTCTGTCAAACCCGGTCCTTTCCTGAAAGCGCTGCCTGCGCGCTTTAAGCGATTCGTCTCGCCCTATGTGAATCAAGCCTTTGCCGCGAAAGCAAGGCCGGCGTCAGTTTCCGGCCTGGCTGGACCACCATGCATCAGGAAAACCGACACCATATTCGGGCAGGTTTTCCGGGCGAATGAGCGTATTCCAGTAAGCGATGAACATCTCGCCGCGGTAGAATTGCGGTATGACGTAGCTGTTTGCCAGAAGCACCCGGTCGAGCGCCCGTGCCGCAGCCACCTGCTCATCCCGGTTGGGCGCGAATATGACCTTCCTGACCAACGCATCAACGGCCGGGTTCTTGATTCCGGCAATATTATTGGATCCCTGCCGATCGGCGGCGGCCGAGCCCCAGAAATCCGCCTGTTCGTTACCCGGGTTCGCCGAGGTCGCCCAGAGCTTGACGATCACGTCATAATCGAAACTGCGGGTGCGGTTGGTATATTGCGAGGCGTCGACCGTGCGGATCGTCGCGTTGATGCCGATCTTCTTCAGGTTCTGGACATAGGGCAGGATGGTTCTTTCCATGCCGGCGGAATCTATCAGAAACTCCATATCAAGCGGCTGTCCGCTCGCCGCATTGACCATGCGGTTGCCGCGCAGTTCGTAACCGGCCTCCTTCATCAGCTTGACCGCCTCGCGCAGATTGTCGCGCTGCTTGGCCGGATCACCGGCGACCGGGTTGCGATATTCTGTCGTGAAGACTTCCGGCGGAACCTGATCCTTCAGCTCCTGCAGAATTTCCAGCTCGCGACCGGTCGGCAGTCCGGAAGAGGCCAGTTCACTGCCCATGAAGAAGCTGTTGATGCGCTGGAATTGACCATAGGCCAGCGTCCGGTTCAGCTCCTCGAAATCGAAGGCGTAATTGAGCGCCTTGCGCAGTTTCGGGTTCTGGAACTTCTCCCTGCGCATGTTCGGCACGAAGGCCTGCATGATGCCGACGGAACGATAGATGTTCGGCAGCTCTTCCTTCTTGACGCGGCCCTCCTTGACGGCCGGAAAATCATAACCGGTGACCCAGCGGCTGGAGGAGGCTTCCTGCCGGAAATCGACGGTGCCGGACTTGAAGGCCTGAAAGTCCACATCCTGATCGGCAAAGAAGGTGTAGGCGATGGTTTTGAAATTATTCATCCCCACATTCACATTGACGTCCTTGCCCCAGTAGTCGTCGCGGCGTTCATAGGTGATTGTGGAGCCGGGAGAGACTGACGCAATCTTGTAGGGCCCCGAGCCCATGACCGGCTCGAGCGTGCCGCGCGAGATGTCGCGCGGCTTGCCGTCCGGACCGGCGGCCTCCCACCAGTGTTTGGGAACGATCAGCAATTGGCCGACGATCTGCGGCAATTCGCGATTGTTCTTTTCATCGAAAGTGAAGGTGATGTCCCTTTCGCCGCTCACCTCTGCCTTGGTGACATGGATGTAATAGGTCGCGAGCTGCGGGCTGAGGTCCTTCGCTTTTTCGAAGCTGAAGACGACATCCTCTGGCGTCACCGGCTTGCCATCAGCCCATTTGGCGTCCGCACGCAGCCGGAAGGTGGCCTTCGAAATATCGTCGGGATAGCTCACCCCCTCGGCCAGCAGGCCGTAGGAGGCAGACAGCTCCTCTTCCGTCGACTTCATCAATGTATCGAAAACCAGCGAAAGGCCCGTCGCCGCCTCACCCTTGGCGAGCAGCGGATTGAGCGTGTCGAAGGTGCCCGTCGTCGACAGACGAAGCGTGCCGCCTTTGGGTGCCTTGGTGTTCACATAGTCAAAATGATCGAAGCCATCGGGATGTTTCAGTTCCCCGACCGTCGAAATCCCCTTTCGCCATACATCGGCCGATTGTGCGGAGGCCGTCGCCGGTATCAGCAAGGCGGATGCCGCAAGGGCAATGAGGAGACGGGATTTCAGTGGTGCCAATATCATTGGGGGAATGTCCCTGTTTTCGTGTTTGTTGGAGAGAGCATAAAACAAAGATTGGCAAAAAACAGATGCACCGGCTCACAAGCTCTTTATCGGCGCCTTTATCTTCCCGGTTTGCGAGATGCGGGGCGAAACATGGTTTCAACAAAATCCCGTTCCAGTTTATCCTGAGGGGAAGAGAATCATCTGATCGGACGGGCACGACTATATGACGGCGGGATCATCGAGAGTTTTCAAGGCGGCCATGCTGGCGATTTCGGTCGTCTCCGCACTGCAGTTGCAGATGGAAACCGCATCGGCCGAGGACAGGCCCGCAAAAGAAGTGTTCGGCCATATGGCGCTGCCTTCCGCCACGGGCTCGCAGCCGATCGGCTCCTATGCCAAGGGCTGCCAGTCCGGCGCCATCGCCATGCCGACTGATGGTCCCGGCTGGCAGGCCATGCGCCTTTCCCGCAACCGGCGCTGGGGCCAACCACAGCTTATTTCTTTCCTCGAGCAATTTTCGCAGGACGCACAGAAGATCGGCTGGCCGGGATTGCTGCTCGGCGACATTTCCCAGCCGCGTGGCGGCCCGATGCTGACAGGCCATGCGTCGCACCAGATCGGCCTCGATGTCGATGTGTGGTGGCGACCCATGCCCACCCCCCGGCTGACCGTGGAGCAGCGCGAAACGGTGCCTTTCGTTTCCATGCTGGACAAGAGCAAGTTCCTGACGGTCGATGACCGCAAATGGTCGCCGCTCAATGCCCGGCTGGTGATGATGGCGGCAAGCTATCCGCAGGTGGAGCGCGTCTTCGTCAACCCGGCCATCAAGCAGAAACTCTGCCAGACCTGGACCGGCGACCGCACCTTCATGGGCAAGATCAGGCCGATCTATGGTCATGACGAGCATTTCCACATCCGCCTCGAATGCCCGCCCGGCGCGCCCAATTGCAAACCGCAGGCGGCCGTGGGCAAAGGTGACGGCTGCGACAAGTCGCTTGCCTGGTGGTTCAGCAAGGAACCATGGGCGCCGCCGAAAAAGGACCCCAATGCCAAGCCGGTGAAACCGCGTCCGGTCATGGTCTCCGACCTGCCTTCCGCCTGCGCTGCCGTGGCTGCGGCCCCTTCCGCCAACCGCCAGGGCATTGCCGCCCAGGCCTATTCTCCAGCGCCGGTTCAGGCCCCGGCCGCGCGCCAGCAAAGCGTGGAACAGGTCATTCAGGCCGCCCCCGCCCTGCAGCCGCCTTCGGATATTCCGCTTCCGACCCAGCGTCCGACATTGAACTGAAACAGAAATGAGGCATTCAACAGCTTCCCTTTTCAAATGGCGGCAAGCTGTTATAGAAGGCTTCAAATCGATTTAATTCTTTGAGGACAGGCTGGGACCATGGAAGGACAACGCTGTATCGCGCTCATCGCTCACGACGAGAAAAAGGACGATATGGCGGATTTCGCCCGTCATCACCAGAAGGCGCTTGCCGGTTTCAGGATCGTCGCCACCGGCACAACCGGCGGGCGGGTACAGGAAGCCTGTCCCGGACTTGAAGTCACTCGCCTCAAAAGCGGCCCCCTCGGCGGTGACCAGCAGATCGGCGCGATGATCGCGACAGGCGAAGTCGACATGCTGATCTTCTTCACCGATCCGCTGACAGCCATGCCGCACGATGTTGACGTGAAGGCGCTGACCCGGCTTGCCACGGTCTATGACATTCCCATGGCGCTCAACCGCGCCACCGCAGAAAACCTCATCGACTTCCACGTCGCCAATTGACACTCCGACAATGGAACAGGCAATGCCGAAGACGTCCGATACCGAATATCTGTCCTTTCCGATCCTTCTTGGCGACATCGGCGGTACCAACGCCCGCTTTTCCATTCTGATCGATTCCTTTGCGGAACCGGTGCACCTCACCACCGTGAAGACGGCGGAATATCCGACGATCGACGACGCCATCCAGCAGGCGGTTCTGGACAAGACCTCGCTTCAGCCGGTCTCGACCATTCTTGCGATTGCCGGCCCGATCGAAGGTGACGAGATTCCGCTCACCAACTGCCATTGGGTTGTCAAACCGAAGGACATGCTGGCCAATCTCGGCCTGAAGGACGTCATCGTCATCAATGACTTTGAAGCGCAGGCTCTCGCGATTGCAGCACTGGACGACGATAACCGCGACGCCATCGGCTCCGGCAAAAAAGATGTGCTGGCTTCGCGCGTCGTTCTTGGGCCAGGCACAGGGCTTGGTGTTGCCGGACTGGTTTATGCCCGCCATATGTGGTTTCCGGTGCCTGGCGAAGGCGGGCATATCGATATCGGCCCGAGAAGCGCGCGCGACTATGCGGTTTTCCCGCATATCGAAACCATCGAAGGCCGCGTCGCCGGCGAACAGATCCTCTGCGGGCGTGGGCTGGTCAATCTTTACCGTGCCGTCTGCAAAGCCGATGGCATCGAACCCGTCTTTTCCGATCCGGCCGACATCACCTCGCACGGGCTTTCGGGCAAGAACCCGCAGGCTAAAGAAACACTTTCGCTGTTCAGCACCTATCTCGGCCGGGTGGCAGGCGATCTCGCGCTGATCTTCATGGCCAAGGGCGGCGTCTATCTGGCCGGCGGCATTTCGCAGAAGATCGTTCCGGCGCTGAAAAGCCCGGAGTTCCGGGCCGCCTTCGAGGACAAGGCGCCGCACAGCGCGCTGATGCGGACCATCCCGACCTTCGTCGTCACCCATCCGCAGGCCGCCCTTTCCGGTCTCGCCACCTATTCAAGAACGCCATCCGATTTCGGCCTGTCGCTGGACGGGCGACGCTGGAGAGCCTGATCGCTCGGGCTGTTCTTATGTGATGCTTGCGAAGCGGGCGGACGGTCTTTAACGTCGCTGCGTAAACATCCAACATCCGATACCGGCGGGTTCCGATCCGCCCGACATGAAAAGTGAGTGACAGCATGGGCAGCAGCGGCATGAAACTTGTGGTGGTCGGCGCGGCGGGCCGCATGGGACAGGCGCTCATCCGCCTCATTCACCAGACCCCTGGCGTTCAGCTGCATGCCGCCGTCGCACGCGAAGGCTCCGCTTTTGTCGGCCGCGACGCCGGTGAGATCGCCGGTCTTGGCCCGATCGGCGTCGAGATCACCAGCGATCCTTTGCAAGCCTTCCTGCATGCGGAAGGGGTGATTGATTTCACCTCTCCGGCAACCAGCGTCACCTTTGCGGGCCTCGCCGCGCAGGCTCGCATCGTGCACGTCATCGGAACCACGGGCTGTTCATCGGAAGATGAGGAAAAATTCAAGGCGGCGTCGCGCCATGCCCGCATCGTCAAGTCGGGCAATATGAGCCTCGGCGTCAACCTGCTCAGCGTTTTGACGCAGCAGGCGGCGCAGGCGCTGGATGCGCAGAACTGGGATATCGAAATCCTTGAAATGCACCACAAGCACAAGGTGGATGCGCCTTCGGGTACTGCATTGCTGCTCGGCGAAGCAGCAGCGGCCGGTCGCAAGGTTGATCTCGCGGCCTCTTCCGTTCGCGTGCGCGACGGGCATACAGGCGCGCGTGAGACCGGCACCATCGGTTTCGCCACGCTGCGCGGCGGTTCCGTAATTGGCGAACATTCGGTGATCTTCGCCGGAGAGGGAGAGCGCGTGGAGCTTTCCCATTATGCCGGCGACCGCTCCATCTTCGCACGCGGGGCAATTGTGGCAGCGCTCTGGGCCTTCGACAAGAAGCCGGGCTTCTATTCGATGCTCGATGTGCTGGGCCTATCGCAGACGGAATAAGCTTCCGCCGCGGCTTTCACCTCAATTTTCCACCGTGAATTCGACCGTATCGGCCGAAAAACGGCTGATGGCGTATTGCACCGGCACGCCATCCATATCGGCGTTCAGCGCCTGGGTGACGAGCAGGATCGCGCCCGGCGACAATTCGAGATCGGCCAGATCCTGCGTATCCGCATGGCTGGCGGAGATGACGGTGGAAATGCGCACGTAATCCGCCACGCCGAGCATCTGGAAAGCGGCCGTGATCGAGCCGCTTTTCTGATAGGCCTCGCCTATTCCGGCAAAACGGTCGGCCGGGAACCATGTGGTCGAGCGGGATACAGGGCGGTTATCCGCCTTGCGCAGCGTTTCGAGGCGCACGAGAGGCGCGCCTGATGGCACTTGCAGTCGCGCCGCCAGATCGGCATTGGCCGGCTCGGTGGTATGGGACAGAAGCAGCGCCTCCATTTCCTTCACCTGATCGCCAATGCCCTCCGTAAATCGCGTGCGCCGTGAAATCGGAAAACTCAGGCGCTCCTTGCGGGCGATCATCGTGCCACGCCCCTGCATCGGCTCGAGAATGCCTTCACTGGCCAATGCGGCAATGGCGCTTCTCACAGTATGGCGGTTGACGCCGAATTTTTCAGCCAGCGCCATTTCCGGCGGCAACATGCCGGTTTCGTCGTGATCGCCTGCCGCGATCTCGCCTCTGATCCGGTCGGCGATCTGCCGCCAGAGCGCCACGCCGTTCTTTCTTTTCATCGCTGCCGCAGGGCTCATGTCACACGCTTGTCATTCATCGACGTTAATTGTAGCTTATATTGTATAGTTGTCTATATCAATAGACATTAGAGGTCAAGCGATGAATAACGAAGCTGCGAATATACATGCGGAGAGAAAGCGAGTGGCGGCCCTTCTTGCCCGCGCCACCGTTCAGGAACTCGAAACGGTGTGGAGCCGGCAGGACGCCAGCCCCCAGACGGAAAATGTGCGCGGACCGGAAACCGGCCTCGTCATGGTCAAGGGCCGTATCGGCGGCGGCGGGGCACCTTTTAATCTCGGCGAAA
Source organism: Agrobacterium sp. CCNWLW32 (assembly GCF_037083425.1). Classification (NCBI taxonomy): domain Bacteria; kingdom Pseudomonadati; phylum Pseudomonadota; class Alphaproteobacteria; order Hyphomicrobiales; family Rhizobiaceae; genus Agrobacterium; species Agrobacterium sp. CCNWLW32. The sequence goes on from NZ_JBAOJM010000002.1 coordinate 580,305, forward strand.
CCACCGTTACCCGGGCAACGATCAAGCTCGCATCCGGCACCGTCGGCCATGCCCATGTTCTCGGCACCGGCCGCAAGAAGGCCTGGTATGCCGCCGTCTTCGACGCCCTCTGGCAGGAAAGCCCGACACGGGACTTTATCGAGACCGAGCTTCTTTCCCCGGTCGAAAAAAGGCTGACCGCGGAAAAACAGCGCACGACCAAGGAAACTGCCGCCACCCGGGTCGATTTCTTCACCATGGTTCGAGGAGAGGATTGATGAGCGTCAAGGCCGAAGCACTGACCGGCGGTTTTTCTGACGCCGTCTTCGATTCCCAACGGATTTTCAAAAAGCTGATGGACGGCATGGCCCGTCCGGGCACACCGCAGACCATCGAGACGGCGGCCGCCCCGCCGCTACCGCTTGGCGTTGCAACCGGCGCGGTTCTGCTGGCGCTTTGCGACCATGATACGCCGGTCTGGCTGAGCGGCCCGCTGCGCAAAACCGCGGTGCCGGGCTGGATCGGATTTCACACCGGGGCAGTGGCAACGGAAGAAAAAACCGCGGCACATTTCGCCGTCATCGAGGCGGGAAGCGCCATTGCCTCCTTCGGCCTCTTCGCCCAGGGCAGCCAGGAATATCCCGACCGCTCCACAACGCTTATCGTCGAGTTGCCTGATCTGGACGGTGGACGGGAACTGCTGCTCTCTGGCCCCGGCATTCGCCACGTCAACATCATCAGCCCCACCGGCCTGCCGGACATATTCCCGAGGCTGTGGGCGGAAAACAATGCCGCTTTCCCGCGCGGCGTCGACGTCATCCTGACATCCGCCGACCGATTTGTCTGCCTGCCGCGCACGACGCGCATCAAACCCGTGGAGGCATAAGATGTATGTTGCTGTCAAAGGCGGAGAGACCGCCATCGCCAACGCCCACCGGCTTCTGGCCGACAAGCGGCGCGGAGACCGCGACCTGCCCGCGATGACCGTTGCGCAGATCGTTTCGCAGCTTTCGCTCGCCGTCGACCGTGTAATGGCGGAAGCGTCCCTTTATGATCAGTCGCTTGCGGCGCTTGCCGTCAAGCAGGCCCGCGGCGACATGATCGAAGCCATCTTCCTGCTGCGCGCCTACCGCACCACGCTACCGCGTTTCGGTTATTCGGTTCCGGTGGACACCGCCGGCATGACGGTCCAGCGCCGCGTTTCCGCAACCTACAAGGATTTGCCCGGCGGACAATTGCTGGGGCCGACCTTCGATTATACCCATCGCCTGCTTGACCCCACTCTTTTGGAAGACGAAGCCGTCGAGACCGCCACCCAGCGGGAAGGCGAGCCTGATTATGTCATGCGCGTTTCCGACATTCTGGCCGAGGAGGGGCTGATCGAAAGCGACGGCGATATGCCTGATGATCATATTGCCGGCGACCTGACGCGGGAGCCGATGGAATTTCCGATGGCGCGTGACCAGCGTCTGCAATCGCTGGCGCGCGGTGATGAGGGCTTCCTTCTCGCACTCGCCTATTCGACGCAACGCGGTTACGGCCGCACGCATCCCTTCGTCGGCGAAATCCGCATCGGCGAGGTGGAGATCGAACTCGACGTGCCGGAACTCGGCTTCTCCGTTTCGCTCGGCGACATCCAGGTCACCGAATGCCAGATGGTGAACCAGTTCAAGGGCTCGGCCAAGGCACCGCCGCAATTCACCCGCGGTTACGGTCTGGTGTTCGGCCAGAGCGAGCGCAAGGCGATGGCCATGTCGCTGGTCGACCGGGCGCTGCGGGCGGGCGAATTCGGCGAGGATGTCGTCGCCCCCGCGCAGGACGAGGAATTTGTCATCTCACATGCCGACAACGTGCAGGCGACAGGCTTCGTCGAACATCTGAAATTGCCGCACTACGTGGATTTTCAGGCCGAACTCGGTCTGGTCAGGAAAATGCGTGCCGATTTCGAGGCGATCAACGCCGATGGCGCGGAGTGGATGGGCGATGCGGCCGAATAGCTCAGCGGCTGCCCTGCTCACCAAACCAAAGGGCGCAAAAGACGGTCGATGCTGCAAAGACAGCAAAGAACACGGCTGCAAGAATTCCAATCTCCATGAGCTTGTACTCCTTTTTTCACAAGGCTAACGCGCAATGCTTAAAGAAGTTTCATTTGACGACGGGCTGGCCGCCTACAACTTCGCCTATCTGGACGAACAGACCAAGCGGATGATCCGCCGGGCGATCCTGAAAGCCATCGCCATTCCCGGTTATCAGGTCCCCTTCGCTTCCCGCGAAATGCCCATGCCCTATGGCTGGGGCACCGGCGGCGTGCAGCTGACCGCCTCCATCCTCGGTCCCGACGATGTACTCAAGGTCATCGACCAGGGCGCCGACGATACCACCAACGCCGTCTCCATTCGCGCCTTCTTCCAGAAGGTGGCGAATGTTGCCGTCACCACCCGCACGAAGGATGCGACCATCATCCAGACGCGGCACCGTATTCCGGAAGAGGAGCTGCATTCGGGCCAGGTCCTGGTCTATCAGGTTCCGATCCCCGAGCCCTTGCGCTTCCTGGAGCCACGCGAGACCGAAACCCGCGTCATGCACGCGCTGGAAGAATATGGCCTGATGCATGTCAAGCTTTACGAGGACATCGCCCGCAACGGTCGCATCTCCACCACCTACGCCTATCCGGTGAAGGTTGCCGGGCGTTATGTTATGGATCCATCCCCGACCCCTAAATTCGATAATCCGAAAATGCATCTCTCGGACGCATTGCAGCTGTTCGGCGCCGGGCGCGAAAAACGCATCTATGCCGTGCCGCCCTATACGGACGTCGTCAGCCTCGATTTCGAGGACCATCCGTTCGAGATCCAGCGCTTTGACAAGCCCTGCGCGCTGTGCGGTGGCGAGAATGTCTATCTGGACGAGGTGGTGCTGGACGACAAGGGCGGGCGGATGTTCGTCTGCTCTGATACCGACCATTGCGAGGACCGCCGCGCCCATGGCCACAAGGGCCATCTGCTGGCGGATGTGAAGGAGGCCGCAGAATGAGCGACGCACCGCTTTTGAAAGTCAGGGACGTTTCCAAATATTATGGCGACCGCGCCGGTTGCCGCAACGTCTCCTTTGAGCTTTATCCCGGCGAGGTTCTGGCAATCGTCGGCGAATCCGGCTCCGGCAAAACCACGCTTCTCAACTGCATTTCCACCCGTCTCATGCCAACGGCGGGCAGTGTGGAATATCGCATGCGCGACGGTTCGGTGCGTGACCTCTATCATATGGGTGAGGCCGAACGGCGCTTCCTAATGCGGACGGACTGGGGTTTCGTGCACCAGAACCCCGCAGATGGGCTGCGCATGGCGGTTTCCGCCGGCGCCAATGTCGGCGAGCGGCTGATGGCTGTCGGCAACAGGCATTATGGCAATATAAGGCAATCGGCCAGCGAATGGCTGGAGCGGGTGGAAATCGGCACCGACCGTATCGACGACCAGCCCCGCGCCTTCTCGGGTGGGATGCGCCAGCGCCTGCAGATTGCCCGCAACCTCGTCACCTCGCCGCGCCTCGTCTTCATGGATGAGCCGACCGGTGGCCTCGATGTCTCCGTGCAGGCGCGTCTGCTCGATCTGGTCCGCGGCCTCGTCAATGATCTCGGTCTCGCCGTTGTCGTCGTCACCCATGATCTCGCAGTCGCGCGGCTGCTGTCTCACCGCATGATGGTGATGAAGGGCGGTGATGTCATCGAGCACGGCCTGACCGACCGCGTGCTGGACGATCCACGCGAGCCCTACACGCAACTGCTTGTTTCCTCCATTTTGCAGGTCTAGCCGCGTGATTCCGAAAAGTGGTCCCCGGTTTTCGGATAAAATCACGCGCAGGAAGAAAGAACCCACCATGACGACGCCTCTCATCGTTTCGGAAGTCTTCAAAAGCTTCACCATGCATCTTCGCGACGGCATCGAGCTGCCTGTCGTCCGCGACGTCAATTTCTCAGTCTGCAGCGGCGAATGTGTCGTACTCGGCGGTCCTTCGGGCATCGGCAAAAGCTCGATCCTGAAAATGCTCTACGGCAATTACGCCATCGACAGCGGGCAGATTCTCATCCGCCATGAGGGTGAGGTCGTCGATATCGGCAATGCCTCCCCGCGCAAGATCCTCGATATCCGCCACCGCACCATCGGTTATGTCAGCCAGTTCCTGCGCACCGTGCCGCGTGTCGCGGCCATCGACGTGGTTGCCGAGCCGCTTCTGGCGCGCAAGGTTGCCACTGAGGATGCGCGCGAACAGGCGGCGGCATTGCTTTCGAAGCTCAATCTGCCACGGGAACTATGGTCGCTGCCGCCGGCAACCTTTTCAGGCGGTGAGCAGCAGCGCGTCAACATCGCGCGCGGTTTCATCACCGATCATGCAATCCTGCTTCTCGATGAGCCGACGGCTTCGCTCGACACCACCAACCGGCGCGTTGTGGTGGACATGATCCGGGAGAAAAAAGAAAAAGGCACGGCGCTGCTCGGCATCTTCCATGATGAGGAAGTGCGCGAAGCCGTGGCCGACCGAATTCTCGACGTTTCGCAATTCTCCCCCCGGAAGGCCGCAGCATGAGCGTGAAAGTCGGTCTCGAACCCGTCATCCACGAAAGCGCACGCGTCACCAATTCCTCGATCGGCCGCTACACCGAAATCTCGGAACGCTGCCGCATCGAGGAAGTCGAGATGGGCGATTACTCCTATGTCATGCAGGATGGTGCGATATGGTGCGCCACCATCGGCAAATTCGTCAATATCGCCGCTTCCGTCCGGATCAACGCTACCAATCACCCGATGCAGCGGGCGACGCTGCATCATTTCACCTATCGCGCTCACAGCTATTGGGACGACGCCGAGGATGAAACGGACTTCTTTGCCGCCCGCCGCGCCAAACGCGTGGTGATCGGCCACGATGTCTGGATCGGCCATGGCGCAACGATCCTGCCCGGCGTCACAGTTGGGAACGGCGCGGTGATCGGGGCGGGTGCGGTCGTCTCGAAAGACGTTGCGCCCTATACCATTGTCGGCGGCGTACCCGCACGGCTGATCCGGGAACGCTTCCCGACGGAGCTGGGCCGGCAAATGGATGATCTGAAGTGGTGGGATTGGGATCACGGAACATTGCGCGTCGCTCTCGACGATTTCCGCAACCTGGATGCCAAGGATTTCGTTGCAAAATATGGTGGGTGAAATCTCACCTCTGGCAAGGCAAGTGCAAATCCCGGGGCGAAACCCCGGGATTTTTGTCGATACACTCTAAAATGCCGGCGAATTTCAACGCCCTGACATGCCTCTCGAGAGCTTCGTCGGCGAACAGGTGGACGCCAAGCCCGGGGAAATCTGTAATATTTTATTCATCAAACTGACATCCCCACTTCACGCGCCGCTGTTACGTCGAACCCCGTCAAAAGAAGATTGGACGGGGAAATGAGCTTTCACCTGAAGCAAGTCACGCGCCGTTTCGGCAAGCACACTGCGGTCGATTCCGTTGATGTCGAGATACCGCAAGGTCAGATGGTCGGCGTGATCGGACGCTCGGGTGCGGGAAAATCGACGCTGCTGCGCATGATCAACCGCCTCGTTGACCCCTCCTCGGGTTCCATTCATTTCAACGACACGGAAGTTTCGGCGTTGAGGGGCGCGGCGCTCCGCAACTGGCAGCGCGACTGCGCCATGATCTTCCAGCAGTTCAATCTGGTGCCGCGCCTTGACGTGCTGACCAATGTCATGCTCGGCCGCCTCAATCACCGTTCGACGGCGCTCAGCCTTTTCAACATCTTCACCCATGAAGAGCGGCTGATGGCGATCGCCGCGCTGGAGCGACTGGGCATCGAACATGTGGCCATGCAGGCGGCGGGCACGCTTTCCGGCGGCCAGCAGCAGCGTGTCGCCATTGCGCGTGCGCTGATGCAGTCTCCGAAGATGGTGCTGGCCGATGAGCCGATTGCTTCGCTCGATCCGCTGAACGCCAAGATCGTCATGGACGCGCTGCGCGACATCAATGAGCGCGAAGGCATCACCGTCATCACCAACCTGCATACGCTGGATACGGCGCGCAATTATTGCGAACGTATCATCGGCATGTCGCAGGGCCGCGTCGTCTTTGATGGCACGCCGGCTGACCTGACGGCTGCGGCGGTCGCGGAAATCTACGGCACCGATTCACACGGAGCCGGCATCGACGAGACCATGACCTCAACCAGCATCAATATTCCCGGCGCGCAGCTTCCCGCCCGTCCGGTACAGCAATCTGCCGGTCCCGAACCGCTGGCTCTCGCCGGGCTCTGAGGAACCGCTCAGCATCGTTTGCGCCCGCGTCAAGGGCCGGTATTTCAAAACAAACTCCGGCTCGCCGGGAAACAGGAGAAAGTCCATGTTGAAGAAAGTCCTTCTTTCGGCAGTCGCCCTTGGCGTTCTGGCCGGTTCCGCCATGGCTCAGGACGTCAAGGTTCTGCGCATCGGTCTCGACGGTTCCGAAAACGAAGCCGACATGATCCGCAGCACGAAATGCGTTGCCGATGGCCTGAAGGCCGCGACCGGCGTTTCCGAAGTTCAGGTTTTCCCGTCGCCGGACTATAACGGCGTCATTCAGGGCCTGCTCGGCGGCACCATCGACATCGCCTCCATGGGCGCTTCCTCCTACGCCAAGATCGCGCTCGCAGACCCCAAGGCCGTCGATCCGATCCTGACCTATACGGGTTCTGACGGTTCCAGCGGTTATTACACCATCATGGTTGCCCGCAAGGACAGCGGCATCAAGAAGCTTGCAGACGCCAAGGGCAAGAAGATCGGTTTCGCCGACCCAGATTCCACTTCTGGCTTCCTCGTTCCGAACGTCGCCATCCCGAAGGAAACCGGCACGCCGATCAAGGAATTTTTCGCTGAAACCGGCTTCGGCGGCGGCCATGAGAACCTCGTTCTCGCCGTTCTCGACAAGAAGTTCGACGTTGGCACCACCTTCGGTTCGGGCGTTGGCAAGTGGGAAGAAGGCTACTCGGGCGGCAACCTTCACCAGATGGTGAAGAAGGGCAACCTCGACATGGACGATATCGTCGAAGTCTGGAAGTCGCCGCTGATCCCGAACGGCCCGCTGATGGTCGCCAACAAGCTCGGCGACAGCATGAAGAAGAAGGTCGAAGACTTCTTCATGGAACTGCCCAAGAAGGACCTCGCCTGCTTCCAGGGTTACACGCAGGGCAAGAACACCGCTTACATCAAGGTTGATCCGTCCTTCTACCAGACGATCGTCGACGCCCGTAAGTCCGTTATCGGCGGCTGATCCTGACCCACCGTTCCGAAAGCGGCGGTGCCTTGCGGCATCGCCGTTTTTGCCAATAAAGGAAAGCGGCATGGCGACCACACTGCACCATGGTATCCTCACGCCCGAGGGATTGAGCGCATCGTCCCAGACGGTCATGCGCCACTATCAACAGCAGCTTGCGACGCGGCGGATTTATACTGCCATTTCGCTCGTGATCTTTCTCGTCATCCTCGCCGCCTCGCTGAATTTCGCCAATGCGGCCAATTCAGGCAAGTTCTTCGAGCGCCTGCCGTATTTTTTCGATTTCATGAAAACCTTTGTGCCCGATAGTCCGATGGAAATCGTCCGGGCGATGTTCGACCTGCCGTCGCCCTATGACAACGGCTCGATGAAATATAATTATATTGCGGATCGTGTTTACATCACCGACAGTTTCTACATACCGCATTTCATCTACCAGCTGATCATTACCCTCAACATCGCACTCGTCTCGACCATCATCGGTACAGGCTTCGCCTTCGTGCTCTGCTTCTTCGCCTCCACCAACCTCGTCGGCGCCGGCCTCGTGCGCTGGGTGGTGCGCCGGGTGATGGAAGTGCTGCGCGCCTTTCCGGAAATCGTCGTTGCCGGGCTGCTCACCGCCATCCTGTCGATCGGTCCGATCGCGGCGATCATCGCGATTTCGGTCCACACGATCGGTGCGCTAGGCAAGCTCTTCTTCGAAGTGGTGGAAAATGCCGACATGAAGCCGGATGAAGGTCTGCGCGCCGCCGGCGCCAACTGGCTGGAGCGGGTGCGTTTCGCCATCGTGCCGCAGGTTCTGCCCAATTTCGTTTCCTACGCCTTGCTGCGCGCCGAAATCAACGTACGCGCCTCCACCATCATCGGTGCGGTCGGCGGCGGCGGCATCGGTGAGGTCTTTCGGCTGTCGATTGGCAACGATCATGCGTCGAAAACCTATGCCATCATCATCCTTCTGCTGATCACCATCATCGCCGTAGACCAGTTTTCCAGCTGGCTGCGCCGCAGGCTGATCGGCCAGCAATCCTTCGAATTCGGACGGGGAGCGGCCTGATGTCGTCCAGCTTCATTCTCAACACCGCCGACCGCGAAAGATTGACGGCTGCACATCCGCAGGTGTTCAACCGCAGTTTCATGCAGCGATATGGTCTGCTCGTCGGCCTTCTCGCCGTCACTGCCTATCTCATCGGCTGCTTTTTCTTTTTCAATGTCGGTCCGGCTTTCATGCAGGGCCGCTGGGATCGCGCCTCGAGCTATATTCAGGACTGGTACTCCTGGCGCGCCCAGCCACGCCTTCGTTTCGAAGACGGCAAGGTTCAGCCGCAATGGTCGAGCCGCGGTCAATATCCGACAAATGCAAAGATCGACTGGCTGCAGCCTTTGCCGGATGGCGGCTATAGCGTCGTTTATGCGGGCTCGGACAACCGCCTCGACGTGACGCCGACACGGGTGGATGTTTATGTCGACGGCAAGAGCTACCCTGTTGTCATCAACGACGATGCAGCGGTCGCACCACAGGGCCTGCCCGACGAAATCCAGCAGGACGGCAAGAAGGTCCTCGTGCATTACGGTTTTGCTGGTCAGGCGGAAATCCGCGCCAGCCAGGTCTATGTGCAGCGCCGCTTCCTCGGATGGGCGAACTTCCTGTTCGACACCAAATCGGAATTCTGGGGCAAGGGTTATGGCGAACTCGCCGCTCTCGCACTGTGGGGAGAGAGGCTCGATCCCGAGCGCTCCAATATCGGCCACATGGTCGATGATTTCCTCGACAACAGCGTCTGGCAACATGCCGATATTCTTTCCAAGCTGATGCAGACGCTGGTCATGGCCTTTGTCGGCACGCTGTTCGGTACAGTCGTCGCCCTGCCGCTCGCCTTTATCGCCGCGCGCAACATTACCGCCAACAAGGCCGCAAACTGGGGCATGAAGCGCCTGTTCGACTTCCTGCGCTCGATCGACATGCTGATCTGGGCGCTGTTCTTCACTCGCAGTTTCGGCCCCGGACCGATCCCCGGCATTGCCGCGATCTTCTTCACCGATACAGGAGCGTTGGGCAAGGTCTATGCTGAGGCGCTGGAGAATGTCGATGACAAGCAGCGCGAGGGCGTCAAATCGGTCGGCGCATCCCCGATTGCCGTCAATCGTTTCGGTGTGCTGCCGCAGGTTCTGCCGGTCTTCATTTCGCAATCGCTTTATTTCTGGGAAAGCAACACGCGCTCCGCCACCATCATCGGTGCGGTGGGTGCGGGCGGCATTGGTCTTAAACTACTGGAAGCGATGGGCACCAATGCCGACTGGGACAAGGTCGCCTATATGGTTCTGCTTATCCTCCTGGTCGTTTTCCTGTTCGACCATATCTCTAACTCACTGCGTTCGCGCCTGATCGGCAAAACACAGCACTGAGCTTTGATGGGGTGGGATGACGAAAGTCGCAACGACGTTCGTCATCCCATCAGGACACTCGCGCAGTCCTTATTTCTGCCAGCCGCACCGCCTCGTCAGGTCCTTCTGTGTCTTCGGCATATTCTGAAGATTTGCCGCATTTCGAATGCGCTTTTTTCCTTCCGCATCATCATTCTGTCACGGAAACCGATTACCTCGCACTCCTGACCTTGCGGGAAGCGGGCGAGTCACGCCAAATAGCTTCTCATCCCTGGTTTCCCATGACACTGAAGAGTGCTTGCCGTGCGCTACGCCATCTATTTTTCTCCGGCTAAAGATCATCCGTTGACCGAGGCAGCGTCACGATGGCTGGGCCGCAATGCATTTTCCGGCACATTGCATGACGACCACGACGACTATGCCGAGATGACGGAGGAGCCTCGCCGCTACGGTTTCCACGCGACGCTGAAGGCTCCTTTCGAACTTGCCGAAAAATACAGCGAAGCGGAGCTGCTCTCGGCGTTTGAAGATTTCGCAGCCAGCCAGTCCGTCTTCGAGATTCCGCGCGTCGTTGTCGGTGCGCTAGGGCCTTTTTACGCACTGGTCCCCGACCGCATCTATCAGCCGCTGCAGGATTTTGCCGCCGAGATCGTCGACCATTTCGACCGGTTTCGTGCACCCCTCTCGGAGACCGATATTGCCCGTCGGCGGCCACAGATGCTGACGGAAAGCCAGCGGCAAAATCTGTCGCTCTGGGGTTATCCGCATGTCATGGATGATTTTCGTTTTCACATGACGCTGACCGGCCGCATCGATGAAACCGAACAGCCCGCCATGCAAGAGGTGCTTTCGGCGCGGTTTTCCGAATTCGTTGACAAGCCTCTCACTATTTCCGGCCTCGCTTTGTTCATTGAAGAAACGCGCGGCGCACCCTTTACCGTTCATAGCTGGCACCCCCTTGGCCAGCCACCAAAGAAAGATGCGAACCCATGACCGAGCACGCCCTTTCCAATGCCCGTATCGTTCTGGAAGACGATATTATTCTGGGATCCGTCCTGATCCGTGACGGCAAGATTGCCGATATCAGCGAGGGCGCTTCCAAAACCGGCGAAGACCTTGAAGGTGACTTTCTGATCCCCGGTCTGGTGGAACTGCATACCGACCATCTGGAACAGCATTATTCGCCGCGTCCCGGCGTGATCTGGGACAAGATTGCCGCCATTCAGGCGCATGACGCGCAGGTGGCCGCCTCCGGCATCACCACCGTGTTCGACTGCCTGCGGCTTGGTTCGGATGAGGATGGCGGCTTCGAGAAGGGCGAAATGCGGGAGATGGCTGACGCCATCGAGGCGGCAGCCGATCAGAACCGCCTGCGCGCAGACCACCTGCTGCATCTGCGCTGCGAAGTGGCGTCCGCCGACGTACTGGACCATTTCGAAGACTTCGAAACGGATCCGCGCGTACGGCTGATTTCGTTGATGGACCACTCCCCGGGTCAGCGCCAGTTCCAGTCCATGGATCAGTATATCTTCTATTATCAGAAGAAGCGCGGATTGAGCGACGAGGCTTTCGCCGAATTCGTGCGGCGCCGGCAGGCCGCGTCAGCGGAATATTCCACCAAGCACCGCGATTATCTGGCCGCCCGCTGCGCCGAACGCGGCATCACCGTTGCGAGCCATGACGACGCCACCGAAGCACATGTAGGCGAAGCGATCGGCCACGGCGTGAAGCTGGCGGAATTCCCGACCAGCGTCGAAGCCGCAAAAGCCTCACACAGCGCCGGCATGAGCGTACTGATGGGTGCGCCGAACATCGTTCGCGGCAAGTCCCATTCCGGCAATATCGCCGCCCGCGATCTCGCCGAGATCGGCGTGCTGGATGTTCTTTCTTCCGACTACGTGCCGTTCAGCCTGCTCTTCGCACCGTTCCTGCTTGCCGACCAGGTGGAAGCCATCACCCTGCCGGAAGCGCTGCGCATGGTCACCGCCACGCCCGCCCGGACTGTTGGCCTACTTGATCGCGGTCGTATTGCGACGGGATTGCGGGCCGATCTGGTCCGGGTTCACCGCGAGGATGGCGTGCCGGTCGCCCGTTCCGTCTGGCGTCAGGGCAAGCGCGTGGCATGACCGACGATGGGCATGATAGCCGGCGCGAACAATCGCCCGGTACGATGATCGTGGTTGTCGGCCCGAGCGGGGCCGGCAAGGACACGCTGATGGATTATGCGGCGACCCAGCTTTCCGGCCGGCCGGGTTTCCACTTCACGCGTCGCGTCATTACCCGCAGCGGCGACGCGGGCGGTGAAAATCACGATGCCGTTTCGATGCACGAATTCAACCGCCTGAAAGATGCAGGCGCCTTCGCGGTTTCCTGGGAGGCACATGGGCTGAAATACGGCATTCCAGCTGCCGTCTATCATCATCTCGACGCGGGAGACGTGGTCATCGCCAACGGGTCACGTTCCGCCCTGCCCCATTTCGGCACCGCCTTTTCCCGTCTCAAGGTCGTGAACATCGTCGCACAGCCGGACGTGCTGGCAAGGCGGCTGGAGCAGCGCGGACGGGAAAGCCGGGAAGATATTCTCCGACGGCTGGAACGCAGTTCCCTGACGGTCGTCGGCGACTTCGACGTGACGACCGTCGATAATAGCGGCGCAATCGAAGACGCCGGCAAAACCATCCTGCGGCTATTGCAGCAGAGTGTCGGCTCCAGCCGTACTTAGAATCCCGCAGCCGGGCTGCTCGACAAACGCTGTCTCAGGGCTTACCATCAGGCGACAATTTCCAAACATGGTACGCCAAGGCGAGGGATGCCTGAAAAAAGGGTCAGTGACGAGATAAGTGTGGTGGCCGGTCTGGCTGCCGGCGTCAGCAATTATGCCCGGTCACGGGGCATCGATATCACTCCCATCTGCAAGGCTCTTGATATTGATCCCGCCACATTCAGCAGCCTGACGGAACGCATCAGCCTCGATAGATTTTCCCGTCTGCTCGAAACCTGCGCACTGATTTCCGGTGACGACGCCTTTGGCCTGCAATGCGCCTCCGCCTTTCCAGCGGGTGCATCCGGCGCGTTCGGATATGGCCTGATCAGCGCGCCGACGGTACGGGCCTTCCTGCGCTTTCTTCAGGACCATGTCTATTACGCCACCAACAACAGCAATTTCACCATGGTAACGGATGCCACGCAAGTAACCCTGTCATGGTCCTTCGCACCGGTGATTGCCAAACGCGATCAATATGTGGATTTGTCGCTCGCCGTCCTGGTACAGCGCCTCCGTGATATTCTCGGAGATCGTATCAACCAGATCGAGATCGGTCTGGAGCGGCCGAAACCGAATAATATTCAGCTATTTAAAGAAAAAATGACCAGACGCGTCAGTTTTTCCCAGCCGATCCATACCATGCGTCTTCCGGTATCGCTTCTCGATGTGGTCAATCCGAATACGGATGAGCGGCTGTTCGAACTGATGAATCTGCAATGCCGCATGTTGCGACCGGAGACATCGGCGGATGCGACCCATTTCATCGACCAGGTGAAGCGGTATATGCAGATGCGGCTCTCGGATGCCGAGCTTTCGCTCAGCGAGATCGCTCCCTATTTCAACCTGTCGGAACGGAGTTTTCAACGGCGGCTCGCTGAGCTCGGCACCAATCTCAACGAGATAAAGGATGCCATTCGCAAAAACGCCGGTTTTAAACTCCTCGTGGAAAGCGATCTTCCGGTATCCGACATCAGTTACAGGCTCGGCTATTCGACGCCAGGTGCGTTTTCGCGTTCCGTTTCCCGCTGGTTCGGGGCAACACCGACGGACATTCGCAAGAAACACGCGCATCATTCCATCGGATGATACATGTTTACGGTATCAATATTTCGGAATGACGCATTTAATTTGAGAAATATGTCGCCTCTCATCGCAATATGTGCCGAAACATAACAATAAAACGAAAAACTTGGCGCGAGATGTTATTCTATCGGCGTAGTACATCGCCTATTAGAGCGCCGCATATCCCTAGGGTGTGGCCAAAAACATTCAGAGCTTGGAAGCTCCGCGCCGCGGCCTTTTACTGCATAATTCCCGATGCCAGATGAAACCTATTGGCGAAACTAACGTTTCTGTTCGCGTCTAGACAGAGCGGTTAGCGAGCTGGTTTCGGGGAATGAATCATTGCCTGATCGTGCCCCGGGAAGGTCAATCTCTTTTGAGGCTGAAAGAAATGTCTTCAAATACGCCGCATGAACATCGCCAGACACGCGAAATCATCCTTTCGGAGCGTGAGCGGCAATATCTCGGGCTGGTGGCGAGAGGCAAGCATCCCTCCCACGTCGCCTTGATTACAGGTGCGGACGAAGCAGACGTGAAGGATACTCTTGAACGCGTGCGCCAAAGGCTGGGCGCGGCCAATCTGCTGAATGCCGTCAGCATCGCACTGCTGCGCGGCCTGATCGAACAGGAAGCGTAGTCACCACCTGCTCAAGTCCAAGCTTACGCGAACGTCCCCTCCCGTAAGCTGAAAACCGAATGAGCGGCTTTCTGCGTCAAAATCCTTCCATATCAATGGCGGGATGGCGGACCAAAGGTGGGCTGGACATGATGTCCCGCCCTATCGACGCAGATGCAAAGCAGCCATTTACGGTTTGCCCGGCGGGTCCTATTCGACCCGCCGGGTTTTATTATTGTGGGGACTTTAGAGCGATTGAATTTCGGCCAGAATATCGCTTTCGATCACGATGCCGCTTTCCAGCGCCTGTTTGCGAATACCCTGACTGCGACGACCGGGCAGACGCACATTTTCCTGTTTTTCGATCTCGCCGGCGATAAGCGCCAGCCGCTCGGTAAAGGCCGCGCCGCCCGACGATACCGGGTCAATGGCGATGATCGTGTGGCCGAGGGAGGGCGGAGCGCCCTTGTCGTCCAGAAGCGAAGAAGCCTGGAATGCGAAATTCCCGCCGGTAATCGCGGCGGCCATGATCTCTACCATCAACGCCAGCGCAGCACCCTTGGCCTCACCTGCGGGCACCATAGTACCCTCTATGGCCTCTTCGGGATCGGTCGTCGGCCGGCCGTTTCTGTCGAGCGCCCAGTCGCCGGGGATCGTTTCACCCTTCTGGCGGGCGGCCATGATCTTCCCGCGCGCGACCTTTGAGAGCGCGAGATCGATGACCAGCGGATCGGCGCCGCCGACGGGGGTGGCGAAGGCGATTGGATTGGTTCCATAAAGCGGTTTACTGCCGCCCCAGGGCGCCATGGATGCGGGCGCGTTGGCGAACATGAGCGCTACAAGACCCATTTCGGCGAGCCGCTCGACGGTCAGCGCCATAACACCGGCATGATGGGAGCGGTGGATCGCGGCGAGCGCGATGCCCTGCTGCCGGGCCATTTCAGGCAACTCCCCAAGGGCGCAATCGATCGCCGGATAGGCATAACCGTGATTGGCGTCGATGGAGAGCACACCCGGCTTCACGCGCGTCGCCACCGGACGCGCCTTGCCATCAACCTTTCCAACCCGCGCCTGGCGGACATAGACGGGGATGCGACGAAAACCGTGTCCGCTCTGGCCAGCCGCCTCGGAGGCGACAAGTGCCTTCGCCACCGAACGGGCGTTTTGCGGCAGAACGCCGTTGCGCTCAAAGATAGAGGATACGAGATCCTCCGCCTCTGCGATTGAGAATTTCATTCCGGAATGCCTCTGCTTGTGAAGTCGACAAGACCTACACCATCAAAAACATTCGCGAAATGTTATTCACGCCCAAACCGGGCCGCGCGCGAGGAATAGTGAACATACCCAAGGGGTGACTTAAGCGGGCGGCCTAGCGGATGCTGATCGGCAATGTGATCGTTTTGTTTGCGTCCGGAGGCGGAGCAGGCACGGGTGAGGCGCTCTGAATCCATGCCGTAATCTGCTGGTCGATCGAGGAATCGCCTGTGGACTGCACAACGCTGACCCCGCTGATGGCGCCAGCATCATTGACCCTGAAGCGAACCGTCGCAGTCATAGCATCACTGCGCAGCGACCGGGGCTTGCGCCGTTGAATATGCGAACGGACCTTCGATCCCCATTTCGCCGGCGAGGCGGACGAGGACGAGAAAAAGCCGGCATTGCTGCGCGATGCCGCCGTCCGGTCGGACTGCTGGGCTTCTGCTTTCGCCGTTTCACGCAGTTCCGATGCCTGTTGCGGTTTGGGACGCTGGCGCTCGACCTTCTTTTTCTCTTCCGGCTCTTTCTTTTCCACCTTCTTTTCGACAGGTGGCGGCGGAGGCCGTATGACGGGCAAGGGAACCTCGACATTTTCGAGTTCCGCCATCATCTGCTCCTGGACGGGATCGATCGGCTCCACCGGCTCGGGAATTTCCTGCGGTTCGACGATCTCCTCGACCGGCGGTTCCGGTGGCTGCACGGGCTCTGGCGGCGGCGTTTCCGCCACCGGCTCCGGTGGCGGCGGCTCTTCGGGGGCTGCTTCCTCCACCGGTTCGCTGCTGTCGCTCTTTACCTCTTCGGCGTCTTCGACATCCTGCGCCTGCGTCGTTTCTTCGGTGTTGACGGCTTCCGGTATCGCCGCCATTTCGATCATGATCGCGGCAGGCGGCGGCCCGCCAGCATCCAGCTCCTCCGGCTCCTGCATCAGATAATAGGCAAACCCGGCATGAACGCTCAGCATGAGCACCGCCGCGGCGGACCACAGCGTCACTTCCCCGAGACGGGAATGCCGGGCCTGCGGATAGCCGTTTTCACTCATGGCGCGGTTCCCTGCCCCGCCGGCGCTGCTGGTTGGCCAGCGGCAGCGGGCTGCGATGCGGCAGCCGCGTTTTCCAGCCCTACAAGGGCGATCTTCAGATAGCCGGCATCTCTCAGCAGGTTCATGATTTCCATGAAGTGACCATAATCAACCGCTTTATCGGCGCGCAGGAAGATGCGCGTATCCTTCTTGCCACCCGTCTGCCGGTCGATAGCTGCCGCCAATGCTTCGCGGGCAACCGCATCATTGCCGAGATTGAGCGACAGATCGTCCTTGACAGTCAGATAGAGCGGCTCTTCCGGGCGCTCCGCCGGTTTGGCGGTGGATGCCGGCAGATCGACATTCACATCAACGGTGGCGAGCGGTGCGGCCACCATGAAGATGATGAGCAGAACAAGCATCACGTCGATGAAGGGCGTGACGTTGATCTCGTGGTTTTCGGAGAGATCGTCTCCGCTATTTTCGCGAATGCCGCCAGCCATGACCGATCACCGTCCAACCAGCGACACGGCGGGCTTGCTGGCGCTGCCCGGCGGAATGCGGCGGAAATCGAGGTCGCGGCTGACAAGGCGTTCCACGCCGGCTGCGGCATCCGCCAGCAGATGGCGGTATCCGGTGATGGAGCGGGCGAAGACGTTGTAGATTACAACGGCCGGAATAGCGGCGACGAGACCGATGGCGGTAGCGAGCAGCGCCTCGGCAATACCCGGCGCGACAACGGCGAGATTGGTGGTCTGCGATTCCGAAATGCTGATGAAAGAGTTCATGATGCCCCAGACGGTGCCGAACAGGCCGACAAAGGGGGCGGTGGAACCGATGGTCGCCAGAACACCCGTTCCGCGCGACATACGGCGACCCGCATGGGTTTCGATACGCGACAGCGCCGAAGAGACACGTTCCTTGATGCCGCCGCCATCCGTGTGTTCGACCACCGCGTCGGAAAGCTGCATTTCATGGGTCGCCATACGCAACATCAGCGCTGCCGGGCCGCCCTTCTTCTCGACGGCCTCGGTGGCCTCGTTCAAGGTTTTTGCCCTGCGAATGACCTTGAGCGTCGCGCCGGCGCGCACCCGCGCACCCGCAAGCTCAACTGATTTTGCTACCCAGACCGTCCAGGTGACCAGTGATGCGAAGGCAAGACCGATCATCACGCCCTTCACGACCCAGTCCGCCGCCATGAACATGCCCCAGGGAGACAGGTTATGCGGGATATCCGCACGATGTTCGGCGCTTGCGGGCACAGCGCTGACAGGCTCTATCGGGGTCGCGGCTTCATTCGGCGCGGCCGTCTGGTTCGTCTGCACGGGCTGCGTCGGCTGCGGCGCGGTATCTGTCGCTGGCTGTGTGGGTGCAGGCTGGGCCTGTGCGGGTTCAGTTGACGAGGGCTGCGACGGTGCGCTAGCGGCCGGCTGTTCCGGCGCTGTCGCGGAAGGCTGAACGGGCGCGGTGGCCGGAGCACTCGGTGTTGCAGGCTGAACCGCTTGCGTTTGCGGTGCCGGCTGTATCTGGGTTTCCGATGCCGTCTGAGCGAAAACCGCGCCGGCGCTTAAGCCGGCCAGCAAGGTGACAGCCATGGCAAGGGAGAGATGCCGTGTTGTATTTGCCCTGTTGAAAGATGCGGAGGAAGTTGAGGTCTCAGCTGACATAATTTTTATCCCGGATTTCCGTCGATGAACTCATCCGCAGATTGACCGGTTCCTTAAAACCGGGGTCATGAACGGATGCCGTCGTGAAAGCTTGACGTTCCGATAATAAACCTGAGTTCTTTTGACAACTATTATATTGTCAAAAGACGACCCGTAAACTCTTCTTTACAAAAAATTGACCGTCCGGGCGGCCTCAGGCGTTTTGCGAAGGTGAAAACTGCGCCACCAGGGCATGCCGGTCTCCGGGATAGGTCACCCGGACGCTGGTGATGTAATCCGCACCATGCCAGGTGCGGCGATGGATGACGAGGCAGGCCGCACCGGACACAATGCCCAGCGCCGCGGCATTTTTACGGTCGGCGGAAACGGCGCTGATGCGATGTTCGGCGGCGCTCCAGGGCACCATTTTCAGCAGCCAAGTACCCGGCCCGATCTGTGAAAAATCCGCTGCCTCCGCCTCCGCAACGGCGGTGACATTGATGATGCGTTCCTCGAGGCAAAAGGGAACGCCGCCGGCAAAATGCGTGCAGGTGAGTTCCAGAACCGGGGCATCCGTGGCAAGCGCCATGGCCGCGCCATCTTCTTGCCCCGCAGGGCGCAGCCGCCGTCTGTCGAGACGGTAGCCGTAAACGAGGCCGAGGGCCTGCACCTCCCGCTCGATATCGTGGATTTCCAGCACAGCCGATTGCGCATGGGGCTGGCGAACGAAAGTGCCGAGACGACGGCGTCTTTCAATCAGGCCACGCTGCACCAATTCGCTGAGAGCCTTGTTCACCGTCATGCGCGAACAGGCATATTGCCGGGTCATCTCGTGTTCGAAGGGAATACGGTATCCCGGCGGCCATTCGCCCGACATGATGTGGCGCTCGACATCATTGCGGATGCGCTCGTGTAGCGATTTCTCCTGAAGATCGGCGCCTGTGCTCCTCATTCCGATGCTTCCATCCTCCCCTTTTGATGGATCAACTATCCATGGGCAGCGGCGGCAATCGCCTCGCTGCGTATTTCCTCCGTAAGCTTGGCGCGCAGCTCAGAAAATTCCGGGCTGGCCTTCACGGTGTAGTGGCGCGGATGCGGCAGGTCGACCGGAGTGATGGACTTGATACGGCCCGGCCTTGCGGACATGGTCACCACACGCGACGCCATGAAGACCGCCTCCTCGATATCATGGGTGACGAAAATGACCGTCTTCTGCTCCCGCTCCCAGATACCGAGCAACAATTCCTGCATCAGCCCGCGCGTCTGGTTGTCGAGAGCGCCGAAAGGCTCATCGAGCAGCAGGATTTTCGGGCCGTTCGCCAGAGCGCGGGCAATCGCCGTTCTCTGCTGCATGCCGCCGGACAATTGTTTCGGCCAATGGTTTTCGAAGCCGCGCAGGCCGACCTTGTCGATATAGCTATCGACGACCTCCCACTTCTCCTTCTCGGCCACGCCGCGCTCGCGAAGGCCGAAAGCAACGTTTTCGCGGATCGTCAGCCAGGGAAACAGCGTGTAGGACTGGAACACCATGCCGCGATCCGCCCCCGGGCCCGTCACCGCCTTGCCCGACAACAATACCTCGCCCGTCGTCGGACGGTCGAGACCGGCGATGATGCGCAGCAGGGTTGATTTCCCGCATCCCGACGGGCCGAGAACGGTCACGAAATCATTGCGGGGAATATCCAGATCAGTCGGCTGCAAGGCCAGCGTCGGCTGCCCGCCCTGAACGCCGGGAAAGGTGCGGCTGACGCCCTTGATAACGAGTTCGCTCATCAGGCAAGCCTCCAGGCGAAAAGCTTCCGGTTCAGCGATTTGAATGCAAAATCCGAAATAAGGCCGATAATGCCGATGACGATGATGCCGAAGATGATCTGGCCGGTCGCCATCAGCGCTTGGCTGTTGATGATCATATAACCGATGCCCGAGGAGGCGCCGATCAGTTCCGCCACGATGACATAGGTCCAGGCCCAGCCAAGGACGAGGCGGAGGATTTCGGCAATATCGGGCGCATTGGCGGGAATGAGGACACGACGCACCACGCCCCGGTCCTTCGCGCCCAGCGTATAGGCTGCCTCCACCAGATCCCGTCGCGTGCCGGCGACAGCCACGGCCACCATCAGGATGATCTGGAACACTGCACCGATGAAAATCACCAGCAGCTTCTGCATCTCGCCGATACCGGCCCAGAGAATGAGGAGCGGCACGAAGGCGGAAGCCGGCAGATAGCGCGCGAAGGAGACGAAGGGTTCAAGCAGCGCCTCGATGGGCTTATAAGCTCCCATGGCGATGCCAACCGGCACGGCGATGAGCGACGCCAGCACGAAACCACCCACCACGCGCCAGATCGTCATGCCGATATCGCTGGCAAACCCCTGATCGGTCAGAAGATAGATGCCGTCCTTCAGCATGGTAATGGGGTCGGCCAGAAAGGTTGGCGACACGAAGCCGCCCAGCGTGGCAAAGCCCCAGGCGGAGAAAAACAGCACGAAAAACAGGATGCCGAGAAAAATTCTCGTGCTGTTCCTGATGGGTTGAAGAGGTTGCATCTGTCGCCTGTCCGGAAAACCGGCGCGGCACTTTCGCCGCGCCATCAGAACGCCCTGCGCCTTTCGTGACACACAATCGACGCTCTCACTTATCTTTGGCCGCAATATTCCCCGCAGGGAATGCGGCCGCCTTTTTCTGTCACTTGATGAAGGAGGTATCCGCGAGTGTCGAAAGATCGGGTTTCGACTTTATCACGCCGATTTCCAGCAGCAGATCGGCCGATTTTTCAGAGAAGGTCTTAAATTCACCCTCGAAAAATTTCTGGTTGGCGGCCTTGTCCTGCCATTCGAGGAATTTTGCCGATGCGGCAAAGGCCTCGCCCGCCTGCTTCACATCCGCTCCCATCGTCTCATAGGACTTTTCGGGGTCGGACTTGATGAGGTCGAGAGCCTGGAAATAGCTGTCCGCCAGGGCTTTCGCCGCCTGCGGATTGGCCTTCAGGAAATCCGGCGTGCAGCCGAACGTATCCATGACGGCGGGGTAATCCAGCGTCGTCGCAAGGATTTTGCCCTTGTCGGGCGCGGCGCGCACTGTGGAGAGATAGGGCTCATAGGTCATGGCTGCATCGTTCTGACCGGCGACAAATGCCTGCGCGGCCGGTCCCGGCTCAAGGTTGACGACTTTAACGTCTTTGAGCGTCAGACCATTCTCCTTGAGAATCCAGGCAAGGAAGAAATAAGGGGACGTGCCCGGCGCAGACGCTGCAACCGTCTTGCCCTTGAGATCCGTGATCTTCGAGACATCGCTGCGCACCGCAATGCCATCGGCGCCGTGAGACTTGTCCATCTGGAAAATCTGCGTGGATTTCACACCATTGGCATTCCACGCGATCCATGTCTCCACCGTGGTGGCGGCACACTGGATATCACCAGAAGCAAGGGCCAGATGCCGGCTGGCCTGCGGTATCTTCTTGATATCGACCTTCAGGCCATTCTTTTCGAAAATGCCGGCCTGCTTGGCAAGCGTCAGCGGCGCAAAACCAGTCCAGCCGGACATGCCGATCGTTACCGACGTCTCGGCATAGGCTGAAGCGGATGAGACGAGCGCTGCAATGGCGGCGAGAACCCACGTTTTTTTCATGATCTGAACCCCTTTTGATTTATTTTTGTGCGATGTTGTTTTTCGCTTTATTTGAGGCATGGTAGGCAGGGATTTTATATTTGTCTAGACAAAATAGAAGCTTCCGAGCGCCTCCAGAACGATTGCAAACGCACCGCCCGGCATTCTAGACATAGGATAACACGGCCCTCTGCACGGGCATGCTGTTTTTCCATATCGAGCTCTTACCATGACCAGACAAAGACGTCGCAGTATCATCAGGGCAAGGCGAACCGGAACCGGAATTGCGCTGGTTGCCGCCATTTCCTTCATCGCCGGCATGACGGATGCGGTGGGCCTGCATATTTCAGGCGACTTCGTGTCCTTCATGACCGGCAACACCACCCGCGCCGCAGTCTCGATGGAGGCGGGCCTCTATTCCCATGCCGCAAAACTGCTTTTCGCGATCATCGCCTTCGTGGCGGGCAATGCCGGCGGCATCGTGGTGGCGCATAAGTTCGACCGGCGCATCTTTGCCGTCCTGATGGCGGTGGGATCGCTGGTGGTCATTGCCGCGCTGCTCGGCGGCGAGGCTTCCGCTCTCGCGCAATTTTATCTCGTCGTTTTCGCCATGGGAATGGTCAACGCCGCCGTCGAACATATAGAGGGACTACCGATCGGGCTTACCTATGTGACAGGCGCTCTTTCCCGCTTCGGCCGCGGCATTGGCCGTTTTCTTCTGGGCGAACGGAGCCTAGACTGGGGCATTCAGATCGTGCCCTGGCTCGGGATGATCAGCGGCGCGATCTGCGGCGCCATTCTGGGCGCCACGCTGCAGTCCAATGCCCTGTGGGTGGTTGCGGCCACGGTTTTCGCCGTCGCCATCGCCACCTTCATCATTCCGCGCTCGCTTCGGCAGCGCTACAATCAAAGGGTCAAAATACGGCGGATTACGCCATGACAATCGTCGCCGTCACTTTCGCGAGATGGTGACGAATTTCGTGCCGCGCACCCGCACCGTCATCAGGCAGGGCTCCTTGTCGGTCCGCTCGCAATAACGCGGGTGCATCTTCAGCACGAAAACCATGTTGCCGAAACGCTTGATGAAATCATAACCGTAAATCCGGGCGGTAGCGATCATCAGATAACCGCCCTCTTTCACCTGGACGTAGAAATTATAGGGGCATCCCTCTTCGTCGCAGGCACGGCCTTTTTCGCCATCGCAATCGAGAACGCCATGATTGACGACGGCATCCATCAGCCCGTCATTGTTGATATCCAGCCGCGTGACGAAATCGTCGCCGAACGCCGCCACCTTGCACTCGTTGCGGAAATGGTCCTTTTCATAAATCTCGGGATCACTCACCAGCTGCTGCTGCGCCGAGAGTGTCACCGGAAACATCAAGAGAACCAGCACCTGAAGCGCGGCAACGAGAGCGATTCGCACGGCATTTTCCTTTGCATCCGTTTCGGTTATGGATGTTGCGATCATCCGGGCGGCCAGCCTAGAGTTTAGTGCTTGCGCGACACTGACGTGTTCGCAGCCCGTGTTTCCGGGGGGAACCTTTTCATGACGCTTCTAGGTTTTCTCGATTATGCCGGCGTCGCCGTCTTTGCCGCAACCGGCGCGCTCGCCGCCTCGCGCAAGCAGCTCGACCTGATCGGCTTCCTGTTTTTCGCAGCCGCGACCGGCATTGGCGGCGGCACGGTGCGTGATCTCGTACTGGGCAGGACGCCGGTGTTCTGGGTGATAAACCCCACCTATATTCTCGTCTGCGTCTCGGTCGCGGTGCTGCTGTTCTTCACCGCCCATCTTTTCGAATCCCGTTACCGGGTGCTGATCTGGCTCGATGCGCTCGGCCTGTCCGCCTATTGCGTCATGGGAGCAGCCAAGGGTCTTGCCGCCAGCGGCTCCGCAACCGTCGCCATCGTCACCGGCATTCTGACGGCGACATTCGGTGGTGTACTGCGCGATATTCTCGCCGGGGAACCTTCCGTGCTCCTGCGGCCGGAGATCTATATCACCTGCGCGCTTTTGGGCTCCTCCACCTTCATTGTCGTCTATTTTTTCGGCGCACCGCTTTATGCCGCATCAGCGGCGGGTTTTCTGACGGCATTTGGCATCCGGTCCGGAGCGCTGATCTTCGGCTGGACTTTCCCGCCCTACAAGGCCAAGCCAGGCAGGCGGCCAGAAGATGTCATGAAGTGACATAAAACGACCGGTGAAAACAGAAATGGCGCCCATGGGCGCCATTTTCACATCCGTTATCGGACAAAGGGCTTCAGCCACGCTTGCGGCGAAGGCGGATGACCACGTCCACATGGGCGATTTCCATGCCTTCGGGTGCTTCCGGCAGATTGTCGATCTGGAGGTTATTGACGGGAATATCGAGAACCTCGTTCTCGCCCTCCACGAAGAAGTGGTGGTGATCCGAAACGTTGGTGTCGAAATAGGTACGGGCGCCTTCCACAGCGAGAACGCGGATGAGACCGGCTTCGGTGAACTGGTGCAGCGTATTGTAGACCGTGGCGAGAGAAACGGGCACGCCGGCGGTGACCGCCTCATCATGCAGTTCCTCGACCGTCAGGTGGCGATCACCCTTTGCGAAGAGAAGATCGCCCAAAGCCACACGCTGTCGCGTGGGGCGCAGCCCCGAGCGCCGCAGCCTTGTTCCGATATCCAATGTGGCGTCAAATGCCATGCAATCCCATTCCGAGCACAGGAGTAAAACTCATCAATTGCATTAGCATATATCTTTTGCAGCGAGCGCTTTCAATAGTTTCAGCGCCGTCAGGCGCGGCAAATGGCGGCAAACCGGCCATTCTTGCAAATTTCCTCTGGTTCCAGCCGGATGGTTCCTGTATGCGGACGGCATATTGAGGTAATGACTTCTGCAAAGAAGGTTCGAAGACAAAGAATGACGCCCGAGCGGCCTCTGCCCTTGCAGCGCTTCATTTTGAACCTAACTTGCTCTAGTGAAGTCGATCAACACCAGTAACTGGGGAAGTGAAAGCGGTATGGCAACGAGGCAATCAAGTTACAATTATGAGGAGATCCTGTCCTGCGGTCGCGGCGAATTGTTCGGCCCGGGAAATGCACAGCTCCCATT
This sequence comes from Agrobacterium sp. CCNWLW32, assembly GCF_037083425.1. Classification (NCBI taxonomy): domain Bacteria; kingdom Pseudomonadati; phylum Pseudomonadota; class Alphaproteobacteria; order Hyphomicrobiales; family Rhizobiaceae; genus Agrobacterium; species Agrobacterium sp. CCNWLW32. Next base: position 605,011 of record NZ_JBAOJM010000002.1, read on the forward strand.
GCCCCCCATGCTCATGGTCCATCGCATTACTGAAATTTCCGAAACCGGCGGCGCCTTCGACAAGGGTTTCATCCGTGCCGAATATGATGTCAGCCCCGACGACTGGTATTTCCCCTGCCACTTCCAGGGCAACCCGATCATGCCGGGGTGCCTCGGCCTTGACGGCATGTGGCAGCTGACGGGTTTCTTCCTTGGCTGGCTGGGCGAAGAAGGCCGCGGCATGGCGCTTTCCACCGGCGAAGTGAAATTCAAGGGCATGGTTCGCCCTCACACGAAGCTCCTTCAATATGGTATTGATTTCAAGCGCGTGATGCGCGGCCGTCTGGTGCTCGGCACCGCCGACGGCTGGCTGAAGGCGGACGGCGAAACCATTTATCAGGCGACGGACCTGCGCGTAGGCCTGTCGAAGGAAAAGGCTGCCTGAGGCAGACGGAATAGTCCTGACAAACGCCGGGCGGCTTCGGTCGTCCAGCCGAAATCTTAAGAAAAGGTCCCTTTCATGAGACGAGTTGTTGTCACCGGCCTCGGTATTGTTTCTTCCATCGGCGGTGATGCCGCTGAAGTCACCGCATCCCTGCGCAATGCCAAATCCGGCATTTCATTTTCGCCGGATTTTGCCGAACACGGTTTCAAATGCCAGGTCTGGGGCAAGCCGTCTCTCGACCCGACCGATCTGGTCGACCGCCGCGCCATGCGCTTCCTGTCGCAGGGCGGCGCGTGGAACCATGTGGCCATGAAGCAGGCGATCGCCGATTCCGGTCTCGAAGAGAGCGATATCAGCGGTAATGAGCGTACCGGCATCATCATGGGTTCGGGCGGTCCTTCCACCCGTACCATCGTCGAAGCCGCCGATATCACGCTGAAGAACAACAGCCCGAAGCGCATCGGCCCCTTCGCCGTGCCGAAGGCCATGTCCTCCACCGCTTCGGCCACGCTCGCCACCTGGTTCAAGATCCACGGCGTCAACTATTCCATCTCGTCGGCCTGCTCCACCTCGGCGCATTGTATCGGCAACGCGGCTGAAATGATCCAGTGGGGCAAGCAGGACGTGATGTTCGCAGGCGGCCATGAGGATCTCGACTGGTCCATGTCCAACCTTTTCGACGCCATGGGCGCCATGTCGTCCAAATATAACGAGACGCCGGACGTTGCCTCGCGCGCCTATGACGTCAATCGCGACGGTTTCGTGATTGCCGGCGGTGCGGGCGTTCTGGTTCTCGAAGAGCTGGAACATGCAAAGGCGCGCGGCGCCAAGATTTATGCCGAAATCGTCGGTTACGGCGCGACCTCCGACGGTTACGACATGGTGGCTCCCTCAGGCGAAGGCGCGATCCGCTGCATGCGGCAGGCGCTTTCCACCGTCAAGGGCGATATCGACTACATCAATACCCACGGCACCTCGACGCCGGTTGGCGACAGCAAGGAAATCGGCGCGATCCGGGAAGTCTTCGGCGACAGGATCCCGCATATCCAGTCGACCAAGTCGCTCACCGGCCATTCTCTGGGTGCCGCCGGCGTTCAGGAATCGATCTACGGCCTGTTGATGATGCAGGAACGCTTCATCGGCGAAAGCGCGCATATTTCCGAGCTCGATCCGGAATTTGCAGGCGTCCCGATCGTTCGCAGCCGCATCGACAACGCCAAGATCGACACCATCCTTTCCAATTCCTTCGGCTTCGGCGGCACCAACGCCACGCTCGTCTTCCAGCGTCATAACGGATAATTGCCAATGAACGGCATCATGCAGGGTAAACGCGGCCTCATCATGGGCGTCGCAAACAATCACTCCATCGCCTGGGGTATCTCCAAGGCGCTTGCGGCACAGGGCGCGGAACTCGCCTTCACCTATCAGGGAGAGGCGCTCGGCAAGCGTGTGAAGCCGCTCGCCGCCGAACTCGGTTCCGATTTCATCGTGCCGTGCGATGTCGAGGATGTTGCCTCGGTCGACGCGCTTTTTGCGGCGATCCGCGAAAAATGGGGTGTACTGGATTTCGTCGTGCACGCCATCGGCTTTTCCGACAAGAACGAGCTGAAGGGTCTCTATGCGGATACGACGCGGGAGAATTTCAGCCGCACCATGGTCATTTCCTGTTTCTCCTTCACGGAAATCGCCAAGCGCGCCGCCGAACTGATGACAAACGGCGGCTCCATGCTGACGCTGACCTATAATGGTTCACAGCGCGTCATTCCGAACTACAATGTCATGGGCGTCGCCAAGGCGGCCCTTGAGGCATCGGTTCGCTATCTCGCCGCCGATTACGGCCCGCGCGATATTCGCGTCAACGCCATCTCGGCCGGTCCGGTCCGCACGCTGGCGGGCGCCGGCATCTCGGATGCGCGGGCGATCTACGCATGGAACCAGAAAAACGCGCCGCTTCGGCGGACGGCGGATATCGATGATATCGGCGGATCGGCACTTTACCTGCTGTCCAGTCTGTCGCGTGGTGTTACCGGCGAGTGCCACTATGTGGACTGCGGTTATAACATCACCTCCACGCCGACGCTGGAGGTTCTCTCCAGAGCGGATGCGGAATAATCGCCCATTTCAATTTCGACAAAAGCCCGGCCGTGCGCCGGGCTTTTATATTGCGGGTCGTATCAATTTCGGAATTCACTAAAGTATAATTCATCGGAGTAACTGAATTTAAACATCGGGTGGTTATGGTCCGCAACAAATTCAACGGTTGCGCTTGCCGCATATTCTTAGAGATAGACACCACCTCATGCGACTGGCCAGACTGAAGCCATTGCTGGAAAAATTCGGAGTCTCGCGCGACGGGACCGCAGCCATCGAATTTGCGATCCTCGCCATTCCCTATTTCCTTGTTGTTTTTGCGATCATCGAAACCTTCATCGCCATGATGGCAGAACAGGTGGTCGTCAATGCCACTGAAAACATGGCCCGGCGTCTGAGGACCGGGCAGATAAGCAGTTCGATTTCGAAAGAGGATTTTCGCAAGAGTTTCTGTAATGAAGTTTCAGTGATGATTACCTGCTCGGCGGATGAGATCAAAAAGGAACAGAAACTCTATATCGATCTTCGCTCCTTCACCGCCTTCAAGGATATTCCGACCAAGATACCGCTCAAAGCCTTTGGCGAATATTACGATCTTGATACGGCCCAATTCGGCTTCAAGCCGGGTGGACCGGAAACCATCAACATGTTGCGCGTCTATTATCGCTGGCGTGTGATCGCCGATATCATCCGGCCGTATCTGACCAAGATCCGACCGGCCGACGGGTCGATGCCCTCGCATTTCCTCATTGTCGCGACCGGTGCTTTCATGAACGAGAAATACATCACAAGCGGGGGCTCATGATGGCAGGGATGGTGTCCGTCGCGACGAAGTGCAAACGACGCCTGATGGCGCTCGCCTCAAGCTTTGCAAAAGACAAGCGCGGCGTGGGCGCGGTGGAGTTTGCGATCCTCTTCCCTATATTGCTCGCGCTTTATGTGACCTCTTTCGAGTTGACGATCGGCTATAATACCTACAAACGCGCAAGCAGTGCCGCCGCCACTATCAACGACCTGATATCGAAGACGGGTTCCGTCGACAAAACCTATCTTGCGGGCATGCAAGATGTCGCATCCGCCGTCTTTGCGCCCTACAGCACAAAGGGTCTGCAACTGAAGATCAGCGGCATCAAGATCGACGCGCAGAAGCAGGCCAAAATTGTCTGGTCCTGGAATGAGAAAAACCAGAGACCCTACGCGGTAGGATCAGCGGTCGCGGTTCCCACACGGCTGCTCGCGGAAAACAGCTTCCTCATCCATGTCGAGCTTTCCATCCCGCATGAATTGCTGATGTTCATGACAGATATTTCCTCATCCGGGGTAAAGTCGATCACCATCGGCCGTGATTATTTTTTCAAGCAGCGCGATACGGAGACCACCTGCACCAATTGCTGACGCAGTTGGGCGCAGACGGTATCTTTCATCCAGAGGAAATCTCTAATAGACATCGCGCAGATAGCGTTTTTCGCGCTTCAGCCGGTTCACATAATCGCTTGCCGCTTCGGCAGAAATGCCGACCTCATCGCTGACGATACTATGCAGGGCATCATCGACATCTTTCGCCATGCGGGTCGCATCACCGCAGACGTAGAAATAACCGCCCTCTTCAAGCCATTGATAGAGCGCCTTGCCGTTCTGCCGCATGCGGGTCTGGACATAGATCTTCTCCGCCTGATCCCGTGAAAAGGCGAGGTCGAGACGGGTCAGCACGCCGTCGCGGCTCATGTCGGCAAGTTCGTTTTCATAAATGAAGTCCGACTGCCGGTGCTGATCACCGAAAAACAGCCAGTTCTTGCCCTTGGCGCCGCGCGCCTGCCGTTCCTGCAAAAATGCCCGGAAGGGCGCGATGCCCGTTCCCGGTCCCACCATGATAACAGGCGCATCATTGTCCTGCGGCACACGGAATGACTTGTTCGGCGAGACGAAAATTCCGGCATTCCGTCCAGCCTCCACCCGGTCGGCCAGATAGGTGGAGCACACGCCGCCGCGCTCACGGCCCTCGGCGCGATAACGAACGCTGGCAATCGTCAGATGTACGCTGTCTTTCGCAACCAGAGGGCTGGAGGATATGGAATAAGCCCGGTGCTGCAGCGGCTTCAGCAATGTCACGAATTCAGCGACATCAAATAGCGGCTTTCCGCCGAGATTGATGAGGTCGAGAATATCCTTGCCCCAGAGAAAGGCGGCCATCTGCTCCTTGTCTCCGTTTGCGATGATGTGGCTGAGTTCCTCATGCCCCGCACGCTTGCCGATTTCGGCGACGAGTTCGCGCGAGGGAGTCGATATCTCGAACATGTTGAGAAGCGCATCACCAACGGGCCGGTCCAGCCCGCTGATTTGGCTGTCCGCGGCCGCTCCGAAGTGTTCCAGCAGCGCGCCCGCCAGTCTCGGATCGTTCAGGGGCACGACGCCAAGAGCATCACCCGCTTCATAGTCGAGCCCGCTTTCGCCGAGACCGAATTCGTAGTGACGAATCTCCTTGGACGATCCGGGACCGGACAGGCGGCGATTGACGCTCACCTCAGCCGAATAGGGATTCTTGCGGTTCCAGCCCTGCTTTGTCGGCACAGTAGGTTCGGCGACATCGGGCATGACAGCTGCCGCATTGCCGCCGTCGACAGCAAGCGCAAGCGGCAGGGTCTCGCCGATCCATGCGGCGGCCGCATCCTCGAAGTCGATATCGCAGTCGATACGCGTCTTCATCCGCTTGCCGCCAAGTTGCTCGAACCGCGTATCGATGAGCTTGCCTGCCTGGCAGAAACCGTCATAACCGGTATCGCCAAGCGCAAGCACGGCAAAATTCATCTCGTCCAGACGCGGCGCGGCGTCGGTGGAAAGTGCTTCCCAGAAAAGCTGGGCATTGTCAGGCATTTCACCTTCGCCGTAAGTCGAGGTGACGACGATGACCCGCTTCATGGCACCGAGACCGTCCATCGAGACATCATCCAGCGCAGCCACCACCGGCCGCATGCCCTGCGCACGGGCGGCGGCGGCGATATCCATGGCTAAGGCCTCGGCATTGCCGGTCTGTGTGCCGAAGAGAATATTCAGCACACTGGCCGCCGCCTTTGGGGCGGCGGCGGCAACAGAAGTCTCCATACCTATGGCGGCGCGGGAATGGAGCCCGGCCAGAAAACCGGAAAGCCATGCGCGCTGATCACCATTGAAGGGCGCGTCTTCGGGAATATAAGGTATCTTCATCATGCTGCCCTGTGGCTGGATGCGGTGGCGAGATCTGGAATGGCACGCACCGCGAAAAGCTCCTCGAAGCCCGGCAGACGGCCGATCCTCTCGATGTTTTTCCGGTTCTGCTGAATGATCCAGCCATAGGTGCCGGGGCTGTCCACCGACCAGATGTTGCGGCGCGCCAGCGCCTGCTTGTAGTCGTCGAGACGCTTGGCGGCGATCATCACCGCAAGCTGTTCATCGCTATGATCGGAGAGCGCCTCGCGGGCGTATTTCAGCAAACGCTGCATCAATGCGTAGTCTTCCGTGAGGATGAGATTGCGTACGGCTTTTTCGATTGCGGGATCGGAAGGGCCCGCCGCCATCGGCAGCCGCTGCAGGGCGATTGCCTGCGCCATGCTCAACACCGTGTAGTTGTTGAGAAGCGCATACATGTCCTCCGTGTCCGTCTCGCCATAACCCGGTACGGTTCCGTTCAAAACGGCCTTACGATCGCGGTAAGCGAGCTTGAACTTCCGCACCTGATGGGCGGCAAGCGCAGATGCCAGTTCCTCCAGCAGCTCCTTGCGGGGCTTCGCCTTCAGAATTTCATCGCTGTCCTGATAAAGCAGCAGGGCGCGCGGCATGCCATAGACGAAATTGTGCTGTTCGCTCTCCCAGTTTTCCAGAAGCCATGCGGCCTTGGCCGAGCCGGTCTCCGCGACATGCCAGGTCAAAAGCTGGTGGACGGCCTGATTGTGGATCGCGGCCTGTTCGTCCTCACCGGTGATCGAACCGAGCAGGATGGAATCGTGGCTGACCTTCTTCGGCAGATCGCCATAGGGATCATACTGATAGACGAAACCGCCGCTCATGCCGTTGCCGAAACCCTTGCCGAAACTGCCAAGGTTGAGAACGGCACCGTTGGTCATGTATTCGCAGGCGAAATCGCCCACGCCTTCGACCACGGCGGTCGCGCCGGAGTTACGCACCGCGAAACGGTCGCCCGCCTGACCCTCGACGAAAGTGCGGCCGCCAGTGGCGCCGAACAGCGCGAAATTGCCGACCAGCACATTGCCGCCAGCCTCTTGCGAACCGCCGCCCGGAGAGCGTACGACGATGGTGCCCCCGCAGGCGCTTTTGCCAACGCCGTCATTGCAGGTGCCGGTATGGACCATGACCATGCCGTCATTGCAGAAAGCGCCGAAGGACTGCCCGGCCGACCCTGAAGTATCGATGCGCACCGACCCAGCCTCGAGGAACCGGCGGCCACGGCTGTCCTGCTTCACTGCCGGCAGCGCATCCGCCTCTTCGTCGGAAAGCTCGTGGTTCAGCATGCGCTCGATATCGACGGCGAGCTGGCCGCCGACGCTCTTGTTGCAATTGTTGAGGAAACGATTGCCGCCAAGCTCGATGTTTTCCCGTCTGCTGTCGATCAGTGCCGAGCGGACGAGTTCGATGAAGGCATCGTCCAGCGCGAAGTCCTTTTCCATATAGACGGGGTTGTCGATCTTCACTTCCTCGACCACGGCAAGCATCGCCCGGAGGTCAAGCTGGCCGACGCTGGCCGGATGATCGAGAAGGTGAAGAAGATCGGAACGGCCCCGTGCTTCGCGCAGCGAGCGCAGCCCGAGTGCTGCCAGGATCTCGCGGGTCTCATGGGCGATGTTCATGAGATATTGCGCCAGCGCGCGCGGATCACCGTTGAAAGCTTCCTGATTGGTAGTGAGACCCGCTGGGCACTTGATGTTGCAGTTCTTCGCCATCACGCATTTCAGCATCATCAGCGCCGTGGTGCCGAACTCGAAACTGTCACCGCCGAGAAGTGCTGATTTCACCACGTCGCTCGCCGTCTGGTGCGCACCGGAGCAACGCAGCAGCACCTTGGCGCGCAGGCCGGTGGCGCAAAGCGCCTGATGCACCTCGGCAATGCCGATTTCCGCCGCACGGCCGGTATATTTGAGGCTGGTCACGGCGGCTGCACCCGTGCCGCCGGTATTGCCGGCGACGTTGATGACATCTGCTCCGGCCTTGGCGACGCCGACCGCAATCGTGCCGATGCCTTCCGAAGAGACGAGCTTGACGATGACGCGCACACGCGCCGCCTTTGCGTCATGGATGAGCTGGGCCAAATCCTCGATCGAATAAGTGTCGTGATGCGGTGGCGGCGAGACAAGCTCGACGCCCGGCGTGCCGCCGCGCGCGGCGGCAATTTCGACCGTCACCTTGGGAGACGGTAATTGCCCGCCCTCGCCTGGCTTTGCACCCTGGCCGATCTTGATCTCGATTTCCTCCAGCATCGGATCGGCAAGATAACCGGCCCAGACGCCGAAACGGCCGGAGGCGAACTGCTTGATGCGCGAGGCGCGGATGGTGCCGTAACGGGAAATATGCTCGCCGCCCTCACCCGAATTGGACATGCCGCCGACCATGTTGGTGCCATGCGCCACCGCCTCATGGGCGGCAGCGACCAGCGCGCCATGGCTCATGGCGCCCGATGCTAGGGTCTTGGTGATCTCGCTGGCCTTCTGCACGGCATCAAGCGGAATGCCTGCCGGCGCGGTACGGATGAGAGACAGGTAGGTGAATGCCTCGCCCTTTGCCTGAACCAGCAGCGCGCCGCCTTCCAGCCAATGGCCGGGGATATCCGTTCCGAAGCGGTCGAGCAATGACTGGCCGAGTGCGGCAAGCCGGGCAAGTTCATGACCGTGCGAGCCGGTCAATTGTAGCCGGAACGCACCGTCTCCCGCGCTCTCGCAAAGCAATCCGCGCACCATGAAGCTGTTATTGCCATGCCGGGAAAAGCGACCCATTTCCCGACGGAACTCTTCTGCCGAACCGGCGAATGTCACATCGGCCGGCAACTCCAGAACATCGCGCAGGGCAGCAGGACGGCGCGACCTTTCTTCCGCCATCATGCGGGCGAAGGCGCGATAGCCGGGCGTTACCTCGAAGGCGTCGATCGCCTCCGGGGTCAGCCGGTCGAAGCTATTGTGATAATAGGCCGCATCGTTGAGACCGAAGGCATCCTCCAGCCGGTTGAGCGGCAGGAGGCGTAGCGCCTCTTCATTATCGGTTCCCTTGTCGAAACCGATCTTTTCCTCCGTCATGTCCACGAAGCCGCGCACGGCCGTCGTGCCATAGGAATGGCCGGCCCCTTCGGCGCGCTCCTTGAAAAGACCGAGCAGGGGAATGTCATTTTCACCCTTCACGGACAGCGCCTTCCGGTGCCAGTCAGCCACCGCCTGCGCAATGACGGCGAAATTGACGCCGCCGACCGGCGTCTTCACATTCGGGAAATAACGCTTCAGCACCACGTCGTCGGTATCGAGGAAGTTCGGCTCGAAGAACTCGCCGCCAATATAGCTTTCCGCCGTACACAGCCCGACCTTGCCCATGGTCTTCATCAGCGACTTTTCGGCCGCCTTGGCGAAGCGCTTGAAGGCCTTGTCGGCATCAGCACCGAATTTCTCCTCGGCGCGGAATTGCACGCCGAGCGGATAGACGGCCGAAGCGCCGAAGCCGAGGCTCGCCGCAATGTGATGCGAAGAGGAAAACTGCCCGCTTTCAACGATCAGCGAAACACGCAGCCGCAGACCTTCCTCGATCAGTCGCTGATTGATGGCGGAGACGACCATGATCATAGGCAAAGCCGCGCGGCCTGCCGAGACATGCCGATCGGTGATGACGGCAATCCCGCCTTCCTGCGCCGCGAAAGCCACGACCTCGTCGCAGAGACCGTCGATCGCCTGCCGCAAGGCCGCTTCGTTGGCATCCGCGACATCGAGGACTGGCGTATAGAGCATCTCGAAACGGCGAACCGGCGTCTCGGGCTGTTCACGAATGCGCAGCATATCGAGGTGGGTCAGGATCGGCGAGCGCACGACGATCTGGCGAGCCTTCTTCGCGCCGCTGTTCGGCTTTGCACCAAGAGCGACGCGCAGCGTCATGCCGTCAGCCTCGCGAATGCTGTCGAGCGGCGGGTTGGTGACCTGCGCAAAACGTTGCGAGAAATATTTGGCAACCCCGCCTTCCTGATCGGAGAGCGCGTTGATGGCGTTGCCATAACCCATGGCCGAGATTTTTTCCGCGCCCGACGCCAGCATCGGGTCCATCAGGAACTTGAAGCTTTCCTGATTGTGCGAATAGGCGACGTAGCGCTGATGCCGTTCCAGATCGCCATTGTAACGAAGCGGCGAGCCCTGCTTTTCGGCGGACACTTCTGGTAAATCATCAAGCATTACCCGGGATTCGGACAGCAGCGCCGGATAGTCCCTCCGCGCTGCCAGAAGCTCCAACGCCTCGACGGTGGAAAAGGCGCGACGTTCGGCGTGATCGTAATAAAGCATGCCGCCCGCCTCGATGCGGCCGCGACGGATGACGCTTTCGGCCGGAAAGGCGATCTGCCCCGCCTCCGACATGACACAGAGATAATCCTCCGTCTCGACGGTGCGCAGCGGGCGCAGGCCGAGGCGGTCGAGCCGGGCACCGATGATGGTGCCGTCGCCGAAAATCAGCGCGGCCGGGCCGTCATTCTTCTCCTCATAGAGCGAGAAATATTCCAGCATCGCCTTGACGCCGGGCGACAGGGTGTCGTCGTTTTCCCATGCCGGCGGCATCATCGAGACCACGGCGGTGACGAGGTCGAGACCATCCTCCATCACCCGCGCCTGCAAGGTCTGGTCCAGCCGGCAGCTGTCCGACTGGCCCTTGGGCCTGACGATGCTGGCATTCTTCGCCAGCGCCACGGCCGCTTCCGACAACCGGTTCTTCTTGTCGGTGTTGAGCTCACCATTATGCGCCATCAGGCGGAAAGGCTGCGCCATGGAGGGGTGTGGATCGGTATTGGTTGAAAACCGCGTGTGGAAATACATCGTATGCACTTCATGGCGCGGATCGGTGAGGTCGCAGAAATAGGGCATGACCTCGTGCGAGTTCAGACGCCCTTTGAGCACCTGCGTACGCGCGCTGAGCGACAGCGGATAAAAGCCGGCGAGTTCCGGCACGGTATAAGCAAGTGCTTCGATGGCAAGCAGCGCCTTGTGGATGCGCCAGTCGAATTCGACGAGAGTTGCGCATTCCACTGGCGACGAAAAGACCCATTGCCGGATCGGCAACTGGTAAGGGATGGCAGCGGGGCGGATGGCCGCGTCATTCACCGGCACGTCACGGACGATGAGGATCGAAAACCCCTGCTCCTGCAGCGCGCTGCCGATAATGCCAACCGCCTGATCGTGGAATGCGGGGTTCTGCGGCAGGAAAAAATTGCCGACGCCGAACCGGCCAGTCTGCAAGGCGTCGTTCCCCGTCAGCTTCTGGAAAAAGGAGAGTGAGAGATCAAGCGAAACGCCGGCACCGTCACCGACACCTTCCGCCGACATGCCGCCGCGATGCGGCACGGCACAGAGCGCCTCGTGACCGCGCTTGAGCACATCATGCGTCTGCACGCCGTCCTTGCGGGTGATGAAACCGACGCCACAGCTGCTTTTTTCAAAAGCGGCATCGTAAAGGCCGAATTTTTGCTCCGTCACACTCAAGGCACTCTCCTCTCATTGCGCATTTCGCGCGGCATCACCCTCTTTTCCCGAAATCCGGCGCGGCAACCGGCACTCTGCGGGCGGAGCCGCAGGCGACCTGGCTGCTCCTCTTCTTTTCTGCTTATCGGCGTTTAATGGCGCGAACGGTCGTTTTGCGGCCGTCAAACGGCGTGGCGGCACTGGCCGCTTTTTCGCAAATAATGATCGTCGTCGTTCGCATCGCGTTCCCTGATGGCCGGCTTTCCGGCGATGAGACACACTCAATTATGTCAGTAGTACTTACATAATATTTCATGATCGACCGAGTCAAGATTAAAATCGGCCTTGCGCAATAAAAAAACAAAAACGCCGCGAAATCCGACAGGATTCCGCGGCGCGATGGCTGCAGGGATTTTTAAATTGCCGAAATCACTCCGACGGCATATCCAGCGTACGGCTGAACCAGAGGGCAATCAGGGTACAAAGAGCGCCCGACATCAGATAGATGCCAACCGCGAAAAGGCCGAATTTGGACGAAAATCCGAGTGCGACCAGCGGTGCGAAACCGGCCCCGATCAGCCAGGAAATATCCGAGGTGAGCGATGCGCCGGTATAACGGTACTCGCGACTGAAGCGGGAGGCGAGTGCGCCGCCCGCCTGACCGAAGGACAGGCCAAGCAACGAGAAGCCGATCAGCACGAACAGATAGCGACCGATATCGCCCGAACTCAGGAGAACGGGGGCCACGAGGCTGAAGAGGCCGATCAGCACCGCCGCGACAGCCAGAAGCTTCCGCCGGCCGATCCTGTCGGCCAGTATGCCTGAAACCACGATCATGCCGCCGGCGATGATGGCGCTGACGAATTGCACGAACAGGAAGTCCGAGACACGCTGGCTGGTGTTGAGCGAAACCCAGCTCAGCGGAAAGACCGTGACGAGATGGAAGAGCGCAAAGCTCGCCAGCGGCACGAAGGCACCGGTGGCGACCACCGGAAACTGCGAACGCAGCATCTTGAACATCGGGCGCGGTTCCAGCTCATGCTGCTCCAGCATGGCCTGGAATTCCGGCGTCACGATCATGCGAAGACGGGCAAACAGTGCGAGAACATTGAGCGCCAGCGCCACGAAGAAGGGGAAACGCCAGCCCCAGGCGAGGAATTCCGCATTGGAAAGCTGCGTGACGAAGACGATGAAGAAGGCGCTGGCGAGGCCAAAGCCCATGGCCGCACCGATCTGCGGCATCATGGCGTACCAGCCGCGCTGCTTCGGCGGCGCATTCATGGCGAGCAGCGAGACTAGACCGTCCCAAGCGCCGCCAAGGCCAAGACCCTGGCCGATGCGGAATACCGCCAGAAGACAGGGAGCAAGCACGCCTGCTTCCGCATAGGACGGAAGAAAGCTGATCGCCATGGTGGAACCACAGAGCGTGAAGAGGGCGGCCATCAGCTTCACGGCGCGCCCGAATTTTCGGTCGATCTGGAGGAAGATCAGCGAGCCGATCGGCCTTGCGATAAAGGCCAATGAGAAAACCGCGAAGGAATAGAGCGTGGCCGTCAGCGGATCGACGAAAGAAAAGAAGACATGCGGGAAAACGAGCGCGGAGGCGATGGCATAGATGAAAAAGTCGAAAAACTCCGTCATTCTCGCGAGAATGACTGCAATCGTAATGCGATCCGGATCGACCTTGACGGGACCGGCCCCATGTCCGTTCGCTTCCGGCGCCTGCCCAAAGGATGGAGCAGCATTCGTATAACTCATAATATCCCTCCTGCGTCATGGACGAACCATTTCCTGTAACGCGCCGGCTCCTCTTCCGTTGCGTTACGATGCGACGGATTGTCACACGCACCCTACGTAACGTCAATTGAAGTTTGGCAATAAAGGGTTGCCCAGTCGGTCGACCATGCGATAATGCACGCGCTCCGCCTTCAAACGCAGCTCTGCCCGAGACATGGTGCATCGCGAAGGTTTCGCTGCACCGCGACAATATACCTCATTTGAAAAATGATGTTCGGCAATTATTCGCGGCATAATCCAAACTGTACGAGTTCAAAGAACGTGCGCACGATCAAAAAAATCCTATCCGCCCTTCTGGCAATCCCGGCTCTGCTGCTGCTCAGCGGCTGTAACCTCGTGGTGATGAACCCTTCGGGCGACGTCGCCATCCAGCAGCGCGACCTTATCATCACGTCCACGGTTCTGATGCTGCTCATCATCGTCCCGGTCATTGCCCTGACACTGTTCTTCGCATGGAAGTATCGCGAATCGGGGAAAGCCGAAGACTACGATCCCGAGTGGCACCACTCCACGCGCCTTGAAATGGTTATCTGGTCGGCTCCGGTCGCCATCATCCTGATGCTCGGCACCGTGACCTGGATTTCCACCCACCGTCTCGACCCCTATCGCCCGCTGGAGCGTATCGACGAGACCCGCCAGGTAACCGCCGAGACCAAGCCGATCACCGTCGAAGTGGTGGCCATGGACTGGAAGTGGCTGTTCTTCTATCCCGAACTCGGCATTGGCAGCGTCAATGAATTCGCCGCTCCGGTTGATGTTCCGATCAATTTCAAGATCACCGGTACGACCGCGATGAACTCCTTCTTCGTTCCAGCGCTTGCGGGCCAGATCTATGCCATGGGCGGCATGCAGACCAAGCTGCATGCGGTCATCAACAAGGAAGGCGTCTACGACGGCTTCTCGGCCAACTTCTCCGGCCCGGGCTTCTCCCATATGCGATTCAAGTTCCATGGTCTGAGTCAGCAGGGCTTCGACCAGTGGGTTGCGAAGGCGAAGGAAGGCGGCAAGGGCTTTGGCCGGCAGGAATATCTGGAATTCGCCAAGCCTTCCGAGCGTGAGCCGGTGCAATATTTCGCTTCGGTCGATCCGGAGCTCTACAGCGCCATCCTCAACCGCTGCGTTGAGCCGAACAAGCTCTGCATGCGCGACATGATGCATATCGACGCCAATGGCGGCGGCGGCAAGGAAGGCATCGACATCGCCAAGGCGCTGAACTCCGTCGTCTGTACACCGCTTGCGCCTTACGGCGTCGCCAGCGGCCCCCAATCCACTCCGGCTGCGATCGAAGGTCAGACTTTCGAGCCTGCGGCGCTGCCGGAAAAGAAACAAGTCGCTGGCTGACGATACGTCCCGGCATTCTGCGGCGCGGCCTGTCCGCGCCGAATTTACGTTTTCGAATCGCAAGAGGCTAAAATGATCGTCAATTCCGATCAAACGTCGTTCCTGTTCGGGAAGCTGACATGGGAGTCCATCCCGCTTCACGAGCCCATTCTTGTCGCGACCTTCGCGGCCGTGGCTCTGGGCGGCATCGCCGTCGTCGGCGCGCTTACCTATTTCCGCCTATGGGGTTATCTCTGGAACGAATGGTTCACGAGCATCGATCACAAGAAGATCGGTATCATGTACATCATTCTGGCGCTGGTCATGCTGTTGCGCGGTTTCGCAGATGCCATCATGATGCGCGTCCAGCAGGCGATCGCCTCCGGCGGATCGGAAGGCTATCTTCCGCCGCACCATTACGACCAGATTTTCACGGCCCATGGCGTCATCATGATCTTCTTCATGGCCATGCCGATGATCACCGGTCTCATGAACTTCGTCGTGCCGCTGCAAATCGGCGCCCGCGACGTTTCGTTCCCCTTCCTCAACAACTTCTCGTTCTGGATGACCACGGCCGGCGCCGTCATCACCATGATCTCGCTGTTCATCGGTGAATATGCGCAGACTGGCTGGCTTGCCTATCCGCCGCTTTCCGGCATTGATGGAAGTCCGGGCGTGGGTGTGGATTATTACATCTGGGGTCTGCAGATCGCCGGTGTGGGCACGACGCTCTCTGGTATCAACCTGATCGTCACGATCATCAAGATGCGCGCACCTGGCATGACCATGATGCGCCTGCCGATCTTCGTCTGGACGTCGCTGTGTTCGAACATCCTGATCGTGGCATCCTTCCCGATCCTGACCGGCACGCTCGCCCTTCTGACCCTTGACCGTTACGTTGGCACGAATTTCTTCACCAACGATCTCGGCGGCAACCCGATGATGTATGTCAACCTCATCTGGATCTGGGGCCATCCCGAAGTTTACATCCTGGTGCTGCCGGCCTTCGGCGTCTTCTCGGAAATCGTCTCGACCTTCTCCAACAAGCGTCTTTTCGGTTATGCCTCGATGGTCTATGCGACGGGTGTCATCACCATCCTCGCCTACATCGTTTGGCTGCACCACTTCTTCACCATGGGTTCCGGCGCAAGCGTCAACGCTTTCTTCGGCATCACCACGATGATCATATCGATCCCGACCGGTGCGAAGATCTTCAACTGGCTCTTCACCATGTACAAGGGCCGCATCAAGTTCGACGTTCCGATGCTGTGGACGATCGGTTTCATGATCACCTTCGTCATCGGCGGCATGACCGGCGTTCTTCTCGCTGTTCCGCCGGCGGACTTCGTGCTCCACAACTCGCTGTTCCTCATCGCCCACTTCCACAACACCATCATCGGTGGCGTGGTGTTCGGTGTGCTTGCGGGTATCGTTTACTGGTTCCCGAAGGCGTTCGGCTACCGCCTGGATCCGTTCTGGGGCAAACTGTCCTTCTGGTTCTGGTTCATCGGCTTCTACTTCGCCTTCATGCCGCTCTACATTCTCGGCCTGATGGGTGTGACCCGCCGTATCAGCCAGTTCGAAGACAATTCGCTCCAGATCTGGTTCCTGATCGCAGCCTTCGGCGCCTTCCTGATCGCGCTTGGCATCGCTTCCTTCGTCATCCAGCTCATCGTCAGCTTCTTGAAGCGCGATCAGCTCCGTGACGTGACAGGCGATCCCTATCATGGGCGTACGCTGGAGTGGTCGACCTCGTCGCCTCCGCCTGCCTACAACTTCGCTTTCACGCCGGTTGTGCATGATGTCGACGCCTGGGCGGACATGAAGAAGCGCGGTTACGACCGTCCCAAGGAAGGCTTCATCCCGATCCATATGCCGAAGAACACCGGTGCGGGCGTAATCATCAGCGCCATCAGCGTCGTGCTTGGCTTTGCATTGGTGTGGCACATCTGGTGGCTGGCGGCTCTGTCCATGCTCGCCATCATCGCGGTCTCCATCGCCCATACCTTCAACTACAATCGCGATTACTACATTCCTGCCTCCGACGTTTCGACGGTCGAGGCGGAACGTACGAAGCTGCTTGCTGAACAGGCGTAACGAATATGGCTCATACACCTGCACAAAGCGTCGACGGCGCTGAACCGGTCTTCTACCTGAAGGAAGACCACCACCCGGAGAACGGCACCTCGCTGGGCTTCTGGCTCTATCTGATGAGCGACTGCCTCATCTTCGCAACGCTGTTTGCCACCTATGCCGTTGTCGGCCGCAACTACGCGGCCGGCCCTTCGGGCGCCGACCTGTTCGATCTGAAGCTGGTGGCGATCAATACCGGCTTCCTGCTTTTCTCCTCCATCACTTATGGCTTCGCCATGCTGGAAATGGAAAAGCAGAAGGTGAAGACCACGCTGGTCTGGCTCGGCGTCACCGGTCTCTTCGGCCTCGCCTTCCTTGCCGTGGAACTTTACGAATTCCACCACCTGATCGCGGAAGGCGCCGGCCCGCAGCGCTCGGCGTTCCTGTCAGCCTTCTTCGCGCTGGTCGGTACGCACGGACTGCACGTCACCTTCGGCATCATCTGGCTCGTCACGTTGATGGTTCAGGTTACCAAGCATGGCCTGATCGCGGCAAACAAACGCCGCCTGATGTGCCTGTCGATGTTCTGGCACTTCCTTGACGTCATCTGGATCGGCGTCTTCTCCTTCGTTTACCTCATGGGAGTTCTTTGATGAGTTCCGAAGCACACGCACATCACGACGCGCATGGCGACGACCATCATCATGATGGCGCCAGCCACGGCACGTTCAAGAGCTACATGATCGGCTTTATCCTGTCGGTTATCCTGACGGCGATCCCCTTCTGGCTGGTCATGGGCGACGTTCTTGAAAACAAGACCCTGCTGGTCATCGCGATCATGGGTCTCGGCGTCATCCAGATCTTCGTGCATATGATCTACTTCCTGCACATGGACACCAAGTCCGAAGGCGGCTGGACCTTCATGGCGCTGATCTTCACCGTCGTGGTGCTCCTGATCACGCTCTCCGGCTCGCTCTGGGTCATGTACAACATGAACAAGAACATGATGCCGCTGCACATCGAGGATGTGAAGAACCTGCCCTGAGCAGCAGATATCAGCGGCCTGCCGGTTTTCCGGCGGGCCGCGTTCCGCGCCAACACATAACCCCATGAATCCCGGTGCGATTTATGGGGTTATTTGCTGGAGGAAGCCCCCGGTGGACGCCAAAGCAGATGGCCTTTCCCGCCAGCCGCCCTTCGCAAGGACCGTGACATGAGTGACACCACACCCCACAACCGGCGTATCCGCCCCGCCGCGATCATCGTTCTGTTTCTGACCGTTGTCCTGACGGGTCTGCTGCTGGTGCTCGGCACATGGCAGGTCAAACGCCTTTCCTGGAAGCTCGATCTTATCGAGCGCATCGAAGCCCGCGCCCATGCCGACCCCGTCGATGCCCCTGCCGCCGGCGAATGGCCAGCCCTCAAAGACCCCGCGGAATACGAATATCGCCGTGTGAAACTGTCCGGCACCTTCCTCAACGACAGGGAGGTTCAGGTCTATACGGTCACAGACCTCGGTCCCGGCTATTGGGTGATGACGCCGCTCAAGCGCGACGATGGCTCCAGCATCATCGTCAATCGAGGCTTCGTGCCGTCCGACAGGCGTGACCCGTCCTCCCGCCGGGAAGGCGAACCAGCCGGCAACGTCGAGATCACCGGGCTGATGCGCGCGCCCGAAACCGGCGGGCTTTTCCTGCGCACCAACGATCCGGCAAATGGCCGCTGGTATTCCCGCAATATTCCTCAGATTTCGCAGGCATCCGGCCTTTCCGATGTCGCGCCGTTCTATGTCGACGCCGACGCAACACCCAATCCGGACGGCCTGCCGGTCGGCGGCAAGACCATGCTCACCTTCCCCAACAACCACCTCTCCTATGCCGTTACGTGGTATATTCTGGCGGCCATGGTGGTGGCCGCGGGCTGGTATGTCCTGCGCAATCTCAACGCTCCCAAACCGAAACGGGGCGAGGATTGAACGGCCGGTTTTACCGGATGGTTCATAAAAGCACTTCCTTCTTCACGTTTTGCTGATCTATAACGACAGTTCGGCCTGACATTGCCCGTCGGCGCATTTTGTTTCGGTGAGTTATGGCAAGAGCATTTCTTCTCGTTCTGGATTCCTTCGGTGTCGGCGGTGCACCCGATGCGGAACACTATGGCGATCTTGGCGCGAACACGCTTGGCCATATCGCGGAATTCTGTGCCGCAGGCGCTGCCGACAAAGCCGGGCTTCGCTCCGGTCCGCTGAAACTGCCGAACATGTGTTCGCTCGGCCTGCTGGAGATCGCGAAACAGGCAAGCGGCGACATTCCCGCGGGCATGGAACCGCCTGAGCGTATTTTCGGTCTTCACGGTTCCGCCAGTGAAATCTCCAAAGGCAAGGATACGCCTTCCGGCCATTGGGAGATCGCCGGCACGCCGGTAACGTTCGATTGGGGATATTTCCCGACGGAGGGCGACGCCTTTTCTCCCGATCTGGTGGAGGCCATTTGCGGGCAAGCCGATATTCCCGGCATTCTCGGCAATTGTCATGCTTCCGGCACAGAGATCATCGCGAAGCTCGGCGAGGAGCATATCAGGAGCGGCAAGCCGATCTGCTACACCTCTTCCGATTCCGTATTCCAGATAGCCGCGCATGAAACACATTTCGGGTTGCAGCGGCTCATCGCGCTCTGCGAGACGGTGCGCAAGCTGCTAGATCCGCTGAATATCGGCCGCGTCATCGCCCGCCCCTTCATCGGCGAAACGGTCGCAACCTTCGAACGCACCGGCAACCGCCGCGATTTTTCCGTTCTGCCACCGGAACCGACCCTGCTCGACAGGCTTGTGGAGGCCGGCCGCAAGGTGCACGCGATCGGCAAGATCGGCGATATCTATGCCCATCAGGGTATCTCGCGCGTCATCAAGGCAAATGGCAACAGCGCCCTGATGGACGCAACGTTGCAGGCCATCGACGAAGCTGAAAACGGCGATCTCGTCTTCACCAATTTCGTCGATTTCGACATGCTTTACGGCCATCGTCGCGACGTTGCAGGTTATGCGGCGGCGCTTGAGGCCTTCGATGCGCGCATCCCCGAAATCCATCGCAAGATGGCGCCTGGCGATATCGCCCTTCTCACCGCTGATCACGGCTGCGACCCCACATGGCGGGGCACCGACCATACGCGGGAAAGGGTGCCGATCATGGCATTCGGACCGGGTATCCGTTCCCGTGATGTCGGCATCCGTTCAAGCTACGCCGATATCGGCGAAAGCATCGCCCACCATCTTGGCATCGAGGCCGGTTCACACGGCAGGAGCTTCATTTGACATCCCATTTGCTGAAAGCGGAAATCCACTGCCATCTTGAAGGGGCGGCATCGCCCGCGCTTGTCGCACGACAGGCGGAGAAATACGGCATAGACACCAGCGGCTTTTTGCGCGATGGCCAATATGTCTGGTCGGATTTCGCCGAATTTATCCAGTGCTACGATGCGGTGGCGCAGGTGTTCAAGACGGACGAAGACTACGCGGTTCTGACGGAAACCTATCTGACTGAACTTGCCGAGGCCAACACGATCTATAGTGAACTGATCGTCTCGCCCGACCATGGTGACCGCATCGGGCTCGGTGCAGACGCCTATCTCGCCGGCATTGCCGAGGGCATCAGGATCGCCAAAGAAAAGACCGGCATCGAGACCCGCATCATCGTCACCGGCGAGCGCCACTTCGGTCCTGAACGGGTGATCGCAGCGGCGGAATATGCAGCACGCGCCCGGCATCCACTGGTGACCGGCTTCAACATGGCGGGCGAGGAGCGCATGGGTCGCGTCGCCGATTATGCGCGCGCCTTCGATATCGCCCGCGATGCGGGTCTCGGGCTGACCATTCACGCGGGCGAGGTTTGCGGCCCTGAAAGCGTTGCCGATGCGCTCGATCTCGTCAAACCAGCCCGCATCGGCCATGGCGTGCGCGCCATCGAAGATGCCGGCCTCATCGCCCGGCTGGTCGAGACGGGAACGGTTCTGGAGGTCTGCCCCGGATCGAACATCGCACTCGACGTTTATCCCGATTTCGGCAGCCATCCACTCAAAGCGTTGCACGACGCGGGGGTGCGCGTCTGCATCAGTTCCGACGATCCGCCATTCTTTTTCACCTCGCTTGCACGGGAATACGCGCTGGCCGCGGACGAGTTCGGTTTCAGCGATGCCGAGATCAACCGCATGACCCGAACCGCGCTGGAATGCGCCTTCGTGGACGAGGAAACGCGCAACCAGCTGCTCGCAAAACTCGATTGTGCGTGACGCTGCGGTTCGCGAGGTAAAACCGCGAAGAAGGCTTGCGAAAAGCGCACTTTCGGTGAATGACAAGGACACAAGATAAAAAAGGAAGGCCAGTTTCATGGACGGCGTCACAGTCATCGAACATCCGCTGGTGCGGCACAAACTTACCATCATGCGCAAGAAAGAAACCTCGACGGCCGGCTTCCGCCGCCTGCTCAGGGAAATCTCGACGCTGCTCTGCTATGAAGTGACGCGCGACCTTGAAATGACGATGGAAACCATCGATACGCCGCTCGAAACCATCGAGGCTCCGGTGCTGGAGGGCAAGAAGCTGGTTTTCGCCTCCATCCTGCGCGCCGGCAACGGCTTGCTGGAAGGCATGCTGGAACTCGTGCCTTCGGCGCGTGTTGCCCATATCGGTGTGTATCGCGATCACGATACGCTGGAGGCCGTCGAATATTACTTCAAGGCCCCCGAAAGTCTCGATGCGCGCCTTATCATCGTTGTCGATCCGATGCTGGCAACCGGAAACTCCTCGATTGCCGCCGTGGAAAAGCTGAAGGAACGTGGTGCGAAGAACATTCGCTTCCTGTGTCTGCTGGCCGCCCCCGAGGGCATCAAGAATTTCCGTGAAGCGCATCCCGATGTGCCGATCTACACCGCCGCAATCGACAAGCAGCTGAACGAAAAGGGTTACATCGTTCCTGGCCTCGGCGATGCCGGCGACCGCATGTACGGCACCAAGTAATACCGTTCATCATTGCTTAACCGCTTGAGCCATTCGCCGCACGCAACGCGGCGGATGGCTTTTTCTTTTAAGATTTCAGCATATTTTGCGCCTATGCTGCATGTGGATAAACCTTGCGATTAGGAGCAATCACTTGCTGGCGCGTGCGATTTTTCTGCTTGTCGGTCTTTCGGTCAGCGCCACGCAGATCCCGGCGCTGATGGAAAAATTTCAGCCACGCCCGGAAACCGGCGCGGCAAAATCCGATGCCACCACCGAACTTGCCAAACCGCAGCCGGTGTCACTGGGCAGCGTCAGTCTGAAGGCGGATGCGCGCGGTCATTTCAATGCCACCTTCCGTATCAACGGCAAATCTTTCGACGGGCTTGTCGACACAGGCGCCTCCACGGTCGCCATCAACGAAACGATCGCCCGGCGGCTCGGTTTCGGCGTCAACAGCCTCGATTTCAAATATCCGATCTCGACCGCCAACGGCCAGACCATGGCGGCCTATGTGAAGCTCGACCGGGTAGAAATCGGCACGATCCGTGTCCAGAATGTCGATGCCATGGTGCTCAAAGACAATGCGCTGAGCAACATGCTGATCGGCATGAGCTTTTTGAAGCAATTGTCGTCATTCAAGGTGTCGAACGGCGAAATGCGGCTGGTCAGATAATCCGCTCAAGAACCACGTTGCCGGTCTCTGTCACAGAGTCCCCAATCCCGTAACAGGCCGCAATCCTTTCGGCGGCGCGTTCCGCTTCTTCTTTCGAAGCCGCGTGGACGAGGGCGATAGGTTCGCCCTTTTCTACTTTTGTGCCGAGCGGCAGGATGTCCGAAATACCGACCGCAGCGTCGATGGTATCCGACGGTTTTCTTCTGCCGCCGCCAAGCTCCACGACGACCATACCGAGATCGCGCGTCGCGCAGGATGAGAGCCAGCCGCTGTGCGGAGCCGGAACAGGGAGAATGACCGGAGCGGACGGCAGGTAATGAGACGCGCGCTCAACGAAATCCGAAGGCCCGCCGAGTGCTGAAACCATCCGCGCAAAGACCTCCATCGCCCGGCCGGACGAAAGAGCGGCCACAGCGAGCGCCTCGCCTTCATCCAGCGTAGTCGCGCTTCCGGCCTGCACCAGCATTTCTGCAGCGAAAGCGAGTACGACCTTTTCGAGACGGGTTCCCGCCTTGCGACCAGCCAGAAAATCCAGGCAATTGACGATTTCGACCGCATTGCCTGCGGCATCGCCAAGCGGCTGGTTCATGTCGGTTATCAGGGCCGTCGTCGGCAAGCCCGCACCATTCGCCACATCGACCAGCGCGCGGGCGAGATTGCGGGCATCCTCCACGCTCTGCATGAAAGCGCCGTTGCCGACCTTCACATCCAGAACCAGCGTTTGCAGCCCGGCTGCAAGCTTCTTCGACAGGATGGAGGCGGTGATCAGCGGTATGGAATCCACCGTCGCGGTCACGTCGCGGATGGCATAGAGGCGCTTGTCGGCGGGGGCCAGATCGCCCGTCTGGCCGATGATGGCGCAGCCGACCGTTTTCACCGTCTGGCGAAACAGCGCCTCGTCCGGCATGACGTTATAACCGGGGATCGCCTCCAGCTTGTCCAGCGTGCCGCCGGTATGGCTGAGACCCCTGCCGGAGATCATAGGCACGGCGAGACCGCAGGCGGCAACGATGGGAGCAAGCATCAGGGAGACATTGTCGCCGACACCGCCGGTCGAGTGCTTGTCCGCCACCGGCCTGCCGATATCGCTCCAGGACAGAACATCGCCGCTGTCGCGCATGGCGAGCGTCAGCGCCACCATCTCGTCCCGGTTCATGCCGCGGAAAAACACCGCCATGGCAAAGGCCGCCGCCTGGCCTTCCGATATGCCGTCTTTCGAAAGCGCGCTTATGAAAGCGGCGATCTCCTGCGGTTCCAGAGACAGGCCATCGCGTTTGCGGCGGATGATTTCCTGCGGGATCAAGCTCAATACCCGCTGGCAGCCTTGGCCGGCTCACCGCCAGCCAGCACGTTCAATACGTCGTCGAGGACGCCGGAAGCGCCGAAACGGAAGGTGGACGGCATGGCCCAGTTGGGCGCCATGATGGTTTCCGCCAGCCGCAGATAAAGCGTGGCGTCTTCCACCGTACCGATGCCGCCAGCGGGCTTGAAGCCAACCTTTTGCCTGCTGTCGCGGATCGCCTGCAACATGATGTCGGCGGCTTCCAGCGTGGCGTTGATGGCGACCTTACCTGTTGAGGTCTTGATGAAATCGGCACCTTCGGCAATGGCGAGTTCGGAAGCACGACGAATGAGAGCCTTGTCCTTCAGCTCGCCGGTTTCAAGAATGACCTTGAGAAGAACGGGTGCGACACAGACCTTGCGTACGGCAGCCACCATCTCGGAAACAGCCGTTTCATCGCCTGCTATGAACTTACGATAGGGGATGACCAGATCGATTTCGTCGGCACCGTCGCGGATAGCCGCCTCGGTCTCCGCCACCACGGTCGCAACATCCAGATCGCCCGACGGAAAATTGACGACCGTGGCGATACGGATCGCATGGTCTTTTCCGAAAGCGGCACGCGCCTGGGCGACGAAACGCGGCCAGATGCAGATCGCGGCGGTATTGCCGTATTCGGTATGAGCCCTCTGGCACAAAGCAGCAATCTGCTCGGGCGTGCAGTCTTCCTTGAGGTTGGTCAGGTCCAGCAAGGATAGTGTCAGGGCAGCCGCTTCGCGCGGACGCTGGAGTTCCATGGTCACGCTCCTCCTGCGATCATTTCTTTCAAGATGGCGGCAAGCCTCTTGCCGCCTACCGGAGCCATGTCCTTGGTTTCCTCATGGCTCAGTTCAGCGCCAGTCATGCCGGCACCGTAATTGGTAATAACCGATGCGGCGGCAACGCGCATCCCGAAAAAGCGGGCGAGGATGACTTCCGGCACGGTGGACATGCCGACGGCATCCGCACCCAGCAGCCGCGCCATGCGGATTTCCGCCGGCGTTTCGAAGCTCGGGCCGGAAAACCACATATAGACGCCGCCGAACAAGGGCACCGTCGCGCGGATCGCGGCATTACGCATGGCGAGCATCAGGTCCGGATCATAAGCCGTGGTCATGCCGACGAAGCGGTTGTCGCTCTCTTCGCCAATCAGCGGGTTCATGCCGGAATAATTGATATGATCGGTGATCTGCATGACCGAGCCGGGCGGTATGTCCTGCCTGACCGAGCCTGCAGAATTGGTGAGGATGAGCGACTGCACGCCAAGACCGGCGAGCGCCTCAATGACCGCGCGCATGGCGGCCGGATCGCCTTTTTCGTAATAGTGCACCCGGCCGGACAGCATCATCACCGGCTCGCCACCAAGATATCCGGCCACCAACTCGCCCGCATGGCCAGAAACGCCGCTTGCAGGGAAACCGGGAAGTTCGGCATAGGGCACGCGGATCGCATCGCTGACCTCGTCCACAAGCGACCCCAGGCCTGAGCCCAGCACGATGGCGATGCGCGGCATCAGGCCATTCAGACGCTCCACCAGAATATCGATCAGCGTATCCGGCATCAGGGCAGCTCGGTCTTGAAGCTGAAGGGCAAAAGTTCATCCATGGTCATGACCTTCTGAACACCGGTTTCGTCACAGAGATAGACCTTGGTGTCTGGCGAGGCGAATTCGGCGATCTTCTGCCGGCAGCCGCCGCAGGGCGGGCAAAGAGCAAGCTTTTCCGCGATGACGGCGATCTCGCTTATCTTCTTTGCTCCACCCATGATCATGGCGCTGATGGCCGAAGGCTCGGCGCACCAGCCTTGAGGGAAGGAGAGGTTCTCGATATTGGCGCCCTTGTAGATCTTACCGTCTTCAGCGCGGATTGCCGCACCGACAGGGAATTTCGAATAGGGCGCATGGGCAAAGGCCATGGCCTCCACCGCTGCCTCGAACAACTGATGGGACATTGGTTCACGGGACATGGATTTAACGCTCCTTCGCATAGGCAACGCCACCGGCCTTGGGGGGCTTGGCGACGCCGATGAAACCGGCAAGCAGGATGCAGGTCAGAATATAGGGCATGGCCTGGAAAATCTGCACCGGCACCTCGCCGATGCCGGGCACGGATTTGCCCTGCATGAAGTTGGCGAAAGCATCCAGGAAACCGAAGAGCAGGCATGCGAACATGACCGGCACCGGCTTCCATTTCGCGAAGATCAGCGCGGCTAGTGCGATATAGCCCTTGCCGGCCGACATGTTGGCGATGAAGGCCGCCGATTGCGCAACGGCGAGATAGGCGCCCGAAAAACCGCAGAGGAAGCCGGCAACGATGACGGCGCGGTAACGCATCCATGTCACCGAAATGCCCGCCGTATCGACCGCGCCCGGATTTTCACCCACCGCGCGCAGGCGAAGGCCGAAACGGGTGCGGTAAAGCACCCACCAGGACAGCGGCACCGCCAGAAAGGCGAGATAGGTCAGGATATTGTTGCCGGAAATGACATTGGCGTAGAGCGGGCCGATGAAAGGCACTTCGCGCATCGCATCCGCACCGGGCAGGATGATCGGTGCGAAACGGCCTTCGCCCGGCAATTGCGGCGTGCGCCCGCCCTGCCCGAACCACGCCTGCCCCAGAACCACCGTCAGACCGGCGGCAATGAAGTTGAGCGCCACGCCCGACACGATCTGGTTGCCGCGATTTGTGATGACGGCAAAGCCGTGGATCAGCGAAAACAGGATGGAGACGGCAATGCCCGCAAGCAGGCCGGCCCAGGGATTTGCGGTGAGATAGGCGACACAAGCCGAAGCAAAGGCTGCCGCCAGCATCTTGCCTTCAAGGCCGATATCGAACACGCCCGCGCGTTCGGAAAAAAGCCCGGCAAGCGCCGTGAACAGAAGCGGGATGGTGAGACGGACGGTCGAGCCGAGAATGCTGACCAGCATATCGAAGAAATCCATATCAGCTCACCCCTTTGCCAAGCGCTGGTAGATGCGGACGATAGCCGGCCGGTACATGTATTCGAGCGCGCCGGCAAACAGGATAACCAGACCCTGGATGACCACGATCATCTCGCGGGTAATGTTCGGCATCTCGAAAGAGAGGTCTGCGCCGCCCTGATAGAGAATGCCGAACAGCAATGCCGCGAAGATGATGCCGAGCGGATGGCTTCGCCCCATCAGCGACACGGCGATGCCGACGAAACCTGCGCCACCGACGAATTCCACCTGCAGGCGGGCGGAAGCGCCCATGACAGGGTTCAGCGCCATCATGCCCGCCAGACCACCAGAAATGAGCATGGCGATGATGACGGTGCGCGCATAGGGAATGCCGGCATAAACGGCCGCTGAAGGGCTGACGCCGAGCGTGCGCATCTCGTATCCGAGCTTGGTGCGCCAGATCAGCACCCAGACGAGGAAACACATGACCAGCGCGATGATGAAGGAGACGTTGAACGGCGCCGGCCCGAGCTTGAGGCCGAACAGCGCCATCAGCCAGTCCAGCTTCGGTAATTGGCCACCGGCCAAGAAAGTGCGCGTTTCCGGGGCCATCTTGCCCGGCACGATCAGCACATTCACCAGCAGATAGACCATCAAGGCCGCGGCGATGAAGTTGAACATGATGGTGGTGATGACGACGTGGCTGCCGCGTTTTGCCTGCAGCCATGCCGGAATGAAGGCCCAGGCCGCGCCGAAAAGTGCAGCACCGATGACGGCGAAGGGCATCGTCACATACCAGGGCACATAACGGTCGAGCGCAAGCGCCACCAGTGCGGCACCCAGCCCGCCAATATAGGCCTGACCTTCGGAGCCGATATTGAACAGGCCGGCATGGAAGGCGACCGCAACGGAGAGGCCGGTGAAGATGAAGCTAGTCGTGTAAAACAGCGTGAAGCCGATGGCGTCGCCACGACCGAGGGCGCCTTCGATGAGCAGGCGAAGCGCCGCGAGCGGATTTTCACCGATGGACCAGACGACGAGGCCGGAAATCAGAAAGGCGGTGACGACGTTCAGCAGCGGCAACAGGCCGTAGCTGATCCAGTTTGGCAGGGGAGTGGAAGCGGTGCTCATTCATGCCTCATGCGGCGATGCCGGCCATCATCAGGCCCAGCGTCTGTTCTTCGGCTTCCGCCGTTTTTTCTCCAACGACACGCCCGGCGAACATGACCATGATCCGGTCCGAAAGGGAACGGATTTCATCGAGTTCAACCGAAACCAGCAAGATCGCCTTGCCGGCATCGCGCATTTCGATGATGCGGCGATGGATGAATTCGATGGCGCCGATATCCACACCGCGGGTCGGCTGACCGATGATCAGCATCTTGGGGTCACGCTCGATTTCGCGGGCAACGACGATCTTCTGCTGGTTGCCGCCGGAAAAATTGGCGGTCTTCAGCTGCGGGTTCGGCGGGCGGATATCGTATTTCTCGATTTTTTCGACCGCATCCTTGCGGATGGCTTCGGGATTGAGGAACGGTCCCTTGCCGTAACGCTCATCGTGGTGATAGCCGAGGATGGAGTTTTCATATTCCTCGAATTTCAGCACCAGCCCCATATGGTGCCGGTCTTCCGGAATATGCGCGAGACCGAGCTCGCGCAAAATGGCCGGATCGGGACGGTCGACCTTCTGCCCGGCCACCCATATCTCACCCGAGTAAGGCTTGCGGATGCCGGCGATCGCCTCAAGGAGTTCGGACTGGCCATTGCCGGCCACACCGGCGATACCGACGATTTCACCGGCGCGGACATCGAGAGAGACATCATCCACCATGGTGACGCCACGGCTGTCCTTGACGGTGAGATTGCGGATGGAGAGGAGAACTTCGCCCGGCGTCGTCTCGCCCTTTTCCACCCTGAGCAGCACCCGGCGGCCGACCATCAGCTCGGCCAGTTCCTCGACGCTGGTTTCGGAAGTCTTGCGGGTCGCCACCATTTCGCCACGGCGCATGACGGAGACGGAATCCGTGATCGCCATGATCTCGCGCAGCTTGTGGGTGATCAGGATGACGGTCTTGCCCTGCTCTCGCAAGACACCCAAAATCTTGAAAAGGTGATCGGCCTCAGCCGGTGTGAGAACGCCGGTCGGCTCATCGAGGATCAGGATTTCGGCGCCACGATACATGGCTTTGAGGATTTCGACGCGCTGCTGCAGGCCAACGGGCAATTCCTCGATCACCGCATCGGGATCGACTTCCAGCCCGTAATCGTCCTCGAGGCGCTGCAGCTCCTTGCGCGCGGCTGCCCGACCCTTGGCGAGCGATGCTCCGCCTTCCGCGCCCAGCATGACGTTTTCAAGCACGGTGAAATTTTCCACCAGCATGAAGTGCTGATGCACCATACCGATGCCCGAACTGATCGCGGCCTGACTGTCACGGATCGAGACCGGCGCACCATTCACCCGGATTTCGCCAGCATCGGCCTGATAAAAACCGTAGAGGATCGACATCAGGGTCGATTTTCCGGCGCCGTTTTCCCCGATGATGCCGTGGATCGTACCCTTGGCAACGGTCAGGTTGATATTCTTATTGGCGTGAACGGCACCGAATTTTTTATCGATGCCCACGAGTTCGATTGCTGGGTCCATACTCAAACCGAAACCTCTCCGAAGGCTGGATATGAAAAGGGCGCAAGGTGAAAAATCACCATGCGCCCCAGACACATATCATATCATATCATTTCGGGCAGGAATTGTCCGCCATATAGTCATGAACCTTGATGGTGCCGGCAATGATGTCGGCCTTCGCCTTGTCCACGGCGGCGGTCATTTCCGGCGTGATCAGGGCCTTGTTGTTGTCGTCGAGAGCATAGGCAACGCCGTCTTCCTTGACGCCGAGAGCAACGATGCCGGGGGTGAACTTGTCGTCCTTGGCATCCTTGTAGGCGTTGTAGACGGCCAGATCGACGCGCTTGACCATCGAGGTCAGAACCGAGCCGGGGTGCAGGTGGTTCTGGTTGGAATCGACGCCGATCGAGAATTTCTTGTTGTCGGCAGCGGTCTGCAACACGCCGATACCGGTCGCACCGGCTGCCGCGTAGATCACGTCAGCGCCCTGGTCGATCTGGTTCTTGGTCAGTTCGCCACCGCGCACCGGATCATTCCAGGCCGCACCGGTGGTGCCGGTCATGTTCTGGAAGACTTCGATCTTGTCGTTGGCAGCCTTGGCGCCCTGCGCATAACCACAGGCGAATTTGCGGATCAGCGGAATATCCATGCCGCCGATGAAGCCGACCTTACCGGTCTTGGAGGCCATGCCTGCCAGAAGACCGACGAGATAAGAGCCTTCGTGCTCCTTGTAAACGACTGAGCGGACATTCGGCAGCTCGACGACGGAATCGACGATGACGAACTTGGTGTCAGGGAATTCGGCTGCAACCTTTTCCATGGCCGACGTCCAGGCGAAGGACACGGCAACAACCGGGTTAAAGCCCTTGCTGGCGAAGTTGCGGATAGCCTGCTCACCCTGCGTATCGCTGGTCGGTTCAAAATCGCGGAACTCGATGCCCGTTTCCGCCTTGAACTTTTCAGCGCCAGCCGCGGCGGCTTCGTTGAACGACTTGTCGAACTTGCCGCCCGTACCATAAACCAATGCCGGCTTGATATCGGCAGCAAGCGCGGAAGCCGACATGGCGGCGAGCGCAAAAAGCGTCAGAAGGGATTTTTTCATTGTGCAGCCCTGTTGTTGCAATTGATATTTTAAGGGTCCTCCCGCAAACCCGTTGACCGGGAATGTCTGCGGAACCGCCAGCCGTTATCCCGGCTGTGCTTGGCTCATATCCTTGCATGGCTCAATGAAAAATTCATCCGGTTTTTTTGACCCGGTGGAAAAACTTTATTCTGGCGCTTTTTTGGTCTTTCCACCGCGCGACCTGCAAAAAATCTAGTCGATATTGCAGCTTACGCCCGTTCCCCTGAGGCCGCAGTAGCCACCCGGGTTCTTGGCAAGATATTGCTGATGATAGTCTTCAGCGTAATAAAACTTTTCAAGCGGCCCGATCTCGGTGGTGATGGTACTGCCATGGCCAGCCTCCTCCAAAGCCTGTTGAAAAGCATCGCGGGCCTTCTGCGCCTGCTGCAACTGGCCTTCCGTCGTCGCGTAGATGGCGGAACGATAGGTCGTGCCGACATCATTGCCCTGTCGCATGCCCTGCGTCGGATCGTGCTCCTCAAAAAATATCTTCAAGAGGCCCGAGAGCGAGATCACGGCCGGATCGTAGACAACCTTGACCACTTCCGCGTGGCCCGTCTGACCTGTCGTCGTCTCCTGATAGGTGGGATTGCGGGTGAAACCGCCGGCATACCCCACCGCCGTCACCCACACACCCGGCGTTTTCCAGAACAGCCGTTCCGCGCCCCAGAAGCAGCCCATGCCGAGATAGATGGTTTCAAGGCCGTCGGGATAAGGCCCCTTCAAAGGCCGGCCATTGACGAAATGGGCCTCCGGAACCGCAAGCGCCGCTTCACGGCCAGGCAAGGCGGTTTCTTGCGTCGGCATCGTCGTCTTTTTTGAAAGCGTATCGAACAGGAACATTCGGTCCTCCATGCGGCCAGCTCCGCCGCTTTTCATGGTTCACATCTGCGGGCGCGCGCAATTCGGCTGACACAAGTCAGGCTGACAAACGCCTCATCGGCCTGTGTTTCCTGTACCCCGCCATCCAGCAGAGCAGGGAAAGCGCCAGGGAAACGGCAAATGCGGGCACCGCCGTCAGGGCATTTTCAATGAAGCGCCACGCTTCAGGGTGAATATAGTGAGCCAAGGCCGCTTCCACCATGGTGCGGGAAGCAGGAAGAAGATAGTTCCAGACGGACAGGATGCCGGTGATGTCGACCGAGGATGTGGAAACCGAGCGGATCGAATCGAGCACGCCCAGAAAAACCGCCGCAACGAGGAAAAGAAAGCTCAAAAACCGCAAAAAAGCTTTCATTGGTATACCTCGCTCACGATCTGCCGGTCAGACAGCCACTTTTTGAAACCTATAATGCATCGATAAAGGTGGGAAAACCGGTTTGCAATCGCGTCGGAACACAGGAAATTGCCGACATTTCAAAAAACTGTCAGATTCGTGTTGATCCCTGCGAATTCATCGGTATATATCGCGCCGTTCCAGTGATTTGCATTCTTCATGACATGCAGACTTGAAAAAGGACAGGTGGCCGAGTGGTTTAAGGCGCACGCCTGGAACGCGTGTGTGCGTGAAAGCGTACCGTGGGTTCGAATCCCACCCTGTCCGCCATTTCACCTCATCTTCACCGACTTACATATGAACCTTGGTGTTGCCGACCGTGTTGCAAGGACGTAGCGTCAAAGTCGCGTTTTTCCGCTTCCGCATGCGTTGATGGCTATGCTTCTGCACAGACAAGGGATTCATCCGCTTTTTGCTGCTCTTACCCCTCTCTTGCGCCTTGCAGCAGGAAAAATCGCTCCTTATATACGCCGCATAACTGCAGCGAATACTGCAAATCCAAGTCAAGGAGTTGTCAATGGAATGCCTCACGGGGTTCCGACGGCTCGCTTCAAGGAGAGAAGAGCATGGCAAAAGTAATCGGTATCGACCTTGGCACGACCAATTCCTGCGTCGCAGTGATGGACGGCAAGGACACGAAAGTAATTGAAAATGCGGAAGGCGCGCGCACCACGCCGTCCATGGTGGCATTTTCCGACGATGGCGAACGCCTTGTCGGCCAGCCGGCCAAGCGCCAGGCGGTCACCAACCCGACCAATACCCTGTTTGCGGTGAAACGCCTTATCGGCCGCCGTTACGAAGACCCGACCGTCGAAAAGGACAAGGCTCTTGTCCCCTTTGAAATCGTCAAGGGCGACAATGGCGACGCATGGGTGAAGGCTCAGGACAAAAATTATTCCCCGTCGCAGATTTCCGCGATGATCCTTCAGAAGATGAAGGAAACGGCTGAATCCTATCTCGGTGAAAAGGTCGAAAAGGCCGTCATCACCGTTCCGGCCTATTTTAACGACGCCCAGCGTCAGGCAACCAAGGATGCCGGCCGCATTGCCGGTCTGGATGTTCTGCGCATCATCAACGAGCCGACCGCGGCAGCGCTTGCTTACGGCCTCGACAAGAAGGACGGCAAGACCATCGCCGTTTACGACCTTGGCGGCGGCACCTTCGATATTTCCGTTCTGGAAATCGGCGACGGCGTCTTCGAAGTGAAGTCCACCAATGGTGATACCTTCCTTGGTGGTGAAGACTTCGACATGCGTCTGGTTGAATATCTGGCCGGCGAGTTCAAGAAGGATCAGGGCATCGACCTGAAGAACGATAAGCTCGCCCTTCAGCGCCTCAAGGAAGCTGCCGAAAAGGCGAAGATCGAACTGTCGTCCTCGCAGCAGACCGAAATCAACCTGCCGTTCATCACGGCTGATGCTTCCGGTCCGAAGCACCTGACGCTGAAGCTGACCCGCGCCAAGTTCGAAAGCCTGGTCGATGACCTCGTGCAGCGCACCGTTGCGCCTTGCAAGGCAGCGCTCAAGGATGCCGGCGTTTCCGCTTCCGAGATCGATGAAGTCGTTCTCGTCGGTGGCATGAGCCGCATGCCGAAGGTGCAGGAAGTCGTCAAGCAGCTGTTCGGCAAGGAGCCGCACAAGGGCGTGAACCCGGATGAAGTGGTTGCCATGGGCGCCGCCATCCAGGCCGGCGTTCTGCAGGGCGACGTCAAGGACGTTCTGCTGCTCGACGTGACCCCGCTGTCGCTCGGCATCGAAACGCTGGGTGGCGTCTTCACCCGTCTGATCGATCGCAACACGACGATCCCGACGAAGAAGAGCCAGACCTTCTCGACCGCCGAAGACAACCAGTCGGCCGTGACCATCCGCGTTTCGCAGGGCGAGCGTGAAATGGCCCAGGACAACAAGCTGCTCGGCCAGTTCGACCTCGTCGGCCTGCCACCGTCGCCGCGCGGCGTTCCGCAGATCGAAGTCACCTTCGATATCGACGCCAACGGCATCGTGCAGGTTTCGGCGAAAGACAAGGGCACCGGCAAGGAACAGCAGATCCGCATCCAGGCCTCCGGCGGTCTTTCCGACGCCGACATCGAAAAGATGGTCAAGGACGCCGAAGCCAATGCCGAAGCCGACAAGAAGCGTCGCGCCGGTGTGGAAGCCAAAAACCAGGCCGAAAGCCTCATTCACTCCACCGAAAAGTCGGTGAAGGAATATGGTGACAAGGTTTCCGAGACCGACCGCAAGGCAATCGAAGACGCCATAGCCGCCCTGAAGACCGCTGTCGAAGCCGCCGAGCCTGACGCAGACGACATTCAGGCGAAGACCCAGACCCTCATGGAAGTTTCCATGAAGCTTGGTCAGGCCATTTACGAAGCGCAGCAGGCGGAGGCCGGTGATGCTTCTGAAGGCGGCAAGGACGACGTCGTCGACGCCGACTATGAAGAAATCAAGGACGACAAGAAGTCCGCATAATCGCGTGACTTCCCGTCTCCTGACAACATATGCAAGACATCCGGCTGCCGAGTGCAGCCGGAAATCCATTTGCGGGGCTTGTTAACTTAATGGCGAAAGCAGACTTTTACGAAACACTCGGCGTCAGCAAGACCGCGGACGAAAAAGAGCTGAAAAGCGCCTTCCGCAAACTCGCGATGAAATACCATCCGGACAAGAACCCGGATAACGCCGAATCCGAGCAGAAATTCAAGGAAATCAACGAAGCCTACGAAACGCTGAAGGACCCGCAGAAGCGCGCGGCCTATGACCGTTTCGGCCACGCCGCATTTGAAAATGGCGGCATGGGCGGCGGTGGCGGCTTTGGCGGCGGCGGTTTCGCCAATGGCGGCTTCTCCGACATCTTCGAGGACATCTTCGGCGAGATGATGGGTGGTGGCCGTGCGCGCCGCTCTTCCGGCGGGCGCGAACGCGGCGCCGATCTTCGCTACAACATGGAAATCACGCTGGAAGAAGCCTTCACCGGCAAGACGGCGCAGATCAGGGTTCCTACCTCGATCACCTGTGATGTCTGTTCGGGCTCTGGCGCCAAACCAGGTACACAGCCGAAAACCTGCGCTACCTGTCAGGGTTCCGGCCGCGTGCGCGCAGCACAGGGCTTCTTCTCGGTGGAACGCACCTGCCCCACCTGCCATGGCCGCGGGCAGACGATCTCCGATCCGTGCGGCAAGTGCCATGGTCAGGGCCGTGTAACGGAAGAGCGCTCGCTCTCGGTCAACATTCCCTCGGGTATCGAAGACGGCACCCGCATTCGCCTGCAGGGCGAAGGCGAGGCCGGCATGCGCGGCGGTCCGGCGGGCGATCTCTATATCTTCCTGTCCGTGCGTCCGCATGAGTTCTTCCAGCGCGACGGTGCCGATCTTTATTGCACCGTACCGATCTCCATGACGACGGCAGCGCTTGGCGGCACCTTCGATGTCACGACACTCGACGGCACCAAGTCACGCGTCACGGTTCCCGAGGGCACCCAGCCGGGCAAGCAATTCCGTCTGAAGGGCAAGGGCATGCCGGTGCTGCGTTCGGCGCAGACGGGCGATCTCTATATCCAGATTCAGATCGAGACGCCGCAGAAACTCAGCAAGCGTCAGCGCGAGCTGTTGCAGGAGTTCGAGCAGCTCTCCTCGAAGGAGAACAATCCGGAATCGACGGGCTTCTTTGCCCGGATGAAGGAATTCTTCGACGGCTGATTTCCGCCGGTCCCAAGCTTTTAGGACGCCGCCATCCCTTGAGACTGGCGGCGTTTTCGTTTTGGGCTCAGCCGGAAAAGCCGCCTTCTTCCAGATATTGCCGTTCTTCTGATGTCGTTTCCCGCAGCAATATGTCGTTGCGATGCGGAAAACGGCCGAAACGTTCAACGATATCGCGATGCTCTTCGGCATGATGAAGATAAAGCCCGCCGAGCGGCTGGTTCAGGTCGCAGGCACGCCGCTGGGCGGCGATATCCTCCGCATGGGAAAAGGGCAGGTAGAAGAAGACGCGCAAATCCTCGCTCACGGCCTGATCATGGCCACGGCGAATGGCCTCGTCGGCGAAAAGCCGCGCCAGGGGGTCTGTGGCATACATGTGGGCGGTGCCACGAAAACAATTGCGCGGAAACTGATCCAGCAGAAGCATCAGCGCAAGGCTGCTTTCCGCACCCTCCAGCCAGTCATCCAGTTCGCGCCGTGCTGCCGCGAAATGGGCATCGCGGAAACGGTCGTGGAAATGACTGTCGAAGGCGGCGTCCTTGTCGAACCACTTGTCCGGCCCGGCCTTCTTCCAGAAATCGACGATATCGGCGGCAAGCGCGGCTGTGTCGTTTTTCATCTGCTCTTCCCTGTCAATAATGCGGCGGCCGGGTGATCGCAGGCGCGTCCAGCGATTGCTCCTCAAGGCTCAGGAACCTCTCCGTCAAGCGGTCGAGCTTGGCGCGGGTCTGCTCCACCACCTTCCACTGTTCCGCCAGCTGGTCGGACAGTTCCTCTATCACCTTCACCTGATACGCGACCGTCTCCTCGAGCGCGATGATTCGTTTTTCGGTTTCCGACGTCATATCGACCTCTCTTTCCAGCCCTTCCTTGGGCCTAAAAGCTTGCGAGTCAACCATATGTCGCTTTCGTGAAGCGAATTCGTCATGGTGATCCGGAAACGGAAAAAGCCGGCGATGTTTCCATCGCCGGCGTCGGGAAGTTTGATATTGCTTAGTCTTCTTCTACGAAAACCTCTTCTCGTTTCTTCTTCACGCTTGGCAGGAAGACGACGATCAGCACGGCCAAAGCGATGAAAAGCAGTGTGGCGCTGATCGGCCGGGTGACGAAGGTGGTTGGATCACCGCGGGACAGGATCATCGCGCGACGCAGGTTTTCCTCCAGGAGCGGGCCAAGCACGAAACCGAGGAGCAGCGGCGCCGGCTCGCAGCGCAATTTCACCAGCACGTAGCCGATGAAGCCGAAGAAGGCGACGGCATAGAGATCAAAGACGTTGGAATTGACGCTATAAACTCCGATGGCGCAGAAAGCCATGATGATGGGGAACAGCACATAATAGGGCACCGTCAATAGCTTAACCCACAGCCCGATCAGCGGTAGGTTCAGGACGACGAGCATCAAGTTGCCGATCCACATGGAGGCAATGATGCCCCAGAACAGCGCCGGCTGCTCGATCGCAACGTTTGGACCCGGCACGATCCCCTGAATGATCATCGCCCCAATCATCAGCGCCATCACCGGATTGGCGGGGATGCCGAGCGTGAGCAGCGGGATGAAGGAGGTCTGGGCGCCGGCATTATTGGCCGATTCCGGACCGGCCACACCGGCCACCGCGCCATGCCCGAATTCCTCCGGGTTCTTGGAGACGCGTTTTTCCACCGTGTAGGACGCAAAGGCCGCGAGGATGGCGCCGCCGCCCGGCAGGATGCCGAGCGCGGAACCGATGGCCGTGCCGCGTAGCACCGGGCCGACCATTTTCCTGAAATCCTCCCGCGTGGGCATCAGCCCGCTGACCTTGGCGATCAGCACCGAACGGGTGCGCTCGTTTTCGAGGTTGCGCAGGATTTCGGCGATACCGAAGACACCCACAGCCACGGCGACGAAGTTCAGACCATCGGCATATTCGCGGATGCCAAGGGTGAAGCGCGGCGTGCCGCTGTAGATATCCGTGCCGACCAGACCGAGCAGCAGACCAAGCACGACCATGGCCAGCGCCTTGACGATGGAGCCATGGGCAAGGGCGATGGACGAAACGAGGCCGACGACCATCAGTGAGAAATATTCCGCCGCACCAAACTCCAGCGCAATTGCGGTCAGAGGCGGCGCAAAGATCGCGACGAGGAAGGTGGAAACCGTGCCGGCAAAGAACGAACCGATGGCGGCAATGGCGAGAGCAGCCCCTGCCTTGCCCTTGCGCGCCATCTGATAACCATCGATGGCGGTGACGGCAGAGGAGGATTCGCCGGGCATGTTGATCAGGATGGCCGTGGTGGAACCGCCATATTGCGCGCCATAATAAATGCCGGCGAGCATGATCAGCGACGAGACGGGCTCGAGCTGAAAGGTGATGGGCAGCAGCATGGCAATGGTCGCCGTCGCGCCGATGCCGGGCAACACGCCGATCAGGGTGCCGAGCAACACGCCGATCAGGCAGAAGAACAGGTTTGCCAGCGATGAGGCGGTGACGAAACCGAGAGCAAGATTATCAAGCAAATCCATCGCAGCACCTCAAAATTTAAGCCAGGGGCCGAAGCGCTGGAACGGCAGGCCGAGACCGTAATTGAAAACAGCGACGGAGAAGGCCGTGATGGCTGCGGAAAGAATAATCGCCATGATCGGACTCATCTTGTGCGAGGCAAAGGAGGCGATGAGCGCGCTAAAAAACAGCGCCGGCACGAAACCAAGACCCCGGACAGTAAAACCGAAGAAGATCGGCGCGGGCAGGATGAAGAATATGCCACGCCATGCGATCGCTCCGATCCCTTCCCCGGCCGGGCGGGCTGAGCGGAGGAATATGATGCCACCGAGCAGAATGAGGATAATTGCCAGAACGAGCGGGAAATAGCCCGGCCCCATACGAAAGGCGGTTCCGATCTCCAGCCCATAGGACTGCAAGGCGAAAAAGACGCCAAGTCCCATAAAAATTGCCCCGCAGACTGCCTCGGCAGGGTCATTAAATAATGACTTCATGAAAGATGCCCCTCCACCGCGGCCGGCATCACACCGGTCCGCCTGTTAAAATGATCACGGTCGACCGGCGGCGATGCCGCCGGTCCTTCCGCGTTCATCAGTCGGCATATTGGCCGGCAGCTTCGATCACCGGCTTCCAGCGGGCGATTTCGCTTTCGAGCTTGGCCTTGAGTGCCGCCGGCGTCGCATCGCTTTCCGAAGAGGGCGTGGTGCCCAGTTCTGCAAAACGAGCCGCGACATTCTTGTCCTTCAGCGCGACCTGCAGCGACTTGGAGAGCTTTTCGTTGATTTCAGCCGGCGTGCCCTTGGGCGTATAGATGCCGTGCCAGATGCCAACCTCAAGCTTCGGCAGGCCCGCCTCGACGACCGTCGGCACGTCAGGCAGCACGTCCAGCCGCTTGGCCGTGGTTACGGCATAGGCTTTCACGGTTCCGCCCTGAATCTGCTTGGTGGTGTTGGTGGTCTGGTCGCACATGATGTCGACCTGGCCGCCGAGCAGATCGGTCATGGCCGGCCCAGTCCCCTTATAGGGAACGGTGACCAGTGGCGTCTCGATGGCGCTCATGAACAGCATGCCGCAGAGATGCGAGGCAGCGCCAATGCCGGCATTGGCAACCGTGACCTTGTCCTTGTTCGCCTTGGCGTATTCGATCAGCCCCTTCAGATCCTTCGTCTCAAGGGTCTTGCGCGACAGGATCGTCATCGGCACTTCGGTGACGAGACCAACATATTCGAAGGCGTTCAGCGTGTCATAGGCGAGCTTGCGGTAGAGTGTGGCGCTGGTGGCCATGCCGATATGGTGGAGAAGGACGGTGTAACCGTCCGGATCGGACGATGCCACACGACCAGCACCCAGCGTGCCGCCTGCGCCGCCGACATTTTCGACGATGATCTGCTGGCCGAGATCCTTCGACATGGATTCAGCAACAAGACGCGCGACCGTATCCGTCGGGCCGCCGGCAGCAAAGGGCACAACCATGGTGATATTGCGCGCTGGATAGTTCTGAGCGGATGCGGACAGCGCAAAAAGGGAAACGGCAGCGGCGGCAGCAAGGCCGGTGACTGTCTTCAGTATTTTCATCGATTCCTCCCGGATGAAAATGTTCGCCACTTCAGCCGCGCATGCTCCTCCATGGCGACCGGGGTGACATATTTGCGATCCGGGATTGCCGTTCAGCAATGGCGGTCTTGCAGTGGGATGCGCTTTTATCGCTATCGCGAGAGGCAATGGGTGGATTTCGACCCATAAGCACCTATTCATGGGTGGAAATCCACCCACTACACCTCGGTCATGTGCCGGTGCAGCCCGTATTTCTGCATTTTTTCATAGAGCGTTTTGCGCGAAATGCCGAGCGCCTCATAGACGGATTTCAGATTTCCGCCGTGGGCGGCAATTGCATGTGCGATCAGGCTTTTTTCATAAGCCGCGACCCTTGCAGCAAGAGCCGCTTTTCCGTCAGCCTGAAACGGCAACGACCCTTCGGAAACGTCGCTTTCCAGGCCGAGAACGAAACGGTCCGCGGCATTGCGCAATTCACGCACGTTGCCCGGCCACTCACGAAGGGAGATGGCCGAGAGCAGATTTTGCGGCACCTCCATGTCTTCCCGCCCGTAGCGCGCAGCAGCTTCCCGCACGAGATGCAGGAAGAGGAGCGGTATATCGGCACTGCGCTGCGAGAGAGATGGCACGAGAAGTGTAGCCACGTTGAGCCGATAAAGAAGATCGGCACGGAACCGGCCAGCCGCGACTTCCTGTTCCAGATCCACCTTGCTTGTGGCGATGAAGCGAACATCGAGTTCGACCGTTTCATTCGAGCCCAGACGGGTAATCACCCGTTCCTGCAGGACACGAAGGAAGCGGCCCTGCAATTCGAAGGGCATGGAGCCGATCTCGTCCAGCAGGATGGTGCCGCCGCGGGCATGTTCGAACTTGCCGTAGCGCGGGCGAAGCGCGCCGGGAAACGCACCCGCCTCATGACCGAACAATTCGCTTTCGATCAACGTCTGCGGGAGGGCGGCGCAATTGATCGCAACGAAGGGCCGGTTGCTTCTGGCACTGATATCGTGAAGCGCGCGCGCCACGACCTCCTTGCCCGCGCCGGTATCGCCAACGATCAGCGTATCGGCGTCCGTCGCGCCAATCGCGCGGATGCGGTATCGCAGATCGACCATGATCTGGGTTCTGCCGGGCAGACGTGTTTCGAGATCGTCGTGCTTGCCCGCCACCGCCTTGAGGCGGCGGTTTTCCAGCACCAGCGCCCGCCGGTCATTCGCCCTTTTGATGATGCCGGCGAGATATTGCGGCGTGAACGGCTTTTCGATGAAATCATAGGCGCCGTTGCGCATGGCGTTGACCGCAAGCTGCACATCACCATGGCCCGTCATCAGGATGACAGGTATTTCCGGATCGAGCTCGCGCACCTTCTGCAGCAACGTCATGCCATCCATGCCAGGCATCCTGATATCGCTGACCACGACGCCATCAAAGCTGTAACCGATGAGTTCGAGCGCATGCTCGGCACTCGCGAGCATGGTGACGGCAAAGCCGGAAAGCTCCAGCGCCTGCGCGGTGGAAAAGCGCAGCTCCTCCTCGTCATCAATCAACAGAACCCGCGACATGGTCATTCCGCAGCCGCCTCCACGCGCCAGGCGGCGGCTGGCAATTCGATCTCGAACTCCGCCCCGCCCTCTTCATGGTTTCTCACCCGCAGCTGACCGCCAAAATCCTTGATGATGTTGTAGGAGATGGACAGGCCAAGGCCCAGGCCGCGTCCCACACCCTTGGTGGTGAAGAAGGGATCAAAAATGCGCTCCGAAATCGCCGCCGGCACGCCGGGACCACGATCGCGGATGAAAATCGATACCATCTGGCCATGCTGGACGGCTTGCAGCGCAATATGGCGATCCTCGCGCCCTTCCACAGCATCGGCCGCGTTGGAGATGATGTTGACGAGCACCTGCTGCAATCTCACCGGGCCGGCTTTCACCGCAAGCTGCACCGGCCCGAGATCAACATCCAGCACCGCATCGGCGGCCTTCAACCGCGCACCGACAATTTCGAGCGTATCCCGAAGCACCGCCTCCAGACCCACCGCTGCCATTTTTTCGTTGGGCTTGCGGGCGAAATTCCTGAGATGCTTGCTGATCGACGCCATGCGGTCGATAAGGCCTGAAATACGCCTGAGGTTTTCCGTCACCTCTTCCAGCCGCCCGCGCTCCACGAGAAGCGAAGCATTTTCGGCATAGTTCTTGGCCGCGGCAAGCGGCTGGTTGAACTCATGCGACAGTGCCGCCGACATCTGCCCGAGGGCTGCAAGCTTGCCGGCCTGCACCAGATCGTTCTGCATCTTGCGCAGCTGTTTTTCCGTCTGGCGGCGTTCGGCGATTTCGTGTTCGATCTCCTGGTTCACCCGCGCCAGATCGGCAGTGCGCTCCTCCACCCGGCGTTCCAGTTCCGCCTGCGCCTCTGCCTGATGGATCAGCCGTTCGCGCAGACGCCGCCGTCTTTGCAGCATGGCCGCAATCACGGCGGCGGCCAGACACAGGCACAGGATTATCGCGATCATCGCGGTCTTGACCTGCGTCCTGAGCGAACCTGTATCCATCAGCACGCTGACCGTCCAACCGGCATCGGGCATGGGCTGTGACAGGAGCATATATTCCCTCTCGCCGTCGTCCTGGACGATCGTCATCAGCTGATGCGAACCGAAATTGCCGTTTTTCAGCGGCAGTTCCTTGAGGGTGGCATTGGCATACCGGCGGGAAGCCTCCGTTCGTGCCAGCCGTTCGGGCGTCAGCGGCATCAGACCGGAATAAAGCCATTGCGGCGTTCCGGTCATGAAGATGATGCCCTCAGGGTCCGAGACCAGAATTCGGTTCTCACCATCGCCGAATGAGGCCTCTATGCCTTCAATATCGACCTTGAAGACGATGACGCCCTTGATTTCCTCATTGAAGAGGATGGGCGCGGAAAAATAATAGCCGCGCTTATGGGAGGTGGTGCCAAGCGCGAAGAACCGCGACTGCAAGCCCTTCGCGGCATCCTGAAAATAAGGGCGGTAGCTGAAATTCTCACCAACGAAACTCGTCGGACCATCATAGTTGCTGGCGGCGATAGTCTCCCCGTCGAGCGTGATGATGTAGATATCGGAGGATTCCAGCAGGGTGTTAATAGATTTGAGGTAGACATTG
The DNA here is from genome assembly GCF_037083425.1 of Agrobacterium sp. CCNWLW32. NCBI lineage: Bacteria > Pseudomonadati > Pseudomonadota > Alphaproteobacteria > Hyphomicrobiales > Rhizobiaceae > Agrobacterium > Agrobacterium sp. CCNWLW32. The sequence goes on from NZ_JBAOJM010000002.1 coordinate 647,180, forward strand.
GCGCGCTGGCGCAGCTCGGCATCCTTGGGATGTGCGACCAGTTCCTCAATGTCGTCGTGATCGGCGATCAAGGCGGGCAGCGGCTCGTAACGGTTCAAAAGCCCGCCGAGAGCGGAGACAGCCAACCGGAGGGTCGTGCGGCCCTGCTCGGACATTTCGCCGAAATAGCTTTCCGCAATGATGCCGCCGCCTCTCGTCACGGCGCCATAACCGAGACCGAAGCTGAGAAGCATCAACAAAATCCAGCGATATTTCACCGAAGCTCCCCTCCTGTTGCAGGCATCAAACCTGCTCTCCCTAAAAGAGTGTAGGTGGAGCGGCCGAATTTTCCAAGTGAGCGGAAAAGGCAGCCAGACAGTCCCAAAAACAAAAAACCGGCCACGAGGACCGGTTTTTTGCAAAGATGATTTCAGAAAAGCTTATGCGCTTTCCTTCGGCGTCAGAACCTGACGACCGCGATACATACCGGTCTTCAGATCGATATGGTGCGGGCGGCGCAGTTCGCCGGAGTTCTTGTCTTCAACGTAGGTCGCAGACTTGAGACCGTCAGCCGAGCGGCGCATGCCACGCTTGGACGGGCTTGTTTTTCTTTTTGGTACAGCCATTTTTGTTACTCCACTTAAGCGGCGAAACAACGGAACCGGCCAGAACCAAAGGCCGAATGTCGGATGTCTCGATATCGGAAATTTGGCGCGCTTATACATGCCCAAACGGGCTTTGACCAGCCCTGACGCGCATTTTTTCCGATTCAGCGGAATAAGCGCAACAAGCGATCGTCAGGCATCGCAAATCATGGCTCACGTCTTATCGAAAATGACGCGCTCCTTGAAGTGGTTCATGTCCCGGAATTCACAGAAAGCTGGCGGACGCATCTCAATGACCGGCGCTGCGGCGCGCAGCTTTTCCAGTTCCTCGTCGAGCATCACCTGCCAGCGCGGCAAGCATTCCGGCTCGAACCAGCTGATGATGTAGGACAAGGTGATATGAAACTCATAAGTGCCGTGATCAGGATGTCGGTAGCCGAAGAAATCGGCGAATGTATCCCGCCAGAGAGCCACGATCCGATCGTCCTCTACGGTTGCACCCTTCATGACCAGTCCCACCGGGCGCAGACCCGTAACCTGCATGTTGAACGCCGGCAGGGCCGGAAAGGCGGAAAGACGCTGGCGATAATATTCCGTCATCACGTCGATCGGCGTATCGAGCGGCATGTTCTCCGGCCAGTAGGGCAAAGCGCGCCGAAATTCGATAATGCCCTGAAACACCGTCATGTGCAGGCTGGAAACCGGCGTGAAGGCAAGCTGCGGCGCCTCCGGCGTATCCAGAAAACGCTGGCGGGTTGCAATGATGGCTTTTTCGGTCTGCGACCCTTCGACAAGATGGCACACAACCGTATTGCCCGGCTCTGGCAGGAACTCACCATCAGCATTGTAGCGGCTACCCAGATGGCGCGGCGGCTGATCGTGATCAGCGGCAGAAATATACTCAAGATCTTTCGAGACGAGCGGGGCGTGCATGGGAAACTCCTTGTAAGAATTTCCCCCTAGTACCTGCACGCAACAAGGCAATGACATCGACCGCCTGAAGAGCGATCAGTGCGCCTCATCCCAATTGTCGGCCGCGCGGGCATCCACTTTCAGTGGCACCTTCATCGAAATCGCCGGCATGGCCGCGTTTTCCATGACAGAGACGACGACGGGCAAGGTCTTTTCGATCTCCGCTTCCTCGACTTCGAAGATGAGTTCGTCATGCACCTGCAACAGCATGCGGGCGGAAAGTTTTTCCGCCTCCAACGCGGGCTCGATGCGGACCATGGCACGGCGGATGATATCGGCAGCCGAGCCCTGGATCGGCGCGTTGATGGCCGCGCGCTCGTTGAATGCTTTTACCGAAGGATTGGAAGAGCGAATTTCCGGATAATGCGCGCGGCGGCCGAAAATCGTTTCGACATAACCGTTTTCGCGGGCGAAGGCCTTGGTCGCCTCCATGTAGTCGCGAATACCGGGAAAACGCTCGAAATATTTCTTGATATAGTCGCCTGCTTCGGAGCGGGCGATGCTGAGCTGATTGGCAAGGCCAAAAGCGGAAATGCCGTAGATGATGCCGAAGTTGATGGCCTTGGCGCGGCGGCGCACTTCCGACGGCATGCCTTCGACAGGCACGCCGAACATTTCCGATGCCGTCATCGCATGAATGTCGATGCCGTTTTCGAAAGCGTTGCGAAGCTGCGGAATGTCGGCGACATGCGCCAGCACGCGCAGTTCGATCTGGCTGTAGTCGGCCGACAGGAGCTTGTGACCCGGCGTGGAGATGAAAGCCGTGCGGATCTTGCGCCCTTCCGCCGTGCGGACCGGAATGTTCTGAAGGTTCGGTTCCGAGGAGGACAGGCGTCCCGTGGTGGTGGAGGCGAGCGCATAGGACGTATGCACCCGCTTTGTCTCGGGATGGATATATCCCGGAAGTGCATCCGTATAGGTCGATTTCAGCTTCGTCAGCTGCCGCCAGTCGACGATCTTGCGCGGCAGTTCGATACCTTCCGCCGCGAGATCTTCCAGAACCTGTGCCGATGTCGACCATTGACCGGTCTTGGTCTTGGAACCACCCGGCAGACCCATCTTGCCAAAAAGGATATCGCCGAGCTGCTTTGGCGATCCGATATTGAAACGCTCGCCTGCCAGCTCGTAGATTTCCTCTTCGAAGGACGCAGCCTTCTGCGCGAGTTCGCCGGAAAGGCGCGAGAGAATCTGCCGGTCGATGGTGATGCCGCGCTCTTCCATATGCGCCAGAACCGGCACGAGGGGGCGCTCCAGCCGCTCATAGACCTTGGTCAGCCGTTCCGACACAAGCCTCGGCTTCAGCGCCATCCATAGCCTTAAGGTGACATCCGCGTCTTCCGCCGCGTAGGCTGTCGCCTTGTCGATATCGACAAAATCGAAGGTGACGCTCGACTTGCCCGATCCCGCCACGTCCTTATAGGCGATCGGCGTGTGGCCAAGCCAGCGTTCGGACAGCGAATCCATGCCGTGCGTGGCCTTGCCGGCCTCGAGAACATAGGAAATCAGCATCGTGTCGTCGAAGCTCTGCATGACGACGCCGTGGCGTTTCATCAGCAGATAATCATATTTGAGGTTCTGGGCGACTTTCAGGACAGCTTCATCTTCGAGCAGGTCCTTCAGGCGCGCCAGCGCCTCGGCAAAGGGCACCTGCCCCTCCGCCATTCTGATGCCATCGCTGAAGAGATCGCCGCCGGAGCCGGTCTTGTGCGTCAAAGGAACATAAGCGGCCCGGATATCGGTGCCCGTGGCATCCTTGCCATTATCGGCAATGGCCAGCGAAAAACCGACAAGTTCGGCCTGCATCGGATCGAGCGAGGTCGTTTCCGTATCGAAGGCGACAACGCCCGTCTCCCGGGCCGCCGCAATCCAGCGGTCGAGCGTCGGAAGATCCCTGATCGTTAGATAGGCTGTCGTATCGATCTTGGCGGCGGAAAAAAGCGCCTGTCGCGCTGCGGCCAGATCGGCGGGCGCGCTGCCCTCCCCCGTTACTTTTCTTGCCGGAGCGGCGGGCGAAGCCGCGGCGCCAGCGGTGTTAGTGGCCACTTCACCAGCCTGAACGGCAGGGGCTGGCGCATCAAGATCGGGACCATGGGCATCGGCACCCCATTGCACTGGCACATTGGCAGGGTCGATGGCAGAAGCGTCGGTTTCGGTCGCCTCGGCCACCCGGCGTGTCAGCGTCGTGAACTCCATCGCCTTCAGGAAGGCGATCAGTTTCGGCCCGTTCTGCGGTTCGAGCACCAGAGCTTCAAGCGACTGCTCCAGCGGCACATCAGTCCTGAGCGCCACAAGCTGTCTGGAAAGGCGGGCAAGTTCCGCATTGGCGATGATATTCTCCCGCCGCTTCTGCTGCTTGATTTCGCCAGCACGGGTCAGGAGGGTATCGAGATCGCCATATTCCTCCAGCAACTGCGCCGCCGTCTTCGGGCCGATGCCGGGAATGCCGGGCACATTGTCGGTGGAATCGCCGGTCATCGCCTGCAGGTCGATCATCTTTTCAGGGCCTACGCCCCACTTCTCGATGACATCAGGAATGCCGATCTGCTTGTCCTTCATGGCGTCGTACATGTGTACATTGGCCGTGACGAGCTGCATCAGATCCTTGTCGGAGGAGATGATGGTGACATCGGCGCCGATCGCTTCGGCCTGCCGGGCATAGGTGGCGATGATATCATCAGCCTCGAAGCCTTCCGTCTCGATGCAGGGAAGGTTGAAGGCCCGCGTCGCTTCGCGGATCAGGCCGAATTGCGGCACCAGATCTTCCGGCGGTGCGGTGCGGTTGGCCTTGTAGAGATCATAAAGCTCGTTGCGGAAGGTCTTCGATGAATAGTCGAAAATCACCGCGAAATGAGTAGGCGTCACGCCGACATCGGTATTGCGCGCATCCCTCAAGAGCTTCCACAACATGTTGCAGAAGCCGGAAACGGCGTTGACCGGCAGCCCGTCCGACTTGCGGTTCAGCGGCGGGATTGCATGGAAGGCCCGGAAAATGAAACCGGAACCGTCAACGAGGAAGAGATGATCGCCTTTTTTCATGGGTAGCATGGATAGCGCGGGGCCGTTTTGACGTCTACCGAAACTTCGCACAACGCACCGTAAAGAGCGGGGAATGGGGCTCCAGCACAGACCTGCAAAATTCACCTGAACGTTACCGATTTGTAATCCGCCCTTCCCTTGAAAAGCCGCATTTGCAGACACATTTCATAAGGGACGGCGCCTGATCACGCCGTAGTCTGATAGCTGGCTCGTCCCCCGCCGCGTCAGACCGGACAAAGGCCTTTCCCCCTCTCCGGGCCTTTGTCCTCCAATATGACCGCCATGGCCGACCCCTCCCGGCCATGGCGGTTTTATTTTATGCGCCGTTTCGGGCTGGCCTAAACATATCATGCGATATATATCGCGCTATTGAATTGCCGGGCTGAGCCGGCCGTGATGTTTTATGGGCGGAAAAATGGGTTTTTCCCGGGACGAATCGGCGATCTATCTCGCCTCGAAAATGGCGCGGGAATTCACCATGGCGCTGCAGAAAAGAGCCGCCGCCCTGGGTTTCTCGCCCGGACAATTCCCCATTCTCATCGAACTTTGGCATGAGGACGGCCTGACGCAGCGACAATTGCTTGATAGAATCGATGTCGAACAGGCGACGCTCGCCAATACGCTCTCACGCATGGAACGCGACGGGCTGATCATCCGCAAATCCCATCCAAGCGACCGCCGTGCCCAGATCATCGAGCTGACACAGCGCGGCAGGGATCTGGAAGCCAATGCCATTGCAGCTTCCGAAGCCACCGAAGATGCACTGCTCAAGGATTTCCGGCGTTTCGAGAGACAGCTTTTGCTGGAATATATGCGCCGGGCGATCGAAAGCGCCAAAAAAGCGAAATAGCATTTACAGCCCGAAACCACTTCGCACTTTCCCTGAACTGCTCTATCGTTCCGGCGGCCGCACGTTTGCCGATTCACGACGCGCCGGCCCCCTTGTTTCCCGCGATGCGCGATGCCCGGATGTTTCGTCTTATCGCCGGGTCACGACAGACATGACAGGATCAGCGATGACAGACGTTTCCCCCATTCTTTCCACCGCCGACGACAATCTCACCTCCAGCCTTGAGCGACTGTTCGAGCTCGTACGCATTCCGTCGATTTCGACGGACCCCGCCTACAAGGCGGAATGCCGCAAGGCGGCGGAGTGGCTGGTCAGGACGCTTTCAGCGCTCGGCTTTACGGCCTCCGTGCGCGATACGGCCGGCCACCCCATGGTGGTGGCGCATCATGATGCGGCCACCAAGGACGCGCCGCATGTGCTTTTTTACGGCCATTATGACGTACAGCCGGTTGATCCGCTCGAGCTCTGGGAAAACGATCCGTTCGAACCCGCCGTCAAGGATATCGGCGCCGGCCGCCAGGTGATCACGGGACGTGGTACGGCAGACGACAAGGGCCAGCTGATGACCTTCGTCGAAGCCTGCCGCGCCTATAAGGCAGTGAATGGCGGCCTGCCGGTGCGCGTCACCATTCTTTTTGAAGGCGAAGAGGAATCCGGCTCGCCGTCGCTGAAGCCTTTCCTCGAAGCCAATGCGGAAGAACTGAAGGCCGATTATGCGCTGGTCTGCGATACCGGCATGTGGGACCGGGATACGCCAGCCATTGCTGCGGCCCTTCGCGGCCTGGTCGGCGAAGAAGTCGTCATCACAGCAGCCGACCGCGATCTGCATTCCGGTCTGTTCGGTGGTGCTGCCGCAAACCCCATTCACATCCTCACCGATATTCTCGCCGGCCTGCATGACGAGACCGGCCGGGTAACTCTTTCAGGCTTTTATGACGGCGTGGAAGAAACGCCAGCCAACATCAAGGCCTCCTGGGAGACGCTGGGCCGCACGGCCGAAGCCTTTCTCGGCGAAGTAGGCCTTTCGGTTCCCTCGGGCGAAAAGGGTCGCTCCGTGCTTGAGCAGACCTGGGCGCGGCCGACGGCGGAAGTCAACGGCATTATCGGCGGCTATACCGGCGATGGTTTCAAGACCGTGATCGCCGCGAAAGCCTCCGCCAAGGTGTCTTTCCGTCTCGTCGGTGAGCAGGACCCTGCGGCCATTCGCGAAAGCTTCCGGGGCTATGTGCGCTCGAAAATACCCGCCGACTGCTCCGTGGAGTTCCACGAACATGGCGGTTCACCCGCCATCCAGCTGTCCTACGACTCGCCCGTACTGACCAAAGCCAAAAATGCGCTTTCGGAAGAGTGGCCAAAGCCCGCCGTCGTCATCGGCATGGGAGGCTCGATCCCGATCGTCGGCGATTTCCAGAAGATGCTGGGAATGGATTCGCTGCTTGTGGGCTTCGGACTTACCGATGACCGCATTCATTCGCCGAATGAAAAATACGACCTGCAGTCGTTCCACAAGGGCATCCGCTCCTGGGTCCGCATTCTCGACGCACTCGCGGCAAAATAATCCGGAAAAAGAGGAGGCGCCGAATATTCGGCACCTCCTCGGTACATAAACAAAAAGGCCGGGCAAGCCCGACCTTTCCATCCGTTTTTCGTCAATGCCAGTACATCCGTGGTCAAAGCGTTCAAACGGTCTGATGCTCCAGAGCGCGCCAAAGATATCGACGCTGCTTTCCGGCTCAGGATCGGCTGCTTTGGTTAATCTTTGGTTAACGCAACAGCAGCGGCACTTTTAAAAGCGCCATTCCCGGCAGTTCCGATCCGGAGCACTGTTGAACCCTATATTGGTATGTCGTCCGGCTTTTTCAAGAGTGGCCGGCCCAGTCCCTTCCTGCAAAAGAAAAAGGCCGGAAAAATCCGGCCTTTCCATTCATGCGAATGACCCTTTCGGGCCAAAGCGCTTATCAGGCAGCAACGAGGTTGCCTGCGGACATCTTGCCCGAGCGACGATCCTGCATCAGCTCGTAGGAGAGCTTCTGGCCGTCGTTGAGGGCGGTCAGACCAGCGCGCTCAACAGCGGAGATGTGAACGAATACGTCCTGCGAACCGTCGTCAGGCTGAATGAAGCCGTAGCCCTTGGTTGCGTTGAACCACTTTACTGTACCAGTCGCCATAACGATTTCCTTCCGTTGGCAATTGTATTTGCACTGCGAGCAGTGCGGACTTAGGTCGAATTTGAAGGAAAGATCGTCGTGTGCACCCAAAAAGGCGCCGAAGCTCTGGTCGTCAAACAAATATCGATGGCCGAACACCTAGGTTGGCAGGGGCGAAAAGTCAAGTTTCTTTGAAAAACGCGGCGATCTTTGTGAGCCGCCGGCCACCCAAATCCGTTGGAAACAGGGCCCTAAACAGCAAAAACCCGGCGCGGGAGGAGGTGCGCCGGGTTCTTGAAACTGACTGACAATTGGGAGGAGGAGTATTGTCAGTCCAATCGGGCGACGCTGGGAGGAGGAGTGCGTCGCTTCGATGGTTTGAAGATACAGGATATCAGCTTAAAAAACAGACGTTTCATCGCAGCGCAGCATTGCGCATAATGCATAGCTACTTCAGGGTGACTTGAAGCTTCTCCGCGTAACGCCTAATAAATACGCATGTCTATCGAATCCGTCAGAGCCTTCTTCACCGAAAAGTCGCCCGAAGTGACCGTGATTGAAACGGAAGCGAGTTCAGCGACGGTGGCGCTGGCCGCCGAAGCACACGGCGTCGACCCCGACCAGATTGCGAAAACGATCTGCCTGAAGGCGGGCGACACCATTCTTCTCGTCGTCGTCGCCGGCACGAAACGCCTCGACAACCGGAAATTCCGCGATCATTTCGGAGCAAAGCCGCGCATGCTTGGACCGGATGAGGTGGTTGCGGTGACCAGCCATCCCATCGGCGGGGTGTGCCCTTTCGGCCTGCCCTCTGCCCTCCCGGTGTTTTGCGACATATCGCTGAAAAACTATCATGAGGTGGTTCCCGCGGCCGGCGCCACCAATGCGGCAGTGAAGATTTCACCCGATGTGATGGCCGAACTGACGGACGCGGAGTGGGTCGACGTCTGCCAATGACGCTGATTTGATGCGGCCGGGACTTAACCCCGCCTTAAATTGCCGCATTTAAACTCTTCATCCTGGATTAAGGATCGCGCAGGCATAGAAGCCTGAAACCCGAATGGGATGCGCGCGGTTTCGCGAATAGGAGCGACTTCGGCTGGATGGCAGGCAAGGGTAAATCACGCGAACGGGTAGAACCTTCCTTCGGGGATTTCCATGAGTCCGGTGACGACCTGCGCCTTGACGCCAGCGAGCGCATCAGCGGAACCACAAAGCAGCAGGCCAGGAAACCGAAGCCGGCATCCGGCCGCACCAAATCCAGCAAAAAAGAAAAGCGCACCCGCAGTTCCGGCCGTGGCGCGACGGGCTTCCTCCGCTCCCTCGTTTATTGGTGTATCGTACTCGGCATCTGGGGCGGCATCGGCGTTGCCGGTCTTGTCCTTTATTATGGTGCGCGCATGCCGAGCGCCAGCAGCTGGTCCATTCCCGAACGCCCGCCGAATGTGAAGATCGTTTCGGTGAATGACAGCGTGCTTGCCAATCGCGGCACCACCGGCGGCGAGGCGCTCGCGCTGGAGGACATGTCACCCTATATTCCGCAGGCCGTGATGGCGATCGAGGACCGGCGGTTCTATTCGCATTTCGGCGTCGATCCGCTGGGTCTTGGACGCGCTATCGTAACGAATGTCCTGACGGGGCGAACGGTGCAGGGCGGCTCGACGCTGACACAGCAGCTGGCAAAAAACCTGTTCCTCTCGCCGGATCGCACGCTGGAGCGCAAGGTTCAGGAAGTGCTGCTGTCTTTCTGGCTGGAGCATGAATTCACCAAGGACCAGATTCTCGCGATGTATCTCAATCGCGTCTATTTCGGCTCCAATGCCTATGGCGTCGAGGCGGCCTCGCGGCGCTACTTCAACAAATCCGCGCGCGACGTCAATCTGGGCGAAGCGGCAATGCTGGCCGGGCTTCTTAAAGCGCCCTCGCGCCTTTCGCCGGCGCGCGATCCGCAGGCGGCGGAAGAGCGGGCGCAGGTCGTGCTGCAATCCATGCGCGATGTCGGCTTCATCACGGACGACGAAATCAAGACCGCCATGTCGCAGCCGCCAACCAAGGCGAAACGTTTCTGGTCCGGCGCCGAACATTACGCCGCCGACATGGTGCTGGAGGAGGTGCGCAACCTGGTTGGCGAGGTGAAGCAGGATATCGTCGTCGACACGACGATCGATCCCAATCTCGAGCGCGATGCCGAAAAGGCGCTGACCCACGTGCTGCATGGCGACGGCAAGAAACAGGGCGCCTCGCAAGCGGCCCTTGTTTCCATTGATGGCACGGGTGCAATCCGGGCCGTGGTAGGCGGGGCTGATTATGCCGAAAGCCAGTTCAACCGCGCCGCCAAGGCAAAACGGCAACCCGGCTCCGCATTCAAGCCCTTCGTTTACGTCGCCGCGCTCGAATCCGGGCTTACCCCCTATACCATCCGTAATGACGCGCCTGTTCGTATCGGCAACTGGACCCCGGAAAATTACGAGAAGAAATATCGAGGCGAAGTGACACTCGCCACCGCGCTCGCCAATTCGCTGAACACCATTGCCGCGCAGCTGGTGATGGAAGTGGGGCCTGATCGTGTGACCCAGGTGGCACATCGCATGGGCATCGAATCCGAGCTGCAGAACAATGCCTCCATCGCGCTCGGCACCTCGGAAGTGTCGCTGATGGAGCTGACGGCCTCCTACGCCCCCTTCATGAATGGCGGCTACAAGGCGACGCCGCATATCGTCAAACGCATCACCGACGCCGACGGCAAAGTGCTTTACGAAAACAAATATGACAATCCGCCTCGCGTTCTGAGCGAAGAGATCGCCGCGACCATGAACAGCATGCTGTCGCGCGTTATCACCGAAGGCACCGGCAAGGCGGCGAAGCTGCAGGGCTGGCAGGCGGCTGGAAAATCCGGCACGACGCAGTCCTTCCGCGATGCACTTTTTGTCGGCTACACAAGCAACCTGACCACCGGCGTATGGTTCGGCAATGACGACGGCACATCAATGAAAAAGGTCACCGGCGGCGGGCTTCCGGCAAAGGCGTGGAAAGATTTCATGACCGCCGCCCATTCGGGGCTTTCACCCTCGCCGCTCTTCGGGCTTGGCGCAGGCGGCGTGCCGCCGCTTGGGGAAATGCAGCAGCCGGCACCGGAAAACCCGCCCTCCTCCATCGGCGATATCATTTCCAATGCGCTCGGGGGCGGGACGCCGGATACGCGCGCCTATCCCCAAGCCCCCATTGCGCCGAACCCGAATCAGCCGGATGTGCCGATGCCGCCGGCAAATATCCCTTCCCGCGATATCGAGCCCGGCTATTCAGCCGGCAACGGGCCTGTACCACCCGCCGATATCGGCGGTCAGGCGCCATCCGGACCAAAGCAGACGACCCTGCTCGATATTCTGATGGGAAACTGACGGCATAGCGTGGCCGGCAGGCGCTGATCTCACGGGCGGTGACGATGACGTCATTGTCGCGCTAAATTCCCGATTTAGCAGGATTTGGCTCCATGGAGACTGGTCGTCTCGGCAGCTACGAGCGGAGAGGATGCTCGCCCTGCAACATCCGCGTGCAGTCGCATTAACCGTAGATTGCCATTTGCTCCAGAGCGGTTACATTTCGGATGACTTTTTACGGTAAATGAATTATTAATCGTTCATATAAATTAATTTTCTTCTATCAAAATAACTTTTCAGGGCTTTATATTATGCTGGGTACTAAAGGCTCATCGCATGCCGTTTTTTACGGTGCCTCCTATTCCGCAGCCACAACTTTCGAATCGCCGGAAACGCAACCTTCCTCTTCGGAAAAAACCGTCTCCGCATTTTTGCGCGGCCAGTTCGCGCTCAAAAGAACGATGGATATTGCAGGGGCGTCCATCGCCCTTGTCGCGCTCGCGCCGGTGTTGCTCACCGTAGCGGCTCTGGTCAAACTCGATAGCAAAGGGCCGGTCCTGTTTTCGCAGGTCCGCTGGGGTATGAACGGGCGGAAAATCCGTGTCTATAAATTCCGCTCCATGAGAACCGACCTTTGCGATGCCACCGGTGTGGCGCAAACGGTGAAGAACGATCCCAGAATAACCCGGATCGGCGCGATTCTTCGCCGCACGAATATCGACGAACTGCCGCAGCTTCTGAATGTGCTGAAAGGCGATATGTCGCTGGTCGGGCCCCGCTGCCACGCCATCGGCATGCTGGCGGCCGGCCGTCTTTATGAGGAACTGGTGCCGCACTACCATATGCGGCACCGGGTGCGGCCGGGCATTACCGGCCTCGCACAGATGCGGGGATTACGCGGCCCGACGGATCGCAGCGACAAGGCGCGCGCCCGAATCGTCTCCGATCTTTATTACGTCGAAAATTTTTCGATCTGGCTTGATATCAGGATCATGGTCGGAACGGTGATTTCCGAATTGCGCGGCGGCAAGGGTTTCTGATTTTTCAGACGCCATTCCCGCAGCTGCAGTCCATCCGTTATAAAAACAAAAGCCCGGCAGCGATGCCGGGCTTTTATCATGAAATCATCATGACAATCAGTTTGTCGGCGCGGGAGCCGCTGCCGGATCCGGAAGCGGTGCCGGGTTTGCCGAAAGCGTGCGCAGATAAGCGATGAGATCGGCGCGTTCCGTCTCCTTCTTCACACCCGCAAAACCCATGGCCGTGCCGGGAACGTGTTTCTTGGGGGATTCGAGGAAGTAGCTGAGATGATCGTAGTCCCAATGCACGGAACCGCCCTTGGAGAAATCCTTCATCCCGGCGGAATAGCTGAAACCTTCATGGCTGGCGATCGGCCGGTTGACGATATCGAAGAGATTGGGGCCGACCTTGTTTGCACCACCACTCTCTCCGGTATGACAGCTCGTACACTTCTTGAAGACTGTTTCGCCCTTGGCGGCATCGGCGCTGGCAAGCAATTGCGCGATCGGCGTCGCCGCGGCAGCGGCTTCACCGCCACCCGCTTCGCCGCCGCTCTCTGCCGCAGCAATGGCGAAACCTTCCTTTTCGGGCGCAGGCGCATGGAAAATGCCCTCAGACGCAATCGACACCGACATCAGGACGAAAACCGTGCCAAGCAACGCCCCAACGCCCATATTTACATAAGAATTCATCTATATGCGCTCCCTCGCATCCGCTTGATATAACGGGCATCTTGAAATTGCTCGAAAGCTATGGCTTTTGCACAGCCTGCGCAACTTGAATAATGCTCCCCACACCGTGACGTTTTGACACTTTTCGGGCGGGATTTGAAGGGTGTCGGATGAAGAATCGGGAATTCGAGAAAGCTGTCGTCCTCATACCGGCGCGGATGGCATCCACACGCCTGCCAGGCAAGCCGCTCGCCGACATAGGCGGCAAGCCGATGATCGTGCAGGTTGCGCTGCGGGCACGCGAGGCCGGTGCGGAACGAATCGTTGTTGCCGTTGATGACGAACAGGTGTTTTCGGCCGTGCAAAATGCCGGTTTCGACGTGATGATGACCCGCGACGACCACCAGTCCGGCTCGGACCGCATTTTCGAAGCGCTGCAAAAGGCCGACCCCTATGGAAAGGCGGAATATGTCATCAATGTTCAGGGCGACCTGCCGACCATTGAGGCGGAAACGATCCGCGCTTCGCTGCGCCCACTGGAAAATACAGAGGTCGATATTGCGACACTGACGGTCGAAATCACCGACGAGGAAGAAAAAACCAATCCTAACGTGGTGAAAGTGGTGGGCAGCCCGCTTTCCGAGACGCGATTGCGCGCGCTTTATTTTACCCGCACCACCGCACCCTATGGCGATGGCCCGCTTTATCATCACATCGGGCTTTATACCTATCGCCGCTCTGCGCTCGAGACATTCGTGAGCCTGCCGCCCTCGCCGCTTGAAAAACGCGAACGGCTGGAACAGCTGCGCGCACTGGAAGCGGGGATGCGCATCGACGCTGAAATCGTCCGTTCCGTGCCGCTCGGCGTCGACACGCCGCACGATCTGGAAAAAGCCCGCAAAATTCTCGCAAGCAGAACCCTCTAACGGACAGTCCCATGACCTTGAGCACAAATCGTATTGCCTTCCAGGGCGAATTCGGCGCGAATTCCGACATGGCCTGCCGCGACATGTTCCCGGATATGGAGCCTTTGCCCTGCCCGACCTTCGAGGATGCCTTCAACGCCATTGAAAACGGCGAAGCTGATCTCGGCATGATCCCGATTGAAAATACACTGGCCGGCCGCGTTGCGGATATTCATCACCTGCTGCCGGAATCGCGCCTGCACATCATCGGCGAATACTTCATGCCGATCCGCTTCCAGCTGATGGTGATGCCCGGCGTGAAGAAGGATGAGATTCGCACCGTCCACAGCCACATCCACGCGCTTGGCCAATGCCGCAAGATCATCCGTTCCAACGGCTGGAAGCCCGTCATCGCCGGCGATACGGCAGGCTCCGCAAGGCTCGTGTCCGAACAGGGCGACCGCAGCATGGCGGCCCTTGCGCCACGTCTTGCCGCCAGCCTCTACGGTCTCGATATTCTCGCTGAAAATGTCGAGGATTCGGACAACAACGTCACGCGCTTCGTGGTGCTTTCCCGCGATGAAAACTGGGCCAAGCGCCAGTCGAGTGACGAAATCGTCGTCACGACCTTCGTTTTCAACGTTCGCAATATTCCGGCAGCACTTTACAAGGCCATGGGCGGCTTTGCGACGAACGGCATCAACATGACGAAGCTCGAAAGCTACCAGCTCGGCGGCAAATTCGTGGCGACGCAGTTTTATGCCGATATTGAAGGCCACCCCGATGACGAGCCGGTGCGGCATGCGCTGGACGAGTTGCGTTTCTTCTCGGAAAAAGTCCGCATTCTCGGCGTCTACAACGGTCACGCGATGCGCGGCAAGCTCAACCAAAGCTGAGCCTGCCGCAGCCCATTATTTTAGCCATTCCACCCAGTCGCGCATCAGCCGATGCGCGATGGCTCCCATTGGCGGCGCGGAAAAACCTTCACCCGTCGGGGCCTCCAGCATCTTTGCTACCTCTTCCCGCGTGAACCAACGGCAATCCTCAAGCTCGATCTCGTCACGCGCGATCTCAAAAGAGAGCGCCTCGGCATAACAGCCTATCATCAGCGTATGCGGCATCGGCCAGGGCTGGGAGGCGTGATACCGCACACGACCGATTTCAACGCCGGATTCCTCATGCGTTTCGCGGCGGACGGCCTGTTCGATGGTTTCGCCCGGCTCCACGAAGCCGGCAAGGCAGGAATACATGCCCGGCGCAAAATGCGCACCGCGGCCAAGCAGGCAGAGATCACGCTCGATATCGATGGTCATCATGATGACAACGGGATCGGTGCGCGGAAAAATAGTGTGGCTGCAGGCGCCGCAGATGCGCTTGTAGCCGCCGATTCGCAGCTCCATGGTTCCGCCGCACTTACCGCAAAAGCGATTGTCACCATTCCAGTGCGTCAGGCTGACTGCCTGCGCAACCTCGCTCAGCAGTTCCTCGTCGAGAAGATGATCGCGATAAAGCGTGCGGGCATCGGCCAGCTTGTAATGGCTCGCCAGCTGATCCTCGGCCACGGCGACCGGCACCGCAATTCTCGGCTCGCCGGTTTCGCGGTATCCGAGCAGCACGGCATTGTCGAAATCCGGCTGCAATTCGGCCAGCTCATAGGCGGAAAACAGGGGATCGATGACCTGCTCATCATGTTTCAGGACCAGCCGGTTGCCCGAGAAGGCAAAAATATGGGTGCCATCGACTTTCAGTGCATCGGCAACACACTCCTCCGTCCGCTTTTCGGCGAAACGGTCGAGGGCATTTTTGGAAAAGGCCGTCAGCAGGCTTGCTTCAGGATGGGGGGCAGTGGTTTCAAAAATTTTCATGGAAATCATCAGAGCGCGCCGGAGATTTTTTTCATCAAAGTTTCCTTTTCGCCCGCAGCATAGGGCACCGCCGTTCCGTAACCCCAGATGGGGCCGGGCCAGCAGGTGTCGCCTTCATTGCGGGCGATAATATGGACATGCAATTGCCGGACGATATTGCCCAAAGCACCGACATTTATCTTGGTGGCCCCCGTGATCTCCTTCAAGGCGGACGCGACGAGATTGGTCTCGAATGTCAGCACGGCCTGATCAAGCGGGGTGAGATCGAACAATTCGCTGACGCCGTCTCGCTGCGGCACCAGCACCAGCCAAGGCCAGCGACTGTCGTTTTGCAAACGCAGTTCACATAGCCCCAAACGCGTCACAAGCACACTGTCGCGCGCCAGCCTGTCGTCCAGCCGGAATGTCTCCAAGGTGTCCTCCATGTTTGTTTTCATCGTGATAGCAGTTTTTTGAAGGCTTGGCTTGCATTTGCTGTCGATATTGCCGATATGTGGCCCCGGGAGGTTGGTGGTGGACGAGCCACTCGCCAACCGGGTCAGGTCCGGAAGGAAGCAGCCCTAACGAGCCCGGCACGGGTCGCCGTGCCAGCCTCCCACCTTTTTAAAAGACGTGCTCAGCTTTCGCCGGGCCAGTTCAGCGCCCCAAGACAAACTGGCAAAACAAACTGGCGAGGCAATGAGCGATACCGTACCCACCACAACAAGCGAATCCCAGGTCGGGACCGGCTACCGGGTACTGGCACGCAAATATCGCCCGAAAGATTTTTCCGATCTGATGGTCGGCCAGGAGCCGATGGTCCGCACGCTGACCAACGCGTTTGAGACCGGCCGCATTGCCCAGGCCTATATGCTGACCGGCGTTCGCGGCGTGGGCAAAACGACCACGGCACGCATTCTCGCCCGCGCGCTGAATTACAAGACCGACACCATCGACAAGCCGACCATCGACCTTCGGATCCCCGGCGAACATTGCCAGGCGATCATGGAAGGCCGGCATGTCGACGTGATCGAGATGGACGCCGCCTCCCATACCGGCATCGACGATATTCGCGAGATCATCGAACAGGTGCGCTATCGCCCGGTCTCGGCGCGCTACAAGGTCTATATCATCGACGAAGTGCACATGCTGTCGACGCAGGCGTTTAACGGTCTTCTGAAGACGCTGGAGGAGCCGCCGGAACATGTGAAATTCATCTTCGCGACCACCGAAATCCGCAAGGTTCCAATTACCGTTCTGTCGCGCTGCCAACGCTTCGACCTGCGCCGCATCAGCGCCGCTGATCTCGTCGGCCTGTTCACCGCCATTGCGGGCAAGGAAGGTTTCGAGGCCGATCCGCAGGCGCTGTCGATGATCGCCCGCGCGGCAGAGGGTTCCGCCCGTGACGGCCTTTCCCTGCTCGACCAGGCGATCGCCCATGGCGGCGGCCGGGTGGAGGCCGAAGCGGTGCGCGGCATGCTCGGCCTTGCCGACCGTGCGCGCATCGTCGATCTCTTCCAGCACGTCGTCAAAGGCGACGTCGCGGCCGCCCTTTCGGAATTCAACGGGCAATATGAGGCGGGCGCGAACCCTGTCGTCGTATTGAACGACCTTGCCGATTTCACCCATCTCGTCACCCGCATGAAATATGTGCCTGATGCGGCGGAAGACCCCTCGCTTTCGGAAATAGAACGCGTGCGTGGTGCGGAATTTGCCGAGACGATTGCGGTAACCGCACTGTCGCGCATTTGGCAGATGCTGCTGAAGGGCATTCCGGAAACGGAAAACGCCTCGCGGCCTGCCGGTGCTGCCGAAATGGTTCTGATCCGGCTTTCGCACGCCGCCAATCTGCCCGCACCTGAAGATGCCGCGCGGCGCCTGCTCGAGCTTTCGAGCGGCGACGGCGGCGGTTACGCCAATGGCGGACCTTCGGGCGGCGGCAACGGCGGCGGTGCGCGCGCCTATTCGTCAGGACAGACCGTGGCCGCGGGAAGACCTGTCGATCTTCCCGCCCAGCGCCAGACGACGCCGCAGACCTCCGCCGTGCTGCGCGCCGTTCCAGACAGCCGCCCGCAGGAGATGCAGGTCGTAGCACCCAAAACCGAGGAGCGGCCGGAGCCGAAGGTTCCCGTCAATTCGGTGCAGGATATTGCTGATCTCTGCCAGAAGAACCGCGATCCCGTCATGCGGGCAAAGGTGCGCAACTTTGTGCGGCTGGTGCGGCTGGAGCCCGGCCGGCTTGATATGCGCCTCGGCGAAGGTGCGCCCGGCTCTCTGCCCGGTGAGCTTGGCGTCAAGCTCAAGGAATGGACCGGTATCCACTGGATCATCAGCCTCAGCAAGGAGCAGGGGGAGCCGACCCTTGTCGAAGCCGAAGGCAATGCCCGGGATGCCCGCCTTGTCGATGCGCGTCAGGATCCTGACGTTGCCGCCATTCTGGCGCAGTTTCCCGGCGCAAAAATCACCGACGTGCGCATCCGTGCCGCCGCACAGGATGAGGCGGAGGATATCGCGCCGCCATCGGTTGCCGAATCGAGCGAAGGCGACATCCTTCCCGGCGACGACATCGAGTTTTAAACAAAAAGAACAGGAGATTGGCACATGCGTGACATCATGGGCATGATGGGCAAGGTCAAGGAAATGCAGTCCAAGATGGAGAAGGTGCAGGAAGAAATCGCCGCCCTTGAAGTCGAAGGCAGGGCCGGCGGCGGTCTGGTGACCGTCATTCTCAACGGCAAGGGCGAAATGCGCGGCCTGAAAATCGATCCTTCGCTGTTCAAGGAAGACGAGGTGGAAATCCTCGAGGACCTGATCGTGGCTGCCCATAAGGACGCCAAGGAAAAAGGCGAAGCGCAGGCACAGGAAAAGATGGCCGGCCTGACCGCGGGTCTGCCGCTGCCTCCCGGCATGAAATTCCCGTTCTGATATAATCAACCCGAAGAGGATGGCGACACGCATGGCGTGGTCGCCGTCCCTGTCTCGAGGCGAGATTCAGGCTTCCAGCATCGCACGGAACCGGCTTGCAAGCGGTGTTTCGAGATAGGTCCTGCGTTCGGCTGCGTCGAGCTGCATGGGGCGGAAGCGCTGCAGAATAGTTGGTATCGGCAGCTTCGTTCCCTGATAGGCTGCAAAGGCGATATCCTCCCCGGCAGCGAGCATTCCGCCCTTCAACACCCGGCAATAAAAACCCGGATGGCCTGCCTGCCGGAAGCGCGGTGCGAAATCGGGATCGCCGATCCGGGCCGACAGCGTGGCGCAGGGAATGCGGGCAGCGGTCACCTCCAGCAAGACTTCGCTTGCCGAGAACCTGTCACCCACATGGAGTTTCGCGCTGTCGACACCATCAAGCACGAGGTTCTCGCCGAAAAATCCGGGTTCGACCACGAAACCCAGAGCGCGGGACCAGAAGTCGAGATCAACGGAGCCCATCACGTAAATTGCCTGATCCGGCCCGCCGTGATGTTTGCGATTGCAGACGGCATCGCTGACGATACCTTCGGCATCCACCATGACCGGCCCGTTCACGGGATGCTTGAAGATGCCCGTCTTCGTCGTCTTTCCCGGCAGGCTTTTTGCCTCGCCCCGGCATACCGCCTGTATTTTCATGGCCTGCCCTTCGTGCTTCATGATTCCCGTTTCCCGTTTTATGCAGTAGAAAGCGCTCATGGCAAAACGAGTCACCGGTCCCGAAATTGAAAAACTCATCCAGCTTCTGGCAAAAGTGCCGGGGCTTGGGCCCCGCTCGGCGCGGCGGGCAGCGTTGCATCTCATTAAGAAGAAGGAGCAACTTCTCGGACCGCTAGGCCATGCCATGGGCGAGGCCTATGACAAGGTGAAGATCTGCTCCTGCTGCGGCAATGTCGATACCATCGATCCCTGCACCGTCTGCGCTGACGACCGGCGTGACCAGTCGGTCATCATCGTGGTGGAAGACGTGTCGGATCTCTGGGCGCTGGAGCGGACGGGCGCGATGAACACCGCCTACCACGTTCTCGGCGGCACGCTTTCGCCACTCGATGGCGTCGGGCCGGAGGACCTGAATATCAAGGGCCTGATCGACCGTGTCAGCGCGGGCGGCATTCGCGAGCTTATCATCGCCGTCAATGCGACGGTGGAGGGACAGGCAACCGCCCATTACATCACCGACCGCCTCTCCGGTCTCGACATCAAGATCACCCGGCTTGCGCATGGCGTGCCGGTGGGCGGTGAGCTCGATTATCTCGACGAGGGCACATTGACGGCGGCGCTTCGGGCGCGCACGACGATCTGAAGTCCCCCTCCCTCCCCGTCATTCAAAGAGGAGACCCAATGCGAAACCATTTTGCCCCGAAGGCACTGGCTGCACTTCTTTCCGTTTTTTCAGCAACGACAGCTCTAGCGCAGTCGGCACCGACAGGAGCAGCGGCAGCCCGATATGACGCTGAATTTAATGTCTGGCTGAAAAAGGAAATCTGGCCGGAGGCCCGCAAGGCCGGCATTTCGCAAAAGACGCTTGAAGCCACGCTCAATGGTCTCTCCATCAGCTGGAACCTGCCCGATCTCGTCATTCCCGGCCAGAAGCCGCCAAAGGAGCAGAGCCAGAGCCAGGCGGAATTTTCCTCACCCGGCGCCTATTTCTCCGAAAAGCGGCTGCAGGGGCTGGCCAGCACCGGCCGTTCGCTTGCAGCCACCCATGCGGCGACGCTGCGCAGAATCGAGGCGAAATACGGTGTGCCGGGTGATATCGTCGTTGCGATCTGGGGTCGCGAATCCGGGTTCGGCCGAGCAAAACTGCCGCATTCCGTGGTCGATGTACTCGCCACAAAAGCCTATATGTCGACCCGCAAGGAGATGTTCCGCGCCGAGCTGATCGATGCGCTGAAGATCGTCGAAAGCGGCGATATCGCGGCTTCGCGCATGATGGGTTCCTGGGCCGGCGCCCTCGGCCAGCCGCAATTCATGCCGTCGAGCTATCTCAAATATGCCGTGGATTTCGATGGCGACGGCCACCGCGATATCTGGAACTCAGTGCCGGATGCGCTGGCATCCATAGCAAACTATCTTTCCCAGCGCGGCTGGCAGCGCAATCGTGACTGGGGTTTTGAAGTCTCTATCCCCGCCAATGTCTCCTGCGCGCAGGAGGGCCCTGATCTTGCCCGGCCGGTGGCCGACTGGGCGAATATGGGCATTACCCGCATTTCCGGAAAAGCCTTTCCAGCCAACGACCTATCAGCCGACGGCATGATGCTGGTGCCGGCCGGGCGGCACGGGCCGGAATTCGTGGTGACGCCGAATTTTTACGTCATCAAGGAATATAACAATTCCGATCTCTACGCGCTCTTCATCGGCAATCTCGCCGACCGCATCACCCATGGCGCAGGACCGTTCAAGGGTGAATGGGGCAATGTCGGGTCGATGCTGCGCTCCGACGTTCTCGCCATGCAAAAGGCGCTGGTCACCAAGGGTTATGATGTCGGCAAGGCCGATGGGCTGGCGGGCTTCAAGACGCGCCGCTCGCTCGGCGACTGGCAGGCGAAAAACGGCTTGGCCCCCACCTGCTTTCCCGATTCGACGTTGAAGGCGAAGCTGAAATAGCAGGTTGCTGGCGAAGCACAAACCTCTCTTCCGTCATGCTCGGGCCTTTCCCGAGCATCTGCAACCGATTGATTTAACGACAGGTGATTGGATCCTCGGGACAGGCCCGAGGATGACGGCGCGTGTGGGGTAAAAGCCGCCGCCACTCTCCCAGCGCATCGTCTTTCAGTGCTGATCGGTATGCGGCTTGTGAAAGATATCGTCGGTCGGCGGGATGGTCTGCCGCTCGATCATCCGGTGTACCCGCGGCCGCGTCTTGCCCCGGTGAAGCTCAAGCAGCCGGTCCCAGGCTTCCGCATCCGCCTGGGTGCGGCGGTGGTTGTGGCGGACATATTCCACCCATGTCGGCACATGGTAGCTTTCCGTCCAGATGTCGGGGTTTTCGAGATCGCGCATCAGGTTCCAGTTGCGCGCGCCGTCGCGCAGGCGGATACGGCGGCGCTCGGCCATCAGCGGCAGGAATTCGCCGAGGTCCTCGTCATGGATTTCATAGTCGATGAGAATGGCGATGGGGCCGCTGCGCGGCTTGATGTCCAGTCTCAGCGGCGGTTCGACGAAACGGTTGAGCGGATCGAGATTGAGCGAGGCGAAGGCCGGCATTGCGAGCTTGAGGCCGACGACGACGCCGAGCAGCATCAGCACGCAGGAACAGAGAAGCGAATAGGAAATGCCGTAGTCTTCCGCCAACTCACCCCACAGCCAGCTGCCGACCGCAATGCCGCCGAAGGTCAGCGTCTGGTAAAGCGACAGTGCCCGACCCACCACCCAGCGCGGCGTGGAAAGCTGGACGATGGTGTTGAAGAGCGACAGCGCCAGAACCCAGCAGGCGCCGGCAACCGTCAGGACAAGCGAGGTGATGATCGCGCTCGTGCTCACCGCCGTCACGCCAGAGCTGAAAGCGAAGCCTAAAAAGGCGACGCGCACGATCCATTCGCTGGACAGGACCTCACGCAGTCTCGCACTGACCAGCGCGCCGGCTATCGCGCCGACACCGAATGCGCCGAGCATGACGCCGTAGGTCAGCGGACCGCCCTCGACCAGATCGCGGGCGACGATGGGCATCAGCGCCAGGATGGCGCTGGCGGAAAGGCCGAAAAGGAAACCGCGCACCAACACCTTGCCGATATTGGGCGACATCGCCACATAACGCATGCCGGCCGAAATGGCGGCCAGAAGCTGCTCGCGCGGCAATGTCGAGGCATATTTGGGCGGCTGCCAGCGAAACAGGGCGTAGATCAGGGTGAAATAGCTCAGCGCATTCACGAAAAACGCCGCGGCAGCACCGGCGGCGGCGACGATGATACCACCGATGGCCGGGCCGACGCTGCGGGTGATGTTGAAGCCGACGCTGTTCAGCGTCACGGCGGCGGGCAAGTCCTCGCGCGGCACCATTTCGCCGACCGATGCCTGCCAGGACGGATTGTTGAGCGCCGTGCCGCAGCCGATCATGAAGGTGAAGAAGAGCAGAAGCCAGGGCGTGAGCCAGCCGGACCAGGCAAAAACCGTGAGCAGCACAGAGGCCGTCAGCATCAGCAGCTGCGCCGAAATCATGATGCGGCGGCGGTCGAAACTATCGGCCAACGCGCCTGAAATCAGTGAGAACAGCATGATCGGCAAAGAGGTGGAGGCCTGCACCAGAGCGATCATGTTTTCCGAACTTGAGAGCGACGTCATCATCCATGCGGCGCCCACCGCCTGGATCAGTCCGCCGAAATTCGAGGCAAGGCTCGCGACCCAGATTCGTCTGTAAGTCAAATGCCTTAAAGGCGCGAGTGGCGATTTACGGTCAGGCACGCTCTGTCCACTTGATGCAACTGCGATTTGTCAAACGGCAACTATAGACAGTGCCGGTAATCATGCCAGCCTTTCCGACAAGGTAAGGGTGAAAATGTGGCGAAGGCGGCGACCGAAGCGGAGGAGCCCGCTAAAACCTTGCAATCCTGCCCCGATGGGTCTATATGACCCCTGAAATTCTTGATCGCTTGATGAAGAGTGGGGCCGCAAGGCTCCGCTCTTTTTCGTTAGGCGAACCGGAAACCACGGGCAGAAAGCCCGGTGAAAATCAAAGACCGGAAGGCCAGATGGCAGAGACCGCACAAGAACCGCGACTGATTACCGAAACAGGCATCGACCAGCGCATTGCCGAGATCATCGAACCTGTTCTGACGGGCATGGGCTATCTTCTGGTGCGCGTGCGGCTCTCCAACCAGAACGGCATGACGCTGCAGGTGATGGCCGAGCGCGAAGACGGAACCATGACCGTTCAGGACTGCGAAGCCATTTCGATGGCGATTTCACCGGTTCTTGATGTGGAAGATCCGGTCGATAAAGCGTATCATCTCGAAGTTTCCTCGCCCGGCATCGACCGGCCGATGGTTCGCAAATCGGATTTCACCCGCTGGCAGGGCCATCTGGTGAAGGTCGAGACCTCCATTCTGGTCGAGAACCGCAAGCGGTTTCGCGGCAAGATCGTTGAGGTTAATGCTGACGGCTTCAAGCTGGAACGCGACCAGATCGCCTACGGCGAAGAGCCGACAGTCATCATTCCGTTCAGCGCGCTTTCCGATGCGAAGCTCATTCTGACGGACGACCTTATTCGTGATGCGCTGCGGGCAGACAAGGCCGCCAAGGCCGCCGCCGCAAACCAGAACGACGAAAACGAAGCAGACGAAGACTAATTCCAACGTAAAGCCCGAAAAAACGGGCGATCAACGCAATTATGCGACTTACGGAGATAGAAAAATGGCAGTGAGTGCTAACCGGCTTGAGCTTCTGCAGATCGCCGATGCTGTGGCGCGCGAAAAGGTCATCGACCGCGAAATCGTGCTTGCCGCAATGGCCGACGCTATCCAGAAAGCCGCCCGCTCGCGCTATGGTTCGGAAACCAACATCCGCGCCGACATCAACTCCAAGACCGGCGAAATCCGCCTGCAGCGTCTTCTCGAAGTTGTCGAAGCGGCCGAGGACTATTCGACCCAGATCCCGCTTGAGTTGGCCCGCGACCGCAATCCGGACGCCAAGCTCGGCGACTTCATCGCCGACCCGCTGCCGCCGATGGATTTTGGCCGTATCGCCGCCCAGTCCGCCAAGCAGGTGATTGTGCAGAAGGTGCGCGAAGCCGAGCGTGACCGCCAGTATGACGAATTCAAGGACCGTATCGGCGAAATCGTCAACGGCACCGTCAAGCGCGTCGAATATGGCAATGTCATCGTCGATCTCGGCCGTGGCGAAGGCATCATCCGTCGTGACGAGATGATCCCGCGTGAAAACATGCGTTACGGCGATCGCGTGCGCGCTTACGTTTACGACGTTCGCCGCGAACAGCGCGGCCCGCAGATTTTCCTGTCGCGTACCCATCCGCAGTTCATGGTGAAGCTGTTCACCATGGAAGTTCCTGAGATCTACGACGGCATCATCCAGATCAAGTCGGTTGCCCGTGACCCCGGTTCGCGCGCCAAGATCGCCGTCATTTCGAACGACTCGTCGATCGATCCCGTCGGCGCCTGCGTCGGTATGCGCGGTTCGCGCGTTCAGGCCGTCGTCGGCGAACTCCAGGGCGAAAAGATCGACATCATTCCGTGGAGCCAGGAGCCGGCATCCTTCATCGTCAACGCCCTGCAGCCGGCAGAAGTCGCCAAGGTCGTTCTGGATGAAGAGTCCGAGCGCATCGAAGTGGTTGTTCCGGATGAGCAGCTGTCGCTCGCCATCGGCCGCCGTGGCCAGAACGTGCGTCTGGCATCGCAGCTGACCGGCTGGGATATCGACATCATGACCGAGCAGGAAGAATCCGAGCGCCGTCAGAAGGAATTCAACGAGCGTACGGCCCTCTTCATGGAAGCCCTCGATGTCGACGAAATGGTCGGTCAGGTTCTGGCTTCGGAAGGCTTCGCGCAGGTTGAAGAACTGGCCTATGTCGATCTCGACGAAATTTCGTCGATCGACGGCTTCGACGAAGACACCGCCGATGAAATCCAGACCCGCGCCCGCGAATATCTGGAGCGCCTGGAAGCCGAAATGGACGCCAAGCGCAAGGAACTCGGCGTTTCCGACGAACTGCGCCAGATCGACGGCCTGACCTCGCAGATGATGGTCGCCCTCGGTGAAGAAGGCATCAAGACCATCGAGGACTTTGCCGGCTGTGCCGCAGACGACCTGGTCGGCTGGAGCGAGCGCAAGGACGGCGAGACGAAGAAGTTCGAAGGCATCTTCTCCAAGCTCGACGTTTCGCGCGTCGAAGCCGAGAACATGGTGGTGCAGGCCCGCCTTCTGGCAGGCTGGATCACCGCCGAAGAGCTCGCTTCTGAAGAGGAAGCCGATGCGGAAGCTGCCGAGGAGGCGGATACCGCCGAACAGGAATGACATCGCAGGCGCATGAGCCGGACGAGCTGCCCGAAACGGATGACGACGGGCGGCTCAAAGGCGACGTCAATGGACGTATGTGCATTGTGACACGGCAAAGCGGATCGCCGGATGAGCTGATCCGCTTCGTCGCAGGCCCGGACGGCAGCGTCGTGCCGGATCTGAAACGCCAATTGCCGGGGCGCGGTTGCTGGGTAACACCCGAGCGCGCCCTGATCGAGAAGGCCATCGCGAAGAAGCTCTTCGCGCGGGCGCTCAAACGTGACGTCAAGGCCGGACCCGAGCTTCTTGCTATTCTCGACCGGCTGATGGCGCAGCATGTGGCTGGTATGATGAACATGGCGCGCAAGGCGGGCCAGTTCATCAGTGGCGCGACGAAGGTCGATGCCGCCGTCCGGTCCGGGAACGCGATCGCCGTATTCCACGCGACCGATGCTGCGGCCGATGGCGTGAGAAAACTGGACCAGGCCCGCAAGGCCTGGGCGCTCGGCAGCGATGCCGGCAATGAAATTCCGTCCTTCCGGCTCTTTAGCGAAGCCGAAATGGACGAGTTGATGGGCCAGAATGCTTTTATCCATGCCTGCGCGCTTGCAGGGCAGGCGGGTGAAGGTGTAGTGAAGCGCGCAACGATGCTTGAGCAGTACCGCCTTGGCGGTCGATCTCAGGCGGAACGCGACGCTGCCCGGACAGAACAATGACGCGGTTGCCCGACATGAACGGTCGCCGCGTTCCGATGCAGCAATTGAACGACGAGACCTGATGAACGTCATCCGGTTCTCGTCCGAAGGAACGGGAACGGAATGACCGACAACAACGACGACAAGACACTCAATGCGCCGGCCAAGAAGACTCTTACCCTGAAACCGGGCGGGATGAATCAGGGCACCGTGCGGCAGGACATGGGTCGAGGTCGCACAAACGCGGTTGTCGTGGAAACACGCAAGCGCCGCCCCCTGCGTCCCGAAGACGAGAAGCCGGTTCAGCCTGTTGCGGCAGCACCAAGGCCGGTGGTAGCAGCCCCTGCGCCTTCGGCACCGCGTCCGCAGGCTCCCCAGCAGCGTATTCACCAGCCAAGCGGCCAGCAGCAGCGTCCGGGCTCTTCCCAGTCGCAGCAGCGTCCAGGCTCGTCCGCACCCCAGCAGCGCCAGCCTGACCGACCGCGCGGCAATGTTCTGCACGACCTTTCAGCAGGCGAGATGGAAGCCCGTCGCCGCGCGCTGATGGAAGCGCAGGCTCGTGACGTGGTGGAAGCCAAGCAGCGCGCGGAAGATGAAGCGCGCCGCAAGGTCGAGGAAGAACAGCGCATCGCAGCCGAAAAGGAAGAGGCGGCACGCCGCGCCGTCGAAGAGGCAGCGGCTGCAAAGGTGGCTGCAAGCCAGCCTGCCACTGAAGCAAAATCCGAACCGGCCGATGAAACGCCGGCTGCGGCCGCAGCACCTGCGCCACGAGCCGACGCCCGTCCTCAGCCTGCAGCCGCCGCTCCCCGTTCTGCTCCTGCCACGCCTGACGCCGTCGCTCCGCGCGGACGTCGTACCGGTGGTGACGACGAGGACGATCGTAGCGCGCGCCGCGGTAGCAGCCTTCCGGCTCGCGGCAAGGTCGCGGCTCCGGTTCCGGCCAAGCCCGCTGCCCGCCTGAAGACGGAAGAAGAACGCCGTCGCGGCAAGCTGACCGTTACCTCGTCCAATCTGGATGAAGACGGAACGCCGCGTGGCCGTTCCATGGCATCCATGCGCCGCCGCCAGGAAAAATTCCGCCGCAGCCAGATGCAGGAAACCCGTGAAAAGGTCATGCGCGAAGTGATCCTGCCTGAGACCATTACCATTCAGGAACTGTCGCAGCGCATGTCCGAACGCGCCGTCGACGTCATCAAGTTCCTGATGAAGGAAGGCCAGATGATGAAGCCGGGCGACGTGATCGACGCCGATCTGGCGGAACTGATCGCGGTCGAATTCGGCCATACCGTCAAGCGCGTTTCCGAATCCGACGTTGAAGAAGGTATCTTCAACCAGGCCGACGACGCAGGCGAGATGGTTTCCCGTCCGCCGGTCGTGACGATCATGGGTCACGTCGACCACGGCAAAACCTCGCTGCTCGACGCCATTCGTCAGGCAAACGTGGTCGCTGGCGAAGCCGGTGGCATCACCCAGCATATCGGCGCCTACCAGGTCGAAAAGAACGGTCAGAAGATCACCTTCATCGACACTCCCGGCCACGCCGCCTTTACGGCCATGCGTGCCCGTGGCGCGCAGGCAACCGACATTGCAGTGCTGGTTGTCGCCGCTGATGACAGTGTGATGCCGCAGACGATCGAGTCCATCAACCATGCCAAGGCTGCCGGTGTTCCGATCGTCGTTGCGATCAACAAGATCGACAAGCACGAGGCAAACCCGGAAAAGGTGCGCCAGCAGCTGTTGCAACACGAAGTTTTCGTGGAATCGATGGGTGGTGAAGTTCTTGATGTCGAAGTTTCGGCCAAGAACAAGCTCAACCTCGACAAGCTGCTCGAGGCGATCCTGCTTCAGGCCGAAATCCTCGATCTGAAGGCGGATCCGAACCGCACCGCAGAAGGCACGGTCATCGAGGCCGAGCTGGACCGTGGACGCGGTGCCGTTGCGACCGTTCTCGTGCAGAAGGGCACACTGAAGCCCGGCCAGATCATCGTTGCCGGCGACCAGTGGGGCCGTGTGCGCGCACTCGTCAACGACAAGGGCGAACACGTCAAGGAAGCCGGTCCGGCAATGCCGGTCGAGATTCTCGGCCTTTCCGGCACGCCTTCGGCCGGTGACCGTTTCGCGGTCGTCGAAAACGAAAGCCGCGCCCGCGAGATTTCCGAGTACCGCCAGCGTCTGGCCCGCGACAAGGCTGTCGCCCGTCAGACCGGCCAGCGCGGTTCGCTGGAACAGATGATGAGCCAGTTGCAGACTTCGGGATTGAAGGAATTCCCGCTGGTCATCAAGGCGGACGTGCAGGGTTCGGTCGAAGCCATTATCGCTTCGCTCGACAAGCTCGGCACAGACGAAGTCCGCGCTCGTGTCGTTCACTCTGGTGCTGGTGCCATCACGGAATCGGATATCTCGCTTGCCGAGGCATCGAACGCCGCGATCATCGGCTTCAACGTTCGCGCCAACGCACAGGCACGTACGGCGTCCGAACGCGCCGGTATCGAAATCCGCTACTACAACATCATCTACGATCTGGTGGATGACGTGAAGGCGGCGATGTCAGGTCTGCTTTCGCCGGAACGTCGCGAGACCTTCCTCGGCAATGCCGAAATTCTCGAGGTGTTTAACATCACCAAGGTCGGCAAGGTCGCGGGTTGCCGCGTCGTCGAGGGCAAGGTGGAACGTGGTGCGGGTGTGCGTCTGGTGCGCGACAACGTCGTTATCCACGAAGGCAAGCTCAAGACCCTCAAGCGCTTCAAGGACGAAGTCAACGAAGTGCCTGTTGGTCAGGAGTGCGGTATGGCATTCGAAAACTACGAAGACATCCGCGCCGGCGACACCATCGAGTGCTTCCGCGTCGAACACATCACGAGAACGCTCTAAGCGTTCTCGCCGCAAAACAGGAATTTACTGTCGGGCGCCGGCTTACCGGCGCTCGCTCCGTTTGAGGCATAACCAATGGCAAAAGCTACATCATCGGCCCCTTCGCAACGCATGCTGCGTGTTGGCGAACAGGTGCGCGCCGCCCTGACCCAGATTCTCCAGCGCGGTGAAGTCCGCGACGATCTGATCGAAGGCACCGTCATTTCCATCTCGGAAGTGCGCATGTCGCCCGATCTGAAGATCGCGACCGCCTATGTGACGCCGCTTGGCGTTGCCGATCACACCGACATCATCACGGCGCTCAACCGCCATGCCAAGTTCATGCGCGGCCGCCTCGGCCCGCAGCTGCGGCAGATGAAATACATGCCGGAACTGCGTTTCCGCGACGATACGAGTTTCGACAATTACCAGAAGATCGACGCCCTTCTGCGCTCGCCCGAAGTGCAGCGCGATCTTGGACCTTCAAACGAAAAAGACGACGAACAGAACTGAAGCATGTCCAAACCACGCAAACAGCAGAACCGCAAACCCAAGGGCCGCCCGATTTCCGGTTGGCTCATCCTCGACAAACCGCTCGATTTCGGCTCCACCGAGGCCGTTTCCAAGATCAAGTGGCTGTTCAATGCCCAGAAGGCGGGCCATGCCGGCACGCTCGATCCGCTCGCTTCCGGCATGCTGCCGATCGCGCTTGGCGACGCTACCAAAACCGTGCCTTACGTCATGGACGGCCGGAAAATCTACGAATTTACCGTCACCTGGGGTGAGCAGCGCACGACCGACGATCTGGAAGGCGAGGTGCTCGATTCCTCCGAGCAGCGCCCGGACGAACAGGCGATCCGCGATATTCTGCCCAACTATACCGGCGTGATCCTGCAGACGCCGCCGCAATTTTCGGCCATCAAGATCGCTGGCGAGCGCGCCTATGATCTGGCGCGCGAAGGCGAAACGGTGGAAATCCCCGCACGCGAGGTCGAAATCCATCGCCTGACGCTGCTTGCCTGCCCGGACGCCAATACGGCCCATTTCGAAGTGGAATGCGGCAAGGGCACCTATGTGCGGGCGCTGGCGCGCGATATGGGCCGCGATCTCGGCTGTTTCGGCCATATTTCGGAACTGCGCCGCACCATGGTCGCTCCCTTCGGCGAAGACATGATGGTGCCGCTCGAAACCCTGACGGCACTGGAGGCCGTGGAGGACCGCGACGAACGGCTGGAGGCGCTGGACGCCTTCCTGATCGATACGGCCGAGGCGCTTTCCGCCCTTCCCCGCCTCATCATCAACGACGACCAGGCGCACCGGCTGAAGATGGGCAACCCCATCCTGCTTCGCGGGCGTGATGCACCGGCCAACCATCCGGAAGCCTATGCCACCGCGCATGGCAAGCTTGTCGCTATCGGCGAGATCGGTGAAGGCGAGTTCCGGCCGAAGCGGGTTTTCGGCTGAGCCGGGCAGCGCGGGCAGGAATCAATCGCCTCTTTCCATCGCACCCGGAATAGTTTATAGGCAGCGCCAGCTTGGGCTTTGCCTATGCTGCTGAATGGCCTGAGCTGGACGACATCCCGGCTCAAGGCGTCCCATTTTTCCTTAAAACAGAAAGGATCGTCCGATGTCGATTACTGCAGAGCGCAAAGCCGCCCTCATCAAGGAATATGCCACGAAGGAAGGTGACACCGGTTCTCCGGAAGTTCAGGTCGCTATCCTGACCGAGCGGATCAACAACCTGACCGGTCACTTCAAGGACCACAAGAAGGACAACCACTCCCGTCGTGGCCTTCTGACGCTGGTTTCGAGCCGTCGTTCGCTTCTCGACTATCTGAAGAAGAAGGACGAAGCCCGTTACAGCAAGCTGATCGGTGCTCTCGGCATTCGCCGCTAATAACTTCTCCGGCGGGTTTCGCAACGATGCCCGCCGGTTTTTATATCCGGCCTTTCAAAGGCTATATGAATTTCCGGGCGTTTGCCGCAGATGTGGCCCCCGGACGATAAGGTAGACCCGGATGGGCCGGTGTCGCCTTTTCAACCGCAGACCTGTCATGGGGCAGGATTGCCGGATGCTTGCTTGTCGAAAGCCTCCCGCTGTCTTGCCCGTGATTGAGTCACCGCGTTGCCACCGCCGGCACGATGCTGGAGCGGCAGCCACAACCAAGGACAAGATATGTTCAATCAACACTCCGTGGAAATCGAATGGGCAGGCCGCCCGCTGAAGCTCGAGACCGGCAAGGTTGCCCGTCAGGCTGACGGCGCCGTCATCGCAACCTACGGCGAGACGATGGTTCTCGCGACAGTGGTTTCCGCAAAGTCTCCGAAGCCCGGCCAGGACTTCTTCCCGCTGACCGTCAACTACCAGGAAAAGACCTACGCGGCCGGCAAGATCCCCGGCGGCTACTTCAAGCGCGAAGGCCGTCCGAGCGAAAACGAAACTCTCGTTTCCCGCCTGATCGACCGTCCGATCCGCCCGCTCTTCCCGGAAGGCTACAAGAACGACACGCAGGTTGTCGTCACCGTCATCCAGCACGATCTGGAAAACAACCCGGACGTTCTGTCGATGGTTGCGGCTTCCGCAGCGCTTACGCTCTCTGGCGTTCCCTTCATGGGCCCGGTTGGCGGCGCGCGCGTTGGCTACATCAACGGTGAGTATGTTCTTAACCCGCATCTGGACGAAATGGACGAGTCTGTTCTCGACCTCGTCGTTGCCGGTACGCAGGACGCTGTTTTGATGGTTGAGTCCGAGGCCAAGGAACTCAACGAAGAAATCATGCTCGGCGCCGTCATGTTCGGTCATCGCGGCTTCCAGCCGGTTATCGACGCGATCATCAAGCTCGCCGAAGTTGCCGCCAAGGAACCACGCGAATTCGAACCGGAAGACTTCTCCGCGCTCGAAAACGAAATGCTGGCGCTCGCCGAAGCCGAACTGCGCGACGCCTACAAGATCACTGAAAAGGCTGCGCGTTACGCCGCCGTCGACGCCGTGAAGGCGAAGGTCAAGGCGCACTTCCTGCCGGAAGAAGGCGAAGCGAAGTACACGCCGGAAGAAATCGGCGCTGTCTTCAAGCACCTTCAGGCGAAGATCGTTCGCTGGAACGTTCTCGACACCAAGAGCCGCATCGACGGCCGCGACCTGTCGACCGTTCGTCCGATCGTTTCGGAAGTCGGCCTGCTGCCGCGTACCCACGGTTCGGCGCTGTTCACCCGCGGTGAAACCCAGGCGATCGTCGTTGCGACGCTCGGCACCGGCGAAGACGAACAGTATGTCGATAGCCTCACCGGCATGTACAAGGAACGCTTCCTGCTGCATTACAACTTCCCGCCCTACTCGGTCGGTGAAACAGGTCGCATGGGCTCCCCGGGCCGTCGCGAAATCGGTCACGGCAAGCTCGCATGGCGCGCTATCCGTCCGATGCTGCCGACTGCGGAACAGTTCCCCTATACGCTGCGCGTCGTTTCCGAAATCACCGAGTCCAACGGCTCCTCGTCGATGGCAACGGTCTGCGGCACCTCGCTTGCACTGATGGACGCCGGCGTTCCGCTGGCAAAGCCGGTTGCCGGTATCGCCATGGGCCTGATCCTCGAGGGCGAGCGCTTTGCGGTCCTCTCCGACATCCTGGGTGACGAAGATCACCTCGGCGACATGGACTTCAAGGTCGCCGGCACCGCCGACGGCATCACCTCGCTGCAGATGGACATCAAGATCGCCGGTATCACCGAAGAGATCATGAAGATCGCTCTGGAGCAGGCACAGGGTGGCCGCAAGCACATCCTCGGTGAAATGGCCAACGCCATCACCGAAAGCCGCGGCCAGCTCGGCGAATTCGCACCGCGCATCGAAGTGATGAACATTCCGGTCGACAAGATCCGTGAAGTCATCGGTTCCGGCGGCAAGGTCATTCGCGAAATCGTCGAAAAGACCGGCGCGAAGATCAACATCGAAGACGACGGCACCGTCAAGATCGCCTCTTCTTCCGGCAAGGAAATCGAAGCGGCCCGCAAGTGGATCCACTCGATCGTTGCGGAACCGGAAGTCGGCCAGATCTACGAAGGCACTGTTGTCAAGACCGCTGACTTCGGCGCTTTCGTCAACTTCTTCGGCGCCCGTGACGGCCTCGTTCACATCTCGCAGCTCGCTTCCGAGCGTGTCGCCAAGACCTCCGACGTCGTCAAGGAAGGCGACAAGGTCTGGGTCAAGCTGATGGGCTTCGACGAGCGTGGCAAGGTTCGCCTGTCCATGAAGGTTGTCGACCAGGCCACCGGCCAGGAAATCGCTGCCGACAAGAAGAAGGAAGACGGCGAAGCCGCTGCCGAATAAGGCAGCGCCGCCAGACCCTATCGAGGCGCGGGTTTTGCCCGCGCCTTTTTTCTATTCTACCTTGAGGATGCTCCCATGAGCCGTGACGCTGTGAAAACCCTTTTCCACCCCTTTGCCTCGGAAATGCTTCCTATGCCGAAAGAGGGCGAGCGCGTTCTGTTTCTGGGAGCTGAGGCCGGTCCGCGCCTTGATGGTTTCGACGCCGAGATCGTCGCGGTTCAACATCTCCGGCCGCTCTACCGGGCCTTGCAGGCTCAGGGCGCAGAAGTCACCCCGGATGTTTCGGGCGAGGACTACGATGCGGCGCTTTTGCTGTGCGGCAAGCACCGTGGCGAAAACGAAAACCGCGTCGCCGAAGCACTTTCGCGCGTGAAGGCCGGCGGCCTGATCGTCGCGGCCGGATCGAAGGAAGACGGTATCGTGACACTGCGCAAGACGCTGGCGAAGCTTGGCATCGAGGCGGAATCGACACCGAAATATCACGGCGTCGCCCTCTGGTTCAAACGTCCGGACGATATTGCATCTGCCGTGTCGAAACTCGCCCAGAAACCGGCGACGGTGGAAGGCCGTTTCACCGCCCTGCCCGGCATGTTCTCGCATGACCGCGTGGATGATGGCTCAGAACTGCTCGCATCGCGCCTGCCGACCGATTTTGACGGCAACGCCGCCGATTTCGGCGCGGGCTGGGGTTATCTCTCAGTCATGCTGGCCGAGAAATCGCCGCGCACGGCCCGTATCGATCTGTTTGAAGCAGACTGGAACGCGCTGGAATTTGCAAAGACCAATCTTCTCGAAAACAATCCGCGACTGACGGCGCGTTTCTTCTGGCAGGATCTGGCAAACGAGCCGCCGAAGGAAAAATACGACCTTATCATCATGAACCCGCCTTTCCATGCGGCGGGACAGGCAGCAGAACCTGCCCTCGGTCAGGCCTTCATCAAGGCTGCCGCCGGCGCACTACGCAGCGGCGGCAAGCTGCTGATGGTCGCCAATCGCGGCATGCCCTACGAGCCAGTGCTCGCGGCTGAGTTTCGCACCAGCACTGAAGTGTGCCGCAACGCCCGCTTCAAGATTCTGAGCGCCCAGAAGTAATCAACGCAGCAGAATAATCAGCTCAACAGCCATGCCCATAGCGACACGGAAAGAACACCGGTCGCTGTGGAAATGCTGATGGTGGAGGCGGCAACGCTGTGGCCGATGCCGAAGCGGTTGGCGATAAGCCAGGCATTCACCCCAGTCGGCACCGACGAGGTAAGCACGAGCGCCGCGGTCCATTCCCGGCTAAGACCGAGCGCATGACCCATTGCCCAAACGCAGGCGGGCAGCAGCAGCAGCTTGAACACCGTCATGGTGACGGCAATGCCCATATTGCCGCGGATGGTGTATTTGGTCAGCGCCATGCCGAGCGAAATAAGCGCCGCCGGCCCCGCCATGGACGCGATCTGATCAACCACGGTTTTCAGAATGGGCGTCAGCGCTACACCGGAAACATTGGTCGAAAGCCCGATGACAAGCCCAATCACCAGCGGATTGGTAATGAGATTGCGGCCTACCTGCTTGAACACCGCAGCCATGCTGCGCTTTTCACCGCCGACCGCCTTATGAGTAGCATTTTCCATCAGGATCGTGCCGGCGATCATCATCACAGGCAGATGGATGGCGAGCAGGATGGAGAGAGCGACCAGCCCCTCATCCCCCACGGACCGCCCGACCAGCGGTAGGCCGATGAAGATATTGTTCGCAAAGGCCGAGGAAATGCCGGCAATGACGGCGATGCGGACATCCTGCTTGAAGACATAACGGGTGACGATATGCCCAACCGTCCAGGTGACGGCTACGCCGGCGAAATAGGTGATCCACAGTCGGAAAGGCGAAGCACCGTGAAAATTCGCTTCGGCAAGCGTGCGGAAGATCAAGGTCGGCACAGCAATCTTGAACACAAAGTCGCTGAGGATATCGCCGGCATCGGCCCTGAACAGACCGGCCTTGACGGTGAGCCAACCGATCAGGATGAGAATGAAAATCGGGGCGACATTCGCGGCAACGGCAGACATGGAGGGAAAGCTTTCGCGGCTTTTGCGGGGAGATACTCCGCTTTAGAGCCTTTTCAGCGGGAATGGAATCACGAATACGCTTTCGCTCCGCGTTTTCGTCCGATGAGGTATGCCGTGAAGGGGAAGAACGTGGTGAGGCGCTTGGGCGGAAACGCCCTTAGTGGCCACGTGGTGCCATGGGCGGGCGTTCTCCAAAAAGAAAAAGCGGGGTCACCCCCGCCTTTTATGTCCGTTATATACCGCCAGTACATCCGTGGCGGAGATAACGGTTGAGCCAGAAGACCATCATGTCTTCCATTCCGGTACGCGTTCACACACCTTTTGCTCTGGTAGAAGGAATAGCTTAACCACATTACAGGCAGATGACGCGTTTTCGCCCCATCCTGAGAACCGCATATTTTCTCTTTGGGCTTTTCTTGCCGCGAGAAATGTTTAAGACCTTTCGAAAAATATGCACACCCCGTGCGAAACGGATAGGGCCTATGACGAAATTCGACGTACTGACTGTCGGCAATGCCATCGTCGACATTATCTCCCGCTGCGATGATCGCTTTCTCAACGACAATGCCATTACCAAAGGTGCGATGAACCTCATCGACGCGGAACGCGCCGAGCTGCTTTATTCGCTTATGGGGCCGGCTCTTGAAGCCTCCGGCGGCAGCGCTGGCAACACGGCAGCAGGCGTAGCGAATTTCGGCGGTAAGGCCGCCTATTTCGGCAAGGTGGCGGAAGACCAGCTCGGAGAAATCTTCCAGCACGATATCCGCGCCCAGGGTGTCTATTTCGAAACGAAACCGGAAGGCACCTTCCCGCCGACCGCCCGCTCCATGATCTTCGTGACCGAAGACGGCGAGCGCTCGATGAACACCTATCTCGGCGCCTGCGTCGATCTCGGTCCGGAAGATGTCGAAGATGATGTGGTGGCGGATACGAAAGTCACCTACTTCGAGGGTTACCTGTGGGACCCGCCGCGCGCCAAGGACGCCATCCGCGAATGCGCCCGCATTGCGCATGAAAACGGCCGCGAAGTCTCCATGACGCTTTCCGACAGCTTCTGCGTCGGCCGCTACCGCGAAGAGTTTCTCGACCTGATGCGCTCCGGCACGGTGGACATCGTTTTCGCCAACAAGCAGGAAGCGCTGTCGCTCTACGAAACCGACGATTTCGAACTGGCGCTGACCAAAATCGCGGCCGACTGCAAGATCGCGGCGGTGACGATGAGCGAGGAAGGCGCCGTCATTCTGCGCGGCACGGAGCGTGTGAAGGTAGAGGCCTATCCGGTGCATGACGTGGTCGACACGACGGGTGCGGGCGATCTTTTCGCCGCCGGATTCCTGTTCGGTTATACGCAGGACCGGTCGCTCGAAGATTGCGGCAAGCTCGGCTGCCTTGCGGCTGCCGCCGTCATTCAACAGATCGGCCCGCGCCCCATGTCATCGTTGAAGGCGCTTGGCGAAAAACACGGCCTTATTTAAAGGCTTCGCCCGGGTAAGCACCCCAGATTTCGCCCTGCGAAACCCAGCCCGAGGCCTGACCGGCCTCGGCGCGGCACCAGTCGCCATTGCATTCGCCGATCCTGAAGACGACGCCCGGCTCAAGCCGTGCAACAACGGAAGCGCCCGACTGCGCTTCGCGGCGCATGTTCACAAAGACTTCCTTGCCCTTGCCACGCATCCACGGAGCCGCAACGGCCGTGCGCTCACCTGACAGCAGGGCCTGATTGACCCAGCCTTCCGTGCCGTCGGCATCGCGGATACGCCGCCAGTTTTCATATTCCTGGATGATTTCGACGGGCATTCCCGATTTCAAATACATCCATGACACGGCATAATCCGTGCTCGGGCCGATGCGCATATTGACGCGCTTTGATTTCAGGCTGACAAAACGCGGCAGCGGCAGACCGCTTGCGCCTTTTGCGGCACCCTGCGCCATGGCTTCGCCGGCCGCACCGAGAAGGCCCAGAGACAATGCAATGCAAACGATAGAAACCACACTGCGTATGCCCATTTCCGTTTCCCGCCTTCTGCAAACCGGATGATATTTAAGGAGGCTCGTTTCCACATGCCTCAAGCTTCAGCGAGTTTTATTTGTCTTCGCCGGTGGGTCTGGTAGAAACGCCCTGATTGAAAGAAATTATCGCTCTTTCTGGTTAATGACTTCTGAACAAGGCAGCGGCAAACGATGACCCACAAGAAGAGACCGACAGTCTATATCACCCGCAAATTGCCAGACGTCGTCGAAACCAGAATGCGCGAACTCTTCGATGCCGAGCTGAATATCGACGATACGCCGCGCCGCGAAGCGGAGCTTGTCGCCGCCATGCAGCGAGTGGATGTGCTGGTGCCGACCGTCACTGACCGCATCACCGCCGCGATGATCGATCAGGCGGGGCCGCAGCTGAAGCTGATCGCCAGCTTTTCCAACGGTATCGACCATGTGGATGTCGATGCCGCAGCCCGCAAGGGCATTACCGTCACCAACACACCCAATGTGCTGACCGAGGACAGCGCCGATATCACCATGGCGCTGGTGCTGGCCGTGCCGCGCCGCATGATCGAGGGCACACGCGTGCTCGCCAATGGCGCAGATGAATGGCTTGGCTGGTCACCGACTTGGATGCTGGGGCGGCGTATTTCCGGCAAGCGCATCGGTATTGTTGGCATGGGCCGCATCGGAACGGCGGTTGCACGCCGCGCCAAGGCCTTCGGGCTTTCCATTCATTATCATAACCGCAAGCGCGTCAATCCGGCCACCGAGGCGGAGCTTGAGGCGACCTATTGGGACAGCCTCGACCAGATGCTGGCGCGGGTGGATATCGTTTCCGTCAATTGCCCCTCGACGCCTGCAACTTATCATCTGATTTCGGCGCGGCGGCTCGCGCTGATGCAGCCGACCAGCTACATCGTCAATACTGCGCGCGGCGATATCATCGATGAGGCGGCGATGATCCAGTGCCTGCGCGAAGGCAAGATCGCCGGCGCCGGTCTTGACGTCTATGAGAACGAGCCTGCGGTGAACCCCAAGCTCATCAAGCTCGCCAAGGAAGGTAAGGTCGTGCTGCTTCCGCACATGGGTTCTGCGACGATCGAAGGCCGCATCGAAATGGGCGACAAGGTCATCATCAACATCCGCACGCTGTTCGACGGCCACCGTCCCCCGAACCGGGTGCTGCCGGGGCGGAACTGAGCCGGCTCAGGCCACCGTCGTTCGATCATAGGGAGGGAAAGTTCAATGGGTATCCAGGCGAAGTTCTTAACGGTGATCTCCATCCTGCTCATGCTGGTCGGCGGTTCGGCCCAGGCCGCTTCGCCCTCCCCTGAAGAGACTGCGGAACTCTATTATCGCGCCTGGCTGAATTTTGATCGCGCCAGCATGTCTCGTTTGAACAAGGAATGGGGATTCTCGGGTAGCAGCCCGCGCTACACGGATATGGAACTGGTTGCAGACCCGGTCGCCTGGCAACGCAAAAACAGAGGCATGCATTCACCCAAGGGGACAACGAACGAACAATCGGAGCAATTCGCAAAGCTCTGGGTGGCGAGTACGAAACGGGTGCGTTGTAAGGCGGAGCCCGCACGTATCGGTGCACAAACGCCCACGGGTGTTGTTGTGGCGCAAATCAGGATGAACTGCTCTCTGCCGGATGTCGCGCCAGCCTTCCAGCGGCTGAAGGCCAGTGCAAATGCAGACGAGATCGGCGACAGAACGCGCATGCCGTCCGCAAGACTGATGAAGCAGATGGTGGAAGCGACAAAGGCGGCTCCTCTCACCCACAAGGTCAGCACGGAAATCCAGCTCTTCAGCGGGCCGGAGAAAGCTGTGTGGCGGGTCGGATCGGCAGAAAACCAGTCGCAGACCGGCATTGACCGCGTCTCCTCGGTCTTTCTCTCCCAGATGGTGCAATCCGGCCTTTTGCAATAGGCTCTGTGATCGGCCAGGGAAGATAACTCCGGACTTTACGCAGCCGGATCGGCTGAAGACGATTTCAGCCGAGGACCTTGGTCATCTCGATCGAGGTCGTGCGATCGTAACCGGCATGGGCGTTTTCAGCAGTCTTGACGAAACCCCAGGCGGCGAATCTGGCGTGATTGGTGATCAGCTCGATGCGGGTTTCCAGCCGCAGCGCCGGCAGCGCCAATTCGCGCGCCAACGCTTCGGACCTCTGCAGCAGCATCTTGCCTATGCCCTTTCCCTGCGCCTGGGGTGAGACGCACAGCTTTCCGACGTAAAGACAGGCGGGTGGCTCCGGCCGGCAGAACAGGCAGCCCAACAGTTCGCCTTCGTCCACCGCAACGAAAGCAATTTCCGCCCTCGCCTTTTCGGAGAGATTATCCAGCGTCAGGCGATGGGCCGAGGACGGTGGATCGATGACGCCGTCCATATAGGCGAAGGACGACATGATGAGCGCCAGCAATTCCTGCCAGCGATCGAAGTCCTCTCCGATCTCGATAATCTCGGTCACGGCTTCCCTCCCGTTGCCCGCCGCTTGTATCGCACGGTTTCGAAACGGGCAGACAGGGCATCATAGAGGAGCAGGCGGCCGATCAGCGGTTCGCCGGCACCGGTGATCACCTTGATCGCCTCCATGGCCATAAGCGTGCCGATAACCCCGGTCAGCGCGCCGACAATACCTGTTTCCGCGCAATTGGGAATAAGCCCCTGCGGAGGCGGCTCGGGAAACAGGTCACGATAGCCGGGCAGCAGAATGCCCTCGGCATTTGTCTCGTAGGGTTTCAGCACCGTCACCGAGCCGTCAAAACGGCCGACAGCACCCGTTACCAGCGGTCTCCTGGCAGCCTCCGCCGCATCGGCGGCGGTATAACGCGTATCGAAATTGTCCGAGCCGTCGATAAGGAGATCGAAGGGTTGCAGATGGTCATGCGCCCAGACCTGCGAAAAGCGTTCCTCATAAACAAGAGTACGGACATACGGGTTGAGACGGGCGATGGCCTTGCGGGCGCTTTCCGTTTTCAGCTCCCCAATCGTGCCAGTATCGTGGATCACCTGTCGCTGGAGGTTGGAGAGGGAAACCACATCGTCATCGATCATGCCGAGCGTGCCGACACCGGCGGCGGCAAGATAATGAAGCACGGGCGCACCAAGACCGCCCGCTCCGATCACCAGTACGCGCGCCGCCTTCAGCCGCTGCTGTCCGGCGCCGCCGATTTCCGGCAGCAGGATGTGACGCTTGTAGCGTTCGATTTCTTCCGGGCTCAGCGGGTCCATGTCGCACTCCATCTCTCTGCCGTCATGCCGTGATGCTCCCGTGGGAGACATTGAAGAACTGCGCCCGCTCACCAAGGGCCGAGAACATGGCCGCATCCGTTCCCGTCATGAAGCTCTGGCCGCCAAGCGCGTGAATGAGATCGAACAGCGCCGCCCGCCTGCCCTCATCCAGATGGGCGGCGATCTCGTC
Organism: Agrobacterium sp. CCNWLW32; assembly: GCF_037083425.1. Lineage (NCBI taxonomy): Bacteria > Pseudomonadati > Pseudomonadota > Alphaproteobacteria > Hyphomicrobiales > Rhizobiaceae > Agrobacterium > Agrobacterium sp. CCNWLW32. Next base: position 687,840 of record NZ_JBAOJM010000002.1, read on the forward strand.
CAGCAGCAGGACCGGCGCATGGCCGGTCATATTGGCGGTGAGCTGCGCATGGGCAAGCACCAGCCCCACCAGCAGCGCCTTCTGTTCCCCGGTTGAACAGCGTTCGGCCTCCATGTCCTTTTCCGCATGACGCACGAAGAGATCGACGCGGTGCGGCCCATCCAGCGTACGGCCGGCAGCGGCGTCGCGATACCGGCCATCGCGCAACATAAGCCTGTATTCATCCTCCAGATCGACGGCAGGGCGGTTGAGCCCATCGTCCATGAAACCGGAAAGCGAGAGCGCTGCCGACGGGAAAGCGGCATTGCCCGCCCGCCCTTCGATCAGGCTCTTCAGAAGGCCGAGCATCTCATAACGGGCAACGGCCATGGATATGCCGAGTTCGGCCATCTGCTTTTCGATACCGTCCAGCCAGACCGGATCAAAACGGCCTTCCGAAAGCAGGCGGTTGCGGCCGCGCATGGCCTTTTCAAAATCGCTTGCCCGCCGTCCATGAGCTGGATCAAGCGACAGCACCAGCCGATCAAGGAAACGCCGGCGATCCGATGATGAGCCGGTAAAGAGGCCATCCATGGCGGGCGTCAGCCACAGCACCCGCAGATGGTCGGTCAATTCGTCGACGGATTTGACGGGCGTGCCATTCAGTCTCAGGCGACGCGACACCACCTCTCCGTCACCTTCGATCCCGGTGCCGATGGCGACTTCGCCATCCATGCCTTCGACATCGGCAAAAATCGAGAAACCGGCAGCCTCCGCCCCCACCCGTGTTACGTCGGATAAAGTGGCCCGGCGCAGGCCTCTTCCGGGTGAGAGAAAGGAGACAGCCTCAAGCAGATTGGTCTTGCCGGAACCATTGTCGCCCGTCAGCACCACATGGCGGTCATCGAGCGTGAGCGCAGCCGCCGCATAATTGCGGAAGTCCGTGAGTTTCAGCCGTAAAAGCGACACCTTGTTCGTCATCTTTACGGCCTAAAACGAACATGTCCGGATAGCAAGGCGGGGAATGCCTCTCCACATCGAAGACCATCGCAGCAGCGCAATTCATTCTCCAGTAGCAACTTTTTTGACGGCCGGTTATTTATCAGCCGTTCCTTGTCATCGGTAGCCCATTCATGCGCCTGATTTTTTCGCTCCTTCTCACCCTCAGCGTTCTTTCATCCTGCGCGGGCAGACCGGGGGCGGATGTGCTGCAGGCTGTGGACACCAGGGCCAAAGGCACCAAAATCGTAACCGCCTATGTGGCGAGTACACGCGAGAGAAACAAGGACGCAAAAAAGGGCTTCGGGACGGAACGGGCGGCCGAGCCGAATTATGCGCGCTTCGATATTTCCATTCCTCCTACCCATAAAAGCGGAAAAATCGAGTGGTCCAGCGGCAAGCCGGACCCGAAGAAGGACTTCGTTGTTACCAAGGCCGATATGTTGACGAAGACGGCCTTCAACGCCGATCTCGGCGATATTGCCCGCTCTGGCAAGCAGATCGCACTTTTTGTGCATGGCTATAATTACAGCTATCAGGAAGCCCTTTTCCGCGCGGCGCAAATGGCTGCCGATGCCAATATGAATGGCGTGCCATTAGTCTTTTCCTGGCCTTCGCAGGCCAATGTCACCGGCTACGTCGCCGACAAGGAATCGGCGACCTATTCGCGTGATGCGCTGGCCGCCCTATTGACCGACCTCACCCGGCAGACACCACGAAAAAGCGTCGTCGTGTTCGGTCACAGCATGGGCGGCTGGCTGGTGATGGAAGCGTTGCGGCAATTGCGCTTCGAAGGCAGGAACGATGTCATCGCCAAGCTGCAGGTGGTGCTGGCTGCGCCCGATATCGACGCCGATGTCTTCCGCAAGCAGATCGAGGTCGTCGGCCGGCTCAATCCGCCACTCACCGTGCTGGTGTCCAAGGACGACCGGGCCTTAAAAGCATCCTCCATACTGGGCGCTGATGTCACCCGCATCGGTGCGCTTGACGTCACCGATCCGCAGGTTCAGGAAGCGGCCCTGAAAGAGGGCGTGCAATTCGTCGATATCTCCAATCTGGAGGCGTCGGACCCACTCAATCACGACCGTTATGCCGCGCTGGCCTCCATGGTTCCGCAGCTGGAGGCAAGCAGGCGCGGTGGTGATATCAATAGTGCAGGAGCCTTCGTATTCGATGCGATCGGCGCAACGGTCTCCAGCCCCTTCCGCCTTGCGAGCCAGGTGGTGAACCCGCAATAGGCTTTGCGGGTTCCTGCTGACATCAGGGTTTCAGAAATCCCAGTCTTCATCTTCAGTCGCGACTGCCTTGCCGATGACATAGGACGAGCCGGATCCGGAGAAAAAGTCGTGGTTCTCGTCGGCATTGGGTGAGAGTGCCGACAGGATCGCTGGATTGACCCGGCAGGCCTCGGCGGGAAACAGCGCCTCGTAACCCAGATTCATAAGGGCCTTGTTGGCGTTGTAATGCAGGAACTGCTTGACATCCTCGGTCAGGCCAACGCCGTCATAGAGGTCTTCGGTATATTTCGCCTCGTTATCGTAAAGTTCGAGCAGGAGATCGAAGGCGAAGTCCTTGATCTCCTGTCTCTCCTTTTCGCCGAGGCGCTCCACCGCCCGCTGGAACTTGTAGCCGATATAATAGCCATGCACGGCCTCGTCGCGGATGATGAGGCGGATCAAATCCGCCGTATTGGTAAGCTTGGCGCGGCTTGACCAGAACATCGGCAGGTAGAAGCCGGAATAGAACAGAAAGCTTTCCAGGAACACGCTGGCGATCTTCTTTTTCAGCGGATCGCCGCTGTCATATTCGCGCATGATCAGCGCGGATTTGCGTTGCAGGAACTCGTTTTCCTCAGACCAGCGATAGGCATCGTCGACATCAGGCGTGGAGCATAGCGTCGAGAAGATCGAGGAATAGGAGCGGGCGTGCACGGCCTCCATGAAGGAAATGTTGGAGAGCACGGCCTCCTCATGCGGCGTGGCCGAATCCGCCATCAGCCGCACGGCGCCGACACCGTTCTGGATGGTGTCGAGCAATGTCAGCCCGGTGAAGACACGGATGGTCAGCTTCTGTTCTTCCGGCTTCAGCGTTCCCCAGGAGGGAATGTCGTTGGAGAGCGGCACCTTTTCCGGAAGCCAGAAATTCGAGGTCAGGCGGTTCCAGACTTCGAGATCCTTGTCGTCCTCGATGCGGTTCCAGTTGACCGCGCGAATGCGGGACGCGGGTTTTACGGCGATGTTCATTGTCTTGTCCCTCAATTCAGAGCGTGCAGGAAACGCAGCCCTGAACCTGCGTGCCTTCCAGCGCCATCTGGCGCAAACGGATGTAGTAGATGGTCTTGATGCCCTTCTTCCAGGCGTAGATCTGCGCCCGGTTGATATCGCGCGTCGTTGCCGTATCGCGGAAGAACAGCGTCAGAGACAGGCCCTGATCGACATGCTGGGTGGCCGCCGCATAGGTGTCGATGATCTTCTCAGGACCGATCTCATAGGCATCCTGATAATATTCGAGATTGTCGTTCGAGAGATAGGAAGCCGGGTAATAAACGCGGCCGATCTTGCCTTCCTTGCGGATTTCGATCTTCGAGACGATTGGATGAATGGAAGACGTCGAGTGGTTGATATAGGAGATCGAACCTGTCGGCGGCACGGCTTGTAGGTTCTGGTTATAAAGACCTGATGCCATGACGTCCTGCCTCAGCGCCTTCCAGTCCTCCTGCGTCGGAATGGCAATGCCGGCCTTTTCGAACAGTTCCTTCACCTTTTCGGTCGCGGGCAACCATTCCCGGTCGGTATATTTGTCGAAATAGTCACCCGAGGCATATTTCGAATTTTCAAAGCCCTTGAAGCTCTGGCCTCTTTCCACCGCCAGCCGGTTGCTGGCGCGGATGGCATGATAGGTCACGGTGTAGAAATAGATATTGGTGAAATCGACGCCCTCTTCGGAACCGTAGAAGATGCGTTCGCGCGCCAGATAGCCGTGCAGGTTCATCTGGCCGAGCCCGATGGCGTGGCTCGCATCATTGCCCTTTTCCACCGAGGGGACGGAGGAAATGTGGCTCATATCAGACACTGCTGTCAGCGCCCGGATGGAGGTCTCGATGGTCTTGCCGAAATCGGCCGAATCCATTGCAGCGGCAATGTTGAGCGAACCGAGATTGCAGGAAATATCCTTGCCCATATGGCTGTAGGACAGATCGGCATTGAATTCACTCGCTTCGCTGACCTGCAGGATTTCCGAGCAGAGATTGCTCATGCTGATGCGGCCGGCGATCGGATTGGCGCGGTTCACCGTGTCCTCGAACATGATGTAGGGGTAACCGCTCTCGAACTGGATTTCGGCGATCACCTGAAAGAATTCGCGCGCCTTGATCTTCTTCTTGCGGATGCGGCTGTCGGCGACCATTTCGTGATATTTTTCGCTGACCGAAATCTCGGTCAACGGCACGCCATAGACCCGCTCCACATCATAGGGCGAGAACAGATACATGTCCTCGTTGTTGCGGGCGAGTTCGAAGGTGATGTCGGGGATCACCACGCCGAGCGACAGCGTCTTGATGCGGATTTTTTCGTCGGCGTTTTCGCGCTTGGTATCAAGGAAGCGCATGATGTCAGGGTGATGGGCATGTAGATAGACCGCGCCAGCACCCTGGCGTGCGCCAAGCTGGTTGGCATAGGAAAAAGAATCTTCCAGCAGCTTCATCACGGGAATAACGCCGGAAGACTGGTTTTCGATCTGTTTGATCGGCGCTCCGAATTCGCGAATATTGGTCAAGGACAGCGCCACGCCGCCGCCGCGCTTGGAAAGCTGCAAGGCCGAATTGATGGAGCGGCCGATGCTTTCCATATTGTCTTCCACCCGCAGCAGAAAACACGAGACCAGCTCGCCGCGGCTCTTTTTGCCGGCATTGAGGAATGTCGGGGTGGCCGGCTGGAAGCGGCCTGAAATGATTTCATCGACCAGATTGCGGGCAAGCTGCTCATCACCACGCGCAAGGGCCAGCGCCACCATGCAGACGCGATCCTCATAACGCTCCAGATAACGTTTTCCGTCGAAGGTCTTCAGCGTATAGGAGGTGTAATATTTGAAGGCGCCGAGAAAGGTCGGGAAGCGGAATTTCCGGGCATAGGCCTCGTCATAGAGGTCACGAACAAAATTGAAGGAATACTGGTCCAGCACCTCCTGCTCGTAATATCCCTCCGTCACCAGATAATCGAGCTTTTCCCTGAGGTTATGGAAAAATACCGTGTTCTGGTTGACGTGCTGGAGGAAATATTGCCGGGCGGCCAGCCGATCCTTGTCGAGCTGGATCTTCCCGTTCTCGTCGTAAAGGTTCAGCATCGCGTTCAGCGCGTGATAGTCCAGCCCCGCATCAAGCGGTTTCTGGCTTGCGGCTGCCGGCTGTTTGGCGTCCTTGCGCAGCGCGCTCGAGGTCAGCGTGTCCAAAATCGTTCCAATCCATGTTTGACGTTGGCGACGTCTTCTTCCGTGCCGAGAAGCTCGAAGCGATAGAGAAACGGCACCGCGCATTTGCGCGAGACGATATCTCCGGCGGATGCGAAAGCGGCGCCAAAATTCGTGTTTCCCGCCGCGATGACGCCGCGAATGAGATTTCGGTTGGAGGGCTCGTTCAAAAACCGGATGACCGGCTTAGGCACGGCCCCTTTGGTGCCGCCGCCCCCATAGGTGGGGGTGACCAGCACATAGGGTTCCGACACATGAGGCACGTCGTCCTCAGCGCCGAGCGGCAGGCGAAACAAACGCCGCCCCAGTTTCAGAAGGAAACGATGGGTGTTTTCAGAGCGGCTGGAATAGTAGACGATCAGGCCCATCGCCTTACCGCCTCAGCTGATCGAGCCGATCATATCCGGCCGGAAACCCGCCCAATGGCGCTCGCCGGCGACGACCACGGGAACCTGCATGTAACCAAGACCCCGGACGTGATCGAGCGCATCCGCATCTTCGGAGATATCGATGATCTCATAGGGAATACCAATGCGGTCGAGCGCACGATAGGTGGCGGTGCACTGGACGCAGGCGGGTTTGCTGTAAACGGTGACGGTCATGATTTCCTCTCTCGAAGCCGATTTCGGACACGGCTCAACATTGCCGATTACAATCGCAATCGGGTGGCGGTGGATCTGTCATTCAGGTGAGGCACGTAGCCCAGGCAACTCTTCGCATTTTCGGATAGAAACCGGGGTCCGGTTTTCCCAAAATGCTGCAAGCCGCACAAAATCACTCTCTACGCCGACGAGCGCAGCAACTTAAAGAAATGCACTGGCATGACTTCACCCCGAAGCTTGTTCTGGAGGGGGCAGAAAAGGGCGCACGCAAATCATTTGCGTCAACACCTTCCTCCGGACACCCCGCCCGTGGACGTTTGCGCTCAAGGCAGGTCTCCTGACTTGCGGGTCACAACATCTATTCCGGCCTTCCCGGAGCTTTTGGCTCCAGTGACCCAAATCGGAACGATGCTCGCCGCTTACAGTTGCGGGGGCAGTTTCGGCCTTGTTCCGCCATGATGGCGTTACGCACCGAATTCCCGTCTTAGCTCCCAATCCTTGCGAATCGGAAGAACCTTGAACACCACATATAGTATATAAGGAAATTTTTACGTCAATGAATAGACACACAAAAGCCCCACCCTGTGGATCAAAAAGATTCAACACATGGTCAACAAAGGCTTAACGGCAAACGCGCTTTGCCGGTAAAGAACTGGAAAGCGTTAATCTATTCCCAGATATCGATATGAATATCGGCTGGACGCGCGTTTTCGATCACCCTTTTTCCGTTGGGAAGATCGTTTTCGAAAAGCTTGGCATGGATCTGAGCGGCATCGAGACCATAACCCTGCCATCTGTTCCGCAGCCTCTCTTCCAGCACGGCGACGGACGGGCCCACGAAGATGGTGAGGTCAAAGCTCTCGGAAAGGCTTGTCCAGGGCGCTTCGTTCAGCAGCAGATAATTGCCTTCGGCAAGGACAAAGCGCGTTTCCGGCGCAATCGCCCGGGCGGACGCAATGGCAATTTCCCGGGAGCGGTCGAAAACCGGAACAAGCACCTCCTGCCCGCCCTTGCGGACGGCGGAGACGATATCCAGGAAGCCGCGCACATCAAAAGTTTCAGGTGCGCCTTTTCGCGGCAGCAGTCCCCGTTCCTCAAGAATGCCATTGTCCATATGGAAGCCATCCATGGGCAGGACGGCGGCCGTTTCGCCTCGCGCCCGCAAGGCCTCAAAAAGAGCATCCGCAAGCGTGGATTTGCCGGCCCCAGGGGGACCGGCAATGGCTATGATGAAACGGGATTGACCCTCTGCCCGCCGAAGAACGTCTTCGACGATCGTCTCAAGCTTCAGCGTCATGCGGCAAGCGTTTCCTTCGGCGCTTCCTTGGCGCCGGTCATGAAGGCGACGGCGTCGGACATGGAATAGTCCTTCGGATTGATGACGCACAGGCGCTTACCGAGCCGGTGGATATGGATGCGATCCGCAACCTCGAAAACATGCGGCATGTTATGCGAGATCAGGACAATCGGCAGACCGCGGGAGCGCACATCCAGAATAAGCTCGAGAACGCGACGGCTTTCCTTGACGCCGAGTGCCGCCGTCGGCTCGTCGAGGATGACGACCTTGGAGCCAAAGGCTGCCGCACGCGCCACCGCCACGCCCTGGCGCTGACCGCCGGAGAGGGTTTCCACCGCCTGATTGATGTTCTGGATCGTCATCAGGCCGAGTTCCGACAGTTTTTCGCGGGCGAATTTTTCCATGGCCGGGCGGTCGAGCGCCCGGAACAGGCTGCCCTGAATGCCGGGCTTGCGGATTTCACGGCCGAGAAACATATTGTCAGCTATGGACAATGCGGGAGACAGCGCAAGGTTCTGATAGACGGTTTCGATGCCCGCCTTGCGCGCCTCGATCGGCGAGCGGAACTGCACCGGCTTGCCTTCCAGCCTGATCTCCCCTTCATCGGGTGTCACCGCACCGGAAATCGCCTTGATGAGAGAGGATTTGCCGGCGCCGTTATCACCGATGACGGCAAGGATTTCGCCCGGATAAAGGTCGAAATCGGCATTGTCGAGGGCGGTCACACGACCGTAGCGTTTGACGAGATTGCGTGCTGTGAGGATAGGTTCTTTTGCCATCAGCCTGCTACCTTTCTGATCCACTGGTCGATTGCGACAGCCAAGATGATAAGGACGCCGATCAACAGATAGGTCCATTGCGGGTCTGTGCCGATAAGCCGGAGACCGAGTGAAAAGACGCCGACGATCAGCGCACCGAAAATCATGCCCATGATGGAGCCGCGTCCGCCGAACAGTGACAGGCCGCCGATAACCACCGCGGTGATGGATTCGATGTTGGCGAACTGGCCGGCGGTCGGCGAAACCGAGCCGATGCGGCCAATGAGGGCCCAGCCGGCAAAGGCGCAGATGAGACCGGACAGGGTATAAACGGTGGTCAGCATACGCTTGACATTGACACCAGCGAGTTCCGCAGCATCAGGATCGTCACCCACGGCATAAAGATGGCGGCCCCAGGCGGTGCGGTTCAGCACATACCAGAGCAGGGCGACCAGCAGAACCATGGCAATGACGCCATAGGTGAAGACCGCGTTGCCGAAACGGATATTCGCGCCGAAGAACTGCAGGATCGGCGCCTGCTGGGCGATGTCCTGAGCCCGGATCGTCTCATTCGCGGAATAGAGGAAGTTGGTCGCAAGCACGATCTGCCACATGCCAAGCGTGACGATGAAGGGCGGCAGGCGCATGCGCGAAACCAGCACGCCGTTGATGAAGCCGCAAAATGCACCGACGGCGAGGCCACAGAGAATGGAAAGCTCCGCCGGAAGACCGTAACGGAAGGTAAACTGCCCCATGACGACGGAGGACAGAACCATGATCGCGCCAACCGAAAGGTCGATGCCGGCCGTCAGGATGACCAGCGATTGCGCTGCGCCAACGATGCCGACGATCGCGACCTGCTGCAGGATGAGGGTTAGCGAGAAGGCGGAGAAAAACTTGCCGCCAAGGAGCAGGCCGAAAATAATCAGCGACAGCACCAGAACGATAAGCGGCACCGCCGCCGGGCTGGAATGGAGAAAATGCTGGAATTTTTCCAGCGCACTCTTGTCGTGCGTATCGAAAGCGGCGACCTGCGTCGAACTTCCCGAAAGCACCTTTTCAAATTCATTATGCGGCTGAGCCCGCACCGGCTGATCGCTCATTGGATTTTCCTCCCGATCGCTCTATCGCATCAGCCCTGACACCTGGGTCTATCTCCAAAGAGAATGATGCGTAGATTTCAAAGTGTTGTGAAGCGGCCTGTGTCATCCCCGCAGGGGCGCGCAACGCGCTCGTTTATTCCTTTGTCCGATCCCCCGGATCGTGCCTGATATTCATTCTGGTCCAAGGGCGGGGGCACGAATGCCCCCGCGGGTTTCAACGTTGAGGCATCATCCCCAGCACTTGTTGAGACCTTCCTTCGTATCGATCGAGTCGAGGCCCTTGACCGGCTTGTCGGTTACCAGCGTCACGCCGGTATCGACGAAGTTCTTGCCTTCGGTCGGCTTCGGCTTTTCGCCCGTATCGGCAAACTTCTTGACGGCTTCGACGCCGAGCGCCGCCATCAGCAGCGGATATTGCTGAGAGGTCGCGCCGATCACGCCTTCCGCCACGTTCTTGACGCCCGGGCAACCACCGTCGACGGATACGATCAGAACATCCTTTTCGCGGCCGACCGCCTTCAGCGCCTCATAAGCGCCGGCAGCTGCGGGCTCGTTGATGGTGTGGACGACGTTGATGGTGGGGTCCTTCTGCAGCAGATTTTCCATCGCTGCACGGCCGCCTTCTTCGTTACCATTGGTGACATCGTGACCGACGATACGCGGATCGCTCTCGTCGCCGATCTTGTTGATGTCCTTCACGTCGATGCCAAAGCCCTTCATGAAGCCCTGGTTGCGCAGCACATCAACCGTCGGCTGGGAGGGGGTGAGGTTGAGGAAGGCGATTTTCGCATCCTTGGCCTTGTCGCCGAGGCTGCCGGCAGCCCATTTGCCGATCAGTTCACCAGCGAGAAGATTGTCGGTGGCGAAGGTGGAATCGGCGGCATCAACGGGTTCGAGCGGTGTATCGAGGGCGATGACCAGAAGACCGGCATCACGCGCCTTCTGCACGGCCGGAACGATGCCCTTGGTGTCCGATGCGGTGATCAGGATACCCTTGGCGCCATCGGCAATGCAGGTCTCGATGGCGGCGACCTGGCTTTCGGAATCGCCGTCGATCTTGCCGGCATAGGATTTCAGCGTCACGCCGAGCTCTTTGGCCTTGGCGGTCGCTCCTTCTTTCATCTTGACGAAGAAGGGATTGGTATCGGTTTTGGTGATGAGGCAAACCGAAGTATCGGCTGCAGACGCAACGGACGCGAAAGAAACGCCAAGCGCAAGCGCGCCCAGAAGAGCGGAAACAGTGGTCTTCATGAGATCCTCCCAATGGATATTTGAGCACCGTGACGGTTACCCGACGATCCCGTCTCCTCCGAGAACAATGATCGTTGACCCAGATGGAACCACCAAAGGAAACGGCTGTCAATAAATAAATCCGATTGAATTATTAATTCTCTATGGCATTCTAATAGGCGGCAGGGAGGAATATCGCCGCGTCGTTTAACGTTGCGATAGCAAGATTGCCATAAAGCCTGCTGTATCGGTCGCGACGGATATTGCGGGCGGGAGGATGACATATGAGACAATCTGTCGAGACGGCGCCGCCGGCGTCGCCCACCACCATGGATATAAGCAGCGGCGCCAACCAGATCGGGGTGCGCGCCTATAATGAGCGGCTCGTGCTGTCCCTCGTTCGCCGCCACGGCGGACTGTCAAAAGCCGAAATATCAAGACTTTGCGGACTTTCGGCACAGACCGTCTCCGTCATCATGCGGTCGCTAGAGAAGGACGGACTTCTCATTCGTGGTGAAAGACTGCGCGGCAAAGTCGGCCAGCCTTCGACGCCGATGCGGCTTAATCCTGACGCCGTCTTTTCTTTTGGTGTGAAGATCGGCCGGCGCAGCGTCGATCTTGTGCTGATGGATTTTGTCGGCCGGATCAGGCTCAAGCTGCGCAAAACCTATCCCTATCCCATGCCGGAATGGATATTGCCATTTGTAATCGACGGCATAACGGAGCTCGAATCGAAGCTTTCGCCGGCCGAGCGAGAGAAAATTGCCGGCGTCGGCATCGCCGCGCCATTCGAATTGTGGAACTGGGCGCAGGAAGTGGGCGCTCCGCAGATTGAAATGGAGCGATGGCGGGGCGTGGATATCCGGTCGGAAATTGCCGAAAGCGTCAGCTATCCCGTTTTTCTGCAAAACGACGCGACCAGTGCCTGTGGCGCTGAACTGGTTTTTGGAACAGGCCAGCATTATCCGGATTTCCTCTACGTCTTCATCGGTTCCTTTATCGGCGGCGGCGTCGTTTTGAATTCGGCGCTGTTTTCCGGAAAGACGGGAACGGCCGGCGCGATCGGCCCGCTGCCGGTGCAAGGGCAGGACGGCAATACCGTCCAGCTTCTGAAAATCGCGTCGATCTTCGTTCTGGAAAACATGCTGCGGGACAGGGGCATCGATCCGCGTCCCCTCTGGTTTTCTCCAGACGAATGGATCGATTTCGGCGAACCGCTGGAAAGCTGGATCCGAAAAACTGCCGCAGCTCTGGCGCAGGCAGTCATTGCCGCCGCCTCCATCATCGATTTTTCGAGCGTCATCATCGACGGCGGTTTTCCCGATTGGGTCAGAACAAGGATCGTAGCCGCCACCCGCCTTGCCCTTAAACACCACGATTTGCAGGGTGTCACGCTGCCTGAAATCATCGAAGGTGCGGTGGGTAGCCAGGCGCGGGCAATCGGCGGTGCGAGCCTACCGCTGTTTTCGCGCTACCTCATCGATCAGAACGTTCTGTTCAAGGACACGACCGGCTGAGCCTTTGTCGGAGCCCACCGATTTTTGCTTACCCGGCTTTTCATTCGATTTCTGCCGGTCACTCGCCAGCGGCGTGCTGCATGATCGCCGCCAGAAAGGCTGGCCCGTAGCGCTCCAGCTTGGTGTCTCCGACGCCGGGAATCCCAGCCATTTCCTTCGCGGAGACCGGTTTTGCCGTGGCAAGTTCTATCAGGGTCTTGTCATGGAAAATCACATAGGGCGGAACGTTCTGCGCACGGGCAATTTCCATGCGCTTCGCACGCAGAGCCTCAAAAAGACTGCGATCAGCTTCAGGCAAAATCGTCGATACCGTGTTGCGGGGCGTCTGTTGCCGGGCAGAACGCGGAGCAGATGGTATCCTCAGCATCAACGCAGGTTTTTCGCGCAGGAACCGCCGTCCATCTTCGGAAATGGACAGACCACCATGCCCGGACAGATCCACTTCAATCATGCGTAACGCAACCAGTTGACGCAGAATGGCGCGCCAGGTGCGATTGTCATGTTCTTTACCTATACCGTATGTCGTGATGCGATCATGTCCGAAGCGGGAAATCCGCTCATCCTCGACCCCCAGCAACACACGGATGACATAGGCTTGGCCAAAACGTTCACCGGTGCGATAAATACAGGACAGAAGCTTCTGTGCGGCGATGGCCCCGTCAAACAGGTCCGGCGGCTCGGCGCAGGTATCGCAATTACCGCAGGGCTGACACCGGTCGCCGAAATAGGACAGCAGAACCTGCCTGCGGCAGCTCGCGGTTTCCGCAAGGCCGAGCAGCGCGTCAAGCTTCTGGCGCTCCATATATTTGCGCTGGTCCGCAGCATCCGACTCTTCGATAAAGCGGTTGCGCAGGGCGATGTCTTCGTAACCGTAGAGCATGAGTACGTCCGATGGCAGACCATCGCGGCCGGCTCGGCCCGTTTCCTGATAATAGGCTTCGATGCTGCCGGGCAGATCAATATGAACGACGAAGCGCACATCGGGCTTGTCTATGCCCATGCCAAAAGCGACGGTCGCGACAATGATGACCGCCTCGCCGTGCTGGAAACGGGTCTGGTTCTCCTCGCGGGCGGCCTTGTCCATCCCAGCGTGATAGGGCAGTGCATCGCGCCCCTCCTCCCGCAGCCATGCGGCCGTTTCGTCCACCTTCCGTTTGGAAAGGCAATAGACGATCCCGCTTTCACTGTCGCGGTCCTTCAAAAAGCGCTTCAGCTGCGCGCGTGGATTATCCTTTTCCATGATCGCATAGCGGATATTGGGCCTATCGAAGCCGGCGATGAAGGCGTCATCCTCTTCGATTCCCAGGTGACCGAGAATTTCGGTGCGCGTAGGCCCATCGGCCGTTGCTGTCAGCGCCATGCGTGGCGTGTCGGGAAAACGCTCGATCAGCGTATCAAGCTGGCGGTAAGGTGGCCGGAAATCATGCCCCCATTGAGACAGGCAATGGGCTTCATCGATAGCGATCAGCGACAGGGCAATGGGCTGGAGGGCGTCCAGGACATCCGGCTTGAGAAGGGTTTCCGGTGCGGCATAAAGAATGTCGACTTTACCGGCCCGCATATCCCGCCAGAGCGCGCGCCGCTCTTCAGGAGAGAGATCGGAATTAAGAGCCTCCGCACGCACGCCCGCCTGACGCAGGGCAGCGACCTGATCGACCATCAGCGCGATGAGCGGCGAGACGATCAGCCCCATACCGTCGCGTGCAAGCGCTGGAATCTGGTAACAAAGCGACTTCCCACCACCTGTCGGCATCAAAACGAAAGCATTATTGCCCGCCACCACGTGCTGGATGATTTCGGCCTGCCGCCCACGAAACACATCGTAGCCATAGACGGTCTTGAGGATATGCAAGGGATCAGCGGTCACGGCAGCTTTTATCCGAACTGGAATGATGGCGCATCATCACCGTTTTGGGGTCTATGGCAATCCCGAAGATGGAATTGGTCATGGAAGTGCGTAGCGGGATTGATTTTATGACCAGCAGCCCTGTTTTACCGTTGGCAGCGGTGCGGGTCCGCTTTTATATTCCGGACGCCAAAAAGGGCTCGGAGTTTCCCCGGAGCCCTTTGATATGTTTGGTAGGAATTGGTTGCGGGGGCAGGATTTGAACCTGCGGCCTTCAGGTTATGAGCCTGACGAGCTACCGGGCTGCTCCACCCCGC